>JBLHRR010000180.1:0-10149 GCA_047626155.1 Saprospiraceae bacterium | reverse complement strand
CGTTTTAACAAAGTTTGGTTTTCCTCTACCCTAAAAAAGGTAGAGGGCGTAACAGTTTATTTGTCCGATTTGATTAAAATCATCCTACTATATTCAAAATATCTATAATCAATAAAAAACTTACTTAAGCTATAGTTTATATAAAGCCTGACAATTAATTTATAATTATATATGTGCAGTTTAAAATAGAATGACAATTTTGATATAATAAAAAATACACCTGCGGAAACTAATCCACAGGTGCATAAAGCTAAGTCACCTAAATTTTATTTTATCAGAGGAGATCTCCCCGAATTATATTTTCTTCTAACATTGAGTTTATTTACTTCCTCCCCTCTTTCACTCGGTTTACAAATTGTTTTGCACGACTGATTGAGACTCTTTGGATTTCATAATCATCATCCCTACCTTTCACTTTCTTCTTCAATTCTTTATCTGACATATCCCCCAGTAAAGACATGTATTGCTCATCATCTGAACAGGTACTCAAAATACTGTTCCTGTAATTGAAATAATAGTACAAACCATTTGGTGCAACTAAATACAAAGTAAGCCCATCTTCTTCTTCTCTATATTTTCGAAATTCCACATAAGCTTCTACCTCTTTATTGAAAATCGCTTTGTTAATACTATTCAAGCTTATTTTACTTTTTGCAGAAAGGAAGGATTGATAATCTTTATTCCAAAGCATCGGTAATTTAGAAAAGGTAAACGTAAAATCGTTGTAATCCTGAGGGATTCGAAGTTCATCATATGATATTAATTCAGCTAGAGCCGTTTTCATGGCACGCGTTTCCGGAATCCAGTTGGCTAAAACCATTTCATAGAAAGCATCCTTTTTATAGCTGGTAGACAATAGTTGAAAACTATTCTCATTAAAAGCTCTATAAATGATGGACATCAATTTCTCAGGAATATGAATATTCATTCCTGCCATAAATTCGAAGTTTCTGATTTCTTCCCCTTTTTCTATTTTCGCTTTTCCTACAACTTGAGTATTAGCATATCGGTGAGTAGGCCCTACAGCAAAACGACCTTCAACTGTCGTATTTCCCTCTTTATCTAAGGACATCAATTGGCCCTGCTTTGTTCCAGAAACAATTCTGACAGAATCTCCGAAAGCATATTGTTGCAATTCTGGATTAAAATCCATCAAGCCAGTGCAAACAAAAACATCATTATCAGATGGTGTTTTCAAGGCAGACATAAACGAAGGATATAATTTCCCATCAGAACGATTTGCAAAAATTCCTGTGAATGCTTTATCACCTTTATAATTCACCAAGTCATTATCGTAAGTCACTTGAAGATTTTTTCGGTCTGCCAAATCTTCAAACTTAAACCAATTTGATTGATACCCTGCAAAATCCATTTGGGCAAAACCATCAAATGACAAATTCGCTTCATCTGCTCTCAAGCTGATTTCGCCTTTGAAACTTAAAGGAGTATCAATGTACAAATGATCAACCGTCGTATTTGCAAAGGTAATTCCACCCTTTCCTTTCTTCACTTTTCTTTTGTCAGAAGCACCTATATCTGTAAACTTTATTTCCTGCATTTTTTCTCCAACAGGATATTCATAGAATCCAGAAGCAGTGTATTTATTTCTTGCTAAAATATCAACCTTCGCTTTATTGAAGACATGATATTTGTTCTTTGTGTCTGCAATGATTTTTGCATTTTCCAAACTTGGAATTTTCCCTCCCGGTAATACCTTTACATCTCCATTATCTGGAAATACCTGAGCGTCAGCTACTGCAATAAAAGGAACACCACCTATGTGCAATTCATTTGTTATTAAATCTAATCCTGCATTAGCTCCTTCAAAATTCAAACTATCTACCTCTTCCGACAGTGCTACAAAAGAACCCAACTTATCGGTTCCTGTCAAAAAAGTAATTTGCTCTTTTCCAAAATCCCAATTAAAGGCATTCATTGAAGTCCGGTATTTATTATTTGGAAAGTCTGTTGTCACTGTATCCGAATTAGCTTGTACAAATGCAATGTTACCTGAGAAATCCATTTCGGAAGAAACGTTATTGGTATGCAAAGCCAGCTCTCCAAACCCTTTTACTTTTACAGCTAGATTGGCAGTATCAGCTGAAATCGTTTTAGCGCCAAGGTTAAATAGGTTCGATTCCAATGCACCTAATTTCCATTCGAAAACTCCACGACCTTTTACACCATCAGGAGTCAGAATGAGTAAGTCCATTAGTCTATTCTCTTCTGAATCAAACAATTGGAATGGTGCATCCAAAGCCTTTATGTACATGCTGTCTTTCTGCGGATGCCAATCAATCGAGATTCCTGTTCCAAGAACGTTAGGAATGCCATTTTGTAAATCTTCTGTTATAGAAAAGCTATTCGCAGTAGCTGTCATTTGATTAGGCTTGAAAACTAAATCTTCTGAATCAATGGTTGCCCATTTGTAAGTGATGGTTCCAGCTGCACGGAGGCCTTCATTACTGAGATCCATTTTCCCTTTGAAGTGACCTTTGCCATAAGTAGCATATCCTTCCGCAGGAACTTCATGTTTAAAACCCAACGAGTGGTCTTCCTCATTCAAGACCATCGTTTCTTCAAACTCTGGAAAAATACCGGCAGAAACCATTTGCCCTTTGAAGTGGAAATTCTCAGCAGAAAAATGATCCAAATTATTTAAGGTAAATGGATGTAATTTAAAATGAAACGAATCTCTCTTGTAGCAACCTTCTAATGTTTCTTCAAAATCATAATAAACATAGGCCGGTGCTGTTGTTTTGAAAGCTGGAAAAGTAGCGATATCTTCGCGTCCTGATTTATTAAATGGAGCATCAATTAGTAAAACACCCGCAGTGTTTTCGATTCTGGAAGCTATCGAGAAAGCCTCTGGATTTCCTTGAGCATCTTTCTCTCCTGTTTGTACGAAAAGATCATAGTAAGTTACTGAGTCCAAGTCCATTGTAAAGGGCTCATAGTTAAAATTGAATGCAGTACCCCGGAAGGTTGCTAAACCGGCATATAATTTTCCATTAAATGTAAGACTTCTGTTTTTTCCCATTTTCACTTTTCCTTTCAAGGGTTGAGCAGCTACTTTTTGTAATGGACTGAATTCAACCACATCTACCGAATTAGCCACCACTACGGATTCTTCTAACATTATTTTTGCATTTGTCTTATCTGATTCTGAAACCAGCTTTAAAACATCATAGTCAATTCGTTCCTGACTGGCATCACAATAATGAAAGACCTTATCCAACACCTGAATCTGTTTTGTTTTTTTATCATATAGAATATAACCCTTAGCGACTAAGTCGTAGATAAGGCTGTTAATAGTAGACACGTCAAAACGAGTATTGATGGTTTGTGCATATTTTTCAGCAGATACTGATTTAGATTTTTCTTTATCGGACAGACTCTTAAGAACAGCCAAAGGATGCACAGAAGCAACGGATTGCAACCTCCGATAATCGTGCTCGCTATAATATTGAGCTGATTCAAAAGTTACTTTTTTATTGGTATTTCCTATGCTTGTATTTTTCTCATTTACGATTACTTCATTGGTTCTTAAATCCCAATCCAGTCGCTCTGAATCTATGTTTGTTTGGGTTAGTGAATTGAAAAAAGGATTTCGGTTAGAGCCTCGATCTCCTCGCTGTAAGGTCAATCTATTTTTTTCAAAAAGGAACTTGAATTTAATTGACGGATGGTAGACTGAATCACGGCCAAAGAAAATGGCAGCGGCTACCTCCTCCCCTGCTATTCGACTGTTTTTGTCCATTACAAAGCGACTGCCTCTAGCCTCAAACGAAAACGAATCGTTACTTCCATACCCCTTCAAATATGCGCTACTTTGCTCATTTCCAATACCATACAACGTCGAACCTTTTAACTGTATGCCTCCTTTAAAAGTAATATTGCTTTTACCAAAAGGCATTACCAACTGCTTACTAGCCGATTCAAAAACTGGATAGTTCCCTGTTTTTTTCTGTTGTTGTCCTTTGAGGTTATCCGAGAAAGTCCCTTCAACCTTTTCTGTTCCGAAGTAATCTGCATAGCTCAACCATGCCTTTTCGATTTTATAAACTCCTTTGCCAAGTGGAATATCGAATACATCAAATTCGCAAAGTACATCCGCTTGTCCTACCCTTGCCCAAGTTACCATTCCGCCTTTCCCTCTCCACCTTTTCTCTGCTGGAAAATAAGCACCGCTTGTTCCACCAATCCGCATTTCTTTATCTCTCTTGAAGCAAACTAAGTCTGTTTCTTCAAAACGCAAACAAGGCTCACCTTCCAGTAAAGTAAAAAATTTCGCATTGGCCTCTGCCCGCCAGCTTATACTTGCTCCGGCATTACATAACAATCCTTTTTCAAAATACAAAATCGAAAAGGAGAGCATTTCCCGAAAGGATGTTCCTGCCGTTTCTGATTTCGATAATAACAAATCATTTAAAGTTTGATTCCAGCTGTCAAACAGAAAATGATTGTTCTTGTTCTTTTTAAGAGCTGTTACACTCTTTAGAAAATCTGTGAAATACGGGGTGGCCGCTAATTTGCGATTCACCATTTCATTACTCACAGCTATGATCCGACTAACCTCCGGATCGGTATATAAACCACTACTTAATTGTTGTTCAAAGTAATCGTAGGCCGAAATGGCTTCCTTTTTCTTTGTGGACAACAAATAGAGCTTCAGCTCTTTCATGAACTCTACTCGATTTTCAGGAAACCGACTCGCTGGATTTCCAATTGCTAGTAGAGGGAAAACTAGCATCAGACTGATACTGACGAAGTTATTCAATTTCATAGTAGTGGTGACTTTAGTACAAAAAAAACGGGGGGTAGGAGATGTGGAGGGTGGGTTGTGCTCATTGTGTTTGTTCATATTACACAGCACGGTTTATTTCTTAAAGGGGAAATAATAACAATATGTTTGTGGACGACTTGCTTTGAAGCAAGGGAGGAGGAAAGGAAACTTTAGAAAGACAGAGGAGATCTTCTTTTCCCTTTTCGGTTCTACAAATGTAGCCCATTTTTTAGTGCGGAGCTATGCCCTGAATGTGGTAGTTATTGGATGAGAGAATGAGAGAATGAAGTCCAAAGTAGCTCCCAGAAAGGATACTTCCAGACTTATGAATGTACAAATCCTACCAAATTAGAGAGGAAAAACCTATGTGTCTCATTTGTAAACAAGGATAAAAAATTTGTAAAACGGAATTCAAAATATCAAGAAATTTATGATTGCATTTTTTCGTCCCCCTACTTCCTTGCCGCTTGCGCCCGTGTCACAAACATGGTAGCCGTACTAGGATTGGCCACCTGGATTTCATAAGTCTCTCCATCATCCATTTTCTTAATCATTTCTTTTTTCTTCAGGCCGTTTAGTTCTTCCATGAATTTCTCGTTAGAAGAAACTACGCTTAAGATTCCTTGCTTGTATCCGAAGTAATACCATTGCTCTGCTGGTGACAGGATGTAAATGTACATACGGTCATCGTTATTGGAAGGCATTTTGAATTCGACGAAACTTTTGACATAGCGGTTGTAGATTTCGCCATTGATACTACAAAGGCCAAGTTCGTCTTGCATGGAAACAAAAGACTGGTATTCTGAATTCCATTTCATTGGAAGATCACTGAATAGGAAACTGTATTTATCGTACTTGTTTGGTAGGTTCAAACCGGTATTGAGCATTCTGTTTCTAGCTTCTTTATAATCCTTACTTACGTTGCCTTCCTTGTTAGGTGGAATGAACTCGGCAAGTGCCTTTTCATAAAAATCTGCACTTTTCACATAGTCAATCACACGGGACTCGAAACTGTTTGACTTCAAGTCCGCTGCCATTATCTTTAGCAATTTATTAGGAAGGATGATTTCCATTCCCGCCATCATTTTGAAGATCAAATCTTTCGGTGGCGCATCTCCTCCAAAGTCTCCGGTCACTGCTCCGGCTGCTTTTACTTTGACATAATCCAATCCGGTACCTACGTTCAATTTACCTTCTACTTTGTACTTTCCGGTTTTATTAGAAAAATTCAACTTATTCCCAAAAGGAACGTCGTCGGCAATTTTCATAGAATCTCCAAAATTAAATTCCTCCTGAATCTTATCGTATTTGAATAAACCTTTGGCTTCTATTATCGGCCTGTCCTTACTGTATCGCAAAGGCATCATGATTCGGGGATAGATTTCCGCGGTTTCTCTGGATACATATAATCCCGTTTTCAAACGAGCGCCATCCTCATTTTTAGGAATGTCATAGACAATGGCCAAATCATTTTTATCTCCTTCAAAAGCAACAGAGAACCATTCTGGCGAAGGCAACTTTGGCGAATCCAAACGAGCAAAACCTTTAAACTGGAGATTTTTGGAATCCGCACTCAAACTGATTTGTCCTTTGTAACCTGTTTTCTGATCAATGAAAAAATCATCCGATTCTTGGACTTCTCCCTTTGCTCTGGTTACTGATTTCTTTTCAGACCTTTTACCTTTTCCAACTCGTGTACCTATAATGTTAGCAAATTCAATTTCTTGAATTTTACTTCCGATATTGTATTCATAAAAACCAGTAGCGCGGTACTCTTTCTTTCCCAGGATATCTACTGTCGCTCTGTTGATGACGTGATACTTTGTAATGGTATCCGCAACAATTTTGGCGTTTTGCAAGGTCCCCATTCGGCCTCCGGATTCAATGCCCACGGCTCCGTCACTTGTGTAAATATATGCATCAGAACTTTGAATATATGGAACATCTCCAATACTTAACTGATTGGATTTCAAATCATAAAAGGCAGTCTTACCTGTAAATCTTAGGGAATCCTGATTGGGATGTATGGAAGTAAAAACACCGTCTGCTCCGTCTTCATTTTTAAAAGTTACCGTTTGTTCTTTCATATCCCAGACAAAATCATTCAGCGTTGTCTGATACTGATTGTAAGGCATCGTCACGAGGTTATCTTCTTTATTGGATTGGATGTAACCAATTTCTCTGTCAAAATCCAGGTTGGCATTAATGTCTTTCGTATCAAAGGCCAGTGCATCCAAATCTCCCGTTTTAATCTTTAGATTAGCCGTATCAGAAAGTACAGAATAAGGGCCGAAGGACATCAACTCCGAATCCAAAGACCCCTGATCCCAATCAAATAATCCACGGCCTTTCAAACCACCAGGTGTCAGAATCAACAAACCTGACAATGTATGCACGTTTTTATTAAAGAGCTTAAAATCCTTTTCTTTAGTACGGACATACATACTATCCTGATAAGGTCTCCAGTCAATAGATACATCATAACCTCGTGTATGCGGTACTCGTAAGTCAGAGGTACGATCTTCTTCCAAAGCGAAAAGTTCGGCTGTTGCGGTCAGCTGTTTTGGTTTGAATATAATGTCTTCTGAATTTAAAGAGGCACTTAGGTAAGTAATGTTTCCCTTTCCGAGTAAGCCAATATTACTCAAATCAACAGAACCTTTATAGGTGCCTTTGTTCAAGTAACATGGATAACCTTCGAGCGGTGTTTCGTTTACAAAACCCAGAGAAGCATCTTCCTCCCGTAGCAACAAGGTTTCTTTAAATGGGGGGAAAATATCAGCCGTTATCATTTCACCATCAAATTTCAAATCTTCTTCGGTGAAATTGTCCAGGCTGTTGAACGTAAATTTATCCAGTTGAAAATAGAAGGAATCCCGTGGGTAAGCTGCCTTTTGGGTTTCTTTATAATCATAATAAATGTAAGCGGGGCCTTTGGTATTCAGCGAAGGAAACATTGGAATTTCTTCTGTCCCAGACATGTTCAAAGGGGCATCAATTAGTAATACGCCCATGGTGTGTTCTATTCTTGAGGCGATGGAATAAGCTTCTGGAGAGGGATTTCCTTCTTTGTCTACTTTTTCCAAATCAGGAATAAAGAGGTCAAAGAAGCGAATAGAATCCATGATGATTTGATTCTTATCATAAATGAAAGAGAAATCTTTCCCCTCGAACTGGCCAAAACCAGCAAAGACCCGACCATCAAAATCCATATCACGATTCTTTTTCATGATGAGTTTTTCTTTGAAAGGACGTGCGCCAACCTTTTGCGTTTGACTATATTCTACGCTGGAAACCGCATTGGTTTCTATGGATTTATCAGAAACCAACATCACGGCATTGGTACTATCTGTTTGGGAAGTAATTCTCAATAAGTCGAAATCAACTTGTTTGGCGTAAGCCGCTACATAGTGATATACCTTTTGCTTGACCTCTACTATTTGATCTTCACTATCGTAGTTTACAAAACCTTGAGCAACTAAGTCATAAAGCAAACTTTGAATACTCGTCACATCATAATTGGTGTTCAAGCGTTTCGCCAATCTATTGGCAGAAAGCATATCTGTTCCCTCTTCTTCCGCAAAAGATTTAATGATGGAAATCGGATTGGTGGTAGATAGGTTTTGGATTCGACGGAAGTCATTTTCTTCAAAGTAATTCAAAGATTCAAATTCTACTTTCTTATTGGCTTTAGAAAAACTAACACTAGTCTTACCAAGAAGAACGGAATCTCGGCCCATCAGCCAATCAATATTATCCACGTCCAAATTCATCTGATGAAAGGAGCTAAAAAATGGGTTTCTATCACTACCCCGCTTTCCTCGATACAGGCTCAATTCTTTGTTCGGAATATTAAAACGCACATTTACTGAAGGATGAAACAAACTGTCTCCATCCATATACATGACTGCCTCTACCTTTTCGCCAGACAACTTCTCTCCTTTTCGAATGACGAACAACAAAGACTCTCCCCGAAAGCTGACCTCATTGTTTTTATCTTTAATGGCTATAATGGCTTTATTTTCTTTAGATCCAAAACCATAAACTGTAGTTCCATGTAATCTAAAACCACCTTTGTAAGCGGTATTTGCTCCTAGGTCTTCAATGGTTAGAATCTCCTTATAAGATTCGAAACGAGGATAGGAACCACCCGTTGCCTTATTTCCTGTAAGAATTTTATCTTCAAAACGACCTAGAATTTTTGTATTAGGAAAGAAATCCGGATAACTCAGTTTTACATTATTGGCCCGATACAGACTCTTTTTAACGTCCAGTGCATAAGTATCCAGTTCAACATAAATCTCCTCTTCTAATCCATATCGTTCCCAGACCACTGTTCCACCTACTCCCTTCCACTCCAAGTCAATAGGCGAATAAATACCCGATGTTTTCTTAATCGTAATGGTATCGTTTTTCCGGTGAGCGAATAAATCGAGTTGCTCATATTTTAATTTCGGTTTTCTACCATCTAGAAACAATTCATACTTATCCGCAATCGTATACCAGGTAACACCGCCTTTGGAAGTCCGGAGGGTATTGCCAGCGAAAAAATCAATGGAAAATTTCAGAAAATCATCATAGGGTTTCACTTTTCGGTCTTCGATATTGGTTAGCATTCCATCCAGTACATTGTGCCATTTGACGAAACGACCTTGGTCTTCTTCTGTACTTTTCACCACCATTAAGGCCGATAGATAATTACTGAAGTGTGGGCTTGCTCTCATCTTTTGTCGCAGCATGAGATTGGAAGTAGAGACGATTTGCTCAAATTCCTCATCAGTAAAGACACCAGATTTTAAGTATTTTTTGTATTGGCTAAATAGCTTTTCCATGACCTGCCGTTTAGAGGAGGTCATGAAGGTCTCTAGCTGTTTGACATACAAATCCCGATTGTTGGAAATGGTATCGAGCTTTTGGGCTTGAGCCGAAATACTGAATAGGAAAGAAAATAGAAGTAGGGTTGTAATTCTTATGATCATTGCTGATGTCTTAATTTTAACGGTTAAGGGAACCGCAACGACGCTACGAAGACGCTACGGTTTGCTTTTCGGTTTGCTTGAAGTTTCTTTTTTATAATCCACAAACCTGTCCGCACGATAGGCGGAGGTCACGAAGGAACATAAAGTTTTTCTTGCGTTACAAGGGCACTAATTAACGAATCAATTAATACACTATTCAACTATCTAAACTGAAAAAGACACAAATCCAGCCATTTTTTTCTTTAATATGTTTTGCGCTGAAATTGTTGTCTTTAGCGGCTCCTATCACTAACTCTTTATCAGAACTCAATACACCTGATACGAGTAAGATTCCGCCTGGTTTCAATTGTTTATTTAACGCAGGCAGGCAGTCTAAAATTACAC
>JBLHRR010000179.1:0-10376 GCA_047626155.1 Saprospiraceae bacterium | reverse complement strand
GGTAATGTTTGTTTTCGCAATGGGTTGCCTCACTGGTTTAATGACCGTTTCCCGGCTCTTGTCCTGGACTTTCAAACACTACCGATCGGTTACCTTAGCTACCTTAACTGGATTCATGCTGGGCTCTTTGAATAAAATCTGGCCTTGGAGAAACCCAATCGAATGGCTTCGAGATGATGCTATGAACATCATCTTAAATGAGGAAGGTTTGCCTAAAAAAATATTGATGGAGGAGAATGTGTTGCCTGGAAATTATGATGGTGGCGATCCTATGGTTTTGATGGTTGTTGTTATGATTGTTTTAGGTTTGGTTACTGTTTTTGGTCTGGAGAAGTTGGGCGGGGAGAAGAGTAGCTAATTGTATTTCGATTTTCAGTTCAAACGTATCTAATCAGTAGATTTCAGATTTAAGCAGAAACAACGGGATCGCCTTGGTTGGGTTTGTAGTGAAAAAATACCAAAGACATTGAAAGGAGGGTAGCTTCTGTACCGTCAACAGAATAGGCCGAGCATATTCCACGCTACCAGAGTTACGGAGTTACGCTCTTAGACATAAGCTTGGTGAACGGGAGCTCCAACTCTGCCGGAGCGGATTCTCCTAAATTATAACCACCTCTACCTCTTTTTATTTCCCCATACAGATCAGTCACTAAATCACCTTATTCGTTCACACATTTCGAGCTGTGAAAACCCTCTTTTCTACGTAACTTTCGCGCTCAATAAGTCACTCCATTTTTACCGCAATTTTAAGCCATTTTCTACCTACTTTTTGTTATATTTGCGCAATATTAGAAAACCAAAAATAGTAGATGAGCAACGATAGAATTATTGAAGTAGCGATCACCGATGAAATGAAATCAGCATACATTGATTATTCAATGTCTGTTATCGTTTCCAGAGCTTTACCTGATGTAAGAGACGGCTTAAAACCTGTTCACCGAAGGGTACTTTTCGGAATGGATGAGTTGGGGCTTCCTTACAACAAAGCACATAAGAAATCTGCCCGTATTGTAGGAGAGGTACTTGGTAAATATCACCCACACGGTGATACTTCCGTTTATGACTCTATGGTGCGTATGGCCCAGGAATGGTCACTCCGTTACCCACTCGTTGACGGCCAGGGGAACTTCGGTTCTATGGATGGTGATAGTCCCGCTGCGATGAGATATACAGAAGCACGTTTGGAAAGAATTTCAGATGAACTTTTGGATGACATCAAGAAGAACACGGTCGATTGGCAATTGAACTTTGATGATACGTTGAAGGAGCCGACTGTGCTTCCTACGAAGGTGCCTAACCTTTTGATAAATGGAGCTTCAGGTATCGCTGTAGGTATGGCAACGAATATGTTGCCACACAATTTAACGGAAGTAATTGAAGGTATCGAAGCTTGTATAGAGGACCCAGAGGTTACCATTGCTGGCTTGATGGAATTCATCAAAGCTCCTGATTTTCCAACAGGAGGAACCATCTACGGAACTACAGGAGTTAAAGAGGCTTTTGAAACTGGACGTGGGCGAGTTGTTGTAAGAGCCAAATCTAATATTGAAGAGAGTGATTCAGGTAAGGAAAAGATCATTGTTACAGAGATCCCTTACCAGGTAAATAAAGCTAATTTAATTATCAAAATTGCAGAGCTGGTTAACCTCAAGAAAATAGAGGGGATTAGTGATATTAGAGATGAATCAGATAGAAATGGTTTAAGAATCGTTGTGGAGATTAAGCGGGATGCGATGGCCAACGTGGTGTTGAGCAAGCTATATAAATATACACCGCTACAAAACTCTTACGGAGTTAATAACATTGCACTGGTAAAAGGAAGACCGGAATTGCTTAATCTGAAACAACAGATTGAATTGTTCATTGAATTCCGTTTGGAAGTTATTGTTAGAAGAACGCAGTTTGATCTTGATAAGGCGGAAGCTCGTGCGCACATTCTTGAAGGATTGCTAATCGCCTTGGATAATCTGGATGAAGTCATCGCACTGATTCGTGCTTCTAAAACGGTACAATTAGCGAGTCAAGCTTTACAAGATACGTTCTCTTTATCTGAAATTCAAGCGAAGGCGATTCTGGAAATGCGTTTGCAGAAGTTGACTGGCCTTGAGCGAGATAAGGTTAAAGACGAATATGATGGTTTGCAAATTCTAATCGCAGATTATAAAGATATCCTTGCTTCTGTTGAACGCCAAAGAGGGATCGTAAAAGAAGAGTTAGCAGACATTAAGGAAAGATTTGGTGACGAACGTCGTACGGATATCACATACGGAGATGATGGAGATATCAACATCGAAGATATGATTGCCAATGAAGACGTGATCATTACGATCTCTAACTTAGGCTATGTGAAGCGAACAAAAGCTACAGAATACAAAACGCAGGGACGTGGTGGTCGAGGTTCGAAAGGATCGAAAACAAGAAATGCAGATTTCATCGAACACATGTTTACAGCTACCACGCACAATTACCTTTTACTCTTTACAGAGTTAGGAAGAGTACATTGGCTGAGAGTTTATGAAATACCAGAAGCCAACAAAACTTCCAGTGGTCGGGTGATCCAAAACATCATTAACTTACCTAAAGAAGACAAGGTCAGAGCTTACATTAAAATAGAGGATCTAAAAGACAAGGAATTCCTTGATTCTCACTTCATAGTACTATGTACACGGAATGGTGTGATTAAGAAAACGTCCGTTGAGTCTTTCTCTCGTCCAAGAACAAATGGAATCAACGCCATAACCATTCGAGATAACGATGAGCTTTTAGAAGCGCGGTTAACAAATGGCAAACACGATATCCTAATTGGAAATAGCAATGGTAAAGCCATCCGATTCCCAGAAGGGAAAATTCGAGCAATGGGTCGTTCTGCTGCTGGGGTTAAAGGGATTACACTTGGAGAAGGAGATAAATGTATTGGTATGGTCAGTTTAGATCCTGAAGATACGAGTAAAACGATTTTGGTTGTTTCCGAAAAAGGAAATGGTAAGAAATCAAACGTTGATGAATATCGAATTACAAACCGTGGTGGTAAAGGAGTAACCTCTATGAAGGTGACCGATAAAACTGGAGCTTTAGTAGCGTTGAAAGTTGTAGATGAGGGAGATGACCTTTTAATTACCGCAACTTCTGGAGTCGTAATACGAATGTCAACTGACGACTTGAGAATAATGGGTAGAGCTACTCAAGGTGTTCGTGTTATGCGTCTTGATGAAGGCGATAATATTGCTGATGTGACAGTGCTACAGCCTAATGATGAAGACGAGAATGAAACAGAAGCAGTAGAGGAAGAGGAAGGTACTGAAGAAGGGGCTAAAAACTTAGCAGCTGAAGAAGGCACAGGGGAGGAGGAATAGATCTTTGGCTCTTTTAGCAGTTAGTTTCCCACTATTCGGTACGTTCTAGTGAAGCCAATTGCCAATAGCTAACTGCTAGGGACTGTTAACTTTTTTAACAAAACAGTTCTATTTCTTAACCTTTACCTTAGACTTTTAATGTGACCTTTTGCGTCTTAACAACAAATCAAATTCTTAATATAAGTAATTGTCCCTAATCAATTTTGTTCAATTACTTTAAAACGAAATTATCATCAAAAATGAAAAAATTAATATCAAGTCTTTTTGCATTATTACTTTTAGTAGGTACCTCTTTCGCTCAGGATGCTTCTTCGGCTTACAAAGCTGGATCAAAAGCATTCAACAACTGGAAAACAGAAACAGATGGCGAAAAGAAGAAAGAATTGCTTAACAAAGCTGCTAGCAATATGGACGTTGCAACGGCTGGTTCTTCCGCACTTTCAGGAAAGACACTTTCCAAAATGTTGATTGCTGCCGGACAGGTCTATAATGAGTATGCGAACATGGAAGTTATTAAAAAATCACTAAATCCAGATGCTAAGATGGAGCGCCCAGATGCTGCATTGAAAGCTTTCGCTGCATTGAACAAAGCAATTCAGGTATCCGAAAAGAAATACTTCAAATCTGATGCTTTCGGATATTTAAGAGCAACTTCTTCTCATATGAGTAACACGGGTTTACTTGCTTTTAAAGATGGTAATTATGAAAATGCTTATGCGAATTATGCAGCTGTAACAGAACTACATCAATTGTTCCTAGCCAATGATAAAAAGACAGTATTAGATGAGGATTCTAAAATGAATGACCACTTATACATGTCTGCTTTAAGTGCTTTACAGGCTAAGAAAATGGATGAAGCAGAAGCTGGTTTTACAAAATTGAAAGATGCAAACTACGAGGACCCTGCAATTTACAATGCTTTGGTTACTATTGCGATGGATAAGAAAGACAATGAAAAGGCAGAGATATTGTTGGCTGAAGGGCGTCAAAAATACCCTGAAGATAACGCTTTGATGGTAACAGAATTGAACCACTATCTAACTAATAACCGTTTTGATGAGTTAGTTGGAAAATTAGAAGGAGCTATTGCGGCAGATCCAGATAATGTTTCTTACTATTCTGCATTGGGTAACACCTATGACAACCTTTTCCAAAAGGAAATGGGAGATAAGAACCTAGTAAAAGCAGATGAGTATTTCAACAAAGCAATGGACTATTACGGTCAGGCTTTGGAGAAAGATGAAAACTACTTCTTCGCCATCTACAACACAGGAGTACTTTATGTAAATAAAGCAAACCTTTTGATTGAAGAGTTGAAAGTATTAGAAGACAAAGGAGACTATTCTAAATCTGCTTTGGCGGCAATGGAAGAAAAGAAAACAGGGATTAACACTGAATTCGAAAAGTCATTGCCTTTATTTCAGCGTGCAGAGAAGTTGAATCCTAACGACGTCAATACTTTGAGTGCATTGAAAGAAATTTACGCTAGAAAAGAGGACTTTGAAGTATCAAAGATTTTCGGAGAAAGAATGAAAGTAGTAGAGTCTGGTGGAGAAAATACTTCTTACTTTGAAGGAAAGTAATGGTTACGTTTTGAGGCTTAGTTAAGGCTTAAAAGAAATAAAAAAGCAGAATCTGATTGAGTTCAGGTTCTGCTTTTTTCGTTTGGTGGAGGTTGTTCGTTAAAGTATATCTGCGTTATTGGCTTCCGTTAGGATTAGAGGTGTGGGACGTTACCAAGTAATTTTGTGTTCTCTGAAAGAAAGGGCTGTTATTCTCCTTTCTTCATTTTTAAAGAGAACATATGAGCGATAGTAGCCCCGGCCTTTTTATATCGGAAAACTTGTTCGCCATCTTTTTCCATATTCGGAAAACAATTGTAAGGAAAGTAATCATACTCTTTGAAATCTAAGAGTTGTAAGCCTTCTTTCAATAAGGGTTGCATAACTTCATGAAGCGAGTGGCACCAGAAATGTTCGGTAGCTACCAATCCAGAATTTGGGTCGGCGTAGGTGCCATTGGTTTCCTCCGAATAGGGCTTTCCACTATTGAAATAATTATAGGAAATTTTATTGTTATCAAAGTCAAAAAGGAAGAGTAGGGGATGGGTCTCAACCATGTAAAAAGTACCGCCCGGTTTTAAAAAGTGGTTGATGACTTTTGCCCATTTAACCAAGTCAGAGGTAGCCAAGTGATGGTGCCGTAAGAGGTGAAAACGATGTCGAATTGGCCTTCTAGGTTCTCTGGCAAATCGTATACATTTGATTTCACGAAAGTAGCATCCAGACCTAGTTGTTTGTTCAATTTTTTTGCTTCTGCAATGGCATTACCGGAAAGGTCTATACCAGTTACTTTAGCTCCCATTCGGGCAAAAGAAAGAGAGTCCTGTCCGAAATGACATTGCAGATGCAGCATGGATTTTCCATTAACAAGGCTAGCGGGAAGATCTGCTAATTCAGGTTGACGTAGACTGGTTTTTCCATTAAGGAATCCAGGCAGGTCATAGAACTCCGCCTTAAGATGAATGGGTGTTTTTTGATCCCATAGCCTTTCGTTGTCTTTGAAATAATCCTTCATCTTAATTACTATGCCTGTGCTTTAGGGGTATTAAAATTCATAAAAGGGTAGTTCGTCTGTCCTCCTTCTGAAATAGGCCCATGTTGTGCCTCAAATTTATCTACATTCTCAGACAAAGCACGCAAAAGTTTCTTCGCATGTTGAGGCGTTAATACAATTCTAGACTTCACCTTTGCCTTAGGAACGTTTGGCATCATACGGATAAAATCCACGACAAATTCAGAAGTAGAATGAGAGATGATAGCTAGGTTGGAGTAAATGCCTTCTGCTACTTCTTCCGGAAGTTCTATGTTGAGTTGGTTTTGTTTTTTCTTATTTTGCTCTTCTGCCATGATTGTTATTTTTGTACCACATTAATAAATGAATAGAGTCGCAATATCGCAAAATTATAACGCCGAAACAAGGAAAACCGAGCAGCGTTTTTTCGCGAAAAAGCGTTTTAATAAGGAACGGCCACAAGTACCAACTTGTTACAATAGAACAAAGAACATATTTTAGATTTCTGATAATCCCATAAACGTAAACACTATGTTAGGTAACTTAATATTATTAACGGCGGTATTTGTGATGGTGAAATCTGTTTTTGAGCGGATTACGGAGTAAAGGTCACTCTCCCTATCTTTTCATTCAATTTCTAAGGTAACCATTTGGATAAACCAATATCGGCCTATTACTTCTGAAAACTTTACGCCCAAACCCACGGTCGAAACTCTTTTCCGAAGCAATGAGTTGTTAGCTTCTCTGCTTCTTCGAAACTCCCATTCCAAATTAACTTCTGCATTCTCCATTCCACTCCTTACAAAAAGTAAGCATCTCTTATATTTCCCCATTCGTCTAAAAAATAGTCTCTTTTTTTCCAAAAAGGAACAAATAGAAATCAGAATCGTTTGACTAACTTGCAACCGAATGCAGAAAGGGGTATGCTTAAATAAAAAAAAACTTTAGAAAGATTCTCCTTCCTCTTTCTAAAAAATTAAAAATATTTTATGAAAATTAAGAAAGCATCCGATTCTAAAACCATCATGACGGAAATGATAATGCCCAATGACACCAATCCACTTGGCAACTTAATGGGAGGTAATCTTATGCGCTGGATGGATATAGCTGCAGGCATTTGCGCAGGTAAACATTGTGAAGCTCATGTAGTAACCGTCTCCGTGGATCACGTTTCTTTTCAAAAGCCAATCCATGTAGGAGATGTGATTACTTTGGAAGCGACCGTTACTAGAGCTTTCAATACTTCTGTAGAGATCTATGTAGAAGTTTTTGCCCATGATGTGAAAGGTCATAATTCGAGACGTTGTAATGATGCCTATTTCACTTTCGTATCTTTAAGTGATGATGCCAAGAAACCAATAAAGGTTCCTGAATTTCAACCATTGACAAACGAGGAACAAAGGCTATATGAATCCGCAATTCGCAGAAGAGAAATTCGATTGATAATTGCCGGACGACTAAAACCAAAAGATGCAACAGAAGTTAAGAAATTATTTTTTGTGTAATACTAATTTTAAAAAACATGAAAAACAATACCCTCCTTCGTATTCTAATTGTGCTCTTTCTCTATCTCGGTATTAAATTTTTCGGAGGGGAGTATGGCAGAATGATCCTGTATCCAATCACCTTATTGGTAACCTTTCTGCATGAGTTCGGTCATGCTTTGGGTGCTTTGATTACAGGAGGAGAAGTCATGTCGATTCAGATAAATCCAGATGGTTCTGGTGTGACAATGACAAGAGGAGGATCACGAGCAGTTATATTAATGGGTGGCTACATCGGTTCTGCTATTCTCGGAAATCTCTTGTTTTATCTTGGTACGAGAAAGGGACGAATCGCACAAATTGGATTAAACATTTTGTCCGTCATAATGGTTATTGTTGGCTTTGTATGGTTCGACAGTTTATATACCACGGGCTTCTTAATGATTTTTGCATTAATATTGTTTTTTATTGCCAATAAGACGAGCCTTGATAAAGAAGCATTGATGTTTTTAGGCCTGGCTTGTCTGTTTCACATTGTCCAGGACTTTAGAGTTGGCCCTAGCTCCGATTTAGAAAAATATGCCGAGCTATTTGTTGTCATTCCTAAAGTTGTATGGATGTACATTTGGTTGGCGGTGGTTGTAATTCTCTGCTTTTTTAATGTACGATTGATTCTACAGTCAGCGCTAAAAGAAAACGGAAATGTGAACAATGGAATAGAAGGCTAACCCCGCTTCTTTTTATTTACATCTTGCTTTGTTGCCTTCGCGTTCTCTGCGTGAGGCATTTTCGGGGTACATTTATATACGTCTGATTCGAATTTCCTTTTAATCAAAAAGAATTCCCCTCGTAGCTACTTCGGCTGAACACCTTTGTGGGTCTGCCTAATCGACACAGCCAGAAAGTCCCAAATAATTGACTAATAAACTAACCCACTTGACCAGGACGGGCTGCTTTACAAGTTAACTAATTCCTCTTTCTAGCCGGCCATACCTAATTTACTTAGGTATAAACTTGGATACCTAAAATTCTTAGGTATATTTGCATTATGTTATCAAACGAATTAACAAAAGGAACATTAAAAACCATCATCCTTAAGCTGCTGGCGGAGGAACATAAGATGTATGGTTACGAAATTTCGCAGCATGTCAAACAACTCTCGGAAGGGAAGTTGGTCTTGACAGAAGGGGCCCTATATCCAACCTTGCATAAACTGGAAGCTGCTGGCTTAGTTCGCGCGCAAGAGAAATTGGTGGGCAAACGAACTCGGAAATACTACCTACTCACAGCGAAGGGTAAAAAAGCTAATGTGAGCAAAATCGCTGAATTCCAAGAGTTTATACAAACCATGCAACTCATCTTACAGCCAAAAACAGGTAAAGCATGATGGTAGAATTAAATGAGGAACAAATAGAATTGGTAGCCGAACAACTCACAGAACAAGGGTTGAACTACGTGCCTCTTGAAACAGAGTTATTAGATCATGTCTGTTGCATGATAGAGGAACAAATGCAAAATGGAAAATTATACGAGGAAGCATCAAAGACGGTTTTCGAATTTTTTGGAAAAGATGAATTAAAGAATTTGCAAGAGCAAACTATTTCTTTAACTAACAAAAAATCGTCATTTATGAAAAATCTCGTTTTAGCAATTTTGGCATTTTTACTGATTCCTTCATCGCTTGTATTCTACTCAAATTCGGAGCGACATCATTTTGAAAATGCCATTCAAGCACCTTCGCCGCAGGAGATGTTGAGCATGCAGGATCATCTGGCAGAAACGGATATCGCTGATCCGCCGAGCATTAAACCCTTAAAAGATCACGACAAGATTAACTCAGGTTTTGGCGATCGGTTTCATCCTATTTTTAAGAAGAAAGTTTTCCACAAGGGAATCGATTTTAAAGCACCGTTGGGAACACCCGTGCTGGCTACTTCAGATGGGGTAGTGGAGTTCGCAAGAGATGGGAAAAAACATGGTCTTTACATTTTGCTTAAGCATGATGAAAACTTTCAAACCAAGTATTCTCACCTCAGCAAGCTAAAAGTAAAAGAAGGGGAGACGGTGAAGAAAGGAACCGTGATTGGATTGGTCGGAAGCACAGGAATGTCATCAGGGCCACATCTGCACTATGAAGTGATAAAAAATGGAAAAGCAGTTAATCCTGTTGATTATTTTAATCCCTAAGATGCACTAAGAAATCATTCATCTTTTATTCCAGATCCCGGGCTTGCAAAAGCTTCGGGGTTTTTTATTAGCGAGGAGTTGCAACTCCACGCTAATTGAAGTTTGCCCCTGCCGAGGTCCGTGGCCAACTGGTAAAGGGAATAAAAAAGAGCGTAGCTTCGGGCCCATATCTATTATGAATAAAGGTAGAAACTACGCTCTTTTAAACTACAGTTTCATAACTGCATTTAGGCCACACACGCAAGACTCTGGAGGAGTCGACCTTTTTTACAACTCCAAGCTAATAGAAATTTAATTTTTACGCTCTACATCACCAGAACCCACGATACTGGATTTCACCTTAGGATTCCCCTTGTAAGTAACATCGCCACTACCGACAAGTGAAACATTAAGCTTATCAGAAACATTCAGATCAATGTCTCCAGAGCCCGCACTGCTTACATCGCAGGTATTAACGGTGAAGTCAAAAGCCATTACATCTCCAGAACCTCCGATGCTGATATCAAGGTCTTCCCCTTCGCCTTTTAAGGCCACTTTTCCTGAACCACCAATTCTGATGTCTACGTCTTTTGCATTAAGGTCAAGGCTTACGTCACCAGAACCTCCGATGGAAATATCCATGTCATCGCTGTTGTTGAAATTATTTGTAGAACTGATGTTACCAGAGCCACCAATGGAAATGGATTCCAGTGTTGGAAGAGTGATATAAATGGTAAGGTCCTTATAATCAGAAGCATCATCATGGAAATTGATACTCCAGCTATTGCCTTTGACTTTT
>JBLHRR010000178.1:0-10546 GCA_047626155.1 Saprospiraceae bacterium | reverse complement strand
ACTAAAGTAAGTGTTCAGTAGATTGTAACTCTTTGAGAAAGAATGAATTTCTAACTCTTAAAAAGAAGTGCTAAAATAGTTCGTCCTGCGACTTAAAAGTCGTAGGGCGAATTTAAACTGCTCATACTTTTCGTAATCCTCCTCGTAATCTATATTCAGAATATCATTAGTACCTATTCACAGTAGATGGCTTTGGCAGTTACAACCATCATTCAATATTCCCTCCTATTTTTTCCTCAACCAACCCAACACGTCAATATTGGCAATTCGCCAGGAATCCACCATATCAAAAAGCGGCAGGGTGTAGCGGCTTTGCTTGCCCACGTTTTGCTGAACAATTTCGACATAATTCGGTCCCACTTTGGAAACGACGGCAATATGTCCATATGGATTTCCATCCCCACCAGCAAAAACGATGATGTCTTCTACCTTCGGTTTTTCAATACTTGGGTTTTTGTATTGCTGAAGTCCACGCTGCGGATTGTAAGTATTATCGGGCAATTTTTTATTGAAAAAATCTACGGCATGTCCCCAGGGATCTGGCATGCGATGTCCGTAACGGAGATAGTAATACCTTTTGACAAATTCAACGCACTGCCATTTAAGACCAAGGTTATAACCATCAGAAGTGACGTTTCGGCCATCGGTATTTCGAAAGTTGCCGTTAAAATAAACAGCTACACCATTGAAACGGTCGATAATAGTCCCAATCTCAGGTTCTTTCCTTTTGCTTTCTGTTGCGCTGCTTTCTAAAACAGGAAGGGCTGCTCCAAGTTGACCATGTTCTTCTACCTGAGCTCTATCATTACAAGAAAATACACCAGAAAAAAGTACTAAAAGGATCAGTATCCACCTATCTTTCATATTATTTGTTTTTCTATAGTGTTTCAAAAATAAAACCAATAAACCTGAGATTCCTCATTGGCTCCTAATGATGTTCTTTTTTACGGAATAAAAAGCGGAAAGATAGCTAAATTGAGGAACTGGATTATGAGCTCAAGGATTTTTTTAGAGTGGTAATAGTTAAAAGGTGCTTTTTGATTACTTTTAGGCTTTCCCGATAATTTTGTACCACACAAAAAACAACATGAATCGAATCACCATTACCCTCTGCGCTTGCTGCTGCTTTCTACTTACTTGTCAAACATCAGTACCTGGAGATTTACAGAAAAACGAGTACAACCTCATTCCTCTTCCAGCACAGATAGAAGCCGCTAGCGGACAATTTCAAATCAGTGACCAGGTTCGTATTTTCTCAGAAGAAAGTAACAATGATTTTACAAACGTTGCTTCTTTTCTTCAAAAAGAGATAGCGGAACGCAGTGGACTAAAGCTCTCGATTGCGAAAGATGCCGCTAAAAAGGATTTAATTGTCATTCGGAAAAATGAAGCGATTACAAACAAGGAAGGCTATAAACTCTCGGTAAATCCTTATGACATCCTGATTGAAGCAGCAGAACCTGCGGGTGCCTTTTACGCCGTGCAAACATTGTTACAATTATATTCTAAAAACAAAGGACAATCCTCTTTCGCCTGCGTAAACATTACAGACAGCCCACGTTACCCTTACCGAGGTATGCACCTTGATGTGGCGCGTCATTTTTTTCCAAGCTCTTTTATTAAGAAATATATTGACTTGATGGCCATCCATAAGCTCAACACCTTTCACTGGCATTTGACAGAAGATCAAGGATGGCGAATTGAAATCAAAAAATATCCTAAACTACAAGAAGTGGCCGCTTTTCGAAAAGAAACTTTAGTTGGCCATTACAGCGATCAGCCGCATCAATTTGATGGAAAACGACATGGTGGGTTTTATACGCAGGAGGAAGTAAAAGAAATTGTGGCTTACGCTAAAGAACGATTTATAACAGTGATTCCCGAGATTGAGTTACCTGGGCATTCTCAAGCGGCAATTGCTGCTTACCCTGAATTAGGCTGTACGGGTAAACCAACAGAGGTGGCTACTTTGTGGGGCGTTTTTGAAGATGTTTATTGCCCAACAGAAGAGACTTTTACATTCCTCGAAAATGTACTGTTAGAAGTCATGACTCTATTCCCTTCGGAGTACATCCACATCGGTGGAGATGAATGCCCAAAAGCTGCTTGGGAAAAAAGCGCATTTTGTCAGCAACTGATTAAGAAGGAAGGTCTGAAAAATGAAGAAGGATTGCAGAGTTATTTTATTAGCCGAATTGAAAAGTTCCTCAATAAAAATGGAAAGCAAATCATCGGCTGGGATGAGATCTTGGAAGGCGGCTTAGCACCCAATGCTACCGTAATGTCCTGGCGTGGAATGAAAGGAGGAATAGAAGCGGCTCGCCAAAACCATGATGTCATTATGACGCCCACCTCCCATTGTTACTTTGACTATTACCAATCAAATTCGGGAGAGGAACCTCTGGCCATTGGTGGTTTCCTGCCGCTGAAAAAGGTCTATCTATTTGAACCCACGCCAGAGGAATTAACAGCTGAAGAAGCTAAACATATTCTGGGAGCTCAAGGTAATGTTTGGACGGAATACATGAAAACAGAGCAGCAGGTAGAATACATGGCTTTCCCTAGAGCGATTGCTTTAGCAGAAGTCAACTGGTCTCCCAAGTCCAAACGAAACTATGATGATTTTGCCAAGAGGCTTGGGCTGCATCTTCCTAAGTTAGATCGGCTAAAAGTCAATTATGCCAATCATCTTTTTGAAGTAAATACCAACATTGCTCCGAAAGTAGATGGAACGGACGGCGTTCTTGTCAGCCTAAGTACCCTTACACCCGATGGAAAAATCTATTACTCGCTTGATGGCAGTAGCCCAAATCAAAAAAGTACGCTTTATGAAAAGCCCATTTCGCTGAACGGAGATGCCAAGCTAAAAGCGGTTTGTTATAAAAACGAAAAAGCAGTTAGCAGTATCACACAATCTAACTTCTTATTGCATAAAGCTACCGCAAAAAACATTAACCTTACAAATGCTCCGCACCCAAGCTATAATATGGGAGGCGCAGCAGCGATGGTAAATGGCATAGTAGGTAGCGACGAACGCTACGGCGATGGAGAGTGGCTGGGATGGAGTGGTGAAGATTTTGAGGCAACAATCGACCTGGGCAAAACACAGGATATAAATAAGATTAGCCTTCGTTTTTACAATGGGAATGGACAGTGGATTTACTTACCGAAAAAAGTGACCATTTCTTCTTCTTCAGATGGGAAAAACTTTACTGATATCCTAACAAAGCAACTACAAAACACTTCCTCCAAAAAGGTAGTCGATCTTAATTTAAATTTCCCTAAAACGAATACGCAGCATTTAAAAATAAGAGCGGAACGATATGGGGTAATTGAAGATGGAAAACAGGGGGCAGGGCATGAGGCTTGGTTGTTTGTGGATGAGATTGTGGTGCGATCTAAGTAGTTTTTGATAAAATCCTTCGCGTACCTTTTCAGCAAACCATAGCTACTGGCAGTAAGTTGTGCTACACATATCTATCACAACTAGAGCCCTTTTGGCAGTGAAATTGCATTTTGTTTATCCCTATGTAAAAAAGAACACTAAACTTTATGTTGAAAATAAAGGGATATTGTACCTTAGCTCATCCAAATGAACGCTTACCATTACTACTTTTCATTTTTTAATTCATAAACTAAAAACTTAAATCATGCGAAAACAATTTCCATTGCTATTGCTATGTATTTTTTTCTTTGGGCAATCTTATGCTCAGAATTCTGACTTTGTCGTTCAAGTAGCGGCTTTTGATCAATCTGTTTCTTTAGATTATTTCAAGGGCTTAACCGGCGTTTATCACGTGGAGGATCATAATAATATTCATAAGTATTACATCGCTGGCTTTGCTGATGAAAATGCAGCTACAGCTTCCGCGAAAAATGCAAAGGGCTTGGGTTACAATGCCCGGGTAATTGACATGGATAAAGTCCGAAACACCTGCTCCCTTTCTTGCGGAATGGCGACGGATTCGACAAAAATCCAATCTATCTTTTTTGATTTTGACAAGTACAATTTACGTCGGGCATCCAACGTACAATTGGATCGCTTATTTAAAATAATGATTGCCAACTCTGACTACAAGGTAGAGTTAAGCGCCCATACGGATGCCAAAGGATCCCTAGGTTACAACAATACACTTTCAATGAACCGGGCGAAAGCTGCACAAAACTATTTGATCAACGAAGGTTTAGCTTCTACTCGAATTCGTATCAGCACTTTCGGGGAAGATGCTCCAATTGCAAAAAACAAGTTGAACGGCAAAGATACACCTGCGGGAAGACAGTATAATCGTAGAGTGGAGTTGATCGTACACAATATTAGTGGAGCGGTGGAGCCAGTGGTAGAGCGTATTAAGGTGCCTGGAAATCTACAGCAGTAGTTTGGTGCTTTTATCCCCGGCCCTAAAAGCAGGACTGGGGATAAATTTGTGATTTTATTGTTAAGGGGTTTGTCCACACTGCCCCCTTCCCACTCATCGACCCTAACAGCATTCCAGTTGGTTTAAATCTTAGTTCTACCAAGGAATATATAGTAACAACGAAAAATTAACTTCCTGATTGGGAAACAATTATGTAAATCAAAACGACCACAGGGAGAGTGGTTTATATAATCGTTTCCACCAAAGAAATCGGGAAATTATTTTTAGTGTAATGCATACCGATGGAATGTTTTATCAAATACCAATTAAATTTTTCTAGAAAGATCAATGGAACCACTTGCGCGCTGAGCCTCTCTTTTAGGGGCTGGGGCAAGCAGAGCACTTATAACTTCAATAAAAAGTCTAAAACTTATTCTTCCACATCATAGATTCCACCGGCTTGGTGGTACGCGAATTATACTTCGCGTTTGATTTTTTATTGTAGTAATTTTCGATCTCTCCTTCCACCTTAAAATAAATCAATTGACCAACTGGCATACCTCCATAAATTCTTACCGGTTGTACGCAGGAGATTTCCAAAGTCCAGGTGTTGCAGAAACCGACATCGCCTTTTCCGGCAGTAGCGTGAATATCTATACCAAGACGACCTACCGAGGACTTTCCTTCCAAGAAGGGAACCGTGTGATGGGTTTCTGTATATTCTTCCGTTACTCCAAGGTAAAGGATGCCAGGTTGAATGACATAACCCTCTTCAGGTATCACGACTTCTTCAATGGTATTGTGTTGTTTCGCGTCTAAGGTTCGGTTTTTATAGACGGCCATGAATTTGCTAAGGTGTACATCGTAAGAGTTGGTGCCCAGGCAATCTTTGCGAAAAGGCTCAATCACGATATTCCCATCTCCTATGGCTTCGAGTATTTTTTTGTCAGATAGTATCATGCGGCAAAATTAGGAAGCTTATTGAAAAAGGGGGCCTATTGAGGGAAATATTTTGCGGGCTTTTTTTACCTTCGTTCACTGGATCTTTGACGCATAGCAACAATAAAAAATTAACTTGACAATATGGAAGCTTTTAGTTAAAGCTTAACGGCCTAAGGGAGAGTGCTTTAGCTAAAAGCTTTCCCCATAAAGATTGTCAAATTATTTTTTGTGTAATGCATACTATACTTTCTTTTACGAAATACGAAAATCCTCAACCGATCATGCCTTTACATAGTCAAAAAAAACTAACGAATCAAGCTGAAATTGGGCTTTGGAAAATTGAGGAAAAGGAGGTTTTCTTTCTTGAGCAATTATTGCTAACGAGGGAAGAGGAGCGCTATATTGCAAAAATCAAAGGACACCGAAGGCTGGAATGGTTGGCTAGTCGCCTATTATTACATAAGATGACTGGTCGAAAAAAACGGAGCGCTTCTCTTAAGGATGAAAACGGAAAACCTTTCCTGATCGATTCTTTATATGATATCTCGATTAGCCATTCAAGAGAGCTGGCTGCGGTGATTGCTGCTCCTCAGCCTGTGGGCATTGATGTTCAAAAAATAGTGGATAAAATAGAACGGATTGCACACAAATATATGCGCGACGAGGAAATGGATAGCCTAAAACCAGAAACAAGACTGGAACACCTTCATGTCTACTGGGGAGCTAAAGAGGCGCTTTATAAAGCTTACGGTCGTCGCCAATTAGACTTTAAGCAACATATTTTTATCAATCCTTTCGACTACGATGTTACTAATGGTTCTTTTAGTGGTTATACTAAAAAAGGAGAGGAATACATGGCTTTCAACTTGAATTATGAAATTGTAGAAGAGGAGTACGTTTTAGTATACGGAACGGAGGATACGCCTTTGATTACTTAGGGACTGAGGAAATAATAAACGTTACTGTTCAGCAATTGGCTTTTAGCTAAAGGCCTTACGTTGAACAGGCGCTAACAATAAACAATACATCTACATGAAATTTATTTTTGGTATGCTTACCGGAATTCTACTTAGCACCATGTTTTTTATTTGGTATGCGAAGAAAAATTTGGTTCCAGATAACAATACTTCAACCGAGCAAGTTGTTGCTACAACAGCGACTGACGAAAACGGATTTGAAGCCTTCTATGAACGCTTCCATAGCGATAGTCTTTTTCAAATTGCTCACATTACTTTCCCTCTTGAAGGTGTTCCGCGACTGGATAGCCTCGGGCGCTACCCTGAAGGCTTTCGTTGGCAGCAGGAGAATTGGCTACTACACCGACCTTTCGACATCAGGGATTCCAGCTTTGTGCAAAATTTCATTCCACTGACCGAAGGAATAATCGTAGAAGAAATCCGAGATGTAAATGGTTTGTTTTCTATGCAACGGCGCTTTGCACGAATTGGAGAGGAATGGCGGCTGATCTATTACGCTTCGATGAACCAGATTAGACAGGAGGAATAAGAATGAAGGTTGATAAGGGCTTCCCACAAACGTAAGTTTACGCAAATTAAGAAAACCCTTATCCTCCTCATCTACCCAGAAATATTTAACGAGGGACTCAATAAATCTTCTTTCCTACCAAATATTTCTTCACATAGTCCCCTACTCCATCTTCCAATGAGTAGAACTTAGACCTATAACCTCCTACTTTCCTTAACTTGGTTATATCTGCTTCCGTAAAGTACTGGTAATTCTTCCGGATGTCCTGAGGTGTATCAATGTAACTAATTTCTGCTTCGAGGCCCAATGCCCTGAAGGTATTGTTGGCCAAGTCGTTGAAGGTCCTTGCCTTCCCTGTTCCCACATTATAAATTCCGCTGGCCTTTTTTGTATTTCTAAAAAAGTGAAACAATACTTTTACAATATCTTTAACATAGATAAAATCCCGGGCTTGCTCCCCATTCGCGATTCCTTTTTTATGCGATTTGAAAAGCTTCATTTCGCCAGAGTTTTTGATTTGTTCGGCGGTATGAAAGACAACGGAAGCCATTCGTTTTTTATGGTATTCGTTTGGCCCGTAAACATTGAAAAACTTCAAGCCCACCCAAAAAGGAGGAGCTGTTTTTTGCTTTAGTGCCCAAAGGTCAAACTGGTGCTTGGATTTCGCGTAAGCGTTTAGCGGTTCCAACTTTGCGAGCCCTTTATGGTCATCACTGTAGCCATTGCTGCCATCGCCATAAGTCGCCGCGCTGGATGCATAGATCAAAGGGACATTATTCTGCGCACAGATATTCCAGATGTCCTTGGAATATTGGAGATTCAGTTTATCGAAAGTTGCTTTGTCTTTAGAAGTCGTATCCGTTCGAGCACCGAGGTGGAAAACGAATGAGATCTGAGAGGCGATGTTCGCGAAGGTTTCGAGGAAGATGTCACGGTGTACCCATTCCCGAATGAACTTTTTATCGAGATTGATTTCCTTGTGGTCTTTGTAGAAATCATCTACTACAAAGATGTCGGTGTTGTGTCCTTTTTCGTTGAGGTAAGTAATGAGGGAGGAGCCGATGAATCCGAGGGCGCCGGTTATTACGATCATGGGATTTTGATTTTTGATTTTTTGTAACTGTTCCGCACCTCCTGTGGTGTTTGGATAATTACGATTCTTTATTTCTAATGTTCTACAAAAGTACGAAAAGATGAGGATAAACATTGACCCTCATTTAAGAGGGTTGCATTTCGAGTACAAGGATATAATTTTCAAATGAAAAAACCCATATCGAGTTTTCAATATGGGTTTTCAAAACTATTGTAACGTAATTGTTCAGCAGCTGGCTATATTAGCTTCCCGCTATCGCATTACAGGGAAGCTAACTGCTAAAAGCCATATACTGAATAGCTACTTATTTCATCAAAGTCAACTTAACAGTTCCCACCCCTTTATCTGTTTGAAGTATAACAAAGTAAACACCCGGCGCTATTCGTTGCCCTGAAGCATCTTGGCCATTCCATTGCCATTGGGTTTGTTTCGCAGCTACCAATTCACTGAGATCTTTCGTAAGAATATTTTTACCAAAGGCATCTACTATTCTAAGGGTCGCTTCTTTTATTTTAGAGCCTTCTTTTATTTTCAGATCAATCGTACAGACATCTTTAAAAGGATTAGGAAAAGCCGTCATTTGTATTTCAGCTTCTTCATTTAAATTTTCTGTAGCTATCAAAAGAGTCTCATCAAATTCCCAACAACCTAAACAAGCCTCTGCTCCCTGCTCTAGATCTAGGGCAAGGAATGCTGTAAATTTGGTTAACACCCTTTCTTCGATACTTAAATCAATAACCTCCTGAATACTATTTGAAGCAACAGCAAGACCTTCCATTTCTCGAAGATGATGTCCAAACCAAATCTCTCTGGTCAACGAATCTGCTTCATAAACATCCGATGGCTCGACGGTAATATTTTCAAAAACAAAAGTACTATCTGTAAAGGAAGAATATTCCAACTCCAATGGAAAGTCGCCAACGTATTTTCCAATTTGCAATATAGGTTGGTTCGTATTTTCAGACTGCCCTAAATATTTCTGTTCAAATCTATCAAATGTAAAACCATTGTTTAGAGAAGTATGCAAATCAAAATCATGCCCATTAGATTTCAATGTATTAAACAAAGAAGCGATACTTTCCCACACGATACTTGACCCTTCCAATGATCCATACATATTCCCAGAAGAAGAAATTGTCAAGTCCTGATAAAATTCTTGGTTCCTATAAGTCCAAAAGTCTGGCCCTTGCCAAACCCACTCATAATAGAAACCACTGTCTTGGTAATTGACAATATGAACCTTAATATCGTTGTCAAGTATTCTTTGGTAAAGTGTATCTCTCCGCTCTCTATTTTCTGCATCCCACCAATTCACATCATTTGAACTTGCAAAAAGCACTAATTCTCCCTCTCCTCCATTTTCCAAAATAAAGGAAACACCATCTTCCATTATCTGCAAGACATCACTATAGCTTGTAATAAAACTATTTATTTCCTCGTAGGCAGAAGTAATTGCTGTCGTATCCGCATTTAAGAAGGTGTCTGAAAAAAAAATAGACCCATCAGCCGTACTAAAAGCCAAACTAAATTGATCTTCTTCATCTAAATTAGCCAAGCAATTTTTCTTGAAATTTTTCAATAATTCAGTTCTATTAACCTGAGTTCGTCCTTCTTCATGATCGAAAAGAAAAATCAATTTTTTAGACTCCGTAGTTTGCAAAACGGTTGGCGGAATATAAACCAATTGATAAAACTGATCCATCCCGTCCTCTAATTTCTGAGCAAAGACTCCATCATTATTAAGCGGTGCATCTACCTCAAATCGAAATGGCTTTTCTATGCTACTCATTGGTAAGTCAGCTAACAATATATCTCCGAAAGTTGCGTCTTGAGCATTTTCAAAAGTAACACCTGACAGACCTGCTAATCGAGGGTTTGCCCAAGTACTATTTGGAAAAGTCAAAATGCGGAATTCTTCGAGTGGATTATAGGAAGCCGTTAAAATATCTAACGGCAACCAGGTAGAAACATCATCCGCCGACCATATCGCAGGAACCAAATAGGAAATCTTTACCTTTCTTCTTCCGCCTCCTGGGACTGGATAAACTCGAATTTGATGACTGCCATTTGCTTTCCGATACAAAATAGATGGATCACTCTGTCTATCCACAATAGCATCGTAATCTTGTGTGGCTGACCAAATATCTAATACATCTGCTTTAACGATAGTTGTGTCATCCATCATCCAAAGCCAAGAGTCGTAAACGATTGATCCTTCGGGCAGGTTAAAATCTAACACAGCTTCCAGCCATTCACTTTCTGGAAAACCTGTTACTTCATCTGTCATCGTCAGGTACATCCCGATGTCCATGTACGCACCTTGTGGTTGCACGGTAAAGGTAGCTTCGGTAATGGATCCGGGCGCTCCTTCAACGTCTCCCCAATTAGTAGTTAATATGCGTAATAAGTTTTGTGAAAACCCTGTCGTTGCGGTAATTAGGATTAATAAAAGAAGGATAGTAAAAGTCTTTTTCATAAGCGTTATCATTTTGGAGGAATTAAATAATAACCTAATGTAACTTTTTCCCAAAAAAAGAAAGCTCGTAAAAACAAAAATGACGGCATGGCTGCATAACTACCTACTGAAATTACTATGTTATATCCTACATGATTTGCAAATTCCTTTTACATGAATACTTACATTATGTATTTCACAGTCCGGTATAGATAT
>JBLHRR010000177.1:0-10563 GCA_047626155.1 Saprospiraceae bacterium | reverse complement strand
ATAAAAGTCGCGTCCGGAGCTTTCGGTTTTCTTTTGGTAACCACTCCCGGAGACTTATCCAGGTTCACTTGCCAAACGGTTTCTGTAGCGCCAGTTACGTTAAATTGGAAAATCCCATTATTAGGTTTTATAAACTTCGCCGCTTTTTTGAGTTCCTTTTTAAAGTGAGTAAACAAGGCATCCGATTTGGCCTTTTGAGGTTTTTTAGTAACAGCTTTTTTCTTTCCCCTTTTCAGAATGGCAGCTTCCAAAGTGTTGGCTTCCTCCCGGATGTACTGAGAAAAATTATCGATATCAGGCATCGAGTTGGCATCTGAAGTGGAGCTGATGGTCAGCAAACCATTATAACTTAAAATCGTAATGATCAAACCCATACCATCTACTACCGGAGCCATTCCCATGACGGAAAGTAATTTATGGCCATTCAGATATAAAGGAAACTGAGGGCCCGGAACGTTGGTGATGGTGACATTGAAAACAGGATTGTGCATCGAAGAAATCTGGAACCGGGTATATAATCGGGCAGCCTGATTCGCAATTCCGAAAGGAACCGCCTCAGCCATATTTGCTAAGGTTTTTGCACCAACGGCATCTTGATATGTTTTGCCTCGTACCGTATTTTCATGAATGGTTTCCAGCCGCTCAATGGGATCTTCCACATTCGTAGCGAGCTGAATAAGCATAGAAGAGATTTGATTATCTTGATCATTTTCTTCGCTTGCGGTACGGGTAGAAATTGGAACCATTGCCACCAAAGGCTTGAGTGGAAGTTTCTCTTTTTCTAAAAGGTATCTGCGCAAAGCACCTGCACAAAAAGCTAAAACGATATCATTGAGGGTTGTCCCCATAATGGACTTCAGTTTTTTGACCCGATCCAAATCCAAAATCGCCGTATTCCATTTTCGACGTGGAGAGATAATACCATTTAGTGGAGTAGGGGGTGCGGTGAACGGTGCCGTCGGAAGTTCACTCCGTTGGACGCGGGAGAGCATTCCTGCTTTGAAAGAAGCCTTTAAAGTATTCGTTACTATTTTAGGAAACTTGAGTGGATTTTCCGCAAAGCTGATGGCACTTTTCATGATCAGCGATAGTTCATTCGGCAGTGGTTTCGGCTTAAAAGGTCTTGGTGCTGGAATTGGGTTTTTATCTGATGTAAAATCAAAGATCAAACTCATCATTCCGGCACCAGCCGCCCCATCAATAGCCACATGATGAATTTTTGAGATAATCGCCACCGACCCTTTGGGCACCTGAGGCACATTATCCAGACCTTCCACAAAAGTAAAAGACCAAAGCGGACGATTATGATCCAAGGGTTCGCTGAAAATTCTTGAAGCGGTTTGCCGCAGTTGTTTCCAACCTCCAGGTTTTGGCAAGGCGATAAAATTCAAGTGTAAATCCAGGTCAAAAATTGGATCATCAATCCAATACGGATAGTCTACACTGAAAGGAGGATACACCAATCGCTTTCGCAATTTGGGAATCATATGAAGTCGGGACTGAATTATTTTCCGAAAGGTTTTGAATTCCAAATCGCCTTCTATCACCGCTACACTGCCTACATGCATAGGGCTGGTCGGTGTTTCGACATATAAAAAGGTAGCGTCCATCCCGGAGATGGCTTTAAGATTTGGGTCGTTGAAATTATTAAGGATTTTTTTCAACATAGCGTATGATGAGGTTTTTGTGGTGGTAAAATTTTTCTTAAAGTAAATAGAGACTAAAGTAAGCATAAACCTTTGATTTCAAAATTATGTTGTATTTTTTGTTTTCAAAAACGATACTTTTACAATTCTGTAAATCTTTCGAATCTATTTTTTGATTTAATTTGTGCTTTGAGAATTCTATTAAGTATTGTGGAATAAGTAATTTTCACTTTTAGAGAAATCTGTAGTTTTACATTTATGCTACTGTGCTAGTCGGTTTGCGAATTTTAAGAGATAGGGCTTATCCTGAGTTTGTCGAATGGGCACCGTAGAACACAGTGTGGTGAGTCGCAACGTTTTTTTGTTTTGTGAACCAAACGCGATTTTTTAACATATAGGCACAGAGGGCCTATATGTTGAAAATTGCATTAGGGGGATTAAATGCATTAGGGGGATTAAAGTCACCGCATTCTTTTACACTAAAATAAATTTATCCTTTCTCCATCCCTGTAATTGAAAAAGGAGAAGACATTTTTTAATAAAAAGAAATTACAAAATCATGGCAATAAAAAAAGACGAAACCGCATCCTTCCTATTGCGCTTCACTCAAAAGATTTTCCAAAATGAAAAAGGAGAATCTCAAATCCAGTGGCGAGGTAATATTCGTCATGTGCAAGGCGGAGATGAAGAACGATTTTCCGAATTTGAAGAAGCTGTTAATTTTATGCAAGCCACCCTTGCTGAAATGACCATCCAACAAATGGAAGATAAAACGCCTGAAGAACAAAAGAGCATCCTCTCCAAAAGTTTTGACCTATGGAAAAAAATGGCCTTGACCGCTCCCAAAGTGGTGATGGATACCATTAAAGATCCTAAGAAGCAAGTCGAAAAATGGCAAAGTGAAATTCATAACGTAAGCGAAGCCATCAAGCATCAGGTAGAAGATACCATCAACCAAAATGTCGATGTAAATGAATGGCGGGGGGCTTCTAAATCGGACCACAATAAAATGATGGAAATGATGGAGAAAATGTCGGAGGAAATTGTGAAGATGAAAAAGAAGGTGGATAAACTTTCAAAATAACTTGTTCTTGATTTGGTGAGAGGGTTGATCAGGGTGGATGAGGGCCGATCAGGGCAGATCATGGTTTCCCACTGACGCGAATTAAGGGAAACCCTGACCTACCCATTAATAAACTACGGAGTACTAATGAGCAAAATTGAAAATCAGATTGTTGACCTTCTTGCTAAACAAAAAAGGGCACCTATTCGGGTGCAGACTTTAGGCACTTTCCAGGTATGGAGAGATGGGGAGAAAATCAGTTCCAAAGAATGGGGGCGGGATAAGACGATGCAATTGTTTCAATTCTTCATCACCGCTCGTCACCGCCACGGTTTACATAAAGATCAAATCATGGACAGGATTTGGGAAGATGGTTCCGATCAAAGTTTTAAAGTCGCTCTTCACGGAGTAAACAAGGCCCTCGAACCTGACCGACCAAGCAGAACGGAAGCTCGGTTTATCTTGCGACAAGGGGTGACCTATCAGCTTAATCTGGATGAATTTTGGATAGATGCCGATGCACTCGAAAATTTCATTGTCCTAGGTAACCAAGCTATAACGGAGGAACCGACTGTCGCTGAAAAAGCTTATCAAGCCGCCATAGAACTCTACACGGGAACCTTCCTCCCTAACCGACTCTACGAAGATTGGTCGAGCGAGCAAAGGGAACATCTGCAGATTTTAATACTTGGTGCAATGATTACGCTTGGAGAACTATTGTTAGAAAAAAATCCACTGGAAAGCATACGTCTCGCGCAACAAGCATTGCTGATTGATTCTGCCTGGGAAGATGCGTACCGGGTGCAAATGGAAGCTTATCTAAAAAAAGGCAATCGGCCTATGGCTATTAAATCCTACCAAACTTGTGAGAAAGTATTGCAAAAAGAATTTGGTATCGAACCTCTTCCGGAGACGCAGCAGTTGTTGCGCAAAATTAGGGGAATAAAGTAGAAAGGTTCTTAGTCATAATTAGTGGCTCTCGGAACTCGTTTCCTGGCGCTCGGAACTTCGCGGGAAGGGGGAAAGCAAAAGTTCTGAACGCCTTCTCCATGGCTTTCCCACTCTCGTAAGATAATACGTATCAAGCAATCCCTATATTGTACGATGGTACGGGGATCATTGAGCCTACGGGATTGGCTGAAGAAGAGCAGGATTGGTGAGCCAATAAGGGCAAAAGAAGCTCCCGCTGCGTCCCCCACGGTCGCTCGGTAAATGCTCTGGCATTTCATCCGAGTCAGCTGGTGGCCTCTGGCCATTTGTCGTTATAATGTTTCTTCTAGAAAAAGAATAATGAATTTAATATAGCTCTTGTAACTTAGTTGTTATTTTCTGATAAGTGGCCGGAGGCCACGAGCCGCCTCGGATGAAATGCGAAGCATTTACCGAGCGACCGCGGAGCCGATCGCAGCGAGGAACTTTTACGATAGAAGGCTATGTGTCTTATGTGTCTTGTGTTAAAAAATCGCGTTCGGTTTACAAAATAAAAAACATTGTGATCCACCCACAACATAACGAAGAGCCAATGTAAATCGTAATTGTCTAATTACCAGCTACTTATCCTAGTGTTTCCTTTTTCCTTTCCCTTTATTTTAAAAACCCCAAGCTCCTGTAACTCATTTGTAACTCATCTGTAACCACCCCAACTTATCTTTGCCCCATAATTAACAACAAAGAACTTCTTTAGACTAAGTTCTCTCTTATAAAACAAATAAAAAAGAATCATGGCTACTACTATTTTAGAAAAAGTAAACGTTCAAAAGGCAGCACAGAATATCAAAACTACTGCTTCAAACCTGAACAAAGAAGTGATGAATACTTCTGAAGACATCGTAGAAGGTGCAATCGAATCGGGTGAAAACTGGAATAAGATTTTTGAGAAAGCAGCAAAAAAAGGTACTGTTCTTTTCGGAAAGCAACAAGACATTATATTGGATACTTTAGAAGGAGTCATTGGGCAATATGCGACAGGTGCTCAGCGATTTGGAAAATTAATTGGTTTACCAACCATGTACAAGAAATTTGATAAAGCAACTGACGAAGTAACTAAAACAGCTAAAGCTAAAGTAAAAGAAACTCGTGAAGCAATCGATGGAGTAATGGAAACGGCAATGAATTCCGATGTAGTGAAAATGGCTAGCGAAGTTATTCCTACTGCAAAGAAAGCGATTGCAAAAAAAGTGACTGCGAAACCTGCCACAAAAAAAGTTAAGGCAAAAGAAGTTACCGTAAAAGCGACTGCAAAGCCTGCTACAAAAAAAGCAACCGCTAAATCTGTTGTGAAAGCAGATGACCTAAAAGTTATCGACGGAGTTGGACCTAAATTAGAAAAGATTTTGAACAAAGGGGGTATCAATACTTACCTGCAAGTATCGAAGGCAAAAGTTTCGACTTTAAAAGAACTTTTATTAACTGCCGGTCCTAGATACAAAACGTACGATCCTTCAACCTGGGGACGACAAGCAGAATTAGCTGCGGCTCAAAGAATGATGGAATTGAAAAAATTTCAAGCTAGCTTAAAAAGCTAAGAAATAATCACTCGAACAAATTTTTGAAAATCAAATTCTAAAATAATTAAATTCTAATATATCATGGCAAAAAGAATAAATAAATCTGCAAAAAAGGCAACTAACAAAGTAGAGAAAGTTGAACTTACGGAAAGCTTAAACAAAATCAAAAAGACAGCAACTACTGTTACTGGTAAAGTATTGGAAACCGTAACCGACGTAATGGACGATGTGACTGTAAATGGAAAATACTGGGCAACTGAAACGAGCGAGGTAGTGATGGAAACAATTGCAAATATTGATATTGAAAAAACGGCTAAGGGAGGAATCAAAACGGCTAAGAAAACAGTAAAATCAATAAATGAATTTGTTTTGGAAACCGCTGATGAGCTAGTAGAGGGTTCCATGAAAAATGGCAAAAAAATGCAAAGTATTACTGCTAAAGCCATTGAAGGTGGATTGAAAATCACAGCAAAACAACAAGATATTGTTTTTGACACATTGGAAACGGTGAAAAAACAATTGGGCAAAAACGCAGTTCGATTTAGTAAAATGTTCAACTAAAAATATAAAGTTATATACCCAATATTATATCCGGAGACATTCAGTTTGAATGTCTCCGTTTTTGATATAAAATACTTTGTTCGTAATCAATAGAAATCGAAATAGACTGTGTTGTTTTTTTCAAAAAATAAAGGTACTCCGTCATATATAGTGGGTAGATCAGGGCTGATCAGGGTAGATAGGTAGATCAGGGTTCCCTTAATATGCGCCATCTTATATTAATTCACACAAGTGGAAAACCCTGATCAACCCTTATTCCAAATCCACTAAATATGACCAAGAACCAAAATAAAAGATGAATAGGAAAAAAATAAAGAACATCCAAAGACCTTCCATTGGGGCTTATATAAAAGAGCCCTTTAGAACCATTATTGAAAGAGTGAAATTAAATTCTTTTTTGAAGCTACATAGATCTGAAAAAAAAGGGGACGGGCACCCTGTTATGGTCATTCCTGGCTTTATGGGAAATGACCGATCCGTCAAATCGTTGACCCATTTTTTGAAAAGAAATGGATATAAGGCTCAAACCTGGGGGATGGGAATGAATCTGGGCAAATTTAAAGATGTGGATCAACTGATTAAAAAGATTGAAAAACTACATCTGGAGACCGGCCAAAATATTAGTTTGATCGGATGGAGTTTGGGAGGGGTCTATGCCCGAGAATTGGCAAAAAGGAAGCCTGGAATGATCAGGCAGGTCATTACCTTATGCTCTCCATTTAATGATATGAATGCGCCCAATAATGCAGCGTGGTTATTTTCATTAATTTCTGGTGGAGCCAAAACAAGTAACCTTGACCCTGAATGGGTGGCAAAAATAGCCGCTCCTTCAACTGTGCCTACGACTGCCCTTTTTTCAAAAACAGATGGGGTAGTGGCTTGGGAAACCTGTATAGAAAAAGTGGAGGATGACGTTCATCAAAACATAGAAGTCAATACAAGTCACACGGGCGTAATTTATAGCCAAGAAGTATGGTCGATCATACTTGATCGATTGCTATTCCAAAAGGAGGATTGGAAAAAATATAGTTTATAACTAAGGAGTCAGTGAATAATAACTTTCCTATTTATACTTGTAGGCTTTGCACTGTCCTTCATTAAAAAAATATCGCGTAGCTACGGCTATGCTCAATTTTTTTGCCTCGGTCAGCACAAAACCTACTGCGTCTAAATCAGAACCTTATTAATCTCTGGCTCCTAAGAACTTCTAACAGCTTCTAAAAAAAAAACCTTGAGGATTAATTTTCCCCAAGGTCTTTTTTATAAAGTGTAAATTCAGAAAATATTCCAGTATTACACAAGTTTTTTTTAGTCTAAAACCTTTTTGAGATATCGTTCTATTTTTCTAGGAGATGCAGTTGGTGCAAATCTTTTAAGCGGCTTACCGTCCGGATCGATCAAGAATTTTGTAAAATTCCATTTGATTTTGTTACCTAGTATACTGCCCAATTCTTTCTTCAAATATTTATACATAGGATGTGCTTCCTCTCCATTAACATCAATCTTTGAGAACATAGGAAAAGTTACACCATAGTTTAGCAGGCAGCCTTCTGCTATTGATTTTTCATCGCCAGGTTCCTGATTCCCAAATTGGTCACAGGGAAAGCCGAGAATAACTAGACCGTCATCGCTATATTTTTTATACAGTTCTTCCAGGCCCTCATATTGGGGGGTTAAAGCGCATTGGCTTGCCGTGTTTACAACTAAAACTGTTTTGCCCTTGTAGGCATCCATTGATATTTTTTTGCCTTGAAGGCTTTTAGCATCAAATTGATAAAATTGATTCTTCATATTCATTTTTTAATTTAATCCTGTTGCGACACAAAGACCAGCTATTGGTCTATAAGAAAATGCCTATAACTAAGCACCGCAAAAATAGGTAATTAAAACAAAAAAAAGATATGTTTTGTTTAATAGAGTTTATGCTGAAATGTTTTGTATCGGAATCAAATAGATGTTTTTTTTTCAGAACGAAGCTCTTTTTTGACTTCGTAGCCTTAGCTACGGGCGAACATTAAAGAGCGATCCCAAAGGGTGACTGTTCAGTGAACAGTCAAGTGATTTAACCGCAAAGCGGAAGGGATGAGAAGTGCTGGCGAGAATTAGCATTTGAGAACACACAAATTATTTTGGAATAAACTCTAATATTTAGTATTTAATATTGCCCTCACTTTTGTTGAGCGATAGGAGCACAAAATCTCCCTAGAGTTCTGAGATATGGCCTCAGAATAATTCCATAACTTTGAAAGGAATCCATTCATTTGAGTAAGTACGCTCTATGGTAATCCTATTCAATATATCGCAGTAAAAAGTGAAAGAAAAACTGGTGCCTAGAAACAGATCGAGTATCAACAAGCGTAGCCTCAGATAACCTATCGGCCTTGCGGTACTGTAGAGCGGTTTGTCACACACTCAAAGTATTTAATTGGAAAAATACTTCTTTAATATAGAGGCTAGTTTACCGATGTCGCGGTCAGAGTAGAAGATACGATGTATTTTTTTGTCTGGTGTAATAAAAAGGAATTTCGGTGCTTTTGTGAAGTTGGCTTCACTGAAAGTTTGCTGATTGTATACCTTTGAATCATCGTAGATAGTTGACCAATGAAGATCATTCTCTTTGATAAATTTGCGGACTTGGTTAATGTGTTCATCAGTCGTAATACTGAGCAGATTAATATTGAAGCGCTTATAAAAAGACTTTAACGCCATTTTATTTTTTGTGCATTGAGCGCAATTGGCTGAGGTAAATTCAATAACTAAAGGCTTATCCAGTAAGCTGTACAGGTCGAATTGTTTTGAGTACACATCGTTGAGCAGCAAGTTGGGAGCTTCACTGCCAAGGCCCCAGTTAGTCGTTTCTCTTTTTGGACTAAATTCATCCGGGCTGATGTTGGGCTTCGTATTAGCTGACTGTGCTTGTAATGAAATACTAACTGCAAAACTTGGATTCCGGAAATATGTCACACACTCAAATGCTTTCCAGTCCTTTACGTAAATTGGTTTTATCAATTTCAATCATTCCTTTTACCACCTTTCCATCTATCTCTAAAATCTCGTCGCCGACTGTAATACCTGCTTTTGTTCCTGCCCAACCTGGGATTGTATCGCTCGATCTTTACATGATGGGATTGGTCAACAGTTGAGGGGACTAAAACTAGGTTTTCAATAAGCCAGTGAAAAAGTATTTAACAAGAGTTCTACATAGCCTGTTCAACTTGAGAAACTTACTTCTATTCTGCTTGATAACAAAGAGATTGCAGGATTGCTGCAGCTCAGCCCGCGAATCATAGATGCGCATCGAGCAAATTTGATGAAGAAGTTAGAGGTCAAAAAAGTGATGGGTTTAGTAAGGTTTGCTTTAAAGAATGGGTTCGTGAATTGAGCTGCTGTTGCAAGTCCAAGCCGCCAGAAGCAGCATCTGATTTTCCAGTCTATTGTGTTGCGTCTCCTTCAGGTATTCTGGCGGATCGGGTTTCGACATTCGAGGAATGGGTAAATCCCTATCTTAGATCGTACTCCTCTTTCTAACAATAAGCACCTGTTCAGAACTGAAAGTCATGTAGGAGAAGTCGTAGATGTGGTGATAGAATTTCCCTGCTTTGTTGATGGAGTATCCTGTCATGTAGTTGAAATTGAATTTCTTTTGGTCTAGGATGATGCGGTCTATCTTGATCTGCGTTTTGTGTTTGCCCATGATCTCAAGAAGTATCGATCTATTGCGATGAAGGAGATCGTCTATTTTCTTAGCGGCGTTCTGAGTTACTTTTTGCAGGCGGATATTGTAGTCGTTTTTGCAAGCAACAGAACAGAAGACTTTGTCAGACCTTCCGGCGAATTCTTTTTTACAGATTTTGCAAGTTTTTTTCATATTGAAATTTTATGGAAGCGGTCTTTAAATGGCTTTACTGTTTACTAGAAATGAGCAAATTCTAATTGCTATTCGTTTATAACCGTTACTAACCGTTAATATCGGTTATAAACGGCTAAGTTCATAACTTACTGGTTAACAATGGATAAAATGATCTATTTTTGTAAGTATGAAAGCAATAATTTACAATATTAGGCCAAATGCCCGTCGAATTCAGTTTTATCTACCACCTGGAGCTAAGAAGTGGAGAGAACGAATTAAGGCCATTCCTGGGCGGTTTTACCACCATCAGCAAAAGCTGTGGAGCGTGGTGAATACAAAGGAGAATTTAGCTTTGCTAAAGCAGGTATTTGGTGCTTCTTATGAGGAACAGAATCCCACTCAAACAAATGCGATTCCTAAAATAGAATTGTCAGAACCTATGAAGATTGAGCTTGCAAGGGTGCACGAGAAGATCATATTGAAAGCCTACGCTCATAACACTTGGAAAGCATATCGTGGCGCACTTACCTACTTCTTCAAGTATTTTGAAAGTAGAAAGCTTCTAGATGTTACAAAGGCAGAGATAGAAGGCTACGTTGCAAAATGGATAGTGAAGTACAAGATTTCGGAGACGAAACAGAATACGATTATCAATGCGATTAAGTTTTATTACGAGCAGGTATTGGAGCAGCCTCGAGAATTTTATGATATACAAAGGCCAAAGAAGTCGCAGACCTTACCTGGTGTTTTAAGTATGAAAGAAGTTTATGCTGTATTAGAGCAACCTAAAAATATAAAGCATAAGGCTATTCTGTTTGCGATATATTCGGGAGGTCTTCGATTGAGTGAAGTGCTTAACCTGCGGATTGAAGATGTCCGCTCAGCAGATGGCTATATTTTCATAAAAGGAGGGAAAGGTAAGAAGGATAGACGGAC
>JBLHRR010000176.1:0-10696 GCA_047626155.1 Saprospiraceae bacterium | reverse complement strand
CCCACTGACATTGGTAAAGGTATAAGTCGATTGTGCAAACCCGAAATTGGAAATTAAGAGGAAAAAATTAATTATAAAAGAGACTTGCGGTTCATCTGATAATATGTTGAGATTAAAAAATGGCAAAAAATTGCTTCGTTTGCTTGCTCAGATGAGTTAGTCAAGAAGAAGAAGAAGAAGGTGTCGGGTTTTTATTAATATTATATTTTCACCGGTGTAAGTATCTCACATTTAGCACGATAAGTATTTTACAGACCTATTCAACAAAAAGAACAGCCTCCCCAAAAGGAAGCTGCTCCAAAACTATTTGTTATTTTAATTATACCCAGTTCATTAATTCGCTGTCGCTTCCATCCGATTCGAAAGCACCTCTAATTTTGCTTCCATATCCTCTAAGCGGATCATGCGGCCTTCCAAATTTTCCAGTTGAGCGGCTTGTTTCTTTATGATTTCTACCCATTCGTTGGTAGCCAAACCAATGGAAGAATTCACCATGTTCATTCGCTCCTCTGTTCCTTCTTCCCAAACTCTTCCAACGACATATTTCATGTTTTCGATTGTCATATCTTCAGGAGAAACGGCCAATCCAAAGCCATCGTTTTTACCGGAAGGAATAATAAAATCTCCTACCTTTGCTTTACCCCAAATCAAAACCGGAACCTGTCCCATGAAGCCCACTTTTTCATACAGTTCTTTTTCTGAATCAGGAGGCATATTCCCTAAAACCACTGGCGCCAGTGAAACCGGTAATACCTGATCAGCACCTTCTGTAACTTTGGTAATTTTGCCTCCGTGGATACCTACGATTTGACCAGCCGTAAATCCTTCTTCCGGATTAACCTTCTCCAACCATTCTGCATAATCAGCTCCCGTTCCTCCATAGATTACACCATTATCTGTACACTTTTGTGTCTCTTGTATAATACGTCCTGCGAGTGCGAGGTCAAAAGGGCTGGTCGTGATCAAACCTTCTAAGCCATTTTCGAGTGCCCAACAAATTAACTCATTCAACTTAGGATTTGATGTTGCGAGCGCACTTTGTGGCGGAGTCAATAGTGCTTGCGCAAATGAAGGGCTATTTACATTAAGAGCGCCTCCAGTGAACAAAGTTGAAAGTGTAGCAGGGCTAAAAACAGCACTTAGCGGTGGAGGAAGAAAACCGCCACCAAAAAATGTTTTAGAAAAAGTGGCTGGGTCCAATGTTTGAAATGGGTTCAGGTCGATACTACCCAGATTGAAAAAATCACTAAATGATACGCTTGGGAAAGCAGTAAAAGCACCATTTTGTTCAAGATCAAATCCTTCTATTCGGCCAGCCACTGTTCCGTTTTGATTATAAAAAGTAACATAGTTATTGGTTATGGTATTGACTTGCTGTGCGGATCCGTTATTGATTTGAATCGCTAAACCAGAAGCATTTATATCTCCGGAAGTATTGTAAATATAAGCTGCATGGTTATTGTTAGGTACAACGGCATTGTTAGGTCCAACGGTTCCAGTTCCCCTTACAGTAAGACTCCCACCAATGTTCGCATTTTTCTCAACTCCTAAACCTCCTTCTAGGACCATAGAACCGTTGTCTTTAGAAGTAGATTGAGTGGTATTACTCACGGTACTGATCCCAGCTACCGCGAGGTTGCCTCCTATAGTCGCCGTGCTCGTGACGTTTAGTGTGGTTGAGTTGGTAAGACCGGTAACATTGGCGCCATTGGCCATACTAACCAGTCCGGTTAAATTGGAGCTGCCTCCCACTGCGAGGTTATTGCTAATCGCAGTATTCCGATTGACGGTCAAGTCATTTCCAATCGTTGCATTGTTTGTAGCGCTAATGTTATTTCCTACAGAAAGGTCTACTCCAACATTCGCGTTTTGACTAATCGTTGCATTGTTATCGACGGTCAGGTCATTTCCAATACTCGCATTATTTGTAGCACTAATGTTATTCCCTACAGAAAGGTCTACTCCAACATTCGCGTTTTGACTAATCGTTGCATTGTTATCGACGGTCAGGTCATTCCCTACAGAGAGGTCAACGCCGACACTTGCATTTTGACTAATCGTCGCATTATTATCAACGGTCAAGTCATTTCCAATACTTGCATTATTTGTAGCGCTAATGTTATTCCCTACAGAGAGGTCAACGCCGACATTTGCATTTTGACTAATCGTCGCATTATTATCAACGGTCAAGTCATTTCCAATACTTGCATTTTCATCAATTGTAATATTTCTGCCTACGAAAACATCATTACCTACGCTTAAATCGCTGCCAACACTGAGTCCACTATTCAAAGTCGTTTCTCCATCTACCTCGAGGTTGCCTCCTATCAGTACGTTCTGAATAACGCCCAGGTTTTCACCAATTTTTGTCGACTCCAAAACAGTCAATCCACCGTTTGTATGTATGCTGTCTTGAAAGAATGCAAAGTCAGTTACGTTCAGCTTTCCTTCTATGGTTGCATTATTAGCCACCTGAAGTTCCGTTGCATTAAGAGAGTCTACTTGAGCAATTTGGATATTTACGATTCCATCTGCTTCTATCCGCATTCGTTCTTCCATATTGGTTTTAAAAACCAAATCCTCATCATCCCTTGTTCCGACATAATCTACACCGGCGGTAGTACCTTTATTCCCTTTCAGATCCCAGGTCGTCGCCATTCCTCTTGATGAAAGTTTATTGTTAGAAATTTTTCCAGCTGTTGCAGAATGGAAAGCATAAGGTACCGCCAACAGTCGACTAGAATGAATTAAAACAAAGTCATTTCCGCCTCTTTCATCAATCGACAATTCCACCCATACCTGCTCCGTACTCCAGGGTATTTGATCGAAAGATCCTTTAATGACCTGGCCTTCTCCAATGGTCAAAGTAAATAGGCCCAACTTATTGGTGACGACATGGTGTTCTTCTAAGTATTGAAGTTCTATTGATCTATCGGAACTAACCAGCGCGATTTGAAGTGCAATTTCCTGATCAGCTAGCACCTCACCTTGAAGGTTGCGGGCTACGGCTTGATATTTCATTCCACTGGGAACGACTTGTGCCATTGTGGTGAAGCTACAGAGTAGTAGCATTATTATAAATGTAAGAGAAAATTTCATGGTTGTATAGTTTTTATTTCTTGGTTAATAAAGAGGTTTTGTTGATTTATTAGAAAAGTATTCTGTCTGATTTAATCGCGAATTTTAGTCACCTTATAGGTTTGCATTTTTGCTCCGTTTTTTTCCTTGAACGAAAGGAAATAATTGCCTGCAGGTATTCTGGAAAGGTCTAGTTCTAACTGATCAGTTACAGCATCTCCGGTCGTACTTAACATTAATTTTCCGGATAGATTGGTTAAGGTGATTTCAAGTTCTTTAGACTCCTCAGAGGAAAACGCCACCTTGAGCGTTCGCTCTACAGGATTGGGATAAACTTGTACGTCCATCCATCCGGGCTTAGATTCTTCTGACTTGGAAGTGATTCGATCAACCTGAAGAATGGGTTGTTCGGAACCTTGGGTAAGCATTCCGTTTTCATAGTCTGCTGTTTCTGTGAAGACTTCTCCGATGGTCCATTCCAGGGATATGTATTCGGTTTCACTCACCTCTGCCTGTGGGACGATGACGGAAGGTGAAAGGTCTTGAGCAAATAAACTTCCGGCAGACCATAGAGAGAAACAGGCAAGCATTATTCGTTTTTTCATAGGATAAGATTTTGATGGTTAATAAATTGACAGTTAACATAAACCGGTTCGTCCTACAGTTAGTCAAGAACTGTAGGGAAAGGTCACTAGATTTGAAGTATATTTTATTTTTATCCGTGTAATGAGTTGACAGAGTGTAAATTTAGCCTTGTACAGGCTAAATTCATTTGATTCATTTAGTGATTAAGAGACGCCTGAGCTGTGGCCCCGCGTCTCTTCACGGTCGCTCACGCGGTCGCTCGGTAAATGCTCTAGCATTTCATCCGATTCAGCTTGTGGCCTCCTGGCCACTACTGAAAAAAATAAAATCAGCGCATATTTACAAGGCTAAACTGATAAAATTCAAAGTGAATAACGGTTCGTTAAATGGCCGGGAGGCCACGGACCAAGGCGGATAAAATGCAATAGCATTTACCGAGCGACCGCGAGCGAACGCATGAGAAAAGTTATCATTTTATAAAACTTATCTTTAAAATTGAGCTTATCGGTAGGCCTTCGGCGACCTACTTTTGCAGTCGGCCAAAAGTAGGCAAAACCCACGGCAAACCAAAGGCTCTAACACGCGGCCGTCACCCGCTCCCACATGCTTTGCCATTCCCAGCCCGCCACTATAACGTACATGATGCGCCGTGTAGGAAACCATGACATGAAAAAAAGGCTACTTGAAATATCCGCGATTCCAAGCCCAACCAAAACCTCCTAACAATATAAATACACCAACGCTCAAAAACCACCAACTCTTCTCTTTTCCAAAGTCAATAGGCTCATCATCCCCCGTCAAAACGAAAGCAGCCCAGTAGTGTGGGAAGATCATGGGGCCTTCTTCGAGGTAAGTTAATTTGGCGAGTTGCAAGGCTTCTGCTTTTCCTTTTCCTGCTTTTAAATTTTCATAAAAAACGCCCATTAAAATCGAAGTGGCTTCGTCATCTGCTTGCCATAGGCTCATGAGGATGTTGGGGCAACCGGCTTGGCGGAATGCACGTGCGAGGCTGATGGGGCCTTCGCCGACGGCTAGTTTTCCAGCACCCGTATTGCAAGCACTGAGGACGGTGAGTTCGGCAGATAATTTCAGATTGGCGATTTCATAACCGTAGAGTGTGGCGTCTTCTTCGGAGTCATCTTTGGAAAACAATAGACCAGAAAGGGCTGGTGAATCCTCGTCAGTGAAAGCGTGCATTGCGAGATGTAAGAGCCGATATTGACCTGCTTGTTCTTTGAAGTTATTTTCTGTTGCTGAAGTTCCGGTCAAAATTTTAGCGTCCATTAAATCATTGATTCGTTGAACTTCTCGCTGTGCAAAGGCCAAGGTGCTGAAACTTTTTTCTCTGCTTGAGTTCTGTTCCGCTTTGTTTTCATAAGACGGCGCGAAAGCTAAGAGTAGATCTTTTTTAATTTTGGATGGCTTCGGAACATTGAGCAAGAAAGAAGGAGAATAGGCGTATCTGATGGAGGCTTTTTTAAGCAAAAATGGCAGCGAAGCATAATCAACTTCTTCGGTTTCTTCGACTTTTTTTGTTAATAATAATTCGAAGGGAATTAAATTCAAGACGCCATCCGGGATAAGAATTAGCGCATTTGTAGCAGGAATATCCACGGGAAACAATTGTTGGAATATGCTATTGGATTGATTTATAAAGTCGAGATAAAGGGAACGTGCATTCCCTTTTCCGGAAGCTAAGGCATTGTCGTTTAGTAATTTATAAAAGGAAATAATGGAAGACTCGAATTGGCTGTCTCTTTCTATTTGTTCGAAAACAATCTGGTCTTCTGCAATATGAAAAAAGAAAAGATGCTCTTTCCCAGTAAACCAAGCAAGGATAGATTCTTGATCTTTTGCAATCTGCTTTTGAACATCAGAAAGCTTTATATCTGTGCTTTTATTTTTGATTTGATAATACCGTGGGAATTCTTTTTCGAGGCTATTGACGAGTCTTCGATAGCTTTCTTTTTTGTCAAATAACTCAGCTTCTAATTTTCTTTTTTTAGTTTCGTCAGTGGTTTCTTTAAGTACTAAAGCAGATTCTTCTAACAATATTTTCACATCCGAAACTTGTTGACGCAGACTGTCCGGAATTTCAGCCAGACTTTTTGCTCGCTCATTTTGAAGGGCCGATCTCAATAATACGGATTTGCTCTGTTCGTAAATAATAAAGGCTTCTTCGAGGTAAGCCTCCTCTGAGGTTTGTTGAAAAAGCTGGTAGCAGAAACTCAAGGCCTTTTCAAAAACCGCTCTGGTGTTTTCCTGAAACAAAAACTTAGATTGTTGTCCTTCTATATTTTGTTGGATGGCAATGATGATAGCGATCAAAGCCTCCGCAGTACTCAATGCAGCTTCCAATTTTAATAATGCCGGGGCTTCATGATTCCAAGAATCGAGCGTTGTCATTTTCTCAGTCAACAACTGAAAACGTCTTTCTGAGACACTCCATGTTTCTACGTCAGGATTGCTAAGTGGATTGTCATCCAACGGCGTATAAGACAGCGTGGCCAACGCTTTTTGATAAAACGAAAGCGCCGATTCATAGTCTTTCACGGACTGGTGAATCGTTCCCAGGTTTTGGTAGGCCGCAGCGGAATACTCCGGATTGAGAGATATTTTTTGGTAGTGATCCACCGCGAGCTGTCCATATTCAATGGCCAGGTCAAAACGGTTGATCAGAAAATAAGCTTCACTTAAAGAGGTGTAACGATGGGCTAATTTATGATCCTGACTTTCCTCCTGCTGCCGATCAATAGCAATGGATTTTTTCAAAAAAACAATGGATTTTTCATAATCGTCTCCTTGCATATGCAGCTGCCCTACGTTGAAATAGGTATCTGCAACACGAGGATGATTTTTGCCATAGCGATTGATTTTTATGGTTAGCGCTTTTTCATAAAAATCAATGGCCTTTGCATTGTCGCCTTGCCGTTGATATAAAATCCCAAGGTTGTTATAACTAATGCCAACCGAAGGATGAGTTTTTCCTAGTGCTGCTTTTTTGATGGCCAGCGATTGATTATGATAACTGAGTGACTGCTCATAATCTTTTTTACCACCCCAATAATTGCCCAGCATGTTATAGCAATTGGCAACGGATACATCCTCTTTGCCTTTAGCAGGAATCAATACCGACAAGGCCTTTTCGATAAGCGCTGTGGTCTGCTGACCGTCTCTGAATTTTTGATCTATAATGGCGTCGAGGTAGTAAAAAGTACCGAGGCTTTCTGCTTGATTTCCTAGTTTTGAGATACAGTTTTCCTGTGTAGGTTTTATCATTTTCAACAAAGTCTCTGAATGACCTAATCGAAGGCGGCAGCGCATTTCTCCCGCTTTACTTTTAAAAAAAGAAAGCCAATTTTCTTCTTTTTCAAAAAGAGAATTGGACTGCTCATATTTTTCAAGGGCTTCGGAATAGCGGACTGATTCCAAGAGCTTTTCTGCTTCTTGGAATATGTTTTCGCCTGTAGTTGGCGTCTGACTTTGATACTCACTTTGAGAGATGGAGAATGCCGGAAAGAGATGCAATGAAAAGATCAGCGACAAAAGAAATCTTATCATTAAGGGATTGTATTATTGTTATTATTTCAACTTTGATAAAATTGTCAAAGCTTCTTTCTTCTTAGGATGTCTTGTTTGGTCAGCGATCTTTTGAAAAGCAGAAGTCGCATCTTCTATCTGATCCATTTTCAAAAAAGCCAAAGCCCGATACCATTCGGCATTAAAAACATAAGAACTTTCTTTATCTATTTTAGCAAATTGCTCAATGGCATTTTGTCCTTGATCGCTCATTAGATAACTGATCCCTAGGTATAATTTCCCTCGTTCTGTGAAAGGAAAATCCGGCTGATCGACTGTCGTAGCAAGCAAATCAATGGTTCTTTTGAAATCCTGATTATTGTAAGCCGTCATCGCTTCGGCCCAAATTTCTGATGGAGCGTTTGCGTTTCGCTTATTAGGAGACAGTGGCAATTCAAAATGACTGGCAAATAAATCAGCAGTGGAGACCGATTGATTATTTTGTTGGAGCAGAAAAAAGGCAGACAGTATCAATGCGAAGCCTGCGGCTATTCCCAACACGCGTTTCAAAGGAAAGACTTTACGTTCCTTTTGTTCGTGTTGCTCTAGTTTCAGTACGGCCTTTTTCCGAAGTTGTTCCCTCGCCCCTTCATTGATGACGTCCATGTCCTTTTTATGTCGGGTATATTCTTGCTGAAGATCGGAATCGGCCTGTAGGCGCTTTTGGAAATCCGCTTCTGAGATTTTGTCATTGCGGTATTCGTCTATGTAGTCGTGGATGATTTTTTGATTACTCATTGTTTTCTATTTTATTGGATTTTCGGATTGATCTGGTTGTTGTGTTTATCTTTTAAATCAAAATCAAAACGGCAATCAAAAACCCTATATCACGAGCCCAATTTGAAGTCGATCTTTATTTAATTAAAACATACTTTGGTACGTTATAGGGCAATTTTTGATTTTGATCGAATTTTTGATTTTGATTGAATTTCCACTCACCCCATCAGCTTCCTCAATTTCATCAAGCATCTATACTTTTTATTCATTGCTTGATCGCTACCATCAAGCCCGAATCGCTCCGCGATTTCCGTCATGTTATATCCCCAGAATCCCCAATCAAGTAAAATTTGTTTACAAGGGTCACCCAGTTGATTTAAGTATTGAAGTAAATGACTTAAGTCTTCTTTCACCTCAATTTCTTCCGCCGCAGACATCGCAGAATCTTTCAATTCTGGTAGTTCTTCTTTGTAGTCTATCCGGTTAGTCAAGTTTTTCTTAAAAAGGTTGACGGATTTGAAATAAAAAATTTTATAAAAGTAAGAAGAGAGCTTACTTTCGCCTTTGAAAGCCCCTTTGGCGGCATTGTCCATGACCACGATTATTGCATCTGTGAAGACATCCAATGCTTGGTCTCTTTCTAAACCTGTTTTTTGAGCGATCTGTGGAAGGTAGTGGATGTAGGTGTCCATCAGGTAGTTAGCTGCTTTCTCCTTTGAAGCCCCGCCTGCGGAAATCGCCTTTATCAATTCTTCATCTGACCAGGTATTGGGTTCGGGCATATTGGATTTGGTTGTGGAGACTTGGTCTCGGACGCTGTGGTTTTGAAGAGGGATATAGTGTTAGAATGATGGTGAGGCATAAAGGTAATTAAAAATAATCTGTAATGGGTGGGATGGGTGATGGTTGCTTGCTAGTTATAGTATTAGTCTGCCTTAATTCTATTCTTTCGAATTCCAACCTTCAGTCCTATTTGCTGTGCTCTATGTTTTCTATCACCAACTACGGAATAATTAGTAATTGATTCCTCGAAAAAAATTACACCTTTGAAAGAGCTTCTTTTCTTTTCATGAATAATTCCAAATTCTAAGTTACCGTCTAATCTGTTTTTTGTTACGTTGTTTTTTATTACCTCAGATTCCAAATTATCGATATCTAGCTGGACATTGTGATGTGTGTTATTGTTACATCTCCTTTGGTTGAAATCAGCATGTGTTCTAAATCGATCTCTACTATTACTTTTTGCAGAAGTATCCCATATTAATTTACAGCTAAGACCAAGGCTGAAATAGAGCTTCAATTCTTTTCTACCAATTGCTCTTTCTATTTTAACTGGAATTCCGATTTAATTTATCTTATTCTCTCTTAACAAGGTCATTTCGAGTGTTCTCCCATCAGAATACCTTGGCAGTACTTCCTCGCAGTTTTCATGATTAATAGTCATCAAAAAGGAGACATCATATTGAATTAAAGAAGTATTAAAAGTAAAAGTATATTGCTCAGAAGAAACTAGTTCGTTGTTTGGGTTTTGTATTGCTAAATTATATGTAAATCTGTTTTTGAAATTTTGAGTAAAATAATTAAAGCCAATTTGAATCCCCCAATCGTTTTTAAGTCTAATTCCATAATTAAATTCGGCTCCAACACCGAATTCTACTCTTTCAAAATAAGGACTAGATTCGAAGAGATAGCTTTTCATTTGTAGTTCAGTAAAATAGGCATTCAATTCGAAGTGATGGCTTTAGATTGATTTAGATTGTGCCTTAGAGGCTAATGGAAGTAGAATAGAAAGGACAAAAAAATAAATATTTTAACTGTATATGATCTCATCTAACTACTCCTAATGGAGTGCGCTTATTGGATGACATGCGTTCTATTCAGATTCGTTGGAATGATATTGCTTCAGACTTCTGGGCAGAAACAGCTTGGTCGGATGGCGCATTCTTGACCTTATGTACGGAGAAAGCGAACATCGACGAAAATGCATCTGTCGTACTCGTTGATCGAGTGGAACTCATTACTGCCAATGTAGATATTCAAACAGAGATTCTATCTACTTCCAGCGCTATAGAAACTGCTATTTGCCAAGGAGATAGCTATGAATTTAATGCCCAGCTATTAAATGTAGCTGGTGTTTATGAAAGCTCTTTGTTAAATGTTCAAGGCTGTGATAGTACTGTTATATTGGACTCTTCCATCAACAGTTTACCGGATTTGATACCTATCAATGGTACATAAGTAGTAGCTTATTACCCGATGAAATGGAGCCTACTTTGACTGAGACAGAAGAAGGCGATTACTACGTAGTAGTCACGGATGCTAATGGTTGTGTTAGTACCTCGAATACCATTACTGTAATGTCTGTCTCTTTATCAATGTTGGAAAAATATGGCGTAACTGTTTCTCCGAATCCTACATCACAAGAGTTGCGTATTGAGACGAATGGAGTAATCATCCGATCAGAACTATTTGATTTGTTTGGAGCGCGGGTATTGTCGGATTTGAAAGCAACAAATGATTTGTCTCATTTGGAGAATGGAATATATTTGTTGCGATTGCAAATCGCTGAAGATATCTTTGTAGTTAAAGTGCAAAAAAATGATTGATACCAACATAAATAAGAAGGTTATTATTCATTGAATCACGAAGCTCTATCCGTTTTGAGTAGAAAATATTTCGAAGTCAAATAGGACATTTATTTCTCTTTCATCCCTAACTAGAGAGTCCTCTTATCCTC
>JBLHRR010000175.1:0-10952 GCA_047626155.1 Saprospiraceae bacterium | reverse complement strand
ATTCCGAACAGAGAAGTTAAGCTCCTCAGCGCTGATGGTACTGCCTTATGGTGGGAGAGTAAGTCGCCGCCAACTCAACATAAATTTGGTCCGTTGCATTCATTTGCAACGGACCTCTTTTTGTTTAAGATTTTCTGTACTTTCGACAGAACCTTTCCCTTTATAGCTTGGTTACTATTACTCTAAAAAGCCGTATCTTCAAGGCCTAAAAAATATCTATGAGTAATCAAACAAACATGTCTCTAAAACTAGAATTAATTTCATGGGTTTTTACCCTCGTTCTAGCTGTCGCAGTTCTTTTTCCTATCTATACTGGTATCACAAATTATCCATTCTGGTGGACTAACATTCTTTTCATTGTCACCTTTATAACTTTGACGAGATATGTTTTTTTATTACAACACACTTTTTTAGCTAATCGGCAAAAATTAAAAGTAGTACTATTTTTTCTAAGTATCCCAATTGTCTTTTTCCTGATTAGCCAAGTACATTACTTCCAATCCTTTCTGGATGAGCAGGGTGTAGGGTCTTTCCTTGGAAATATGACACTAGATAATAGAAATAGCATGGCAGATTTTGTTAAAAAAGAAATGATGCTCTTCGGAATAGGAAGCGTTGTGATCGCCATTATTTTTCCATTCAGGCTGTTGCTGTCTGTTTGGAGATTTAGAAATAGAGGAAAGGCCTGATAACCGTGAAAGAAGAGGCCACCTCGAATCATGAAATTCCATAAAATCTTCTTTGATGAATGACATGGTTCCTCAAAAAGGGTTTGTAAAAGCGACTGAAGAGTAAGGAAGAGAGAGTTGAAAACCTTTTGAAAAATTATACGAATACTGAATTCCTCAAAGAATTTAAAAATATAACATGCACGAATATTTAAATGAACTAAACGAAATCCAAAGAAAAGCAGTAACCACAACTGACGGTCCCGTATTGGTAGTGGCAGGCCCTGGCTCAGGTAAAACAAGAGTACTCACTTACCGGATAGCTCATCTTATAGAAAAGGGAACGGCCCCCTGGGAAATATTAGCGTTGACTTTTACCAATAAGGCAGCTCGGGAAATGAAGGAGCGGATCAGTAAAGTAGTGGGAGATAGAGGCAGTAGTTTATGGGCAGGTACTTTTCATTCTGTATTTTGCAAAATATTACGGGTAGAAGCAGATAAAATTGGCTATCCAAGAAGTTTTACGATCTATGACTCTCAGGATAGTAAAAGTTTGATCACCAATATTATCAAAGAAATGGGATTAGATCCCAAAGCATATAATCCGAATACAGTAAGGGCTCGAATTTCATCTGCGAAAAGTAATATGATGAGCCCGGCAGTTTATCGATTAAGTGAAGATTGGCTTAAAGAAGATAGACAAAAGAAAATACCGGACGTGGTTTATATCTATGAACGTTATGCAAAAAGGTGTAGAAGGTCTGGGGCAATGGATTTTGATGATTTACTTTTTCTATTGTATCAATTGCTAAAAGACAATAAGGATGGAGTCCGAGAAAAATATCAACAGAAATTTAAGTATGTATTAGTTGATGAGTTTCAGGATACCAATTCACTGCAGTACGCCATATTGAGATTGTTGGTAGAATATCCAGGAAGTCCTAACAATATGTGCGCAGTAGGGGATGACGCTCAGAGTATTTATGCTTTTAGAGGAGCAACTATTCAGAATATTCTTGATTTCGAAAATGATTTTAAAGGTCTGCAAACATTTAAGTTAGAACAGAATTACCGCTCTACAGAACATATTGTACAGGCGGCTAATGAAGTCATTACTAAGAATAAGAAGCAAATTCAGAAAACAATCTGGTCGCAAAAAGGCGAGGGACAAAAAATAAAGATCATTCCTTCCATGAATGATATAGAAGAGGGACGAAGAGTTGCGGGAATGATTGTTGAGCAGAAGTCGCGCTATCATCTCCGAAATAATGAAATCGCTATTCTTTATAGAACGAATGCGCAATCCAGAGTTTTTGAAGAATCGTTACGTCGACAAAATGTATTATACAAGGTTTTTGGTGGACTTTCCTTTTATCAGCGAAAAGAAATCAAAGACCTTATTGCTTATTTACGTCTCTCCGTTAATATTAATGATGAAGAAGCTTTGCGTAGAATCATTAATTATCCGAAAAGAGGAATAGGGAAAACCTCGTTGGATAAGTTAAGCGCTGCCGCAACAGAGGTAGGAAAGAGTATGTGGGATGCTATGAATATGGTAACAGTTGGTGCAAAAACAAAAAATGGCTTTGCTGAATTTCAAAAACTGATTCGCCATTTTCAGAATATTATAGAGACGAAAGACGCCTATGAGGCAGCTATGTATATTGCAAATAAATCAGGTTTGCTAGGAGAGATAAAAACAGATAGAACGATTGAAGGGAAAGGCCGTCTAGAGAATATCGAAAACTTGTTAAGTGGTGTTAGTAATTTTGTGGAGGGAGAAGAAACGGGGACTGATGTAGTAGCAGAAGACGATAAATCATTGGAAGCCTACTTGCAAAGTATTTCATTGATGACCGACCAGGATTCCGAAAAAGACGAAAAACAAACAGTTACCTTAATGTCTGTTCACGCAGCAAAGGGACTGGAGTTCAAATCCGTTTTCGTAGTAGGCCTGGAAGAGAACCTTTTTCCTTCTTTGAAATCGGGGCAAATGCCAAGTGAACAAATGGAAGCAATTGACGAAGAACGTCGTTTATTCTATGTAGCCATCACTAGGGCAGAATTATATTTGACGCTCACTTTTACGAAAAGCAGATATCAATACGGAAAACAAAAACAAAACAGACCTAGTCGATTCTTATCTGAAATAGCCATAGAACATTTAGAAAGTGCTGGTTCCCTTTCCAGTCACGTCCCTTCCAAGAGCCCTCCAACAGCAAGGGTACGAACAGGGGTAAGTGGTAATTTTCGACAACCCTTGTCCAGAGCAAAGGCCATGTCCTCAACAAGTATTGCTAATTTTAAAGCGAGTCCAAGTTCTTCGATCCAAACGGGGATGAAAGTATTACACCAACGTTTTGGAGAGGGGAAGGTGCTTTCCATAGATGGAAATGAAGACTCTAAAGTAGCTACAATATTTTTTAAAGGGGTATCCAATCCGGAACGAAAAATTATGCTTCGGTTTGCAAAGCTTCAGATCGTGTCCTAGTATTTTAGAAGCCAGTCGTCCGGTGTTAAATAAATCTATAACAACAATACTACGATAAAGTCAAAATATGCACCAGGAAAGCCAATACACGGTTCTAATTAGAGAGGAAGCCAAAAGGCTGGGTTTTTCTTTTATCGGTTTTGCAAAAGCAGAGCATATGGATAAAGAAGCTCGACAATTAGAAAAATGGCTAGAACAAGGTGCACACGGAAAGATGGCTTATATGGCCAATCACTTTGAGAAAAGAGTAGACCCGACTAGGCTGGTAGAAGGTGCAAAGACCGTAGTTTCTTTGTTATTTAATTATCATGCTGAGCAGAAACAAAAAGATGAAGACGTACTAAAAATTGCCAGTTATGCTTTTGGTGAAGATTATCACTTCGTTGTCAAACATCGCTTAAAAAATTTACTGCGTTTTATTAATGAAACGATTGGCGAGGTTAGTGGCCGCTGCTTTGTTGATTCAGCTCCCGTTTTAGAACGTGATTGGGCAAAACGTAGTGGTAATGGTTGGATTGGGAAAAACACCTTACTCATTCATCCTAAACAAGGTTCGTATTTTTTTCTAGCTGAGCTAATCATTGATTTGGAATTGGTTTATGATACTCCGATCAAAGATTATTGTGGAACTTGTACTAAATGCATAGATGCTTGTCCAACTGATGCCATAGCAAGTGATGGATATTGGATGGATGGAAGCAAATGCATTTCTTATCTAACAATAGAATTACGAGATGCTATTCCTGAAGCTTTTAATGGAAAGATGGAGAATTGGGTTTTTGGCTGTGATATTTGTCAGGAAGTATGTCCCTGGAATCGCTTTGCCAAGCAACATGAAGAACCTGCTTTTGAACCACATCCTGATTTGTTAGAAATGAAAAAGAGAGATTGGGAAGAGATAACAGAGGAAGTCTTTAAAGAAATATTCCGTCGTTCTCCAGTGAAACGAACAAAGTATGAGGGACTAAAAAGGAATATTGATTTTTTGAAAAAAGATTAGGACATCGTTTTTGTCTCATAAATAGGTCCCAAATTAATTCCTATCCAAAAATTAGCAATAGAACTGATCAGATCATTAAAATCATTGATGTCTATGGGCTTATTTACATAGGCATTGGCACCGTATTCATAACAGGTACGTACATCCGTTTCATGAAGAGAGGAAGATAGGACTATGACTGGAAGTTTTCTCAAGACTTCGTCATGGTACATTATTTTTAAAATTTCAATACCATTTACCTTTGGCATATTCAAATCCAAAAGCATTAAGCAAATATCTGTAAGTGGGTTTTCTTTGAAGTAATTAAGAAGCTCCTGGCCATCCCCAAGGTGAATGATTTCTACCGGGAATTCTAATTCTTCAAAAGCCAGTTTGGTGAGTTCATAATCAGCCAAATTATCTTCTGCAAGTATTATTTTTTTAGATAACAAACGATCTGTCATATCTGTGTGAGTCTGAAATATAATCTATTGTAGAAATGAGGATAGCTAAATCGATGATTGTCTACCCTAACTTATTTTTTAAATGGTGTCATGAGATAAATATGTAAATTACTGCCTCTTAGTTACACAAAACATTGAATTTCAGGGAGATAAAACTCTTAAGGTATAATCAAATTGTATATAATCAAGATGTTCCAAGGTTAATAGAACGGCGATAACCTATGTAATTATACCTTATAATCTATTAAAGGTTTTATTTTTCGGAAGGTTTTTTTGAAGATTAACTTAAGGCCTTCCTTGAGGAATGGTATGGTTCCCCAAAAAGGTGTTTCAAAAGCAACTGTAGTGCAACGAAAGGAGTGTTGAAAACTTTATTGAGGAACTATAAAAATACGGAATCCTCCCTAGAGGGCGAACAGGTTAGTCAACGAACCACATGATATACAATAAGATTATTTTGACTCTGTATGTTATGTATTACACAAAAAATAATTTCCCGATTTCTTTGTTGGAAACGATTATATAAATCACTCTCCCTTTGGTCATTTTGATTTACATAACCGTTTCCAAACCGGGATTTAATTTTTCGTTGTTACTATAGATGCATAAGTAGCTACAAATTCCTTTTTTCTTCCCCTATAATCATTTCGATTTCCAAAGACAGCGACTATCTTTGAGCAAAACAATGATATGCACTATAAATACCTACCTCTACTGACTTTCTTTCTCTTTTGTATCTCTTGCCAGAATACGACTTCAACTCCTCCCACTAAAGGAAAGGTAGCTGAAGCGACTGAGACAAGGCCCCCTCCATCAGGTTCTAAAGAAACAGGGAATAGGGAAAAGAAAGTCGTCTTATTCTTTGGCAATAGCCTAACTGCAGGATTAGGCGTAGATCCTCAGGATGCATTCGTAGGTTTACTTGGTAAAAAAATGGAAGGTTTAGGGATGCCTTACACTGCTATTAACTCTGGGGTAAGTGGAGAAACTACTGCGGGAGGTTTGGGCCGAATAAACTGGATTTTAGAACAGTATGAGCCTGCTGTTTTTGTATTGGAATTAGGTGGGAATGATGCTTTAAGGGGAGTTGATCCTGCCGCGTCTCATAAAAACCTGCAGGGTATTATAGATGAAGTGAAGAAGAAATATCCAAAGACACCTATCGTCCTTGCAGGTATGGAGGCTCCACCAAACATGGGGGAGGTTTTCAGAAATTCCTTTAGGAAAGTGTATAAGGATTTAGCTCAAAATAATGACTTATTGCTAATTCCATTTCTACTGGATGGGGTGGGAGGAGTTGCAGACCTTAATCAAAAAGATGGTATTCATCCAACAGAAGAAGGACATAAAGTGGTGGCTGAAGTTATCTGGAAGACTTTGAAAAAAGCATTATAAGCCGATACGTCCTTAATATACTTGCTGTATTATGGGCAGTCATCTAATATTACTGTTTCGATAAAGAGCCTTGTCAATGAAAATAAGAAGTCAATACATAGCTATAGCCGTTTCGCTACTTATATTGGGCGGTTTGTTTTACTATTTCAGTAGCATTGTAACTTATGTATTAATTGCATGGGTCTTGTCTATGATAGGGCAACCACTGATGCGGTTTTTTCAACGAAAATTGAGAATCGGTCGTTTTCAGGCAGGTCCTAATATTGCTGCAATTTTAACCTTAGTTCTTTACTTTCTATTAGCAACGATGTTAGTAGGTTTGTTTGTTCCTCTAATTTTGGAGCAGGCGCGTAACCTCTCTAACGTTAATTATACTCAGGTTGCGAGTACACTGGAAGTGCCATTAAATCAATTAAATAATTGGTTAGCCGAAATTGGGTTGGTAGAAGCGGGTGAATCGCCAACCTCTCAAATTAGCGATACCTTCCAGGAGTGGTTTCAGCCCTCTAAGGTTTCCAATTTCTTTGGCTCTCTTATTGGAGCTGCCGGGAATTTGTTGTTCACCGTTTTTTCCGTTGTATTTATTACCTTTTTCTTTTTAAAAGAACAAGGATTGTTTGTTAATTTTTTGGTAACCATAGCACCGAATGAATACGATCAGTCGGTTAATAATGCGATCGATAGTATCAGTCGCTTACTGACGAGGTATTTTGGAGGAGTATTGTTGCAGACCACAATCATTACTCTTTTTGTGTCTGTATTACTAGGCTTGCTGGGAATAAAAAATGCTTTGTTGATCGGCTTTTTTGCAGGGCTTATTAATGTGATACCGTATTTGGGGCCAATTATAGGCGCTGGTTTTGGAATATTGGTTACGGTCTCTTCCAACGTAGGGCTACAGTTTTATCCCGACCTCTTTACCTTATTGATACATGTAGCTATTGTATTTGCAGCAATGCAATTATTAGATAATTTTTTATTACAGCCTTATATCTTTTCTAACTCGGTATTAGCGCACCCTCTGGAGATTTTCATTGTTGTACTCATGGGTGCGCAAGTAGGAGGCATTACCGGAATGGTGCTGGCTATACCTGCTTATACTGTCTTTAGAGTAATTGGAAGAGAATTCTTAAGTGAATTTAAAATAATTCAGAAACTGACAGGTAGGATGGATGAGGAAATGTCTACTAATGGTTGATAGCGAAATTTTGGAATGCACCAAAGTCGTGTGTAATAAAAAAGTGTAACAATTATACCACGTGACCTATGCAAGGTGTTGTAAATAGATTGTTACACTTTTTAGAATGAATACCTAATATTAGAAACAAACACAAGAATTCATTACTTATTATCCTGCTTCGCAAATACTTTTCGCAATAAATCCGTGTTGCGTTCAGAAATATTAGTCCGAATTCCTTTCTCCTTTTTAGCAACCATTCCAAATAACCCTTTCATTGCCTGAGTCGTCACATAGTCATCTAAACTTGGGTTTAATTTTTCTACAAAAGGAATTTTGTTGTAAGCAGAAACGGCTTTCTTCCAATAGTCCGTCGCATTTACTTTATCAAGGGATTTGACGATTTTAGGATTAAAAGCCTTATACAGTTGTTGATTCGTAGTGCGATCCAAATAATTAGTAGCAGAGTTGTCGGCGCCCATTAATATGTCCATGGCATCAGAAAAAGTCATCTCTTTAATTGCAGACACAAAAATAGGTTTTGCTGCTGTAGCTGCATCTTCTGCGGCTCGGTTTAGGAGCGTCAGCATTTTATCCTCTACCTGATTGAAACCTGGAATATTTTTTAATTTCTTAGTTACTTTTTGGACTTCCGCAGGTAATAAGATTTTATAGGCACTTTTCATATAGCCATCTTTAGCGGATAGTGTTTGAACTCCCTTGCTGATACCTGAGTTAAGCGCCTCTTTCAAGCCTGAACCAATTTGTTCATTGGATAGTACGCCGTCCTCGAGCATAGTGCCGGCAATATTTTGTAATTCTTTACATGCTGTAAATTGTAAAACGACGAGTAAAAACAGAATTCTTTTTAACATAGATCTAAGGTTTACGTGATAAAATAATTTGTATTAAAGTATATATACTCCTATACCCTTTCCGCATTTAATTATTGCGGACTTGCTTTTTAGACTGCGATAAGTAGAAAATGTAACGCGAAAGGAAAAGGTATAGAACGTTATAACAATAATAAAGTTAGGAATTCGCGTAATTCTCAGCGGCTATTAGATATTTTCCAACAAAGACTTTCAATGGTTTATCAATAGGAAAGAAGGTTTAATCAAGTTGTTATCTAGCCTGCATATTCTGCCATACAGTTGTTACAAATACATCCCTGATATTGTTCGGATAAAGACTCTCGTGTGGTACTGTGTATAGGGACATCCTTACACCAACAATTTTCATCATCGTAACATAAAAAAGGACGACTACACCTAGAGCAGCCTTGGACAAAGCTATCGGACTCTTCAATATAAACACTGCTAAACTTAGCATGAGGAATTGGACTGGCTTTTCGAATGCGCACTGTCACCTCCTGAATACTGTTAAACTGACGTTTCAATCCATTGATGATATTCTGAGCAACTGTTTCAATCAGTTTAACTGTATTACGCATAGCCGATTGGCAAATCAGAAAGACTGTTTCGTAATTAATCGTCTGGTTTACATCATCTTCTAGCGCTGCTTGTTGAAAATTAGTTGTAATATAGATGTCAACTTCAAAGTGGTTTCCAATGAGTTCCTCTTCCGGATAAACGCCATGATACGAGTAAAACTGAAGTCCTTCCAATACAATTTGTCCCATAATAATTGATATTAAATTCAACCCAAATGTAAGGAAAAACCCTAAGTAACAATGAAAAAATAACTTAGACCACTATTCTCACTTTAGGAGGGAGAGTGTATAATGGCCTAAAACAGCCCGCTCCGGTCAGACGGTTTATTTTTTGGGTAGTACTAAAAATTAACTTTCTTCTGAAACAAGTTGGTTATTTAGCAACAAAACGGCGTACTTATCTCTTTTCTATACTTAACAGTAGTTTTGAAATACGTACTTTTGTGGCAAGAAATTTACATATAAATTACTATCATTTATTGACTACCAACCAATATCTTGTTTAAATTGCTTTGATTTAGAAACGCGAGTACTATCTCGAAGAAGCTTTTTAATTAACTCAGGAAAATTATCATTTTTGTTATGCAAAATAAGGACAACCAGACCAAAGCGGCTCCAAGAAGAGCTAAAGAAGATCCATATCAAGGCCATGATTACTATGCTATTGATGAATTATTAAATGAGGATCACCTCCTAGCCCGTGACGCAGTACGCGAATGGGTAAAACAGGAAGTAAGCCCAATTATCGAAGATTATACTGAAAGAGCGGAATGCCCAAAGCATTTGTTCAAAGGACTTGCAGAAATTGGTGCTTTTGGCCCAAGTCTTCCTGCCAAATATGGCTGTGGTGGAATGGATGAAATCGCTTATGGTATAATAATGCAGGAATTGGAAAGAGGAGACTCTGGTATCCGTTCTATGGCATCAGTTCAAGGCTCATTAGTAATGTACCCGATTTACCGTTTTGGTTCTGAGGAGCAAAAACTAAAGTATTTACCAAAAATGGCTAGCGGAGATTTGATTGGTTGTTTTGGTTTGACAGAACCTGATCATGGATCCAATCCTAATGGTATGACTACCAATCTGAGAGACGATGGCGACAGCTATATTTTGAATGGTGCTAAAATGTGGATAACCAATTCTCCAGTCGCAGATGTGGCTGTAGTTTGGGCAAAGGATGAAGAAGGCATCATCCGTGGAGTTATTGTAGAGCGTGGAATGAAAGGATTTTCTACTCCTGAAATTCATGGAAAATGGTCGCTACGAGCTTCTATTACAGGAGAATTAGTTTTTGAAGATGTACGTATACCCAAGTCCAATGTCCTTCCTAACGTACAAGGCTTGAAAGGGCCATTGTCTTGCTTGTCAAAGGCAAGATATGGTATCGCTTGGGGTGCTATTGGAGCAGGTTTGGATTGTTACGATTCTGCTTTGCGATACTCCAAAGAACGAGTGCAATTTGGAAAGCCAATCGGTCAGTTCCAGCTTACGCAAAAGAAATTGGCAGAGATGATTACAGAATTGACAAAAGCACAATTGCTAGCATGGCGTTTGGGAACCCTTGCCAATAAAGGAAAGGCAACACCTGCGCAGATTTCTATGGCAAAGCGTAATAATGTAATCACTGCTTTAGATGTGGCTAGAGAAGCAAGACAAATACATGGAGGAATGGGGATTACAAATGAATACCCAATTATGCGTCATATGATGAATTTGGAAACGGTGCTAACTTACGAAGGAACACATGATATCCACTTATTGATTACTGGCCTTGATGTGACAGGTCTCAATGCTTTTGAATAGATCACATAGTTTTTCGTGGGGTGGCTTGTGCATGAAAGTAGGCCACCCCATGAATCCAAGAGCGAATTTAGCGACCTTCGTCGTCCTGCCTGGGAAGCTCATCTAATATTTTATATGTTTTACAAGGAACATACTTTTTTGCATTCTAAAACGTACCATTTTACCGCTTATAGTCGTTTCAATAACAGCAGAAATTTAACTTAGTCCACTGCAAGCCTTTAGTTAATGCTAAATAACCGTAAGGAAAGTACTTTAACTAAAAACTTGAGTGTTAGTATAATGAAAAATTAACTTCCCGACTTGGAAACAATTATGTAAACCAAAACGACCAAAGGGAGAGTGATTTATATAATCATTTCCACCAAAGAAATCGGGAAATTATTTTTTGTGTAATACTTAGTGGTCTAAATTATTTTTTGTGTAATAATTATAGGGTGACTGGGTTTCAAAATCTTAAAGCTTACAACTGAAACCCGCTTCCCCCCGGCAAAATTTTCACCTATGAAAAGATATATTTCATTT
>JBLHRR010000174.1:0-11297 GCA_047626155.1 Saprospiraceae bacterium | reverse complement strand
TAAAGCGATTGGTTTTGGAAAAGGCTCCTTTGATGGAGAGATTGAAATTGGTGTGGTCAGTGGCCTTTTACTGGTTGGAGATTTCTGCAAAGGATAAGAGATCTGTAAAGAAAGGTTCTGGTGAAGTAGCTATTTAAAAATACATTCTCTTTTTCTTGAAATCGATAATGACTTTATCTTTAGCGAAAGCGGATAGGCTGAGGAGGCCAGCAATTGGCTTTTCTAACTGCGCGTTAATGTCATCGAAATTTTGAGGAAGGCAATCTTGATTTTCGAAAGTAACCTTACCCAATGTCAACTCGGCTAATTGATAGCGAAAGACTTCTTTAGAGATGTGATTGGCAGATATAATATTTGTAGATGTTTCTTTTTTGGTCAAACCAGTCATTGTTCCGAAAAGGCCATCGTGTATGAAATGGGTGGAAGCACCACTGTCCATTGCGAAATTATAAACTTGATCTCCTATTTTTACAGGAACGATAGGGATGCCATGGACCATATCAAATTTTGTAACAGAGAGGCCTTTTACTGTTTTCTTGCCGAAAGGCTTATCAGAAATGGTAATGGTAGAAGTAGTAAAATCCATGCATAAAGAACGTGGCATAAAGTAAGCGCCGCCAATAATACCAAACAAATCAATTCCCAAATTCTGCTCTAACAAACTTAAGCTCATTACCTGAACCGATACACCATATTGTACTAAAGAACCAATTTTCAAATTAGCTAATTCTCTCATCTCCACCGCTACTTCACCTCCCAGAGTTGACACTCCTTCACCGCTCACTTTTTTAGGAATACCATCTATAAGAATCGCATCTGCTCCGGTATCTAAAAGGAAAGCACCTTGTTTGCCATCTACTTCCAAATTCATGATGATCATCCCATTAATGAGTTCAAAGGGGATCGTCACATCTTCTGTCCGCTTTGCTTCGAGGGTTGGAGCCCAAGCAAAAAGCAGCAGTAACGCTAGAGAAATAATGGATTTTATATGTGATGTCTTAATATGCATTGATAAGAATAACGATTTTCGTTAATACAAAAGTATACTATAATTTACAGATAAGCAACAATTCACTAACATTCAGTTAACACTGAGTTAACATTGGGGCGAACCTTATACCCTATTTAAGGTATAATCGCTAATTTGGAGCTATTTCGATGAGACTCGAAAAGGATTCCTTGTCCTATCCGATCTATTTTACACCTATGTAATGAATAGATGAACCGACCTACATATCTTTGTTTCAAACAATTATTGAGAAACTAATGATCTTGAAACATAAAAATGTAATCTCCAATCGAGAATACCTACGAGGTATTAAGGAGAACGACCTACCTATCCTGAAAAAAATATACAATGAATCTTTACCGGGAGTCGTCAAGTACGTGAGAAGAAATTCGGGTACTCTAGATGACGCTAAAGATATTTTTCAGGAGGGAATCCTCATAATTTATAAGAAAGTAATCGCCGGTAGTTTAGAACTGACTACACACGAAAGAGGCCATCCTAGAACCACAAATCGATACCGTACAACAGGAAGAAAGACTACTCCCTTTTCCAAGCGCAACCAACACGAATCCCTCCGATGGCGCTGGGACTCGTAGTACTACTTTGCAAATAGATGTGGCTAAAGTCGCCGTACAACAATCTTCCGGAGAACTATTGTTATTACTTTCTTGTAATTATAATTTGACGGGAGTTACGCTCGAAGGTTCACAGATGCTCCGTTTTGAAGACGCTAGTAGAAATGAGTCTGTACTTACTTTTAGTGTGAATAATGCACTGGGGACTAATGGGCAGCTGAACACTAATTTTGCTATTGGTGGGAATGTTTTGACAGGCTTGACTTTGAAGGTAGCGCAGGAGATTATTATTGAAGATGATCTTGTTTTCTAATTCAAAATTAGGAGGCCGCTCAAATTCAGAGTGGCCTCTGTTCTTTTAATCGTATTACCTGAGCTATCTTCTTAGCTAACCAAAGTCCCGCCTGAATATTCGTTTCATTTGCAAGTATTCCTTCTAACTTCTCCGGCTTAAAATTTACATCTGCGTAATGTCTAGCTATTGTTCTACATTTTTGTACAAAAGCTAAATAAGCTCGATTATTTATATGAGACATAGACTTTTCTCTATAAATCCATTTTTCAAAGGAATCAAAATAATTAAACAAATAAGACTGGTAGGAGTCATCCAATAAATATAAGTCAAAATATACTTGAGTTGTTAAAACTTTAGAAATTCGTTGAAAATGCTGCACCTTAAAATCGTGATCCCGTAGAATATTCAAACAATTCATAAAGTCTTCGCTATAATACGAGGTATGTGCTTCTGCCCAATTTATAGCACCTGCCCCAAGGTTCTTATCAAGTCTAACAGTATATTCTTTGATAAAAATTCTAGTAAAAGTGAACTCTTGTTTAAGATTGCTGCTTTTCCCACTAGGTAAACCAAATCCAACTCCTCTCCCATTCTAATAATCGTCTCCCCTCCCGGCTGCATCCGTGGGCTCGCCGTAGGGTGGTGATAGATCCGCCGATGCAATTGCAACAAAGCGAGATGATCTTCCCAATCTTTTATTTCTTTTGCTTCCAGTCGATCGATGGCTTTGTTGATGTCTTTAAAGAACCAGTCTTCCAGATGACGAATTTGTAATTACTTTGTTAGATTTTCTATTTGTTCATTTTCGTTTTGAGAGAGGTTTTGAAAAACAAGAAATTGCTCTGTTGCGAGGTAAGCCTCAGAGAGAATATTGTTCATCCGGCGGTCGCTGAATTTGCCACTAGGAAGTATCTTTGGAAATAGTTTTTCTTTGGTGAGTTTTCATTATCGAAATCCGGATAATACTTTTTCATCTGCTCAAAGAGCTTGATCAGATTCTTATTGCTATTACATCAAGGCGAACTGAGCCACGACTCAAAAGACCTCATTTCCTCAGGACTGAAGGTCTTTATAATTTGAACAAATTTTGATATAAAAATGGATTTCATTTTGTGTATTTTTAGCATCTAATATTGGCACTTAAGTAGTTGATAGCAAAAAAATGGCACTAAGTCTCGGTATCAGCGAGCGGGACCTTTTCCGAAAGGTGAAAGAAATGACGGGGCTCACCCCTCAAAAATACCTGCGCAAACATCGACTGAACCAAGCCATGCTGTTTCTGAACGGTGGAAAATACAGAACGGTAAAAGAAACCTGCTATGCGGTGGGTTATACCAATGCCAGCTATTTTGTAAGTCAGTTTGAAAAGGAATTTGGGAAAAAGCCTTTGCAGGTCTTGCGAGAAAAGGGTTGGAGGTAAGAAATCAACTGGCAGGTATGAATCACATTTGACAGATATGCGGGGTGAATAGTTAGGAGCCAAATCTAATTAAATCGTATTTTTATATAACGTTTGAAAGACTATTAGTACCCACTAAAAGTTACTTCAAAAAACCAAATTTAAACTACATGTTGAAGCAAAAGCGATTGTACGGAACAAGCCATTTTGTGAATCATGTAGCTTTTTTTTATTACTATTCTATTCTACTTCACCTCATATTACTACTTCCTCTTCATCATTTCAAAATTTGCTTCCACTGCTTCTTTGCTATCTGAGTAGAATAAAGCGCTGGTGTCCAGTTCTTTTTCTTGCACCATTTGCATGACTTCTGTTTGTGTTTGTTGCAAAATAAAAGGGGTAAGTATCCATATGACAAACCAAATGCAGAGGAGCCCGATAAGGAAAGAGAGTATCTTATTTTTCATTTTATTAGTAGTTAAAGCCTGAGATCAAATCCCCGCAGTCGCTCCCGGAAAGACCAGATAGAACATGATATAAGCCATCAACAGCGTCAAGCATAAATTAAAAGTTTGGCCGACCATGTACAAGATAAATGGTTTTCCGCCAACAAAATGCTTACGTAGCGCTTTAAAATTAATAGACAAACCTATGCTCACAAAAGCCAGACAAAAAAGCCAACCTCGGATGTTCTTTGTAAAGGCTGCGATCACGCCTTGATCGATCATTGTATAAGCATTGTTATTACCTAGGAACGCATAGATGGCTGAGAACAAAACAGAAGCGCCCAAGAAACCTAGAATAAACTTCGGAAAGCGATTCCAAATTTCGCCCCAACCTACTTCCACTCCTTCTTCCTTATCCACATTTTTTGCAAAATAAACGGCCACTGCAAAAGCAATAATCCCAATTAAAACATTCTGAATCATTTTGATGGTAGCCGCCACTGACAATGCTTTTTCACCCAGAAAAGCCCCTGCTGCTACAACGGCCCCGGTGGCATCTATTGTTCCACCGATCCAGGCACCACCCAAAATTTCCGGCATCCCAACCCAATTGATGAAGGCAGGCATCACGATCATCATTACCGAAGTAAACACCATAGACAAACCAATAGCAACCGTTAGTTCTTCCTTCGATGCTTTGCAGGCTGCTGCTACAGCTACCGCTGCCGAAACACCACAGACCGACATATCCGCGGAGATGGTCATATTCAAAGTTTTTGAGGAAATCTTCAGGACTTTCTGCCCGAACCAATAGGTGCTGACCAATACGACGGGGGTAACAATCCAGGCCACAAATATACCGGGCAATCCAATGGCAAGTATTTTTCCTAACAATATTTCTGCACCCAAAATTACCAATCCTGTCTTGATGTAAAACTCAGTAGTTAAGCCAGGTGCCACCCATCTTGGGGTACCGATGGTATTGCTAATCAGCAGACCTATTATAATGGCCCAGGCGGCATAACCAAAACCGATGGCTTTCATATTTGTTTGAGCTGCGAGGGTATAGGAAACTAAGCCAATAAAAAATACGAATGAAAATGCTTTGGTAAAATTTAGAAAAGGAGTCCCCATCACCGAAGCTCCTATCCCGATCAACAAAGCGAATAAAAACAGCATTCCAAATAACCACGGAATCTTATTTGTAGCCTTAGTGTTCATTTTTTTACTAATTCGACTTAGGGTTTCTTTTTCGCTACGCCAATTTTCAATGGCCTGAGTTACTTCTAAGGCTAAAACTTCGCTACGCTTTCCATCCAAAAAGTAAGCTTCTTGTTTTTCGGCGGACTCCTCTTTTGCTTGCTTCTCTCTAGTAATGGCTAGCTCATACTTTGCAGTGATTTCGTTTTTCTTGGCTTCTATTTGTTCTTCTGTTTTTACAAAAGCATCTAGTGGATTATTCATCCAACTCCCTGGCTTAGTAGTCAGGTTTTTCAAAAATTTGCCAATAGGTTCTGAAGCCCCCTTTATCTTTTTCTGTTTGTCAAAAGCTTCATACCAGCCAATGGTTTTAAATTTCGCTTTTGCCTGCTCTGCTTCCATTTGACTTTCCAACATCTCATGCCTGGCGGTAAGATCTGCCGGTTGGTTCAAAAAAAAGACGAGTAGTCCAAAGAATAAGATGAAGCCTCCGATCCAGATGGCCCAGTAATCTTCCTTGAGGAGGAGTGGTGATTTTGGCATGTGTTGGTTGTTCCGTAATAAGTAAGTATTTAGTAAATATAGGAAAATGATTTTAATGACCTTGGTGTTGTGCAGGTAATGACATATCCTCAGATTCCCCCAATTCGCGAAAAAAACGTTGCGCCCTCGTTGCGCCGTTGCGGTTACCATCTACAAAAAAAGCCCTGGTCTTACGACCAGAGCTTTAAATAAATACTTATTAGAATTAAATTGCTTCTTTAGTTAATTTATTAACAGTCAAATTACACCTTATACCCGATTCCAATAGAGAAGCTTCTCCCTGGTACGTACAAGTCAAAAATCTCATCATCTCCTCCGTGTGAGCGATATACTCGCTTACGCTTTGCACCCAAAATATTTCCAGCTCCTACACTTGCGTTCCAACGGCTTTCTTTACCGAATCGCTTAGAAACTTTGAAGTTCAAACTGTTGAAAGATTTTTCATATACATCCGGCACCTGACCGATTCCAACAATAGACAAACGCTCTCCTTGTGTGTTGAAAGAGATGTTTCCTTCCCAACCTCTTTCTCTGTCTACATAGTTGAATGCTCCGTTGATGAGGAAAGGCGATTGTCCAACCATGTCTCTGGTTGTTCCAATATCTTCTCCTTCACGGGCCGAAATTTCACGACCCGCAATTTCTTCTGCTGTCATTTCAACAGATGACTGAACGACTGTAGTATTCATGCTGAAGCTAAAGGCTTTCAAACTTGGAGAGATGAAAGAAAGATTTTTTCTAAACTCAAATTCCAACCCAAGTACCGTTGCATTTCCTACATTACGAGGAGTGAAGTCATCTGGAGAAAGAGCATTGTATGCAGTCAATTCAATTGGCTTATCAAAACTCTTGTAGAAAGTACTGAAAGATATAATCTCGCCTTGTGGTAGGAAGTACTCCCAACGAAGGTCACTATTATAAATTCTTGTTTGCTCCAAGTCGATGTTACCAAGGAAAGTACGCCCAGTAATTCGATCTTCGATCTGCGCAATAGATTTTTCTTTGAACGATGGACGGGCAAGGGTACGAGTGACAGAACCACGTAAGTTCATTGTTTTTCCAGCGTCCTTATCTTCTTTCAAATTATAAACAACATTGGCAGATGGTAAGAAATTCAACTCGTCCAATACTTTTCGGTCCACGAATAAATCCCTCTCTGGGTCTACTACGTTTTGTCTTCTACCGGTGTACCAATTGTCTACTTTCTCCACACGAACACCGTAAATGAATTTCAATTTATTAGTCACTGGCAATTCATTCATTGCATATGCTGCAAGAACATTCTGACGAGCGTTGTAAGTTTTAGCAGGTTCGTAGTTGAACTCTGTGTAAAGACCTTTATCGTTTTCTAGGCTCCAGACCAAGTCCTCTGAAAATAATTCATCCGGGTCTCCGGTGAAATCAATGGTCCCTCTTTTACGAGCAGGGAAAATATAATCTAGGATTTCAAAATCTCTTTCTTTGAGGTTTGCTGCGAAACCTACTTTTATTTTTGAGTCCAATTCTCTGAAACCAGTAAAGCCATATTCTACGTCTGCTTTACCGCCGTAGTTGCTTTCCTCCATTGAACGCCAGGTTCGGGTTACACCTCCACCTGTACTTCTATTCAATTCGTAAATTCCATTCGTTGTTTCGTAAGCAGTCAGACGAATATCTGGCTCTGACATTTTAGAAAAGGTTGGCGACAATTTCCAGTTGACGATGAATTTGCTGTCGCCAATATTATGCTTACCGGATAGTAAGAAGTTTGTTACAGAACGCTCTGTGTATTCAAGGTTACTTTTTTCAATAACAGACTGACTGAATTCAATACGCTCCTGATCAATAAATGCCGCACGGCTTTCTGCACTCTGACTACGCAATACACTAAAGGCAATTTTGTGGTTTTCGGTTTTAATAGCCGTCCCTAATTGTGTACTCCATAAAACATTACTATTACCCAATTCACCGGTTCCTTTTACATCCGCAAGTAATTTGGTTTGATCAGCTTCAGGCGCTTTTACGAAAGTATTGAATTGAAAATCATCGTAGTAAGTTGTCTGATTTCTGTAGTTCGCAGACATGGTATATCCTAAATCGAATTTTGAAAAGTTCTTTTGATTTCCGTAAGAAAGAGAGCCATTGAAGTTCATTCCATTACGCTCTTTCATCGTTGCCATCACAGGGTTGAAGCTTTTAGTAATCTTCGTTAGCTCCGGATCATTTTGAGTGATACTTGGAATCACATCATTTTGTGAAATCGGCAAATCACGATTGCCATCATCAAAACCGAGGAAGTCTGTATCTCCTCCTTTGTAAGTAATGAAGTTATCATTGAAGTGCATGTCAGGATTGAAAGAACCACCTACAGAAGCAGAGAAGGTCTTTGCAGTAGGAAAATCTTTAGTAATGATATTTACCATACCTCCTGAGAAATCACCTGGCAAATCCGGTAGGAAAGATTTGTAAACAATTATATTGTCTACTAAATTTGTTGGGAAAATATCTAGCTGAACAGAGTTACGATCCGGATCCAAACCTGGTACATCCATTCCATTCAAAATGGTTTTAGAGTAACGGTCTCCCAATCCTCTTACGATAACGTGCTTACCTCCTTCTACAGAAACACCAGCGATTCGCTTAACGGCATTTCCCACGTTACTATCTCCTGCTCTTTTGATGGATTCTGTAGAAATACCATCAATCATTCCCAATGATTTTTTTTGTAGGACAAGCATTCCTATTTCTGAGTTCTTAATTTGCTCAGCTGTTACTACAATTTCTTTCAGATTTTGTCCTTCAGATAATTGTACATTCAATTCATTAACTTTACCTGACTCTACGTTTACATCCGCTACTATTAATGAAGCATAACCAACATAAGAAAACTCAAGAGTATAAACTCCTACTGGTACAGAAAGTGAATATGCCCCGTCAAGGTCAGTAGTTCCTCCCGTTCCCAATTCTTTTACCAATACATTGGAAAACATAAGCGCTTCTCCAGAATTTGTATCAGTGATTTTACCGCGCAAAGTTCCATTTTGCGCTTGTAGTGCGAAGCCAAAAAGGCAAAGCATTAGCATAGATAAAATAGTACGTGTATTCATTGTTGCAATTTAATTCGTTTTTAAAATAAGTATTTATACTTTATTAAGGTTCTTTGACGAATTCCGTGTTTTTTAGTTCCTTAAAAAGTAGAAAAGGAATGCGTTCTTCAAATGAAGAGTACATTCCTCTTCTAGCGTTTGCTACTTTTCCTCTTTATGCAATTTATTAAAGAGAGCAGCTATTTAAAGATTAAAGCGAGTTAGTCGCAGCTACCCAAGTCCAAGCATCGAATGCAGAAGCATCAGCACCTTTAGTCGCAGTCGCACTGATTGTGTTCCCATCAGTACTTAACTTTCCTTCAATAATTCCAGGGTAATCAGTAGGAACGGGACAATCATTCGCTGAATCATCTTCACTTTCCGTGTAAATAGTAGTCCAATCAGCAAGAGTTGCAGTACCTACCCATTCGCTATTTGTTATTTTCAAATTTCCGTTTGCGTAGTTTAAGTAAGAGTCACTTTTGTCATCCGCACAGTTATTTTCAAAAGAAGCTCTAATTTTTACATTGTCTGTATACCCTCTCCAAGAAGCATTATTGATCGTGCCTTGAGCTTTAGCTTTCAAATCTCCTCCTGTATCAGCAGCACCATCTTTATCAATCATAGTCAGGTTGTTGATTGTGAAAAAACCATCTGTATAAGTTGATCCTTCTGGGCCATCTATTTCTATCGCGTTGTCACCGGCAGTAGCACCAGACTGAATTACGATGGCATTTGTAATGGTTCCAGAATAGTTCATGTCGATGTCTATTCCATCATCTTCACCGAATGCAACTATTACGTTAGTCACGTTTACAGTTCCACCGAAGAATTCAACACCGTCATCAAGGTTAGCTACGACTTCGATGTTTTCAACAACAGTTCCGTTTCCAACACCACCGAAAGTGATTCCGTTGATTTCGTTGTCAGCACCGATTAAAGTACCACCATGTCTTACAGATACATATCTTAGGATACCAGAATTGTCAGCAGGATCAGTACCTCCATATCGTCCGAATAAATCATCAGCCGGGAAGCCTTCGATTTGACCTTCTGTGTCGCCATCTCCAACAGAAATAGGCGCATTTCCTAGAATGATTAATCCACCCCAAAGTGCGTTATTTGTTTCATCAAGGTTAGGGCTTACGATTTCACCACTTCTGATTTGATCATCTGAAGAAGTGAAGATAATAGGTAGGGCCGCCGTTCCGTCTGCTATAATTTTACCATCCCTTGCGATGACCAATGCAGAGGATAAAGTTCCTATCCCTGGCAATCCTTTAATTACCGTACCTGGCTCTATAGTCAAAATTACTCCAGCATCAACAACTGCTTTTCCAGAGATTATGTAGGTTTTATCTTGGGTCCATGTTGTAGTCGCTAAAGTACCAGTTACAATAATTTCATCAGGGTTATCAGATACGCAATCACAAGTCGTTCCGTTGTCAGTGGCAGTAGTACCTGTTGGACAAGTTACTAGATCACAAGGGTTAGTGGAAGATTCGTCGTCTTTACCGCAAGAGAAAATTACAGTTGCGCAAAGTAGACAGAGAAAGTAATGCTTCAAATTCATTTTAATTTTTTTTAATAAGATTGTTAGATTGTTCTTTTAAGTTCTTTTGTCTGAAGGATCAAAGATCATATGTGCATGTAGCTTCTCCTTCAATTCTGCTGCAAATTTACAGCCTTAACATCAGATTGATTTTAAGGGATTGTTAGCAAATCATTAATAAGTGTTAGCTGAATATTAAGTAGATGGGGGCAATGTTAATTAATTGAAAACAGGAGTTAACAATTAGTTTACATAGGAGAGGTGGCTTTATTTATAACATTGATTATCAAAATGATATGCATGAATTAAATAAAGAATGTAGAAATAACCGATTCGGTGTAGGGTATAGCGTAGTGTAGAATGTGAGGATATGGATTTCTAAAAAATTTAAGCATTGGTATACAGGCAATTCACCAGGCTGCTGGAAGCTGCCTGATAAAGCCTTTGACGAGAATTCGACAAAATGTGGGTAGGGCTTTCTTTTCGGGACAAGGAAAAGCAGCTACACATCCAAGCATTGTAGATTCATTGTTATTTCTTTGTTTTTTTTCTTGATAAAAAGAACCAAAAATCAAGAGACACTAATCAGAATCGAACTGATATTAAACTAGTTTTGCAAACTAGCCCCGAAGCCAATATTGGGTATAGTGTCTTAATAATTTCAAAAGGTACTCCGAGCGAGATTCGAACCCGCACTTTACAGGGCCCAAGTACTGTAGAATAAGTAATTCGGAATTTTTAGAGAGTCAGTTTGGGCTTTAGACGAGTATGGAAAAACGGAGTTATGCCTTAGCATAATGAGTATTTTCCAGGCGAAGTATAAAGTCAAAAATGGCCTATAAAAAGCCGTAGTATTTATGCTACCGTACTTCAACCTGTTGCCTCTGCCAGTTGGGCTACCGAAGTAATTGGTACGGATGGTGGGAGTCGAACCCACAACATCTGGTTTCTAAGACCAGCGCCTCTGCCAGTTGGGCTACATCCGCAAATTAGAAAAGCCTCTTGTTTCATTACAAAACAAGAGGCTTAGTCACAACAAAAAATTAACTTAGATTGCTGCAATTTTTTAGTTAAAAACTAAACGACTATAAGGAGAGTGCTTTAGCTAAATTATTGAGTGTATAGTGATCTAAATTATTTTTTGTGTCATATTTAATGAATATCTGTTGATATACTATTATGACGATCCTCTTGCTCGCTGTAAACAGAGCAG
>JBLHRR010000173.1:0-11351 GCA_047626155.1 Saprospiraceae bacterium | reverse complement strand
TGTCCATTGATAACTAAAAGGCGAAACACCTCCGCTTACTTCCAAATCTATCTCGCCATCTGTCTCCCCATTACAAGTCACATTTATAAACATTGTAGTCAGCAATAATTCATTCGGCGTACTGATTACTATTTCGTAAGTCGCGGTACAATCATTATCATCTGTTACTATAACAATATAATTACCGGCTCCCAAACCCGTTGGGTTTTGTACATCGGGGGCTAGGTCCCAGTCATAGTTATAAGGCGCTGTACCTCCTTGTACATTGAGGGAGATCGTTCCATCCGATTCCCCACAGTTCTCATCGGTAGCATTACCATCTATTGTTATTAACAGCGGTTCTGTTATCGTTGCACTTGTTACATAGGTACAACCAGAAGCATCCGTTACGGTTACATTATAATCATCCGCTGATAAATTCGTCGCATCTGTAGATCCTTCTGGGATACCTCCGGTCCAATCGTATTCATAGGGACCTAATCCTCCTGTTGTACTTATGGATACCGTTCCATCTGAACCTCCAGTACAAGACACAGGCGTAGATACTGTGATGGCTTCTAGGCCACTTGGTGTATTTACGGCTATGCTAAAGACTTCGGTACAGTCATTTTCATCCGTTACGGTTACCGTATAATTACCAGGGGCCAAACCATTGGGGTTTTGTACATCCAGGGCTGGATCACTCCAGTTATATATATAGGGCGTCGTGCCACCACTTACTGTTATATTGATTGAACCATCGTCATTACCACAGGCCGCGTCTGTACTTGTTCCTGTTATATCTAAGGCCTCTGTTGGCTGGCTCAGTGTAACGGTGATCATGGCTGTACAGTCATTGTTATCTGTTATTATGACTTGGCAGGGACCTGCACTCAGACCAGTAGCAGTGATGCTCGTTTGTGTATTACACCATACCTGTGTATACGGAGCGGTTCCTCCCGATGGCGTTACCGTCGCAGTGCCATCTGTCCCGTCAAAACAATTTACATCTGTCATCGTGGCGGTAGCAGTTAGTGGATCGGGAGCTATGATATTTATTGAAACAGAAGATGTACAGTCATTGTTATCTGTCACCTCGACGCTACACAATCCCGTGCCCAAATCTGTGGCTATAGCCGTTGTTTGGTTATTACACCATAGATAAGTATATGGAGCTAGCCCTCCGCTTGGGCTTACCGTCGCCGTTCCATTCATATCACCATTACATAAAACATTCGTTTGACTCGTTGATAAACTAATCGGATCCGGTTCTGTCAATATCGTATTTTGTACTAAAGTACATCCTGCATCATCTGTAATCGTTACAGAACAGGAAGCAGCTGTTAAGTTGGTCGCAGTCATTCCGGTCTGGCTATTACACCATATAAATGTATAAGGAGGGGTGCCTCCTCCAGGAGTCACTGTAGCACTTCCCGTGTTGCCACCATTACAGGCGACATTCATTGGGACTACACTACCCGTCAGCGCAGTCACTTCCTGAATCGTAACGGTGGCACTACTTGCACAGTTATTGTTATCTATTACTATGACCTCGCAGGGTCCAGGTGATAAACCCGACACTGTAGCAGTCGTCTGATTATTACACCATAAATAGCTGTAAACTCCGGAACCACCCGTAGGCATCGCCGTGGCAGAGCCCGTGATATCCCCATTGCAGGCTATATCCTGTTGCGTGGTACTTATACTTATCTCCGTGGGGGCATTGATCGTTATACTTTCCACTGTCGTACATCCATTACCTTCTGCTGTTATAGTCACCATATAGATCCCATTGAGCAAGTTAATAGCAGTTTCTGATACACTTACGTTTGGATCCCAATTAAAGGAATATGGCCCAATATTTTGAGTATTGTCTACTGCTATCGTTGCAGTACCATCTGAATCTCCAGGGCAGCTTACATCTACAGTGCTGACCATCGTCACTGGTGAATTAATATTTGATAAAACGGTGACACAGACTTCGTCTGTACATTCGACTATACCACTACCATCTGAGTAATAATGGGTACTTGTAACGGTTAAACAATAAGTTCCCGGAAGACAAATCTCCAAAAATAGGTTGGTTGGGTCATCACAAATTTCACCATTTGTTGTTTCCCACATATAAGAATCATTAGGGCCAAAAGAAGAATTCAAACCATTTAAATAAACAGAATTATTCGTTCCACAGCCTAAGGTTTCAGGAGGATCAACAACTGCGATTGGATTTAGGAAAAAGAGACTCAAATTGATTGTGCTATCACAGCCTTCGAAGTTGGGATTACAATCAATCGAATAGAAATTTTCTACATCATAAGGGATTCCACAAACGTTATAACTATCTCCCTGACAAAGTGCTATTTCCTGGAACTCTTCTGTATTTAGAAGTTCTGTTACATGCAACATAACAATAGAATCACAATTAAAATAGGATCCCAGTGGATATGTAATGGTGTAAGTTCCTTGTGCATAGTTTTGTCCGTTAGAGGGATAATAAAAGGATGCTCCTTCGCAGTAATCTCCATAAACGTCAACTATCGGCACAGGGTTTTGGGTCACCGTAATAGCGTCTGTTCCAGTACATCCAGCGGTGTTGGTCACCGTAACTGAATAAGTGCCCGGAAGATTGACAGGGAGGGAAGAATTCGTAGATCCCGTAGACCAAGCGTAATTGAAATAGGCTTCACTAAGGACTAACACAAGCACATCCCCCTCACAAAATTCAGAAGGACTGGTAATATCAGGTTGGGGAGGATCCTCGGGAGTCAAAGTGTAGGTTGCGGTTTGAGAACAACCATTGACATCCGTTATGGTAACCGAATAGGGGCCCGGTAAAAGACTTGTTATATCTTCAGTAGTGGCTCCATTCGACCATTGAAAAACGGGAGTGCTTGCACAATCCGTCAACAGGTCGATCGATCCGTTGTTGCTGGTTTCACAACTGGGGTCTTCCGTGACTGCACTAAAATCAAAGGCATCATCACAACAGGAAGTACCTCCACAATTGATCGTGATGGGGCATTGTATATCTGGCATATTAATGTAATTCGGGCTGCCTGGGGTGCCATGTACCAAAGAGAAAACATCAATTCCGCTAATAATTTCAGGGTTGATTGTGAATGTATTTCCACATCCAACACCACTGATAACGCCCCCGTCTGTACAACAGCCGACCCAAGTGAAATTTCCGGTAATGGTGGGAGGAGATCCAGTAAGTTCACCTCCATCATCGGAAAAGGCAACGGCAGCAGAATCTGGCAAACAATTCACCGTCAGATCCACCTCTCCGCCTGTTCCGTCATTTTCGGAATCAAGGATTATAATGAGGCTGGTATTTCCAGTATTTGTATCCTCGTGTAACATGAGCAAGAAGGTCTCAGAAAGCTCTAAACCGGTATTGGAAGATGATCCAGTAGGATTGCCATAGTTATAGAAATCTACTGCCGAAGAGTTAGTACTCATGAAAGGCAAAGCAGTAGAAAAATCTCCCTGAGTTAGCGTACAGTTGCATGGAGGAGGTGGTGGAAAAGCTAGAGGAGCTGTCGTTTCAACAGATGATAACGGAGGGGGCTCAGTAGGATTATCCTGTCCAAAAAAAAACACCCAAAATGGAAGGAACATCACGAAAAAATACCTTGTGTTCTTCATAAAGACTCTGTTGGTTTGTGAATGAGATTTTAAAGATACACAAAAGCAGAGACTATCCTTATAACTCTTCAACATCTTAGAGAGGTGGGGCAATGTTTTATTTAAATCGGGGAAATTTCATCAAAATCATGAGATGGAATCGAATCATTGATCCACTTGTCTTTAATTTTGTTGTTTGCCTTATTATCCTCTAATTTGAAAGAAGAGTAAGCAGCCAGCAATCAAGTGGGCGACCTTCTAACAAAGAATTTACACCTGTGGCTAAAGTGCCTCCCCTCCCCGCTCAAACCCATAATCCCGCTCCACCCGCGCAATCCTAACCTTAAAAGCAGCATACCAACCCTCACGCCCTTTATCCCTAGCAATCGTATGCTCCGCATGCGCCCGCCATCTCTTTATCGCCTCCAAATCTCGCCAGTAAGAAACCGTAATCCCAACTTCACTCCGAGCGCTTTCCACACCCAAAAAACCATCTTGTTCAGAAGCTAAGCTGACCATAAGATCCGCCATCTCATTGTAACCATGATCCCCATCTGTTCTTGTAGAAGTGAAGATCACCACATAGTATGGCGCTGGAGGTGTTTTGGCAATCATTTAATTTAGAGGTTGTTAGTAATTTATTTTCTTTCCCCGTCTATCAAACCAAGGCCCTTCGCTCTTTTCTCCCAGTTCTTTCTAGCCAGTGCTTGCATATCGGTATCGTTGTCCATTTCATCCACAATTTCAGTACCCAGCAATGTTTCAATCACATCCTCCATGGTTACGATTCCAGACATCCCACCGAACTCATCTACTACCAATGCAATGTGTTCTCTTTTCTCCATCATGTTATTAAAGAGATCTGGTAACAATATCTTTTCATTTATAATCGAAATAGGACGGGCAATGGTTTTCAATGCGTCCTCACCATTTCCCTGAATGATTTTATCCAGCATATCTCCTTTTAGGAAATAACTGTTTACATGATCCCGACTTCCTCGAAAAATAGGAATTCTGGAGAAGCGGAGTTTCCCTTGATGGATTTCGTAAAACTCTTTGATAGACGTTTCTTCTGAGCTAGAAGTAACTACCGTTCTTGGCGTCATAATGTCTTCAGCTCGCACAGTATTAAATACCAGGAGGTTCTTTAAAATCTTAGATTCTTCTTTTTCAAAAACACCATCACGAGTTCCGATTTCGGTCATTGCCATAAAATCTGCACGACTAAGAACAGATTTTTCTTTATCCTTTTTCATAAACTTGGTGATCAATTGCGCCAACCAAACCAAAGGATACAAACACCAAATAACAATACGCAGTGATTTAATGGTAAATGGAGCCAACTCCTTCCAACCATTTGCCCCGAGCGTTTTAGGAATGATCTCAGAAAAGATCAGAATAGCAAGGGTCATTACTACTGGTACCACTGCACCTGTAAGAAAAGGGTCGGTTTCCCCCCAGAGACTAGTAGCGGCTGCTCCTACCCCAATCGCTCCTACAGTATGTGCTATGGTGTTCAAAGTCAAAATAGCCGCCAAGGGTTTGTCAACATTTTCCTTAAACTCCACCAATGTCGCTCCAAGAGCACCACCTTCTTTCTTTTTAATTTGGACATAGGATGCTGGGATACTTAATAGTACCGCTTCCCATATAGAACAGAGGAAGGAAAAAGTAATTGATAAAGTAAAAAATCCAAGAAGTAAGATCATGATTTATTGTAGTGATTGTTTTGTTATAAAATTATATGTGACAACCAGTAGTTGGCTCAAACAGGATACATTCCTAAATAATGAATATTGAATATCTGCCCGTTCCGGATCAGGCGGGTCCAATATTTTTACCCCCGATTTCTAATTATACTTTAAACAGCAAACGCTCCCCTTGCTTGCTCTCATCAAACTTCCCATGATGATAAGCCAGGTGACCACTGACGATGGTCGATTCGACCTTTCCTTTGAAAGTATGACCTTCAAAAGGAGACCAGCCACATTTCGAGTATAAGCCTTCGCGATCTACCGTCCATTCTTTCTCTAAATCCACGATAACCAAATCGGCAAAGTAGCCTTCTTCAATGAAACCCCGATCTGCAATATTAAAACAGACCGCCGGAGCATGGCACATTTTTTCGACTAAACGCTCCAAACTGATTTTACCTTCATGGTAGAAATTCAACATAACATTCAAACTGTGTTGAACGAGCGGCAATCCAGAAGGTGCTTTGGTATAAACTCCTGCTTTTTCTTCCAACAAGTGCGGTGCATGATCTGTTGCAATAATATCAAGACGATTGTCTAACAATGCAGGGAACAGTGCTTCCTGATGTCCTTTCGATTTGATCGCCGGATTACATTTGATATGTGTTCCCAATCTTTTATAATCATCCTGATTGAAAAACAAGTGATGAACGCAGACTTCAGAAGTAATTCGTTTTTCCCAAAGTGGCTTATCGTTTTCAAACAATGCTAATTCATCAGCCGTAGAAATATGGAGAATGTGTAAACGAGTATCATAACGCTTGGCCAATTCTACGGCCATAGAAGAAGAGATATAACAAGCCTCCTTCGACCGAATGACCGGATGCAGGTGAATTGGAATATCCTCGCCATATTCTGCAATGTGCGCTGCTGTGTTGGCCCGAACCGTTGCCTCATCCTCACAATGGGTTGCAATCAGCATAGGCACTTTTTGGAACAAGGCCTCTAGTACTTTCTCCTCATCCACTAGCATATTACCAGTACTGGAACCCATAAAGATCTTTAAGCCACAAACATTTTCTGGGTTCGTTTTCAGCACTTCCTCAATATTGTCATTGGAGGCCCCCATAAAAAAGGAGTAATTGGCAATCGACTTTTGAGCTGCCATAGCATATTTATCAGCCAGTAGTTCCTGTGTGAGGGCCGCAGGCTTGGTATTCGGCATTTCCATAAAAGAGGTTGTTCCTCCAGCTACTGCCGCACGGGGTTCCGTATATAAGTCTGCCTTATGTGTAAGGCCTGGGTCGCGAAAATGGACTTGGTCGTCTATTATACCAGGCATAACCAACTTATGCATAGCATCAATTGTTATATCAGCAAAAAAAGTTATATTCGTGGATATTTGGTCAATACGACCTTCCTTGACTAGGATATTCCCTTCCTTAATTGTACCCCGATTAACATATTTTGCATTTTTTATGCAAATGGATTTTGTACTCATTTAATTTAGTTTTGTGAGCGCAAAACTACGGTTTTTAGTTGCCAATTCATTATAAGAATTGTAAGAACCAAAAAATTAGTAAAAACATTAATTTAACTTAATAACTACAAAAGCTTAACGTCAACATTTACAATCGTTTATTACACTAAAAGTAACTCAGCGGCGACAAAAAAATAACTTAGACCGCGCATTAATTTTTAGTTAAAGACATCTGATTAATTTTGAAAGAGTTGAAATTAAATTTTGTGAAAACCATAAGTGAAAAATTTATTTTTCTATTCGTTCATCTGAGCATTCAGTCGATTAGAAATTTACTTGAATCTGATTACCTAAATTCAACTTATAAAGACAAGTAGCAAGCACATTAACGGTATGCTTTTTGCTACTTGTCCCCTATAAACCAAGTATATTTATTCCAAAAACAAAAAATCCGCTTTGCCATGAAAAAAATATTCATTCTTTTTTCATTCTATAGTTTGGCTTTGTTTTTAAGCCTTTCATTCTTTTTTACTATTTACTATTTGTTAGAGGTTAATGCGATTATCGGAGTCTCCATTTCAGTTTTCTTTATGTTGACTACTGCTATGCTCGTTTCTGATAAAGAGTTTATTCAAGATGTTGAAGAATAGTTTTTATAATGCGTTTCACAACACAATCACGTACAAAAAAGCCGATCGACTTCAAAGTCAATGGGCTTTTTTTTATTCATTTGACTAATGAGACCTTCATCGAAACCCTCTCCTACCGTCCCGAATATTTCTTATACGCTTTAGCAATCACAAACAAAACGAATCCTAAAACGACAATGCCTCCGAACAATTGCAAGGGATTCATCATATCCTTGAACACCGCCAGAAAGACAATAAAGAATAAAAACAAGGTCGGAAACTCATTGAACAGACGAAATTGAAAGGAACTAAAACTGGTCTTCCCCTCCTCCAATTGCTTGATGATCCTTTTACAATATAGGTGATACGCCAACAACAAAAAGACCAAGACCAGTTTGATGTGCATCCACCCTCCCTGCAAATAAGCCGGGTTATAAAACAACATCGCAAAACCAAATATAAAGGTGATCATCATCGCCGGGTTGCAAATGATTTTATACACCCGCCACTCCATCAAATGAAACTGCTTTTTCAAAATGCTTTGCTCCGGCTCCGGTCTGTCATAAGCCTCCGTATGATATACAAACATTCGGACTAGGTAAAATAAACCAGCAAACCAGGCTACGAAACCGATGATGTGGATTGCTTTGAAATAAAATAAGGGCATGGTTTGGTTGATTTGTTAAATGGTGAATAAGCGTTATAAGACTAAAGTCCTATGCTGTTGTACATCGCCCTTACAGGGCTGGACAGTGGTGAAAAACTTTGTGCTCCTTGGTCCCCTCCGCCTACTTCTGCGGACAGGTTTGTGGTTAGAAAAAACTTCAAGCGAAGCGAGAAACAAAACGTTGCGTTCTCGTGGCGCTGTTGCGGTTACCAGAAGCGAAGGTAAAATTACTTCCCAATACACAAAAGAAAGTGCAGTCATTTTGTAGTAAAATACAGAGCGAACTGTATCTTTGGTGTCCTTTGAGAAAATAACACAACATGTCCTTTCTTCCAAAATCTGTAAAATTAAAAGACGGTTCTTCCATTACCATTCGTGAGGCAACTCCAGCGGATGCAGCGGGTGTGATTGACATGATTAAAAAGATAATATCAGAAGCTGACTTTACCTTGACCCAAGTGGACGAATTCCAGGTTACGGAGGAAGAAAAAATAGCAATATTAGAAAAGTATCAACAAATTGATGGTCATATTTACCTGGTTGCGGAGAGCAACGGAATACTCATTGGTGATAACGTTTTCTCAAATGGCCTAAAGAGCAGAAACAAACATCAAGGCGAATTTGCACTAGGCGTTATCCCTACCTTTCGGAAAAGAGGCGTCGCAAATGCTTTGTTAGAAACATTGATGGAATGGGCTGAAAAGCATCCTTTGATCTATAAAGTAAAACTTCGGGTTGTTATTCAAAATTACAACGCCATCCATCTTTATCGGAACCTGGGCTTCATAGAAGAAGGTCGATTGATCAAAGACCACCGGACAGATGACGGAGAATTTATGGATATGATTGCCATGTATAAACTAGTTTGACTTAGTATAAAATTTCTAGACACTTTTGCCAACACAGCCTCCCAGCCTCCTAAAGAAGTAGCTGCTACGCGCGAACTTATCAATTGATAAACCTTGTTTTTAAAAGGTGTAAAGTCTCTTTAATAAAAATAGTATTTATTCAACTTGACTTCGAAATAAAACAACTATGAAAAAGATATTTCACTTATCCTCTTGCAACACCTGCCAACGCATCATTAAAGAAATAAATAATGGTGAAGGTTTCGAACAGCAAAACATCAAAGAGAAAAATGTATCCGCCAAAGAATTGGAAGCAATGGCGAAATTCGCTGGCTCCTACGAAGCACTTTTTAGCCGACGAGCTATGAAATACAGAGGCATGGGACTCCACGAGGAAACCTTAACGGAAAAAGATTACAAAAAACTGATATTGGAAGAATACACTTTTTTGAAAAGACCCGTTACACAAATAGATAATGAGTATTTTATTGGAAATACGAAGAAGGTGGTGGCTGCGGCGAAAGAAAAACTCGGGATTGATTAAGTTATAAAAAGGTAACCGCAACGGCGCAACGAAAATGCTACGAACTGACGGACTAATCAACTTCAATCCCCGAACTTCCCAATACTAAACCGAGGATACCAATTAACTATCCCCTTATTCAACTAATCAACTGAAGCATGACAAAGCAAGAAATCTCCACCTGGTTCAAAGGCCTCCAAGACAGCATCTGCATGTCCATAGAAACACTCGATGGCACTGGCGAATTCAAAGAAGACAGCTGGGAAAGACCTGGTGGCGGCGGCGGGCGTTCCCGAGTTATTCAGGGGGCCGTAATTGAAAAAGGCGGAGTCAATTTCTCTGCCGTTCATGGTACCTTGCCGGAAAAAATTAGAGCTTCATTGAAGGTAGATGATCCTAATTTTTTTGCAACGGGGGTTTCTATTGTTTTACATCCAAGACATCCTTTGGTACCGATCATTCATATGAATGTGCGCTATTTTGAAACGGGGGAAGACACCTGGTGGTTTGGCGGAGGGATTGACCTCACACCTCATTATGTCAACCCTGCGGATTCGAAAGTCTTTCACAGCATGCTTAAAGAAACCTGCGATAAACACCACGACAGCTACTACCCTGCCTTCAAGAAATGGGCAGATGATTACTTTTATATCAAACATAGAAAAGAGACCCGTGGCATTGGTGGTATTTTCTTTGACCATTTGAATACACAAGATGGCTTCAGCAAAGAGGAACGTTGGAAGTTTGTTCAGTCTGTGGGGAAGTCATTTGTTGATTTGTATACCACTCAGGTAAAAAGAAACATTAACAAGAGTTTTACAGAGCAAGAGAAATTGTGGCAATTGCAACGTAGAGGCAGATATGTGGAGTTCAACTTAGTCTGGGACAGAGGTACTAAATTTGGTTTGGAAACCGATGGCCGGACGGAATCGATTCTGATGAGTATGCCTCCTCAGGCGGAGTGGACTTACAATTTCCAGGCAGAGCCGGGTAGTAAGGAAGAAGAGACGCTTGGTCTTTTGAAGAAGGGAGTTGATTGGGTGTAGGAAATAATCAATATTGATTGGAATTGCTTCTATCACCTGCACTTTTCCCACATTATTTATTAAACACTCTTTTTATCTTTCCCACTATATGAAAACTTCGAATCTTGTCCATTTCTATAATCAATAACTTTAAAGGTTGCTGGATCTGCTCCTACAACTAACTCTCCTTCAAAATAGACTTGGAACTTATCTTTTGAATAGCCATGTTCAAGCAACTGAAATGATTCTCCAATTGAATTTTCTATTAATTTACCTTCATAAAAGGAATGAAATTTATCAATACCATATCTAGGAGCTGAAGAGATTTTTTCGAAGGTTTTAAAGTCTGCATTTAAAACTTCAATAGTAATTATGGGTGGGCTAATACCCTGTCCTGAACGCTGATAAGCATAAAGAACTAAGTTATTTTTCTTTTTGTAACCTGTATTCCTCCATCCAATTGGAAAAGCTAATAGTAAGTGAAAAAGTATAAAAAGCGTAAGGGCAACCAAAAGGTACATCAAAGCGTACTTCAGAAAAATGCTACAAACCATTACATCTTATTTTATTTTTTTGCTGGCAAAAAACAATTAATAATTCAATATTTTCCCATTCCATGTTTTAACTGAATTATCATTTAAAATACTCAACCCACATCACTTATAATCCACCAAAGTCATCACAACCCGAAAGCCTCTTTCCGTTTTCACTTCCCAGGGTTCAGTCTCATTTTCAATATCTTGAGTATTGTAAATTTGTAACTCTTTAAAAATCAACCCAACACCCTTAGCGTATTTTTCAATTCCGTATCGTTTTTCCAAAAGGTTCTCCTCATCAGCCAATTGAATGGTTGTAACCTCCTCAAAAGCAAAATCACCA
>JBLHRR010000172.1:0-11454 GCA_047626155.1 Saprospiraceae bacterium | reverse complement strand
TAAATAAAAGGTTTGGCCTCTTCTCTCTCGCATCAGCTCTAATTGAGACGAAATCGATTCTTTAGTTATCTATCGTAAGAACAAAAAAAGCCGCAAAGAAACGCTAAAATCTAGCATCCACTTCGCGGCTTTTTTAATAAACTTATTCCAAAGCTCCCCAACGGTACAATAGTGGGAAGTTTAAGTTAAAAGTTTAAGTTATCCTCCTCTATCTCGCCACCACAATCCGCTCATTCACAAAGCTCTTCCCATCTCCCATTCTAAGGAAATAAATCCCCTCGGCAAAAGAACTCAGATCAACAGCTAAAACACCCTGAGCAGTTCCGGCACTAGTTTCCTGAGCCCATAGCTGACGGCCGTGTACATCAAAAATTGTCATGGTAAGTGCCTCAGTCGTTTTACTTCCATAGTTTATTACAAACTGACCATTGCTAGGATTAGGATTTACATTCAATGTGAAAGCATTGTTGAGAGCGTTTTCTGTACTTACAACTCCGCTAAGCAAAATGTTATCAAGATAAACTCTATCCCCCGGAGCGAAAGCGTCAATACTAGCTACACAACGCGACTCAAAACAGATTTCTAATAAATCACCGGTGTAATCAGAAATGTCCAAGGACTGGCGACTCCAGCTTCCAATTCCAGAGCTGGCATCCGTAGCATATGTAGGGCTTACCTGTTCTCCATTTACCAGCACTCGTAAGCTACTGGAATATATCGTTTCTAAATCAAAAGCATTCTCTAAGTAATTAGCGCGAACTTGTCGGTGATCGAAACTCAACTCCAGAGAATTATAAAATTGAGCATCCACACAAATACACATCATAGCCGAGAGTTCCTCATTGTTTTGCCAAACAGAAGCCGGAGTGGAAACGAAAGTCAAGGACTCGTTATCCAATAATGGATCTGGCTCCTTACCTGTCATAAAAATACCGTAATCGCTTTCGAAACTAGAGAGCTCAGAAATAAAGACATCCGAATAATCAGTCGTTTGAGTATAGAAAGAATCCAATTGGTTCTCTATGGATTCAAAGGTTATCAATTTATCAATGATCAGTAGATCCGGGTTAATGACTTTTGCAAAAGTAGAATCGTTAACCGTGATAAAATCATCAGGGAAATCGACCCAAGCCGTTATGTCAGAAACGCCACGATAGGTGCTGGCATTGAGTTGTTCATTGAAGGTGTAGCTAAAGGATTCTCCACGCTGATAGTCCGTAGTAAGCGTAGTGCTTTCTGTTACAATATTACCATCAAAAGCATAAGACAAAAATAATTCGGCCCCACTCTCAATAAAGTCACAGCCTAGGAAGGTAACTTCTACTTCTATCGGAACCTGCGACATAAAGCAATCAGGAGCTGGTCGTAGAAATTGATCACCTTGGAAATCGGAATTTTGATCCAGCACATTTTCCAAACTGAAGCTAATTGTATTATTATTGTTAGAAAGTGTGTCTCCAGGAAGAGCAACCGTTACGGAAATCTCATGTGATCCCATTGTTCCTAAACCGCTGATCGGCGTATCTATAGTGTAGGTAAGCGTATCGCCACCTAGAATACCGTTAGCCAAAAGGATGGTGTCTCGTTGAATGGCTCCATTGTCTACCACTATTTCCAGGGGAACTAACGTGTTATCTCCAAGAGGAGTAAGGCAGCCGTTATACCTCATTTGTATGGTTGGGAATTCTTCGGCACTTAAGCCGCAATTAAAGGGATCAAGGCCAATGAAGCCGATCATTTCGAAGTCATTGTCATCGGACAATTCACCAACACCTACGGCACGCCAAGCGTTGACGGTTTGTTGCGCAGCGAAACTACAAGGACCATATAAGTCTTCGGCAGAAATAAGTGCGCCCTGACGTGCGTCAACGAATTGTGAGAAACGAGTTAGATAATATCTTAAGTTTCTATAGGCAATTTTACTAGAAGTATCTATTCCAACTGCCTCAACAGCATATTGGTAGCTATTGTCATTCGTACCAGTACCACCTTCGGAAAGTAGATAGAACCAATAATTTTGTACGCCACTATTTATGTGAACGCCACCATTGTCAAAGTCTCCGAATTCCCAAAAGCTGCCCTCATAAGTATCAGGATGGCCCTCTGCGTTAGGGTCACTCATATCTCTGAAACCCGTTCCTAATTGGTCAAAGTCTTCGCCAATGTTATAATCAGCCATGGAGTCTGGCTCTGCCCAAAACTCTACGCAAGTTCCTAAGATGTCACTAAATGATTCGTTCAGTCCACCAGGTTCGTCCTGATAAATTAAATTTGCTGTTGTCCGCGTAAGCCCATGACCAAATTCATGTCCTACTACATCAAGAGAAGTAAGTGGTGTGTATTGATTGCCATTTCCATCTCCTAAGGAACAGAATCTGCCGTTCCAAAAAGCGTTGGCTACATTTTCTCCATAATGAACTAAAGACAACATCGGGATGCTATCTACAAAAATACCAGTGTGGTCTAAGTGGTCGTGGAGGTAGTCGTAAGTCATCTCCGCTGCAAAGTGTGCGTCATTAGCTACTTCATCTTGATCATCATTTTGGGTATCCCACAGATTATCGGCATCCCAAAAATCTGTTGCATAATCCTGATAGCTTCCGGTGTCTGTATTTTTGTTGAAATTCATGGTGCGAATCCCCAATCCTCTGGAAGTTTCCATAAGTCGGAAACTGTCAGGCGCAATGGAATCAGTAATGATCTGACGAGTGCCATGGTATTTTGTAACGGCGGTGGCAGGAGTTTCAGTGGTGTGCAATAATTCCAATTGTTGCAACAATGCACCAGTGCTGGCATCAATGAAGACCAGTTTTCGGGTTATTGGTTTTGTCGCGTCAATGATCATTTTATAGGCAGCTTTGAAAGCACCTTCCGTTTTCGGAAATGTTTTGTTATATAATACAAGTTCTGGTTTTGGATAAGAAGTAGCGTTTGGATTTCGCTCCACCATTTTAACCAACTTTTCTGCACCTTCATTTTCCCACATGTATTGTTCCGCAGGAATATAATGAAGTGCTTTCTCAATGGCGTCTTCTTTACTTAGCACAACAGAAAGTTCAGCTTCCATTCCTGGCGTCCAGCATCCGTTGAAGGTACTGACAAGACCATCCTTTTCATGAATGATAAGTTCCGCTCCTTCTACAGGAATCCCCGCATGATGAAGTTGGTAACGATTGTGGGTCATGTTCAACTGATCCGTTTCCGTACGATATCTGATCCATTGTTGACTGTTGGTTATGCCTAAGCTTTCCTGGTATTGAAGTAAGAATTCAGAAATGGTTACGCGGGAATCTGCTTTCATTTTATACCATTGCATGTTCCCCTTTTTTAAAAAGGGTTGGGTTTGATCATTGGTATTCTGAGTGGAATCCTGTAGCTGAAATCCTAAAAGGAGTAAAGCCGGAAGTAAGAATAAGAGTAGGAGTAATCTGGATTTTTTCATTAGAAGTTAAGTTGGTATGTGTAAGATTTAATGTTTTAAGAGAAACCTGTCCGCAGTTTAGGCGGTATTTCATGTTTTTATAAACGGAAAATAAAAATACGTAATTCTATTGGTTATCCCTTAGGAACTAAGCAGAATCGACTGTTGAGAGACAATTTGTAGGACACAAGAAGTATTGGATATTTTTTGTGGAGCATTTTGTTAAAATAATTGAAAATAAAAACAACAAAGCATTCCTTCCGTTTTCTGATTATGCGATATTGTTTTATCGTCCTTTAGCAAATTTTTCGTTTTAACTAAAACTAAACTAATGATAAGAAGTTTATTAATCGCTCCAGTATTAGCAGTAATGCCTTGCTCCAGTCTTTTTGCATAGACCAATCCTTCTGCGAATTTCATAGAGAACTATTGGACTTATACAGAAAGTTCTGATGGGTGTGTTCAAGAAGACATTGAAAATAATGTTTAGATTTTATTCCATAAAAAGAAAAAAGCTTTGCCCCTTTTATTAAAAGAGCAAAGCTTTTCTATTTACCAACACATTGTTAGGGTGTCTACCTAATCAAAGTAACATCCCCCTTTCGTTCTTCTATAAGACCAGAAGGTCGCTCCAAAACAATGTGATAAATATACACATCCATCGGTGCAGGTTTGTCTTTATAGGTTCCATTCCAACCGATGCTATCTGTACCACTGTAGACTTTGATACCCCAACGATTCCAGATTTCAAAAGATTGGATGATTATTTTTCCTTCCGTCAATAAAGCGAAATTGTCATTGATGCGATCACCATCTGGGGTAAAGGCATTTGGTAATTCCCAGAATGGTTTTACTACATCTACTTTTTCAGCACCTGAATCTGAACAACCATTTTCATCTGTTACAGTAACATCAAAATATGTTGGATCTTCTATTAAGTTTATATTTATAGTACTGTCTAATGCAGCTCCACCAATTTCCCAATTATAGCTGAAGTTCCCTGTTGGAGGATTCGTATTTGCAGTTAAATCCACAAGAGTTCCCTCACCATAAGAACCATCAGGGAGTGGATCTGGACTGATGAAGATCTCAGGATCGTTTAGTACATCTACACCCGGATGAACGGTTACACTAATCGTCTCCGTTACCGAATCTCCACAACCATTTGTAAAAGTTACTTCAAAAAGAGTGGTACCTGCCGCATCGAATTCAAATGTAGGATTCGTACTGGTGCTGGTTGGGGGAGAACTTTCCGGTACTGAAGTCCAGCTATACATAGAACCCACCGTTGAATTTCCTTCTACAGATAGCGTGACACTAACAGTGGGGGGATTCACAGGAGGTTCATTATCAGGAAGCAGACAAACAAACACATCTTCATTAATATTGCTAAAAGCGGCATCACCCTGGATTTCCACCACAATCGTTTCGATCGCATCAGGACAAATACCATTGCTGGTTACAGCCATATAAGATGTTGTTGCAGCGGGGCTGGCTTGAGGATTCGTTTCATTTATACCAAAACCCAATGGGCCAGGATCAGCAGTCCAGCTGTAAGTTACATTTGGGTTTGCAGTACTAACTAAGTCTGCGGATTCACCGGGACAAATGGAAGCGTCGTCATTCAAATTGGCAAAAGGGTTAGCTATAACATTCACACTAATCTGTTGCATTACGGGACAACCCAGAAACTCTCCTTCTACCATAACCGAAACCGGTCCGGCTGTTCCAGGGGCCGTTAGGGTAGTGGTGCTTCCTTCTGCATCCGAAAGATCTGCACTACTTTCCCACTCAAATTCTGTGATGTCAGGCGAACTAGCCATTAATTCTATCGATCCGTTTACACAAATTTCAGGATCAATAGGAGCTACATCTATGGTGGTTGTTTCCAAAATAGAAATAGTCGCAGAATCTATAACAGTACATCCACCGTTCGTAGTTGTTCTATAAAAAGTAATAGTATCCACCGCTTCTATGACCATATTGTATAAGGAATCCGGAGATTCAAAACCGATATCTGGTGTCCACTCATGCACGATGTCTGGATACGCAGAAGGTAAGTATGCTTGTGATGACAATACAACCAGGGCTCCTCGACAAACGGAAGTATCAGATGGCATAATCAGTGTTGGGCTAGGAATACTATCCACCAAAACTGTTATCTGATCTGTTTCGCTACAGCCAGGTACGGATACCGTGGCAAAGAAAATAGTTTCCTCAGTCGGGCTTATAACAATGCTATTCCCCGTAGCCATAAAGCTGCCGTTATCTGTTGTCCATTCCGCGATAGCGGTCAATGGTTCGACACTTACAGTTAGTGTAATATTGTCTCCCTGGCAAATAAGCAGCGTGTCATTAGGATTATCTATCACGGAATTTATGACAACGGAAGTTACCGTCACCGTGTCCATATAGGTACAGGTCGTAAAGGTTGTTGTTAGAATAAATTCAGTAGTAGTTTCCATGGTTGCCGTTGGATTGGCAATGTCCGGATCATCTAATTGCCCGGCTGGTGACCAGGAATAAACCGCTCCCGGTTCGTCCATAGTATTACCCAAGGTCACTAAGTCTCCCTGACAAACAGTAGTGTCTCCTATCACATCAGTTACTGGGGGTATAAATAAAGAAACCATTACGGAGTCCCTTGATAGTACCGGGCAACCGACATTAGTAACAGATAGGTAGTATGTTATGTCTGCTGTAGGCGTTACAGAAGGATTGGCTAAGGAAGAAATGAAACCTGCAGGATTAGAGGTCCAGTTATAAGAGTTTGTAAGAACATTGTTAATGCTCCCTAGGTCCATAGTAGTACCTGGGCAAATCGTTATATTATCTGCTACCTCAAAGACCGGAGCAGGGCTAATTAAGACCTCTATATTGATGGTATCCAAAAGCGTACAAGCCGAGGTAACCATTTCAACGGTATATTGATAAATACCAGGAGCTGGAGTAGCAGCAACTGCCACAGGGCAGGTCGTACAACTAAGGTTGGGGCCTGTCCAATTATAAACCACATCAGGGTAAACCGGATCGGTACTCAATTGCACATCTTCTCCCAGACAAACCGTAATATCAGGTCCGAGGTCTACATCAAAAACAAAAACATCAATTTTTATAGTGTCTTCGAGGCAGAGTGACTCTACGTAAGCATAGTACTGTGTAGAGACAGTAGGAGTGGCAATAGGGTCAAGGCAATCGGTACAACTTAGGGTACTGTTAGGTTCCAGCCATGCTATAGAATCTATCCATGCTGGCAATACCAATTGAACACTTTGTCCAGCACAAATGACGGTATCTGAAGCAGCAATAGAATTACTAAGGTCTACCGCCAAAACGCCTTCATCAGAAGAGCTCCAGTCTATGTTAATTACTCCTCCACTATTATTCCCAAAGTCATTGATAAGAACTGCATAATGTTCTCCTGCAATACCATCAACGGTTCTAACAAATTGATCATTATTTTCCATGCCTAGACCGTTACAATCATATTCATCAGTAATAGGGTAGCCATCATCTGGGTGAATGTCAGTTAAGCCGGTGGGCAAAGCTTGCCCGGCGTAGCTACTTCTGATCGGTTGATTATTAGTGATAAAGTCTATTACATCTTGTGGGGTATCAGTTACTTCCTCTGAGGTAAAGGGTCCCCATACATTAAAATCGATGTCGGAAGGTGTTCCAGCACTACTAAGAATAAAACCAAAAGCTCCATCCTGTTGGATTTCTACAGTAAACCAAACATAATCGGGTTGGATACCTACACCAAACCAACATCCGTTATTAACACCAACAGTATTAGGGAGATCTTGAAAACCATCTTCAAAAGAAAATTGATTTGGCGTACCATCAGAATTTATATCGCAAGCATTTAATGGGTTGCCAAGGGCATCCTCTAATGATGGGAGAAAAGAACATTCGGTTTCCGTAATGGAAAGATCGAAATCAGTACAACCATTTGCATTAGCTACGACAATATAATAGGTACCTGCTGTTTCCATGTTTGCCGAAGCAATAGAACCATTTGCGTTGGTCGCTACACATATTGTAGCTGGATCATCCGGAGGGCCATTAAGAACCAATACACCAGTTCCAGGTTCTGCATTCGTAACTTGTATAGTTACACAAAAACCTCCGGGTGCTTGATATTCATAGACATATTCTGGTCCGTTGATAAAAGCAGAATTACCACAAGGTGTTTGCGAAAAGTTAGACGCATCACTACAAGTTGTTTCTCCATTTAGGTCAATGGGTAAAGGACCAGTAAGAACGGTCGGGTTTTCCACAGAAGATCCAGGGCAGGCCGCGGCGTTACAAGCCCAAGTGAGTTCGAAACCAGCCTGAACAGCAGAACCATCGGAATCAAAAACAAAAGTAACACAACTGCTGGTTGCTTCAATACTGTAGGCATTTCCGATGCCACCACTTAAGTTAGCGAGCACCGGAGCACCAGTGTTATCGCCTGCATAAATAATCAAATCATCGAATTCTGGTTCCGTTTGAAAATTGACCAAGTCAATAGCCAAACAAGAGAAGAACTGATCTGGACAAACCGTAAAGGTGAAGTTTTCATTATTTTCATAATCGTTATCCGGCCCACCAGAATCGTAGAGCGTTCCGTTGCAAGCTCCAGAAGCGATGTCTTCTCCCATGATGTAAACGGGGTCCAACTCATTTACGCAAAGTTTGAAAGTACCCGCGTTTGGTGTTGCAGAAGCCGACCAGTCACTGATTCGAATGAAGTAAGGCGTATTCAAATCAAGTCCTAAAATGTCAATTGCAATTTCATTATCTCCGTCAGCTGCTTTAGCACAACCTAGTAGAGACAACTCATCGAAAAGACAATCTCCTCGGTAAATCATTATCTGCGGATTCATTAAAGGATCAGAACCCATCCCGTCGGTTATACCGGTCACGGTAATGGTGTAATCCGTGATGACGTTGTCGGTAGAGAACTGAAAAAATACGTCCCGACCAACGAAGGTGATGTCTCCTCCATTACATCCGGTTGGGAAGTTCCCGCTTCCGATGTTTGTTTCCGTTGCATCCACGTTGGTGAAAAACTCCAAATCCGGGCAATAGGGAATAACGCCGAGGTCGATAAGGCCAGCGCATTCGTCATTGGGCGGTTGAGCAAATAGGGAAGTACAGGTAAAGAGTAGGAGAGTTAGTGTTAGTAAGTTTAACCTCATGGTTATTTTTTTGATGAATTAGTTTGGAAATAGCTTATTGTTTTAAATAGGGTGAGCTATTACGGTATGTGAGCCAAATTTAATCAAAAAAATGGTTTAAACTACTGAATTTTGGGGTTAATAGCGGTTTTGTCTAATTGGGGGAGTTTTGAGCGTGGGGAGTGGAGATTTGACTGTGATTGGGATACTTGCTTTTCTGAATTGAAGCGGGAAGGTATTTTTGGGTTCTTGGGTGTTTTAAAGGTGGGGGGAGGAGTTATAGTTATTTTTGGCTTGGTGATGATTGAAGTCCTTTTAAAAAGAAGCTAATGGAAAATAAGTTCATCTTGTCAGACAAATGGTACGATGCATTCATTGCTTTGATTGTAGGATGTGTTTTGGGGTATAATTTTTTTGATAAACTTGTTATTGGATTACCAAATAGCATTTATCTTGAGAGTTTAGAGGGTGTTCAATTGAGGTTTTGCTCTCAACAAAATCCCTCAAGCCCCATCCTTCCCCTTCCACAAAATAGACCGATCCAACCACCGCTTATCATCATAAGTATACCGCTCATTCACCCAGTAAACCAATATCGATAACAATACTCCCGTAATAGCTCCCGTATACACATCTTTCAAAAAATGCTGCACCAAATACATCCTCGAAATCCCAATTAGCAGCGCAACTAAAAAGATCAACCCATTCCAATACCATTTCCTTGCAAAGAGCAAAGCAACCACGCCAAAAAGGACAAAAGCAGAAGTCGTATGTCCAGAAGGAAAACTCATATGGCCACTCAAAAGATGAACCCCGTCAATGGTATTGATCTGATCTAAAACACCAGCTTCCCGAAAATAAACAGAAGGCCTGGGATGCCCAAAGATCATTTTTAACAAAAAGCTTACAACTAAAGCAAGGAGACCAGAAATGGCAATTAATAAGGAGTATCTGTAGCGAATGAATAAGAAACTAATGAAGAATCCTAGGTACATAAACTCTTCGCCTACCTTCGTGAACCAGGCGAAAAATTGATCTCCGGCAACACTGCGATTTTCGCTGAAGTATCTAATGCCATCCCCTTGCTCTATCGTGGCTAACAATACGCCTCCAACTACCATGAAGCAGGCGAAGAGAAGGAAAAAAGTACGGTTGTTTTTTAGCATTATATTTTTTTAAGAAAGGGTTTAAAGACCATGTTTTTTTTGTAGATGGGGAGGGTTGATCAGGGCGGATCAGGGTTCCCTTAATTCGCGTCACCTTACGTTAGTAGAGAACCCTGACCAGCGCTGATCTACCTTGATCTACCATTTATAACAACGACTCCCCATTCAAATTAGTAGTCAAAATATCACTCATATAATCAAAAAACGGGCGAAAGGCCTTACTCGTTTTTACAACCTCCTTCAAAAAATCAGGACCATTAACCTCCTTATCAGAAAAGGTACGGAATATATAAAACTGCTTGTATCGCAATAAGTCAATGGCCGGATCATTTTTGTCAAAACCTTTAGGCGATGTTTTGACTTGATTGCCCTGAAGTGTACCAAAGTACTTTTTGAAAGTAGCGCTCTTTAGCACTTTCCGTAAAGGAGCATCGTCAGCCGAAATATGATTTCTAATGTGCTTCAAATCAGCTGGATTAGGACTAAAGAACCCACCTCCAACAACAGTATTACCACCCGGCTCAATATGGAAATAGTAACTACCTCTACGAGCTTTAGAAGCTCGGCGAAGGTAACCACTAAAGTGATTTTTATACGGCGTTTTATTTTTAGAAAACCGAGTGTCTCGATAAATTCGATACATTTTACCCAACTCAATCTCATCGGTTTTTTCCATCTCTGCCGTATAGCTGTCCTTGAACGCTTTTACAAATTCTAATTCTTTAGAATAAGCATCTTTATTTTCCTTAAACCAATCTCGGTTATTATTTTTTTGCAGCTTCCGCAGAAAGGTGAAAGCAGAAGAGGGGATGTGCGTTTGTTTGGGCATAGGTGAATATTGGATCTCGAATTGTAAGGCACGTCGCTTACGCTTTTGCTGAGTTTTGTACGACCTTGTGGAAGGTTTAATTTAACTGCTAATTGGCATTATTTCTTAACATTGATAGAGGATGTAAATATTCTAAGAAGCTTTCTTCTTTTTAAATCGCTTCTTCACCAGATTAAAAATTTTCTTAAACGGATCCGTATTAATCATCTTCATGTCATTCATCGCACGGTGGGTCAGTACCACCCCTACTGGCATAAGAATAAGGCAAGGTAACCACGGAGCCCATTCCGGTGCAATAACGAAAGATTCTGCGAGCTTTTTAAAAAAGATATTCATGATCATAAAAATGATAAAAAAGAAAATAGCAACGAGGATAGGGTAGCCAAAACCCCCTTTTCTGATAATAGCTCCCATTGGTCCTCCGATGAACAAAAAGATGATACAGACCACCGCCATACTGAATTTGATATTGAGCTGGTATATGTGTTTGACTCGGATTTCCTTAGTATAACTCAGAGAGGTAATGGCCCCTTCCGCCTGGTCACGGACTCCTCTGGCAAAGGATTTTGTTTTGTTGATATATCGGTCTAGTTTACTCGGCGTTAAGGTTTCGAGAAAGCAGTCGTATTCCGAAATTGGTTTGTCCAGTACCATTTGAATGGACTTGGGTTTCGTTTTTATCTTTTGTTGTTCTTTCTTTTTTTCAGGCGTTTTTTGGGTTTGAGATTTAGCTTGCTGCTGCTTTTTCTTTTTGGCAGCCTTTGCCTTTCTGTCATTTTTCTTCTTTTGTGCTTTCTTGGCCTTTGCTTTTCTGTCTTTGTCTTTGTCTTTGTCTTTTCTGTCTTTGTCTTTGTCTTTGTCTTTTTCTTTGTC
>JBLHRR010000171.1:0-11585 GCA_047626155.1 Saprospiraceae bacterium | reverse complement strand
ATCCCCGCAGAAACGGTAATGTTTTCAAATTTCAGCTGCCCCTTGTTCAAATACAACTGATCATTGACCTGATTTCCTGCAAAGAAAATATCGGCCAAACCATCATTATTAAAATCACCAACACCAACACCTGCTCCCTGATACATCGCATCGTATTGAAAATAATTCAATTCCATATTGTCCGTAATCTGATTGACAAAAGTAATTCCTGATTCTTCTTTCGGAATTGAATTGAAAATCTTCACATTGTCTGTCTGTGCCAGAGGAGTTGCCTCAACTGGTGATGCTTTTGACTGGTCTTCGTTACAAGCCGTCAGTAAAAAGAAGGCAGATAGAATTGGTAAGATATAGCGCATTAGAATTAGTTGGTTGAATAATTAATTAAATTAAGTGGTACACTAATTTCGCGAGAAAACATTGTGTCCCTTCGTGGCCTCCGCTTGTCGTGCGGACAGGTTTGTGGTTAAATAAAAACATCGAGCAAAGCGAGAAATGTAGCGCCTTCGTAGCGCCGTTGCGGTTACCACTCTATCAATGCCCACAAACACACTGTACTGGCATAAAGCTCCTCGTACCTTGATAAAAAGGATAAGCATTTCCAGAACCCTCTCGCTCCCAATAAAACGCTGTTCGTTTCTTCTCTTCGTTCCCCATTTCATTTAGGGTAGCAGCATCATAGAGGCGACCATTGATCATGGTGTACTTTACGTGTTCTGAGTTACGAATGTTTTCCAAAGGATTAGCATCTAAAACAATTAAATCAGCTAATTTGCCTTTTTTCAAAGAACCAATTTCTTTATCCATGCCGAGGTAAGTAGCGCCATTCATTGTTGCTGCTCGAAGCGCCTCCATATTAGTCATACCTCCTTGCTGTAGCATCCACAATTCCCAGTGAGCACCAAGGCCCTGAAGCTGTCCGTGAGAACCGAGGTTGATATTGACACCAGCATCCTGGAGTTTTTTACAAGATTGAGAAACCAGGATATGCCCGTTTTGATATTCCTCATCCGGAATCATCATACGATGTCTGGAACGAGAATCAACGATTGGGCGGGGCGTAAAATCGAGCAATCTTTTCTTCTCCCAAACATTGGTATTTTGATACCAGTAGTACTCGCCGTTCACTCCACCATAGTTGACGATTAGGGTAGGGGTGTTTCCTGATTTTGTTTGCGACCAAAAGGTAATCACATCATTATATAAAGGAGCAACTGGGATATTGTGCTCTACTCCAGTATGTCCATCTGCTACCATTGATAAATTATGATAGAAGAAAGAACCACCTTCCGGATAAACATTGATACCCAATTCCCGAGCCGCTTGTATTATTTGCTGACGTTGATCTCTTCGAGGTTGGTTGTAACTCTTTACAGAAAATGCACCATATGCTTTTGTTCTTCGCAAAGCTGAACGGGCATCGTCCAAAGAATTGACAACGGCTTTGAAATCACCATCGGCTCCGTACAGAATAATTCCGGTACTGAAAATTCTTGGACCGACCATGCGACCAGATTTCACCATTTCCGATTGGGAAAAAGTCATTTCCGAATTGGAAGAAGGGTCATGTGTTGTCGTTACACCGTAAGCCAGATTCGCATAATATTGCCAGTGCTTTTGAGGACTCAAACCAAATCGAAAAGCACCTAAATGCGCATGTACATCAACGATCCCAGGCATAATGGTTTTGCCAGTAGCATCTATTATTTTAGCAGTTGCTGGAATTTTGATTTCACCCGTTTTCCCAACAGCTTTGATGATGTTGTCTTCTACCACAATGGTTCCATTCTCAATCACATTATCACCTTCCATCGTAATAATTCGAGCACCTTTAAAGGCAATGATTCCTTTAGGTTTATCTGTTTCTAAAACCAATTCAATTTTGATTCCTGTTGTGTCAATCGGAGGAATACTGTCCACTGAATTTTCTAAAAAGAGGAATCGGTCCTTTAATGTATTACTAAAATATTCATTACCTAAAGTCCACATAATCTGCTTACTATCTCCTGACCAGTGTAGGTTTATTCCAGCATCTCTGGCAACCTGAGCGACTGGGATCGCTTTCGTATCCGCAGACAATCCAATGGCCTGACCCGGCTTTGGCATCGGTGCTACATACACTTTAAACATCTCTGTGAATGCAATCCATTTGTTGTCCGGGCTTGGTACAAAGGAGTTGGTATACTTCGTGTTGAAAACGGTTTCTTCCTTTTTCTTTTCCAAATCATAAGCCTTCATAGACTTAGTCAAGGAACCAAATAAATAACCTCCCGTTTGATAGAAAATCTTTTTTCCATCTGCACTAAAACTAGGGTTTTCGCCGCCAGAAGGAATGAAGGTTGGATTGCCACCATTGCTATTCACAATATAAAAACCAGGCTTCTTTGAGTTTACAAAACCTTGGTGATTATTGCCTCCTTCTTTCCTGTAAATGATTTGTTTTCCGTTTGGCGAAAAAGAAGGAGTTCTGAATATTCCTTTCTCTTTGCTGACTTTTGCACTAACGCCAGTTGCTATGCTCATTTTGTAAATGGCCCCCATCCTGGAGTCGTTCCAAGTTACGTATAACAATTCTTTTCCGTTTTTAGAGAAGGAAGGCTCAAATTCAAAATCAGTGTTTGTCGTCAATCGTTTTGGTTTACCTTTCGGCAAATTCATTTTATATAGATAACCCGCAGCATTGAAAACTAAGGTCTTTCCATCTGGAGAGGTGACTGCCTGACGAATGGCTTTTACTTCTACTTCATCCTGATAAACTTGTTGATCAAAATGAACGGTCTCTGCAAATTTGTGTTTTGCATTTACTGTGAAAGGAATGTTAGTAGATTTTTTACTAGCAATGTCAATAGACCAAATTTTTCCTTTTCCCCAGATCACAATTGCCTTGTCGTTGGGTGTCCAACTGAATCCAGTATAAACGCCAAAGATGGCCCAGGCCTCCTGCTGATCCTTACTCAATCCATCGAAAATAGGATATTCCTCGCCGGTCTCTACGTTGTGAATAAACAGAACTGACTTTGTTCTTACTCGCCTCACATAAGCCAGCCACTTCCCGTCATTAGAAATCTCTGGGCGACAAGCTCCTCCGGGACCACCAACGAAAGTCTCATTTTCTCCACTTTCTCGATCGTACCTTTTTACCACATATATTTGGCTATTAGGATTTTTGTTGTATTGAAAATTGCCTCCAGGATAAACATCCTCACTATAATATAGGTATCGACCATCTTTGGACAATGACGGTTCATTGACATCCTGTTGATCGTTTTTTCTTTTCGTCATTTGAATGCCAGCCCCCCCCGTAATATGATACATCCACATTTCTCCTGCTCCAAGGGAACGCTGAGACGTAAAGTGTTTTCTAGCAATAAGGTAATCACCCGTTTCATCCCAAACGGCATTGTTCAAAAGACGAAAAGATTCCTTAGTGATTTGCTTGGCATCAGAACCATCCGACTTCATGTACCAGATGTTATCCCCGCCACCTGCATCAGATGTAAAAGCAATGTTTTTTCCATCCGGGCTGAAACGCGGTTGAACTTCCCAAGCTAATCCGCCACGAAGCAACTTAGCTGTTCCGCCGCCAATAGGCATGGTATAAATGTCCCCCAACATATCAAAGGCAATCGTTTTTCCATCTGGGCTAATATCCAGATTCATCCAGGTTCCTTCTGAGGTAGAAAATTCAACTTCTTTATATTCTCCCGGAGGGTTATTGACGTCCCATTTTTTATCTTCTTTTTCCTGAGCAAATAGGCTAGAAGTTAGCAGTAGTAAAAAAAGTAAGTGTAGGTTTTTTAATAAAATAGGCTGATACATATGATAGTGGTTTGGTTAAATTTTTTCTAAGTAAAGTCTAGTTTCTTTGGTTTTATTCAACGCTGCGAAGCTTTGCGCCCCGTTCGACAAAGTAAGGGCAGGCAGTTGCGGTAAAAAAACAAATGGAAGAACGCCAATTTTCTATTCCCCATCAGATGAAATCAATTAACATCGGTTTATCTTTTCATTTACAAGCTCGAAATTAAAAATTTTTGATTAAACTTGTGTTCTATTTGCAGGATGACTCCTAAAAAAGACATCACAACAAGCAATGACCTTTTTATAAAACAACATTTACTAATTTGTTCATGAGAAAAAGCATTGAAAATCAATTAGATACACTCGATTCGGAGCTTAAGCTGTTATTGAGAGATCTCAAAGCCCATTCTGATCAGGATTTAAACTGGAAGCCGAAAATGGGCAAGTGGTCCGTTGCGCAGGTGATGCAGCATTTGATGAAATCTGAAGATATGGGGTTGAAATACGTACAGAAAAAATTGAGCTTCAATCCGAAATTGAAGAATGCAGGAATTTTGGGTGCCTTAAGAGGGGCTCTGATCAAAATGTACTTGAAAATTCCTATCAAAGTAAAAGCACCGGGAATTGTATCTGCAGAGACTTTTCCTGAGGAAGCGACCTTCTGGGATTTGGTCAAACAATGGCAATCTCAACGAGCCGAATTACGCGATTTTTTAGGAACGCTGCCAGATAATTTATTCAAAAAAGCAATATTTAAACATCCCCTCGGAGGACGAATTTCACTAGGTGCAATGCTTGATTTTCACATAGTTCATTTTAGAAGACATCGTGGGCAAATTGATAAAGTACTGAAAAATTTTAAGTATTAGATTTTGTGTTTTTAAATAGAGTTTATGCTGAAATGTTTTGTATAGGAATCAAATAGATGTTTTTTTTTAGAACGAAGCTATTTTTTGAGTTCGTAGCCTTAGCTACGGGCGAACAAAAAGCTGAAGTACTGGATAAAAAGACCTTTTGAGGACATACAAATTATTTTGGAATAAACTCTAATAGACAATGAGAAACTGTTACCAATGTAAAAGCGAATTGCCAGAAGGCGCGCAGTTTTGTCCTGACTGTGGGGCAAAACAATCTCTTTTGGTAAATACCTGTGTGCATTGCAATAAATTGAATGAAGAGGAAGCTGCCTTTTGTATTCATTGTGGAGAGGTTCTGAAAATGAACAGAGAAAATGAAGGGCATTCTAATCGAGTACACAGTATATACAGCGCAAAATATCCCTTGGATTTCGGAGAAAGTGTTCGCCTACCCGTCCAGTTCCGGACCTACTTTCTAAAGACATTAAGAGAACGATTAGAAGCAGAAGGTAATAGTGATTATTTCGATGACTATGTCAATACTTTTTATGATTCTTCCTTCCTGAAGTCTTTTGATAACGAAGCAAAGGATATGGCAGAGCAATCCTATTTATTACATTCCGATCAATCACCCAACGCAGCTCGCGAGGTTGATGAATACCTTTCTGAAAAGTTTGAGACGCTTTTGAATCGCTTTCTGATTATAGAAGCAGGAGACGTTCACGACAGTCCGCTCAGTGAAAAGGTAATGCAATATCAGGATCGATCCATTGCGGATCAGTATTTAGGAGATATGATTTTGGACTACCTCAATTTAGAAGAAGAACAGGAGAAATGGTATAGCAATATTAATGATATGCCTAAACTAAAGCTCAAAAATGCCTTGGACTTTTTCCTTTTTGCAGATGCTATTGAGAAGGTATTTTTAATCTGCGATCAAACCATCTTTGGATCTTGCCGGGAAGGCTTTGCTTTAACTGATAAAAACCTTTATTGGAAAGCACATTTTAATAAACCTCAACAATTAAATTACAAAGAGATTAAAAGCATTGAACTTTCTGAAGAATGGTTGGTTATTAATGGCAAATTCTTCAACGCTAACCCAGCTATAAATGTCAAGATGATGCATTTGTTAAAGAAACTGAGTGGGCGTAATTTGTAGGTGAAAAAAATAATTGGCGAATGCCAATTTTAATTTAGCTTAGAAAAAAATATTAGATGTTAAATAACAAGGATAAGGAATTCTGGTTAATTGGAGTTTCTTTTTTTTTGATTTATGTGGTATGGGGATCGACTTATTTAGCGAATGCTTGGGGCATACGCTCGGTGCCGCCTTTTATTTATGCAGGAACTCGTTTCGTCATAGCAGGGGCTTTACTGTACTTCATCAGCCGATCTAAGAACAAAAGCCCCATTACTAAAATACAACTTAAAAATACCATTATTGCGGGATTCATGTTTTTTGCTATAGGTAATGGACTGGTTGTCTGGTCTTTAAAGTTCATGGACTCTGGGATTACATCCTTGGTGGTAGCTTTCCAACCATTGGTTGTCGTATTTTTAATGTGGTCGATGCGCAGTCAGAAACCAAATAGATATAGCTGGGCAGGCGTAATTATTGGCTTGATCGGGATGTACTTTTTGGGAGAGCAACCGGAGTTTGGATCTAACCCAGAATGGTTGATAGGTGTTGCCGCCATCTTTATAGCATTGCTGACCTGGGGCTTTTCCTTGATTTGGATGAAAGATGCAGACCTGCCAGATTCCATTTTTCAAAGTGCGGCGCTACAAATGTTTTTTGGCGGTTTGATGATGTTTGTCATCAGTCTTGGATTAGGAGAATGGACGGGTTTTGAAATAGGAGCGGTGCCTCCTATTGCAATTTGGGCACTCTTATATTTGATTATCATTGGTTCGGTTCTTACCTTTTCCGCTTTCAATTATTTGATAAAAAAAGTATCCCCGGACAAGGTCTCTACCTCCGCTTTTGTAAATCCTGTGATTGCATTGTTTTTAGGTGCTTGGTTGAACTCAGAATTCGTGTCTTCCCAATCTGTGTTCGCTGCGACTTTGTTGTTGACAGGGGTGCTTTTTATAAATGGGCAGGTGAAGACTTTGGTAGGTTTTTTTACTAAATAATCTTCCACAACTCCTCCAACTCCTTAATCTCATAAGTCGCAACAACCCCAGAATTCGCCTCTTTCTTCTTCGGATTATACCAACAAGTATCCAAACCATAATTATTCCCACCCAAAATATCTGAACTCAAACTGTCACCAATCATTAAGGTATTTGATTTCACCGGCTGCTCAATTTCTGCAAAGACATGATCAAAGAAAGCGGTATGAGGTTTTGAAACCCCAATCTCGTCGGAGATGATGATCGCATCAAAGTAATGTTCAATATTCGTATTCTGTAAACGCTTCCGCTGTACTTCCTTTAGTCCATTGGTAACCAAAACCAAATTCCGCTGCACACTCAGTTTATCTAACAAAGCTTTAGCGCCCGGAATCATAAAGTCAGTCGTACCGAGATGCATGGAATAGCGTTCCCCGATTTTCTTATAATCCCCTGATTTTTGGAGTTGCTCAAAGAACCGTTCCCAGCGAACCCAGCGTAGATCCTCGGCAGTTAAAAGTCCTTCTTCCAACTGGTGCCAGCACAACTTATTCACCCCGTGCCAGGTCTCCATCATGTCAGGATCAAATTCAATATTTTCCTCCGCTAAAACACGGAACAGCGCAAATTTCTCCGAAAGGTCAAAATCCCAGAGGGTATTGTCAGCATCAAAGAGTAAGGTTTGGTATTTCATGCGACGAATATAGGGAAAAGACCGAATTTGTATAGCGAAATGCAAAGGATTATCTGACTTGCTCAAACCGGATCTTTATTTTTACGTTATATGATAGAGTTTATTCCAAAATAATTTGTATGTTCTTAAATGATCTTTTTATCCAGCACTTCAGCTTTTAGTTCGCCCGTAGCTAAGGCTACGAACTCAAAAAAGAGCTTCGTTCTGAAAAAAAACATCTATTTGATTCCTAAACAAAACATTTCAGCATAAACTCTAACTAAACAATAGCTTCTTTTTGTCAGTAGGTAGCTACAACAATAAAAAGAAAGAATGGTAGATGTTAATCTATACCATCGTTTTTGTATCATTGTGAAAACTAGATATCATTATGAAAATCAAGGCTCTAATAATTACCTCTTGCTTACTTTTAACCGCCCTTTTCGGATACGCTCAGGATTATCCCTTTGCGGACGTTGACTTCATTGTGGATGGAAAAACCTACAGGAATGGTCTTACAGGTGGTCTGAATTCCCCTCAGTTTTCTGCTGTCGATTTGAATGATGATGGCATTGAGGACCTGTATATTTTTGACCGGGTCGGAAATGTTCATTTAACGTTTATCAATGGAGGAACAGCCAATGAGGTGGATTATGATTTCGAACCAAAATATGCTAAGAATTTCCCTAAGCTAACCCAATGGGTACTTCTTCGCGATTTCGACGGTGATGGAGCAATGGATATTTTCAGCTACAGTGATTTTCCAGGGGTGGATGGTTTCTTGGTTTACAAGGGATTTTTCGAAAATAATGAATTGCACTTTGAACGGTTTAATTTTTATGACAATGATAAAAACCTCATCTATTTCCCTCTACCAAATGGAATAAGAACGAATCTTTATGTTAGTACAGAAGATTACCCGGCTGTAGATGATATTGATTACGATGGTGATTTGGATATCATTACATTCGGCAATGGCGGTGGTTATATATACTGGTATAAAAATACTTCCGTAGAAAATGGTTTTGGGAAAGACAGCCTTCATTTTGTAATAGAGGATCAATGTCTGGGTAGAGTTTATGAAAGTGGACTTTCTGGTTGTCTCGATTTAAGTCCTGGTCTTGATTCCTGTGCTAGTGCTTTCCAAGTTGGAGCACTTCAACGTCATGCCGGAAGTACTTTGTTATTATTTGACGAAGACAACGACGGAGATAAAGAGTTAATGCTAGGAGATGTAAATGGAGAAGAAATATTGCTTGCCGTAAATGGTGGCGATAGTAACTCTCCCTGGTACACAGATCAGGACTGCGCCTATCCAAGTTACAACGAGTCGGCCTATGTGGTCACTTTCCCTGCAAGCTTTTTCATTGATGTAAATAATGATGGAAATCGAGATCTGTTGGTCTCTTCGAATAAAGGCGAACTCGGTGGAGAGGATTTCAATTGCGTGCATTACTATAGAAATACCAACACGGACGAATCACCCATTTTTGAAAAAACATCAGAACGGCTTTTTGTAGATGAAATGTTAGATATGGGTTCTGGTGCCAGTCCAACATTTGCTGATTTCAATGCAGATGGCTTACTAGATCTCTTGATTGGAAATGAAACCTACTTTGTACCTGGTGGCGCAAGAGATCCAAGGTTGACTTTGTTTTATAACATTGGAACGAATACGGAACCTGCCTTCGAAATGATTGATGACGATTATTTAACCATGAGTGACTATACTTTAAACTACGATTTATCACCAGAACTTGGCGATATGGATAATGATGGAGATATGGATTTAGTGGTTGGTGAGGAGCAGGGGCAATTGTTCTATTTTGAGAATACAGCTGGCCCTGAGAACCCCATAAGCTTTGGCCCTGTTGTTTTTCCCTGGATGAATATTGACGCAACCCAGCGTTCCACTCCAGAAATTATTGACCTCGATAGAGACGGCCTGAATGATTTGGTCATTGGCGTTAGAAATGGTTATGTGAATTTTTATAAAAACATCGGATCTAGTGCAAACCCTTTGTTTGAACCGGATGCTAGCATCAGTCCAAATGTTCAATTCCTTGGTGGAGTTGACACCAGGTTTGCTGCTTCTACAGGAAACGCTTCTCCAATTTTTGTTGAATATCAAAACCAGTACAGTTTATACTTAGGTACTTTGGATGCACAGGTTATGAAATACGAAAATATTGACGACAACTTAGATGGCCTTTTTACTTTTGAAGGGAATGAGATAGGAGCTGTTATCGCTGGAGAACGAACACATATTGCCTTGAGAGATCTGACTAATAGCGGTACAATGGAAATGGTGATTGGAAATAGAAGAGGAGGCATCAGTATTTACCACACAGATATACAAACAGATACCGGTGTTTCTCCCAACAATAATATTACAGAGATGCTGGAAATTAAGATTAAACCAAATCCGGCATCAGATAGAATCACATTTACCATTAATGGGAATGGAGATCAGAAAACCTTCTTACGTTGCTACGATAACCTGGGCAGAAAGGTTGGAGAACAATCAGGGGTAGGCCGTCAGCAAATTATGGACATTAGTCGTTTAGCGGGCGGTATGTATTACTGTAAAGTTACTAGCGGAGAATTGTTAAAGGTTGTTAAATTTATGGTGGAATAATCAGGTCTGTCCTCCACGTTAAATTCTTGTTAGCAGAGTAGATAACAACGAAAAATTAAATCCCGATTTGGAAACGATTATGTAAATCAAAACGACCACAGGGAGAGTGGTTTACATAATTGTTTCCACGAAAAGAAATCGGGAAATTATTTTTTGTGTAATACTAAGAGGCTTTGAAAGGGTGATCAGAGCCTATTCAAAGCCTCTTCTATATCTATAATAATATCATCAACATGCTCTAAACCTACAGAAAAGCGAACGAATCCCGGCGTAATTCCAATTTCCAATTGTTCCTGTTCTGTTAAACGAGCATGCGTAGTTGAAGCCGGATGAGTGGCAATACTTCTACTGTCTCCTAAATTAGCCGTCAGAGAATGCATTGTTAGATTATTCAGAAAACGTCTCCCTTTTTCTAGGCTTCCTTTGATTTCACAACCAACCAATCCCCCTCCTTGAGACATTTGTTTTTTAGCCAAATCATATTGGTTATAGGATTCTAAATGGGGATAAATAACATTGGATACCTCTTTATGTCCTTCCAGGAATTTGGCCACTGCGAGCGCATTACTACAATGTCTGTCCATGCGAAGTCCTAATGTTTCCAAGCTTTTCGAAAGCACCCAGGCATTGAAGGGAGAGAGACTTGCACCGGTTCTTCTTAGGAAATCGTAACAAGCTTTTACAGGTTCTTCTTTTCCCAGGATAGCTCCACCCAGCACACGTCCCTGACCATCAATATACTTAGTAGCTGAATGTAGAACAAGGTCAGCTCCATACTTTGCAGGTTGTTGTAAGTATGGTGTTGCAAAACAATTATCCATGACATAACAAATGTTGTTTGCTTTGCAAAGCTGTCCCAGGAATTCTAGATCTGCCGTTTTTAAAGTTGGATTTGAAGGACTTTCTACGTAAAGTAATTTTGTGTTTTTCTGGACGGCCTCTTCCCAGGCCTTATTGTTGTCGACCTCCACAAAAGTAGCAGTAACGCCCATTTTCGAAAGAATATTACTCAGGATATATCTAGAATTTCCAAAAATAGCAGAGGCGGCCAAAACATGATCTCCGACACACAAATGAGCAGCCATTGCTGTATAAACAGCGGCCATTCCGGAAGCGGTTGCCACTCCAGCTTCGCAGTCTTCCATCAATTTCAATTTGGCAATAAACTCATCTGTATTCGGATTTGAGAAACGAGAATAAAGATTCCCTTCCTGTTCGCCACTAAAAATAGCTGCACCGTCCTCAGCTGAGTCAAAAGTGAAACTAGAGGTGAGATACAAGGGAACCGAGTGCTCTTTTTGTGCGCTTTCAGGTACTTGTGTACGAATGGCCAGCGTTTCGAATTTTGATTTTTTCATTTTCTTTTGATAATTAATGATGATGCCTGTCCATTGGATATAGATATAACAATACGTTCACTAAAATATAAAAGTTTAGAAAACGTCCAAGTATTACAATTAACTTATCAGAAAGACGGAAAAAAGGAGTTTCTTTCCCTTGGCAA
>JBLHRR010000170.1:0-11604 GCA_047626155.1 Saprospiraceae bacterium | reverse complement strand
CCACTTTCATTGATGAGGCCATACTTTCCTTTTACCATTACCCGAGCGATATCTCCTTCAAAATCATAGGCTTTATTGAAGCTTGGGGGGATGGAAAATTCGCCGGTTTTATCAATGTATCCGACACCTTTATAAGTATAGGCCCAGGCCAATCCATTTCTAAAATTACCAAGCCTACGAAATTTAAATTCGATAGCGGTGTCTCCATTTTGGTCAATAAAGCCCCACTTCCTGGTCGTTTTTACCGCCGCCAAACCTTCATTGAAATCCATTACTTTTCGAAACTGACAAGGCACCACTTCCCGACCTTCTTTGCTCACAAAGCCCCAGCGATTATTTCGTTGCACGGCAATTCTACCCTCTTGAAATTCGCCCAATTTGTCATAATCCAGATTGACCGTTAGCTGTCCCAATGTATCTATCAATCCATATCGGGGTTTGTTGTTGTGTACCCGGATGATTTGATTTTCCGTTTTCTCTAAATAACCCACTCCATCGAATTCACAAGCAATCAGGTTTTGACCTTTTTTATCAATAAGTCCCCATTTATTTTCCAACGCTACAATACCAACTTCACTGACGAAATCCTCTGCGTGCGTATATTGTGGTTCAACCACCACATTACCAGTGGTGTCAACATAGCCCCAAGTACATTCCCGACAAATCAATTGCGCTTCTGAGCGGAATTCCTGATCGTAGAGGGTATAATCCATCATGGTATTTATAGTCAGGATATCTCTTAAAAACACGTTTAAGCTGCCTAAGCCTTTTGACATTTCTTTTCTTTTCGTGGTTCCAGAAATTCGACCTTTCTTGCTTGCTCTAGCTACACCATCGTTAAATTCACCAATAAAAGCATAGCCTTTTTGAATCACTTTCCCTACTGGGTTTCGACTAATCAAACCATGCCTACCATCCTCAAAAACACAGCGGGCAACTCTGGAATTTTTCTCATAAAAATCAGATAGACGAACATCCCATAAATTCACTTCTGTTACTAGCAATCCGACGTTGTTATTAACGATTCCGTAAACCATTTCGAAACGATAAGAAGTACGTTCAAAATCGAAATAGGTAAATTTCTCAATGCCAACCAACGTGAATCCGAGTGTTCTTTCAATCCCAATCCAATCGAAAGTCGGAGCTATTTGTTCTGTACCGTCATCTATTCGGCGAAGCCCCCATCGATTATCTGTTGAAGAGAAAAACCATTCAAAGTTGTCCAATACAAAGTCATTGTTAGTACCCGGTAAAAACTGAGGCCTTCGACGTACTCTTTTTTTCTCTCCACCTATTGTAATGGTAAAAGCATCTTTAAATTCCATAGCTTCATCAAGAGCGCCGTTCTCATCAAAAGTGTAGAGGTTCATTCCCTTCCCGCGATAAGCTTTTGCTTGTAATTCTTCTACATCAATTCGGTCGAATTCGGTAGGGGCGATTTCTTCAAAACGCTCATTTAACAACCCAAATTTCCTTTCTTTTTTCACAATAAAAACAAGCTTATTCGGTGGAGCGATGTAGTCGTATTCAAAAGGCAATAACAATTTATTTGCACGATCAACAATTCCCCACAACAGATCTTTTTTCACTCGAAAGGCACTTGAATTAAACGCGCTAATTTCTTCATAACCAACAGGTAATACAGCATTACCTTCCCAATCCAACAAACCCAAGCGTCTCTCTTTTTTGCATAAAGCATAACGATCCGAGAATGGATAAAAAGCCTCATAACCTGGTTCCGTTATAATGCGTTCGGCTGCGACAGAATACAATACCGGAGCCTGATTTCTATAAAGACTAATAAAAGCCCCTGAGACATCTTTGTAACGATCATAATTGGCAGGAATCACCTCCCTACCCGTTGCGTTTACAGCGCCCCAATTTCGTCCTATTTTGAAAAAAAACAAATCATTACTATGAATGGCTACCTCATCACAAAGTGGTTCTAATATCACATTCCCTTGCAAATTAATCAAACCATAAGAGCCCCCTATTCGGGTCTTAAAATAGTCTCCTTCTAACAATGTCAATTCGTCATATTTCGGAGAACAGATTTTTCGACCATTGGTGTCTGACAGGCCCCACTTTCGTCCCTTCATAAAACCCAAAAAGCGTCCTTCCCAAATATGAACGGATTCATACCCTTTTTCCAACACAGTGTTTCCGTCTATGTCAATCACCATCCATTCTGATTGATCCATTACGGCAATTAAAGTCGAATCCAATACTTTAGTATCTTCATAACGAGCCGGGACAATCTCTTCCCCATTTCGGTTGAGCAAGCCCACTTTTCCATTCCGTTGCATAACGGCATAACCATACTTTTTAAATTCAGAAACGGCGTCGTAAATAGGTTGTTGGATTAGATCTCCGCCTTCATTTATCAAACCCCATTTTTTATTGATCTTTACGGGAAAGGCATATTGGGCCGATGCGTTTTGGAATAGGAAGGCAGTAAGGCAAGTGAGCAGTATCCAGCGCATGTAGAAGGTGTTTTAATTGTCTATGACTTTTTTTTGGATAAGGGCATAACGAAGATTGTGCAGAAAGGTACATGTTAATTTTGGAAATTAACTTAGGCGGGCTAGGTAGTTTTGGAGAGTAGTTCTTTTTGCGAGCCCCGGGCTGTGGCCCGGGGTGAATGTAGGGTCGACTCCTCAGAGTCTTTTTTTTTAGCGTTCCCAGCGGTTCATGCTGACCATTGATTTGGGATAGTGATTACCCAATTGGAAGTGGGCTCCCTTGGATTCCTCCTCTGATAGTGATTCGGGGCGGTGGACTTTTGCATCAGGTAGTCTACTCAATTCTGGGAGCCAGTGTTTGACATATTCGCCTTTGGGGTCATAACGTTGAGCCTGTTTGAGAATGTTGAAGTAGCGGTCATCCCGAGGATCGTTTCCGACGCCAGCGAGATAGCACCAGTTGCCCCAGTTGCTGGTAGGGTCATAATCGAGGAGCATCGATTCGAAGTACGAAGCACCAATCTGCCAATTCAGTTTCAAGTCATTGATAAAGAAACTGGCTACGTTTTGACGACCTCTATTGGACATAAAACCTGTCATCGCTAATTCCCTCATATTCGCATCAATGAAAGGAACGCCGGTTCGGCCTTCTATCCAACATTTAGCCAATTGTAAATCGTTGGAAGCTTCCTCATTTATTTTATTTCTGATGCCTCCTTTTAGGAAAATTTTATCTCCATGTTTTTTCCCGGTGAGTCGGAAGAAGTCTCTCCACAACAGTTCGAAGAACATCCAATAGGTTGAATCATTTTTAGTTCTTTCCTCTTCATAACGCTTGAGTTCGTGGTAGATCTTTTTTGGAGATACACAGCCTAGAGCAAGCCAAGCGCTGAATTTCGAAGAGTAGTCTGTTCCTAGCAAACCATTACGGGTCTTTTTATAATCGGCAATATGATCGCTTTCCCAGAGATAGTATTGGAGACGTGAGAGCGCAGCCGTTTCGCCACCTTTGAAAATCGTTCCTTCTTTTTCCGCTATGGTTATTTCATCCTCATCGTATCCCAAAGAAGCTAAAGTTGGGACTTCCTCAGACGTTACTTCAGCAGTGACTGGCCTAAAATCTTCAGGGTTTCCTAATGGTTCTCTTACTGGAACTATTTTCTCCACTTCCTTTCGGAAAGTTGTAAATGAATCTGGTGTATGGGTTACAGGAAAAGGTAGGTCTTGAGTATAATACAACATTTTTCCTCTCGAATAAATGATCTCTTGACCAATAGACCAAAGGTTTCGTTCTAAGGTATCTTGTACGGTTATTTCTTCTCGGGTTCGTTCGCGGTTGCAAAAGACCCAACTGGATTTGATGTCTCGGGCAATTTCAAGGAGAGCTTCTTCTGGCTTGCCAATACGAACAATCAAATTAGACCCTAACTTGCGTAAGGATTTTTTCAAGTCTTGGATTGCTTCAATAGTAAATTTTGCACGATGAACACCCGTTTTGCGAAAGCCGAATTTTGTTTCCCCGTGAAACAACCTTTCGTCAAAAATGAAGACAGGGTAAACCTCAATACCACTTTGAATGGCGTGGGTAAGCGCTTCATTATCATGCAACCTTAAATCCTGTCGAAACCAAACGATGACTCTTTGTCTAATCATTTTATTACATCATTAGTTTGTAAAAAAAGAAGCTAATATGCTAAATAAAGAGAACAAAGCTAAAGCTAAAAAGTTGTATTACATATCTTTGAGCCGAAATTGACAGACGCGAAAGCAAATGGCAATTTGAAAACGACCGAATTGGTCACTCTCAACTATTTTCTTCGTACTGCTACCCTCATAACTTTTACAAAACATTAGGTTTATAAATAATCAACAGATATGAAAATCACAACAATTTTCTTACAATTAGCATTTCTTATTTCAATATGCTCTTGCACCATGACTCCATCTGAAAAGTTGCCAGTTCTTGGTGAAAAGGAAGAAGTAAATGGCGTTACAAAATACCATGAAATTTCTGATTTCAAATTTACCGATCAAGATGGTCAAGTCATTACCAATGAGACTTTTAAAGACAAGGTTTATTTGGTTGATTTTTTCTTTATTTCTTGTCAAACCATTTGTCCGAAAGTGGCACAACAGATGTTGCGAATCCATGATAAGTTCGAAAACGACGAACGGGTAGAATTGCTAGCACACACCATAGATCCAAAACGAGATACCATTGACCGTTTGAAATGGTATGCTGATAAACTCGGCGTAAAGTCCAACAAGTGGCATTTTGTAACGGGAGAGAAAGACAAACTTTATGATATGGCGGATGAGTATTTCATAGTTGCGAAAGAAGATGCAGATGCTCCGGACGGTTTTGACCACAGTCCAACTATTATTTTAGTAGATAAGAATCGGAGAGTACGCTCCTTTTGTAATGGTACAGATCCGGAGGAAGTGGATCGCCTAATAAACGATATCGAAACACTATTGAATGAAAGTTAAATTCCTTTTTGCCTTTTGGTTGTTGCTGCTATTTTTCTGCTGTAGTAACAACAATGATTTCCCTCAGGGTGAACGCATTTATGATGCGTATTGCGCTCCTTGCCATATGGAAGAAGGACAAGGGTTGATGGGGCTTTATCCCCCGCTGGCCAAGTCTGATTATTTAGCGGCACATCATGATGAATTGGCCTGTATCATTCGTCACGGCTTACAGGATACGATTGTCGTAAATGGAACGACTTATGAGATTCCGATGTTACCTATTACTAGTTTGAATGAGGTACAAATCACCAATGTCATAAATTACATCAGCCATGCTTGGGGTAATGATGCGGGGTATACTCGAATTCCAGATGTCAAGGAGACACTGTCTTCTTGCAAGCCTCTTAATTATGAGTGAGAACTAGATTTGTTATCAGTTGCCGTTTACCCGACAGTATATTTAACGACAGCTAAAACGCCCCCAAAAATGTCTACTCACGACATTTCTTCTATAAAACACTGCTCCTACGTCTGTTCTGAAGCTAGAATAAGACGTTTCCTTCCTATTGACAGCCATACATAGTACCCTTTTGCAAATTTTTTACACCATTGCTCCCTGTCAGATCGGGCAAATCTGAGAAAGTTGTGTATTTTTGGCTTTTCCAAATATGTGGTCTACCTGTTATATACAGCAGTTTTGGCTTTGAAGCGGTCTATAACACATACGATTATCCATTTCATAGTACTCAAACCTTTTAACCAACCTAAACGGTATGAAAAAATTCCTTTTACCATTACTATTACTTTTCGCTATCACAGGCCTTTTTGCCCAGCCATCCAATGATGAATGTGCAACATTGATTGACCTTGGTGTAAGCCCTCTTTGCCCGGATATGGTTTGGTATTCCAACCTAGATGCAACAGAAACTGACATCGGAGATAACAACTTTCCTACAGGTTGTGATGGCGGCGATATCACCTTCTCCGGAAGAGATGTCTTTTTCCAGTTTACAACAGATGCGACCTTACTCGATTTGACTATTACAGTTACGGGTATCGCTGATCTGATGGGAAGTACGCCTTTGTCGAACCCACAGGTCGCTCTCTTCCGTGGCGATTGTCTTTTTGACGAACTGTCTTTATTGAAATGTGGAAAAGCTGAAAATGGCGACAATGAAATATCCATAGATATATTTGGACTTGATCCTAACACCACTTACTTCCTACGTATTAATGACTGGTCTACCACGGCAACACCAAACTGGGGTACATTTCAAATATGTATAGATGAGCAAGATCCAGAGTTTACACTCTGTGATATTTCTACTATCGCTTCTGAAGGAGTACTATATGATTGTGGAGGACCTGATGGAGATTATGAAAATAATACGACAGAGTCTTTTACGATTTGTCCTGATGAGTTAAACGTTGTTAACGGATGTATCACATTCGGTCTACAGTATTTCAATTTGGAAATTGGTGGATTTGGTGGTCCAGGTGATTTCATCACCTTTTATGATGGACCTGATACTAATTCTCCTATTATTAACAATGTAGGTAATAATGGAATTGGAGATGACGGAGGAGGCGGGGTTTGTTTTGTTGCTCAAGCAAGTTCCGGATGTATTACGGTAGAAATGACCACCAACGCTACTACCGTATTTGAAGGGTTTTGTGGAGCATGGACAACTTCTACTGAGGATTGCCCACCAACCGAAGTTGTTGATATAACACCAAATCCTACTGATGAAGAATTAGAAGATTTTGTAACAACACCACAAAGTTTTGCGAATATCACTTCTGTTAATTGTGGCGTGGGACAATACGGAACCTTTTCCGCAACTAGTTCAGACTTGGGCTTAGAAAAGGGAATTGTTTTATCTACCGGATTAGTAAATTCAATCCCTGGAATGGGAACTACCTTTGCTAATGATCAAATCTCAACCTTTGGCGGATCACCTGATCAAGATCTTGATTCTTTGTCTATTTTAGGTGGTGATCCAGATCTATTGAATCAATCTGAGGATGCCTGTGTCGTTGAATTGGATGTTTTTGTAGCAACCAATCAACTGACTTTTGAATACGTTTTTGGGTCTGAGGAATACCCAGAATTTGTCAACTTAGCCGGTGGATCATCATTTAATGATATATTTGCTTTAATGGTCTCTGGTCCAGGTATTGTTGGTCAAGACGGGATTGGTAATCAACAAAACATTGCAACCATACCTGGCTCTAACACCGCTGTAGAAATTAATAGTGTAAATAACATTGTTAATACAGAATACTACCGTTATAACACCCCTGGACAATCTGTTGTTTATGATGGTCTTACCTCTGACTTCCTAGGTGTTAAAAAAAGTTTGACCGCTTCTATCGCAGTTATGCCTTGTACGACTTACCATCTTAAATTTGCTATTGCGGATAGAGGTGACCTTAGCTACGACTCCGGCGTTTTCATCGGTGAACTAGAAGGAGATGTCCCCGACCTTTCAGTCAACTTCGCTTCTGGTATTGATTACCTCACAGAAAGTTGCTCAGGTACCAGCGACGAACTTGTTATCACCTTAGATAATCCAAACGGAGATTCACTCTTTTATGACGTTGTCATTTCTGGAACAGCAACACAAGATGTGGACTATACTTTAGACATTCCCTCAACCATTCTGATCCCTGCAGGAGAAACCGAAATCACTTTCCCTATTATTCCGCTAAACGATAACATCGTAGAAGGAACCGAAACCATCATCGTTCAACTAACCGCTAACTTTGGTTGTGGAGATATTCAGTTGAATGAAATTTTAATTGAGCTTCGTGATTTACCTCTTGTTGAAATTTTTGCTGGTCAAGATACGGCCTTTGTTTGTAGCGGAACCTGTCTTCCGATGGAAGCAAATGGAGCCGTTAGTTATGAATGGACTTCAGAATTCCCTGGTGTTTTTGATAATCCACTTATAGCTAATCCAATAGCTTGCCCAACTCAAAGTCAATGGGTTTCTGTACTTGGTACCGTAAGTAATTTGGCTGGTTGTAGTGATGTTGATTCTGTTTACTTGCAGTTCATTGATCCTATGATAGATGTGGTTGCTATAACCTCTACAGACATTTGTAATGGAGATAGCGTCGTATTGCAAGCCGTTAATAATGTTAACAATGCGGGCTTAGTTTGGACGCCGAATGATTTTCTAAATGTGGACAACGAAGAGATAGTGGTGGCTAGCCCACCTTTCACAGAAACCTATACGGCTTCTGTATCAATTTCTGGCTGTACGGTAACAGATGAAATAACAATTTCTGTAGATGCTTATGACCCTCCAATTTTGACAACTTTGGATACTTTACTTTGCCAAGGTTCTTTATTGCAAATGGCAGATTCAATTGAAAGTACCAGTACTAATTACCAATGGGATCCAACTGATTTCATCATTACAGATACAGACATCGCAGGTGCAGTAGCTGTTGCTGATGCTGATATTGTTTACACTTTAATTAGTAGCAGCCAGAACAACTTCTGTAGAGATACCTTTGAAGTGAACATTACGGTACTACCTGCAGAGATTGAAATTGACAATGGTGATTATCTAGAGCTTTGCTTGGGTGATTCCATTCTCCTGACCACAACAAATAGTACAAATGGTGTAGGTATCGTATGGACACCAGATAATGGTTCTTTAGACACAATTGCTGGACCGGATGTATGGGCTACGCCAACAGAAACTACGACATACTTTACGACACTAACCATAGGGCAATGTATTGTTACAGACTCTATTGTGATTCGCGTTGATTCCTTACCGAACATGGATATTTTTGCTGTACCAGCAAGAGCCGTTTACTGTCAAGGAGAAAATGTTAATTTACTCTCCGAAACTTATTTAGACGAAAACTTCCCAGATATTGAGCATGTTTGGACTCCTGTGATTGGAGATAATTCAGATACCACAAACTTCAATTTGAATATTACTACTATAGAAACATTTACCTATACTCGTATTACAACTAATCGTGCTTGTTCGGAGACGAATACCATTGAGATTATTGTAATCGATCCAAATGAAATGGTTCTAACACCAATGGATACCACTGTTTGTACCGGAGAGCAGGTTTTGGTTACCGCTTCTAGTGTTTACACTAATGAGTTTTCTTGGGATAACAATACAGGAGCGCAGCATACTTGTACCGGAGACGATTTGTGTGAAAGTGATTTGGTTACGATTAATGCACCTTCGGTAACGATCATTGCGGAAGCTGAAGTAGAGGGTTGTCCGATTATGGCTTCTGTTACTTTGACTTCAGTAGCTAGTCCAGAAGCTTTCTTCCCTGTTCCTCCTCAAGTTTGTGAAGGAGAGTCCATCGTTTTAAATACGGTTGAACTTGGTGGTACGTCTTATGATTGGACGACTAATGGAGCTCCATTACAACCTAACCCAAGCCAATTTGACCCAACGGTATCGCCAACAGTAACTACAACATATGAGGTGACGATGGAGAATGACTACTGTCCTGTGGTGACGGAGATGGTTACTATTAATGTAGCTGGTTTGAGTACTTTGACGGTACCGACTAATTCCGTTTTCTGTGAAGATGAAACTATAGACCTAAGTTCTTCTTCTAATAACTTTGGAAACTTTTTTTGGGAAATAGAGGAAGCTCGCGATACTATTGATTTTTCAACAAGTTCGAGCACTATTCTTTTTGAGGATAACGGTGTAACACCAATCAATGTAACCGTTACTTTTACTAATGAATGTCCTGATACACCTATTAGCGCGTCATTTGAGCTTGAAGTAAAAGGAGGAATTCCAGCAATAATAATAACTAATCCAGAGCCTATTGAAATGAATGGTGACACATGTATCTATAATGAAGGAGAGGTTATTCAATTGAGCCAAGGAGGGGAACCTGCTAATACTTATGAATGGGTGTTTAGAGGAGAAATTATCGGAACCGGACCTATTGATACTGTTGTATTAGTAGAAGGCGGAAATTTAACTCTGAATCTCACATCAATTGAAGGATGTTTACTAGATGATAGGAAAATAATCAAAGTCATCCCTGCAATCTGGACGATGCCGAATGCCTTTACTCCTGATGGAGATAATGTAAACGATTTGTTCGCTCCTTTAATCAAGGGAGGAATTGAAATAGTCAACTTCAGAATCTTCAATCGTTGGGGTAAGGAGGTTTACAATAATGAAAATGGTCTAGCGGGTTGGAATGGAACCTTCAAAGGTAATCCAGCTCCAATGGATGTGTACATGTATCAAATAGAATTATTGCGACCAGATAAAGTAACCGTTGAGAAGAAGTCCGGTGATGTTACGCTGATCCGATAGTCCTTACTTTTACGAATATAAGAAGCGGCATTCAATGTTAATCATTGGATGCCGCTTTTTTTGTTTGACTAAGAAGATGTCAATCAATGATTTCACTTCGTGAAATATAGCAAATTGGAGTTCCGCCAATGGTAAGTTTTTTTTCACCAGTCCTGCGCTACGAGCGCAACGTTATTTCTCTTTCGCTCGGAAAAAAGTAGTGCTCTTTTCGCCCTTACGATTAGGCCAATTGATTTGACCAAATGAGTTCACTAAGAACCCAATAAATAGGCCGTCAAAAACCATTCGTCTTGCCGTAATTTCGAAAGGAGACTTTTCGCACTCTATTCTACTTTCCTCCGTTTTAATAGAAAAACATGTTTTTTTCTGGTTCTGCAAATTTTTTTTTCAAAAAAAACACGCTCCTCTTTTCCTGAAAATAAACACAAACTCAAAGAGACAAGTAAAGGAATAAAGAGTAGTAATCAAATCAACAAAAACAGCAGACTTTCTTGAAATTAGACATTCGTCAACGAAGCAAAAAATCTAAAAATAGGCCCCACGGGAAAACCAGCACAACTAGCTGACTAACTGTCATTTGCGAGTAAAACAAGACAATTACAAAATATAAAAACTCAATCAATACTACTTCCTCCTACCCACCAAGGCTTGACTGTTTCATTCAAAAGTAAAAAAACAGAAACAATAGTTTTACATTCAGCTATAATTTAGAATTATCCCCATTCCGCTCTCTTTATCGCTTTGAAATCACGAAGAAAAAAAGCCTTCAAAAAACCAAACACTTGTTTGACAGCAAAAAAAGAAATTACTTTGCAAAAGTTTTTCAACAATCTACACAATAATGTAAGATGAAAAATCATTTATAACACCGCTTCCAACGTTTAAACAATGTAAGCGGTGGCCAACCAAAAGAGGAGGCCTAACAAAAGAATTACTTTGACATATTTGATCTAAAAAAACAATACAGTTTCGAGTTGAGCAAAACGAATTCCGACAATATAATTTCGCTAACTTGAAACATAAGAAAAGGATTTGAAAGTTTATTTCATTTTTTTGTGAACAAAATCAAATCTAATTCGTAATCATATTCGTTAGTAATCCAATCAATGACTAGTTTTGTCATATTATTGTGGAATAGTAATTGACTTGGCTTATGCGAATAATTTTTTTTTCTAACTAAACATTATTTTACAATGGCTGTAAAAAAATCAACTGCTACTAAAGCAGCAAAAGCTAAGGCGACTGCCAAGAAAGCAACCGCTAAAAAAGCAACTACTGCAAAGAAGGCAGTTGCTAAAAAATCAACCACTGCTAAGAAAGCTGTAGCGAAAAAAGCT
>JBLHRR010000169.1:0-11784 GCA_047626155.1 Saprospiraceae bacterium | reverse complement strand
CATTTAGACCCGTTGTTGGGTTCAAGCAATCAATGTTTGCGGTGGCTTCTGTTACTACTGACGGAAGATCATTGATAGTCATGTTAACTTCTACAAAATCATCTGGACAAGCTCCTCCAGAACTGACCGTGTATAGGAATGTATAAATCCCCGAAGACTGACCTGCCGTAGAGAAGCTGCCATTCACTGGATCAAATACCCCACCCTGAGATGGAACAATAGACGTTTCTGTCCATGCGCCATTAAGATCAGCTCCAGTTGTGAGACTAGCCAGATCTACCAATTGATTATCCTCCTCACAGAAGTCCGGTGATATTGTAACACTGCCTGCTTCTGCTGGTAGGTCTATTGTTACAGAAATAAGAAATTCCTGAGGGCATCCCGGTGGCTGCGCATTCATCAATTCAAACTCTAACATATATCCCCCCCCATCAGCCCCCACAGCGCTGAAGGTATTACCATTTATCGTCGCGGGAGTAGCACCTGCTGGGCCTTGGGTAATAATCCATGTTCCTGGTTCCGAGGTATTTTCAAGCGTAGTCAAATCCAACAAATCTCCTGAATTACATAATGGGTCGGCTTGAATAAATTGTATATCCAGACAATTACAATCTATAACCGTGAGCACTACAGGATACGTTGTTTCTGTACAAGGTTGAATCGAACTATTAGTTGTATAAACAAAATTGTAATTTCCAGCAGGTATATTGTTGAAATTTAAATCATTGAAAAGTCCGACAGCTCCAGAGTTATCTGTATCTGTCCATATTCCATTCATATCTCCTGAAACAACTAAATCATAGAGGTTTAAAACAGAGCCTCCAGCAATAGTATTACAAGTCGAGACCTCTGTCAAAACAGAGGCTGTTGGAGGTAATACTTCGCCTACAGAAACAGTCGTCATTCCCGTACATCCTTGTCCATCAGAAACTGTTACGCTATAAAACCCAGTTACAAAAACATCGAGTGTTTGATTAGCAGAGCCGTCTGTCCACAGATAAGTGTCGAAACCTGCTCCGGCATTCAAAGTCGTATTTCCATTTTCACAGAAAGAGAGACTACCAGAGATTACAGGACTTAAAGAAGTACTCTCTGTTACATTTATGAATGCCTGTCCCACACAGGTATTTTGATCTACCACCTCAACGGTGTACATACCTGGGGTATTCACAGTAATGGTCTGAGCTATACTTCCATCTGACCAAAGGTAGCTTGCATAAGCTCCGGCATCCAAGGTTGCAGAGCTACCGGTACAAAAAGTTGTCGAACCAGCAATAACTGGATTAGGGTTTTGGAATTCCGTGATAGCCACATTATCCGATCCACTACATCCGTCTACATCCGTTACGATTACGGTATAACTTCCTCCACCATTTACTGTAATTGTTTCCGTTACTTCCCCTGTCGTCCATTCGTAACTTTCAAATCCAGCTCCGGCATCTAACACTGTGTTTTCACCATCGCAAAATGCCAGCACTCCATTGATAGTTGGACTAAGAGAAGCATTCTCTGTAATGTTAACTTGGTCAGTTCCAGTACAACCATTAGCATCTGTAACAAAGACATTAATAGCTATGGCGGAAGAGATGATCACGGTTTGAGTAATAGAACCATCAGACCAGGAGTAAGCATCATAACCTGCACCTGCGTCCAGTGTTACTGTGTTTCCAATGCAAAATGAATTGGGACCAACAATAGTAGGAGTGGGTACTTGATTCTCTATAGCGATTAAGCTACTCTCATTTGTACAGCCACTTACATTACTAACGGTCACGGTATAAGTATTTCCTTCGGTAACATTGATGGTTTGACTAAGCGAACCATTGGACCAGGAGTAAGAGTCATAACCAGTTCCTGCATCTAAAGTAGTCACTTCTCCTGTGCAGAAAACAGTCTCTCCTGTGATAGCTACGGAAGGATTTTGATTAACAACTAAAGAGGCCATAGTTTCTCCAGTACAACCTTGTGAATCAGAAACGGTCACCGTGTAATCATCAGTAGTACTTGTGTTTATCGTTTGTGTTTCGGCTCCTGTAGACCAGAGATAGGTAGTAAAACCGGCTCCGGCGTCAAGTGTGGAGTTTTCTCCATCACACAAATTAAGATCTCCTGCGATGATTGGTTCTAGCACTTGGCTCTCTGTAATAGCTATGTTATCAGTTCCTGTACAACCATTGTTATCTATGACGATCACAGAATAGGGTCCGGGAACAGGAGTTTCTAATGTCTGGTTAGCAGAGCCATCCGACCATTGATATTGATCGAAGCCGGCACCAGCATCTATAATGGTAGAAGAACCTATACAGAAGGTTGTCGAACCCGCAATTTGTGGTGTAGGGTTCGGGTTTTCTACAATTAGAATACTAGTTGTCCCCATGCAGCCATTCGCATCAGTAACAACGAGATCCAAATTGCCGGGTGTGTTAATATTTATAGATTGGGTGATGGCGGTATTTGACCAATTATAATCAGCAAAAATTTCGTTTACGCTTATGGAGGCCATACTTCCTTCACAATAATTTGGATCACCATTAATTGTTGGTTCCGGTAATTGATTTTCTACAACATTGAATTGAGCCTCTCCAGTACAATTATTTGTATCCGTTACAATTACAGCATAAGTCCCGCCAGTTGTAATATCCAAAGTCGCATTTCCAGAATTATCTGACCATTCATATTGATCATAAATTCCAGTTGCTAAGGTGACTACTTCACCAACACAAAAATCTGAATCGCCGCTAATGACAGGAATTGGATTTGGATTTTCAACCACATCAACAGTAGCTTCATTAGAGCAATTATTGGCGTCAGTTACTACTACGGAAAAAGTACCACCGGCCTCCACTAGAAGTGTTTGATTTAAAGACATATCTGACCAGATATAGGTATCAAATCCATTTCCAGCATTCAATGTAATTTCCGCTCCGGTACAAATCGGAATATTTCCAGAAATAGTTAGGGAAGGTAAATTGTTCTCTAGAACAGAAACTAATGTTTCCCCAGAACAACCACTACCATCGGTAACGGTGACAGCATAATCCCCGGGCCCCGTCACGTCAAATGTTTGGCCTATAGAACTATCCGTCCATAGATAAGAATCAAAACCTGTACCTGCATCTAATACTGTTGAACCACCTACACAATATTCGAGGTTTCCAGTAATTACCGGGTTTAAAGAATTACTTTCATCAACCATTACAGCTGCTTCTCCAGTACAGCCATTGCCATCTGTAACGGTTACACTATAGTTTCCAGTCACTCCTACATTAAGGGTTTGATTGCCGGAATTGTCCGACCAAAGGTAAGTGTCGTAAGAACCTCCAGCATCCAATGTAGTGCTAGATCCGGAACAAAAACTTGTTGAACCAGCAATGGCTGGTTCTGGATTGGTATTAACCATTATGTTGATTTCGTCTTCTCCAGTACAGCCATTTGCATCCGTGACTGTTACACCATAAGTGCCCAAAGTATTGACATTCAGCTCTTGGTTAGCAGAGCCATCTGACCATAGGTATCCTTGGAAAGTACCTGCATCTAAAGTACTTGATGCACCTTCACAAAAAGTATCATCACCAGTAATCACAGGAGTTGGGTTTACATTTACATTTACAGTGACCATATCTTCAGCCGTACATCCATTAATATCTGTAACCGTTACTCCGTAATCTCCATTTGTGTTGACATCTAATGTCTGATTATTGGTACCTCCTGTCCAAAGGTATTGGTTATAAGTTCCTGCGTCGAGCGTGTTGATTTCGCCGTTACAGAAGTCCAGTGTTCCTGTAATTGTTGGCGTAGTTATCATATTTTCAATGACCTCTAATTGATCTTCTCCGGTACAACCGTTTCCATCGGTAACCGTAACACTATAAGTAGCTCCGGTAGTAATGCCTAGGGTTTGATTCATTGTACCATCTCCCCATTCATAACTGTTGAAAACGCCAGCATCAAGACTGATGCTTTCTCCAGTACAAAATCCAGAAGGACCGGTAATATTCGGTACTGGATTATTATTTTGTATAACCGTATATTGATCCTCTCCCGAGCAGCCAGCAGCATTAGTAACCGTTACGGAAAAAGTGCCATTGCTATTTACCTCCAAGGTTTGGTTCGTAGTTCCATCACTCCAATCATAACTACTAAATAGTCCCGCATCAATTGTTATGGTATTACCTTGACAAAATTCACTATCCCCTGTTATGCTTGGGACAGGTAAGGCATTTATACTTATTTGGGTGGCAACCGCTGCTGATTGGCAACCATCGACATCAATTGTAACCGTATAAGTTCCGGCTACGGTTGCATCAATTGGATTTTGATCAAGAGAAACATACCCACCTGGTCCAGTCCAAGAATAACTAATTATTGTTCCAGAGGTGTTTGTAGAGGAAGATAATAGGATGTTATCTCCAATACAGTATGGCCCCGAGTTACTAGCTTCTGCATCAGGAGCATTATTGAAACTAACCTCTGTAAAAACTGGAGTAGATTCACAACCGTCCACTGTAATTATCAATTCATAAAATCCACTTTCTGTAGCATTATTTGGGTTTTGTATACTAGAGACATACCCGTTTGGGCCAGTCCAGGCATAAGAAGTACTTGTTCCTTGAGCTGAAGTATTACCATTTATCTGTATGATTTGTCCGGGGCAATAAGGTCCGTCATTAGAGGCAACTGCGTCTGGCGTAGGAGCTAAAACAACGGTTGTAAATTCAGGATTCGAAGTACAGTCATCAATCGTTACTAGAAGCGAATAAGAACCGGAGGCGGTTGCATTTGTTGGGTTTTGCACATTAGAGACATACCCATTTGGACCCTCCCAGAAGTAGATAATGTTTGCTCCATTTCCATCGGTATTTCCGAAAAGCTCGATGGTCTCCCCTGTGCAGTAAGGTCCATTATTGGTAGGTATAGCAAGAGGAGGAGAAGTGATGAGCACATCCAAGTTATCTGCAGAAGAACAACCAAATTCATCGGTATAGGTGTAGGTTACTGAAAAAGCCCCTTCTCCAATACTTGAAGGAAAGATGTTTCCAGTTACAGATACAAATGGTCCCGACCAGGTTCCTCCACTTGGTGTTCCCATTAATGTATAAAATCCAATGGTTTCACAAAGTGGACCGGGGTCTACAGTTGCAACGATCGGGTTATAATTCTCGATTACAACAATTGATTCGGTTGCAGTACATCCATTAAAATCCGTAACTAGTACATCATAAGAACCTTCCACAAAAGCAAAATAATCTATATCGGTTCCTCCCCCTATTGGGGTTGCCCATTCGTAAGAGTATCCTGGGAGACCTCCTGAGCCTGTGGCAGTTAAAAGTACGCCGTCATCAGTGCAAAAAGAAGCAGGGTTATCAGGACTTATACTCACAGAAGGACTATTATAAACTATGATATCAATAGCAGCACTATTAGAACAACCATTTCCATCTATATAAGTGTAGGTTACCGGATGAGTTCCAGAACCATTGGTCTGCGGATTAAACAATCCACCGGGAGCACCTGTCCAGGTCCCTCCAAAAGGGCTTGCTGTTAGAGAAACTGCCTGGCTTTCCGGACAGAAAGGTCCTACTGGAAATAAAGAAACCGAAGGAATTGGATTAACGGTTATTACAACTTCATCTGTAGCAATACAAGTTCCCTCCGTAACAGTTAATGTATAAGTAATAGACCCTGAAACACCATTAGGTAAGGTTACTGTTGGTGATTGTAAGTTTGGATTATTTAAATAAGCGGTACCTCCATTTGTTCCTGTCCAAATATAACTTTCTGCTCCGTCATTTCCATCGCTAGACCCTGTTAAAAGAAAAGAGTTGCCGTCTTCACATTCCGTAACATCTATTCCTGCATCTGCCACTAATACACAAGGCGTCTCTGCAGCACAATTTAAATATGGTGCCGCAGATCCTGTCCAAGTCATCAAAAATCCGTTATTGGTTCCAGCCCAATTGTCAATCATTAAATAAAATCCCTGACCGGGAACAACGTTAATTAGAGAAACAAAGCCATCTCCTGTTCCCGGACCTTCACTGGTATCTGTTGTTCCATTACCAATACCTGTTTCCGGACAAAAACCACAAGTTGCGCTGGAGGAAGAACACCTTAACGGACTTCCAAGATTATCACAATTTACATCAGGGCCGAAGACTGCCCAATCGTAGTCTTCCCCTATGCCTCCATTTGGCGAAATTGTAAATCCGATTTGCAAGCCTATAGGTGCTCCGGCCTCTATTTCAAAATAATACCAAGCAGAGTTTGATTCCAAGGCAACGATACAGCCCTCATTATTATCTGGATCGGCGAAGTCGTTTAATCCCGCACCATTGGGGTTGAAGCCTATGTCATCATTGGCACAAATGACAATAGCGTCGATACAGTCATTTATTTGTGAAAAAGAAATGGTGGTGAATAGACAGCAGATTGCAAGTAAAGAAAATCTCATTTTGATTTTGTTTTTTTGGTATTTGAAAATTCAACAAGTGGTGTCATTTAAGTTTCTGCACACCTTATTCTTAGGGGAAGTCACTCCTACGGAAGCATTTTTTAAAGAGTCTCAAAGAGTGAGAAGGTAAGGGTAAATACTGCAGCTCTTGTTGAAAGTATTAATTTCAAGCAAGTAAATCGACTATCTTACCTTTTTTGAGATCGGAAAACAAATTGGATATTTAGCTAATAAGCTGAACGAGGACCTTTAAAGATAATATTTTTTTGAGATTTATTTCGTATCTGTTCAGTACTTTGTTTTTTGAGGCCCCAAAATCACAGGGGGATGTCATTTTTGGTACTAATAAATAATACGAATATAATTTGATTCCGTAGGAGTGGGACCCTTCACAAAGATGCCGCTTTTTTTAATTCAGTCCCCATAGTACATTGTGTAATAAATTTATTTGTATTTCTTGTTTACTGAATTTACTTCAGAATATCTTCGATTCAACTTTTTACGTGCTTGTTGTTGAGTAAATTGCCAATTAATTTTAATGCCCTTTAGGGAACGTTCTTTGAAAAATGTCAACACTTCTGATTCCAATTTTTTCATACATGGAATTCTTCGATTCAAACATTGTCTGGATAAAGCTGAAAACTCTATTTCGATCATGTTGAGCCAAGACGAACTTTTTGGCGTAAAATAAAATCAATTTTCTGTGTAAGCTCAGCGGCTGTTTTCGCATCAAATTCTTCATAAAAGGAATGACTTCCATGAGTATTCAAATTATCTAAAACAATTCTTATACATTTAGCATTTGGATAGTGCTCACTAAGTTCTTTGATGAAAATTGCAAATTCTTTTTTCCTATGTTGAGCTCTCACATGAGCAAACCTTTGACCCGTTAATGGTTCTATTGCTGCTAATATACAACAGCTACCATGTTTGCTATAAGAATAATTCTCTTTTGCAACTTGTCCAGGCTTCATTTCTAGTCCTTCAATTGTATCTCCAATTAAGAAACACGGCCTTTCATCAAAGCAAATCACCGGATATTCTTCATTGTAAGCTAATAAATACAAACGAAGAATGATTTCTAATCGAGCTAAAAAACTCGCTGTTACTTTGCGGATACACCATTGCCTTTTCCTGTGAGGTTGCAATTCGTTTTTTTTAAAATCAACCCAACTTGTTTAAAGGAAATCGAATCGACTATATCGAGTTCGACCACTTTATCTGCTAGTAATCGTAAACTCCATCGGGCATAACCCTCAGGTGGTTTGCTATACGCAATTGCTGTAATTTTAGCTCTGTCTTTCCCACTTAACCCAGTAGGGCGACCGGAACGTGGTTTATCTTCTAAAAAATTTAAGCCATCTTCTTTATAACAATCCGTCCACCTCTTAGCAGACTTACTAGATATATTTAGAATATCGCAAACCGATTCATAGGTTTTTCCTTTATTCAATTCTAGTAAAGCCATCGCTCGCTTTTGCTTACGTACATTTATTGTTCCTTTTGACAATAACTTTTGAAGAGACTCTTTATCATTGATCGATAAGTTAACGTGTTGCTTTTTCATCGTGCTTTTTTTTAACACCAAAATACGAAAAAACTTTCTACACGCTGTACTAAGCCTCTCATTCCCAAATCCACACTTAATAGCTCGCGATCTACCACGTTAGCTCAGTGGTACCGCTGAGCGAGTTAAGAAGTGAGTCTTTATGCTGAATTAATAACTCAGGAATCAATGCGGAATCAAAATCTCATAAACATAAGTAATCTTCAACTCCTGACCCGCCTTTACATTCGTCTCCCAACAAATATCCGTCAACTTATTCAAATCACTCGATGCCGTTACCCGCTCTGACTTTAGCCACTTTATGGAAGACTCCTGCAAATCTCCGATAATGGTACGACGTACATTTATATCAATGTCTTTTGCTTTGTAATTTTTAATGACCACCTGTCCTTCTACCTTGAGCAGATCGTAGTGGTAATTGTGCTTTCCTTTCGTGATGGTCTTCGCTTTGTCCTTGTTAGAAATGGACTTTTCTGCCTGTGTAATTTGTACATCAGGAGCCTCCGTTAGTTTTACAAAAGAGTGGCCTTTAATGGAAGTGTAGTTCAGTTTATCCTGACTAATGGGTTTCGTATCGCCCTGTTGTTTGACGACTAAAGCGGGGCCGGTGGTGAAGGGATATTTGGTGTTGTTATTTATTTTAATGGAGTGAATCACCTTATTGGGATTCACAGAAAAGAGGTATTCTTTTTTATAGCTGTTTTTATTGGCGGTGTTTTGGGGGAGGTTGCATTCGTAGATGTGGGCAATGTCAATTTCAGCAGAAAAGACAGGGTAGTGGCCTCTGCCCATTTTTTTGAGCGTCATATTTTTTAGGGTATAAAAATACAAATCCTCTTCGGCGCTACCATCTAAGCCGTTTACATTGACAGCGATGTTGGAGTTCATGTCATGTATGCCGTAATTATTGGTTTGTTGTTGTGCGAAATTGGCGTTAGAAATATTATGGAAATTCATTTCAGCATGCGAATTAAAATTTCCCAGTTTAGAAAAATCAGTAAGTGCCGTTAATTGTTTTGCATAGCTGAAATTGGGCACACCCACTACAAAATTCACCGTTGTGTTTTCAATGTCTTCAATGTTGTTTACCACTTCAGCACGAAGAGTCAGGCGTGCTTTCTTCTCATCGAGTAATTCAATTAAATAAATCGGAGTCCAGGACATGCCCTTAGAAAGGTACATCATATCCAACGCTTGCTCCGTTTTATTGCTGGCAAAATCAATTTGTAAAACAGGTTTTGCTTCTTTTTGCTTTCGCTGGTATTCCTGCTTCGGATTCTCCGAAAATTCAATGCGCTTGATTTGATTCATATTTAAAGTCATCCATTTTCCATTCATCTTGAAATTGATGATATTAGGAATGGGGACTTCCATTGTCTCTCTAGGGTTTCTGGGATTGGTTATCTTTCCCTTAGCGACCTCCTCCATTGTGCCTTCTAACAATTCATTTTCATCGCCAGTTAAATGCAAGGTTACTTTTTTCCCAATATTCGCCACCATCATTTCGCTCAACGAATTTGCAAAAACACTATTAGTCGTATTCAAAGTATCCACATAACTACTCATTGAAGTAACTTCTCCGGAAGGAGACAAAACCCAATAAGTCCCAAACAAAGCTGGAGGAATATTCTCCGTCATCCGATACGTTTTATCTTCTGATTTTACGATTCCAGATTTGACAAAAAAAGCAGTTCCGTTTTTGAAAATGGAAATGGAATTGGTTTTGAAATCTTTCGTTACATCCTGGGCATGGATGCTTATTGTTAGGAAGAAGAGGGCCGGGAGGAGGAGGTATCTTAGCATGGTGAAGGTGTTTGTTGAATGTTTTGACTTAAAGATACTAAAGGGTTTCAGAAATGTACTACCTCACCAACAACTACCCCCTTCGACAATCGCGGACTAACGTCCATTGACCCGCGCATATCATTTCCACTGAAAAACCAAACGCCCTTGCCCATCGAAAACCTCAAGCTGGTAATTAGTCCTTTCGGTTTTTTCAAAACAATCTTCCATACTTTATTTCACTATCTTACACCTTCTTAATAACAGAACCCCTTCCCCGAAGCTATCACTTACTTGAAAACTACTTTAAAATCAAAGAATGCCAAGCGAAAACCCCTCTCTTCCAGAGGAGACAAATATATTAGCTACTATTCGATCGGGTGATGAACGCGCTATCGAACAAATATATCTGTCGTACAAATCTCCATTTCTCAGCTGGGCTTCTTCCAAGTTTTCTCTTTCCAATGCAGACCTGACCGATTGTTGGCAAGAAAGCGTCATTGCTTTTTATGAATAAGTATCGTCCGGCCGTTTGCAGAAATTGGAGGTCGGTCTGAAAACTTATCTATTCGCCATCGGTCGGAATAAAATATTATATAAGCTACGAAGCGAAAAAGCAGTGGCCAAAAAAGAACAGATGTTTGCGGAAAGCTATGCTTTGGAAGAGCAGCAATCGGGAGGTTATTTTGAGCTGGATGATTTACAAGAAGAACAAAAGGAGATACTCCGAAAGGCCATGCAATCCCTATCGGAAAAAAATAGATCACTCCTGATTCGTAGATATTATGATGGACTTTCTTTAGAAAAAATTCAAGAATCAGAAGGGTACTCCTCAATCAACGCTACCTTATCACGGGCATTGGGTTTGTTGAAAAAAGTAGTAGCGGATAGAAAAAAGATGATGATTTTGTTAAGTTTTTGTTTCGGATGGCAATAAATGGTTATATATGGATAAACGCATAGAACAATACCTAAACGGAATAATGGATGGCTCTGAAAAAGAGGCCTTTGGACTGGCTATGGCGGAAGACGAAAAGTTGAGCAATGAAGTAGAGGAGGCTCGTTTTTCTTTACAAGCCATTCGTATGGAAGGGCGTAGCCAATTGAAAAGTCGATTAAGGCAATTGGATGCTGCACCTGAGCATTTGGAAACGGATAAAAAAAATCGGTGGTTCCACAAAGGGGCTTATCTTTTTATTGGCTTTACTTACATTGATTTTGCTTTATTGGTTTAGCACAAATGAAAAAGAAAAACCAACTAAAGCAACAGAAAACCCAGCAATAGAATTAGAAGAAAAAGGAGAGATAGAAGAAACGAAAAAAGAAGAAATTCCAGAAGAAACAAAAGTTGCTCCACCGGTTGAAGACCCACCAACAATTGAAAAAAAGAAATTACCTCCTCGCTCTAACAAAAAAAAGCGAGATTACGCCGAATCAACTCCAAACAATTCCAAAAACAAAAAGCTTTTTGCACAGCATTTTGAACCATACTATCACGCCTCATTGCGACCTAATGTACGTGGGCAAGGCGAATTAAGCACCCGCGAACAATTCGAATTAGCCTATTGGGAAAAAGATTTTGATAAGGTACTGGAGCTATGGAAGGCTCTTTCTGAGACCCAACAAAACACCGGTAACTTGTTATTCTTAAAAGCCGTGGCTGAGATGGCTAAAGGATCTGTTGAGGAATCAAAAGCAGATTTTGGCAACTTAGCAAATATTAAAAAACACCGCTTTATTCAACAGTCGGAATGGTATTTTGCCTTGGCAACATTGTATAGCGGTGATCAGGCGAAGGCTAAAGTTTTAGTGACTACAATGGCGTTGTTGCACGAAAAAACAAGTCAGACCTTCGGCAACTATTCATAACAATCAAGCTACATACTTCTGAGAAATGGGCATACCAAGGGCTGTCATTTTATTTAAACATTTTATTTTAATAGCCGCTTCGGTTTTTTGTTTCTCAAATATTCTGGAATAAAGT
>JBLHRR010000168.1:0-11786 GCA_047626155.1 Saprospiraceae bacterium | reverse complement strand
ATATCCCAAACAATTAAAGATCATTAAAGGATATGCCACATCCTTAGGCCCACAAACGCACCATCAAAACCCCTCCACTGAATCATCCCCCCGCCAATCCGCAGCCCCAGATAATTCCCCGTTTTCCAAAACATGAATCGCCTCAACTCGCCCAATAGCACCTCGAACCTTAACCGTATGGCCCATTGCCTTAAGCTGCGAAAGCGTTTCAGTATTCAAAGAATTTTCTTCCACAGAAATCTGATCTGGTAACCATTGATGATGAAAGCGTTGTGCCTTAACAGCCTCATCCACTGTCATTCCGAATTCCGCAACATTTAGGAAAACCTGAAAGACAGAGGTTATAATCGTAGAGCCACCCGGACTACCCAATACCATATACAATTTTTTATTTTTTGTAACAATAGTCGGAGTCATCGAACTGAGCATTCTTTTTCCAGGAGCAATGGCGTTGGCTTCTGCACCTACAAGCCCATAGAAGTTAGGAACACCGGGTTTGGAGCTGAAGTCATCCATTTCATTATTTAGTAAGAAGCCGGCACCACTTACCACTGTTTTACTACCAAAGCTAGCATTCAGTGTGGTCGTAATAGAAACCGCATTGCCCTCCGTATCCACAATAGAGAAATGAGTAGTTTCCTCACTTTCCAGAATTGCTATTTTGCCACCATCAATATCTGAACTAGATGTAGCTTTATTGTTGTTAAAATCACTCATTCTATTTTTAATGTAAACGTCATCCAATAAATCGTTGACAGGCACCGGATAAAAATCTGCATCACCCAAATGCATTGAACGATCTGCATAAACCCTTCGTTCGGCCTCAGCCATTAGATGAGTGGTTTTGGTAGATTGAAAACCCCAGTCAGCAATAGGGTAGGGCTCCACCATTTTTAACATTTGAGCTAATGCAATTCCTCCACTAGAAGGAGGCGGCATGGATATAATATGGTAGTTCTTATATGGCTTGATGATTGGCGTGCGCCATCTTGAGGAATAGTCTTTCAAATCTTTATGAGTCATAATACCATTGCCCGCTTTCATCTCAGCGACAATTTTATCGGCGGTAGGCCCTTCATAAAAACCCGCTCGTCCTTTGTCGCGGATGAGTATAAGGGTCTCGGCTAAATCATTCTGGATTAACAAATCTCCTGCTTTCCAGTTTTCTTTTTTTACAAAGACAGGTCTAGTTGTGTTGAGATCCATAAATTGATTCATGAATTTATTGAGCCCGCCTGCTTGCTGTTTTGAAATGGGGAATCCTTCCTTTGCTAACTTTATCGCTGGTTCCAGCAAAACATTGAAAGGAAGCTTTCCATATTTTTCATGTGCCGTTACCATTCCATCTACGGACCCTGGAACGCCGGCAGCGAGGTGACCGTCAAGACTTAGTTTGGGAATGACATCTCCATTTTTATCGAGGTACATATCTTTAGTCGCAGCCTCTGGTGCCTTTTCTCTGTAATCCAATGCAACGTTTTTACCTTGCTTGTCGCGATAAATCATAAAGCCTCCGCCACCTATGTTCCCTGCATTGGGATAAACGACTGCGAGGGTAAATTGAACAGCTACTGCGGCATCAATAGCATTTCCGCCTTTTTGCATAATTTTTTTACCCACCTTAGAGGCCAAAGGGTGGGCACTTACCACCATAGCTTTCTTCGTAATAGCACTCTTTTTGGAGCTATAAAACACCTTACTTCCGGTCTTGCAGGATAGGAGGAAAGTTAGGGAAATCAAGGACAATAACCATATTCGCTTCATTAGATTTATTTTAAAATGACAAAATTACATATATGTAAGTCCTTATTAGTTAATCGGACAGTTTCTTGCTGTTAACTGTAAAGCAATTGATTACAAATATTATTAATTATAAATTATTATTATTTTGGTATGATGTTTGAAAATATATAAGTATACTTTAGCGACAAAGGTCGTGAAAAAAAAATAAGTATAAAATTAGAATAAAAAAAGGCAACTATTTGATCAAAGGTTCCGTATTTCTTTCGGCAGTTCATTAGGAACAGAAAAGAAGATGGGATGTGTAAAATATTAATAGTCCTTAATTTTTGTAAACTGGCTTATACAACCCCCGGTATGAATGTATTAGTACATTTTGGTAAAATTACCAAATCTTTAGCTTGCGTATTTACAATGTTAGCAATCGCTTCGACGACTGTATCTGCTGGTGTTGTTTATGCAGTTCCAATGACGGTTGAAGAAGCAGATATGGGTAATGTAATTACTTGGAGTACTGCTACGGAGCAAACTAGTGATTATTTCGCAGTTTTCAAATCTACTGATGGTATTGAATTCGAACAAATTGGAGAAGAAGCGGCGATGGGTGATAGTAATGTTAAGAAAGATTATCGGTTTTTAGATTCTTCAATTGGGTTCACCAAAGCATTTTATCGATTACTTCAAGTTGATGTTGATGGAGAACAAAGCTACACACATATATCTGTTGTAGACAAAGAGAATCCAAATAATTTTATGATAACAATGATGGGGAATACGACAACAGATCGTTACTTCAACGTCGTTTTCAAATCTGAAGAAACGGGGCACATGAGCTATCGTTTAATAAACCTTAACAAAGAAGTGGTAAAGAGAGGAGTCATTAATATTGATGAAGGGCAGAACTTATTCACCCTTGATTTGGAGAACGCAGCTTCAGGCCGTTACAACTTTGAATTCAACATGAAAGAAGAAAAAGAAATCCTGACCTTGGTTAAATCAACTGAAGATGTCATGGTAAATAATAAGAAGTAAGAAAAAGCAAAACGAAATAATTAGAACTAACGAAAAATCAACAAAAAAAATAGAGGCGAAAGCCAAAGCTGCAAAACCGGCAGAAAGACATTTAAGAATTGGTTATGTATTTTCATGGTTATGTTGTTGTGTCATCCCGATTTTCGGAGATGGCACTTTTTTTTTGCCCCATTTGTATTAAGGGAGAAATGTGGAACACTTGAAGTCTCCAAAAAAGACTCAAAATCTATTTTACGCTCTAATAAAGCACTCAGAATCATTGATATTGGTCTAAAATTTGAATTATATAATCAGCATTTATTAATAGACTTTATTCCAAAATAGTTTGTTTGTACTCAAATGATCTTTTTATTCAGCACTTCAGCTTTTTGTTCGCCCTTAACTAAGGCTACGAACTCAAAAAAGAGCTTCGTTCTGAAAAAAAAACATCTATTTGATTCTTATACAAAACATTTCAGCATAAATTCAAATGAATGCTCTTTTAATCACTACACAAAGTTTAATTTCAGAAAGCCCTATTTTTCACTAAAAAACTAACTATGCGTTTTTTCTTTTTTTTTCTACTTTTTGCTGCTGTTTTACCAGCTTCTGCTCAAGTTTTTGTGAATAAAGTGGATGTCAATTCTCGACCTGTTCAGTATGTGGAAATATGGGAAAAGTTCAATAAGGAGAATGGTAAAATTTTAACTATGCTCGATTATGGCCAACAAGATGACTTGAAAGATCGAGCAGGAAAACTGCTTTTTGTGACAAACCAAAAGGGCCAATACCTTGAATTTAATAGCATGGTAGATGCACTCAATTTTATGTTCCGAAATGGATGGGAGGTCATGCATGCAAAGACATCAGCAAAAGTACAATCCTACATCTTGAAAAAAAGAAATGGTTTTACTATGAATTCGTCTGTGAAAAAGCTTAACAATAGTACTGCAGACTCTGTTTATATAAAAACAGCTACGGAGTTAACCGGTAAAATAAAGCAAAGTGCTAAATCAAAGACCATTGCTCCAAAAAGTAGTGTAAAAGAAAAAGCAATGGTAGTAGCTGAAAAAGAAGCCCATATACCGAGTGTTGAAGTGACTAGAGTATCGAAGAAAGAGGTGCCGACCACAAAAGAGAAAAAACAATAGTAACCACTTGATTAAGATATTATAAAAATTTGGCCCCCTCATGACCTTAATGCCTTACCCCGAAAAATGTACCGTTATATAACCATATATATAACGGTCTTTTTTTTGCCCTTTATTTAGGAAATTAGCTGTAATTCTGAACATTATGCATCTATTTGCTCGGGTTAGATAATCATTTCCAAAAAAAGCCCGAGAAGTTGTTTGTGGTAACGAAGTTGTGGATTTATTGTTTTATAGCTGAGATCTGATTATGGATTTTGCCTTGAAAGCCTCTCTGGATATTATGGAGGGGCTTTTTTTGTTAGCGATAGATTTACTTCCTCAAAGCCCCAGCAAAATTTCTATCTTTGCTAAGAGAATTTATTAATAGAGCTAATTTTAAAAGAGAATAGTTGGAAGGAGGTTGCGTTAGTTGAAGCACAAACCTTTCTGCTCTCAGACGGAGAACACAAAGAAACACAAATTTTTCCCTCACAGCCCTGAAAGGGCGATGTATTAATAAGATAGTACTTCAGTGCTATTAACACAAGAACCATGACCCACCTCCCAGTATCTTCCTCCATAATATCAACAAAACACTTACAAACCTACCTCCAGGAGAAATACCCCTTCCAACAAACGATTGCCGTAAAGCTCCTAAAGGCAGGTGTCAACCACAATTACCTCCTGTCTGTAGGAAGCAAAAAATACGTCTTTCGAATCTATACCTTCAACTGGCGAACGACAAAAGAAATAACAGCAGAGTTACATTTGCTAAACAAACTCAAGTCAATCGACTTATCCATTTCTTACCCGATAGAAAACCAAGAAGGAAACTACCTCATCGATATTCCAGCGCCTGAAGGTCTTCGCTATGGCGTTTTGTTTTCCTTTGCAGAAGGGGAGAAGCGGCTTCATTTCGAGGAAGCGGTGCATGAGAAAGTTGGTCGAATGATGGCGCAATTTCATCAGGCTACTGAAGGAGATCAGATGGACAGAGTGAACTATAATGCCCAGCGGATACTTATGGATTCTCTTCCCAAGGCTCAGCGTTTTTTGTCAAAGGAGACGGCTGAGATGCAATGGATGATAGATACGCAAAAGGAATTACTCGACTTATGGAAGAACGCAGATCTCAGTCAGATCCGGCAGGGTTCGGTTCACTTGGACATCTGGTACGACAACTTCAATATCACGGACAAAGGGGAGGTGACCTTCTTCGATTTTGACTTCTGCGGCAATGGCTGGCAATGCCTAGATTTGGCTTATTACATGCTTCAATTGTACCATACTGAAAAAGAAGAAACTGCTAGAACACTAAAGCTTCAAGGCTTTTTTGCTGGCTATGAATCCATTCAAAAAATCACTGAAGAAGAACGGCGATTATTGCCAATGCTGGGACTGTCCTTGTATTATTTCTACCTGGGCGTTCAAAGTGATCGTTATGAGGATTGGTCAAATGTTTTTCTGACAGAAGGTTATATCAAGCGGTTTATTGAATTGTTGGTCAAAGGGTACTACTCAAATCATTTCTGATGCGTCTCAAATCGTCATTTGGGGCGATTTACCTTAGTTTTCGACTCATATTTGCAGGGTATTCATCATTAATCACCATTAAATAAAAATCATTGATTATGAATATTTTGCAAATCATCTCTTTAAAAATAACTTTAAGTGTTGCTTTATTTACCATTCTTTTCTTCCTTTTCTATTCCAACATCGGTTACGATTCTACCGTGAATCTTGAGGTGACTTTGCCGGAATTGTAGGAAGAGGGGAGAGTTTTAGAATTATGTTAACTTTGGACGAAAGAATGTATATGGAATTTTAAAAGCTTAGTATACATAATACTGTAAACATAAAAATACTAAAACAATGAATAAAAAATTAAAAGCATCGCTAGTAGTCATCTGCGCGATTTTTATACTCCTTTATCAGTTATTCTGCCTTTTGCCTACACTGATAGTTCTGAATTCCAATATTCTATATCTGGTTATCTTTATTGTAGGAATATTGTTGTATCTGTATGGTTTAGTAAAATTGTACAAATTCATCGCAAAGTAAAATGACTTTTGGAGGTATATTTATTTGCCTGAAAAAGACTACATTTGGTCTTTCAATACGAAATGCTCATTTGTATAAAACATAAACTGAAAAAATGACGACGCTATTAAATTATATTTCTTCTCAAAGAGAACGCTTTTCACCTTTTGTAATCCTTTGCCTCGGTTTGCTACTTTATTCCTGTGAGGGAAATACAGCCCAAGAGAATAAGGTAAACACAAAAGCTCCGGTAGTGGCAGAACAACCAATATCCACAGCGGAACAAGACTCAATAGAACTAGCAGAAGGGGAGGAACCGAAAGTAAATTTCACTGAAAATCCATCTATCCAGGAGATCTCCGATTCTTTGCGAATCAGTTTAAGTCAAAAATCGCTTGGCTTTTTTTCAGAGCTGGTACCGATGTCTGAAGATAGAAGCTATAAGGATGGTGCAGCAACACTTGTGCGAAAATATGAATGGAATGTATCTTTTCCTGTGACGGTATCCATGGGAGATGTATTGGTCTTTGCTAAAAGAGGGACTGACAAAATATTAGTAACCATTAGTAAATTGAAAATAGGAAAACGTTTTTCCTTTGGCAATGAAAAAGCCAGTACAATAACTAAGGATGGTTGGGTAACTGAATCGGCAAAAGATCAGAATTTCTGGAAAGAGATGGACAAGATAAGTAAGAGCAAAATGATCCCAGCTGTTTTTAATAACAAAAAAGTTACAAATAAAATGCGTAACCAGGCCATCAACTTAGTAATCACTGAAATCAATGAAACTCTAGCGGGCACAGGTGCTGCTAATAATCAATTTGAATTTATTATTGAACGTATTTCTTATTAAGACCTATGCTATTCCTAAAATAAATAATTTCATTTTTGAGAGATGAGCAATACAGAGATTTGCTCATCACCACCACTTCCTTTATTCTGGGATTAGGAACAGTGGTTTATCATTTTATAGAGGGCTGGACCTGGGTCGAAAGTTTGTACTTCTCGGTGATTACTTTAAGAACAATTGGTTGTGGTGATTTTTTCTCCACAGACAGGTGGAGGGAAGTTGTTCACTATTTGTTACATCATAATGGGATTGGGTATGATCTTAAGTTTTATTAATACCGTTTATGATCATTATGCTAACGCTAAGAAGGAGCAATAGGAGCGCAAGCTGGATACCGAAACACCGATAACCGGACTATGAACCAAAAGTGTTATTCGGAGGTTATAACAATAGTAATATACCGGCACTGTTGAAATATTTGTAATTTCATACCGAAATAACAAACAGGCAGCAATCAACATTCATATGGACCACCAAAGCACACTAGGCACACTTCTTCTTTTTATAATCGGACTCACTACCTACAAGGGATTGATGGACTACAGCTATCTGGAAAAATACATATTTCGAGTAGACGACATCCTCATAAAAAAACAATACTACCGACTTTGGTCCTCTGGTTTTCTACACTCCGGTTGGCTACACTTTGGTTTCAATATGATCGCCCTCATCGGATTTTCGCTTTCGCTGGAAATGGAAATGGGCTGGTTCAAATTTATTGTAATCTATGCTGCATCTTTAGTTGGAGGCAATTTGTTTGCGCTTTGGGTGCATAAAAACCATGGCGATTATTCTGCCCTAGGCGCTTCAGGAGCCATCAGCGGTATTGTGTTGTCCTCCATTGTTTTATATCCTGCCGGAAAAATATCATTGATCTTAATTCCCATAGCCTTTCCGAGTTGGCTATTCGCTATTTTATTCGTCGTTATTTCCATAATAGGAATAAAGGCGAAGATAGGGAATATAGGACATGAAGCGCATCTTGGTGGCGCACTGGTTGGCGTTTTTGTAACCTTATTGTTAAAGCCCTCAATCATTATCCCAAATTGGTGGATTATCCTCTTAGTGACAGTCCCGACCATATTGTTTTTGGTGCTCATTATTAAGCGACCGGAAGTGATGTTGATTGACAATTACTGGGGCCTTAGAGCGGAAGATATTAAAAAGCCGTTTCAGAAAAATGAAGAATCAGAAATTACGCTGGATTTTTTGCTTGACAAAATCAGGAAGAAGGGAATGGGGAGTTTGACGAAGAAAGAAAGGGATATCTTGGATGGCTTTGGGAAGTAGGTTTTGTAAGCGCTGGCGCAACCCCCAACTCCTAAAGCAGAGATCCATCCGCTAAGTAGACCCAATAAGATTTGTTGGAAAACGGAATCATTTTATATCCCAAAGGTTTTTGTTTTGGGATGATCACTGATTTAATTAGAAAGCTTTGTCTTTTTATTCCAAGCGTTCTTAGGAAGTCAAGAAACTGTCATTTTGAGTGAACGACAAAGGTTCGAACTGAGGACCTGTTATCCCGAGCGAGCGCTGCGAGTAGAGGGAGTCGAGGGACCTGAAGCTCTTGTTTTTCTTAATTTTTGAGCGAGGTACGAGTCGAGAAATCTACCTCCTTTACAAAAAGACAAATTTCTCGACTACCTACCCGGTTTCTAAAAATAGACTATTATTACAAATAAGCCGATTCATAAAAACAATATACTTACAATATCAGCCTACTTCTTATCCTGCTTCCCAAAAACCTTCTTCAACAAATCACTAGAACGACTAGATTGATTATCCCGAATATCCAATTCCTTTACCGCAATCAAACCAAACATTCCATCCAGTGCCTTATTATTTACATGCTCATCCAAGTTCGGATTCACCTTCTTCGTCAATGGAATTTTATTATAAGCAGAAACGATAGAATTCCAATACTCCCGCGCATTCACCTCATCCAAAGACTTCTGAATCACGGGCATGAATTTTCCAAATAAAGTCTTCCGCGTAGATTTATCCAAGTAAGTAGTAGCAGAATTTTTCTCGCCCATCAAAATATTCATAGCGTCTTTAAACGACATCTGCTTGATGGCCCCAATGAAAATCGGAGTGGCCTCCTTAGCCGCTATCTCCGCAGCCTTGTTCAACTTCGCCGTCAATTTTTTATCAGCATCCTGAAACCCAGGCACTCTTTTAACCTTGTTAACTACGGTCTGCGCTTCCTTCGGTAAAAGGATTTTGTAAGGACTCTTTAAGTAGCCATCTTCAGCCGATAAACTTTTCACCGCCTTATCAACGCCCTTGTCTAAAGCTTCTTTCAATCCATTCCCAATCTCCTCCTGAGAGAGCGTAACTCCTTGACCACCAGTAGCATCCTTCACGGTATCCTTTGCTTTATTCAATGCGCCTTTCCAACTCTGCGCGGGTAAAACGGATACAATGGCGAGGCAAAAAGCAAGTACAAATAATTTTTTCATTATTGTGATTTTATGTGTTCTAATTAATAATTCTCTTTTAAAACGACAAAGATGATGCCTTGGTATTTTGGGAACTCGCCCTTGTCTTATATCGACCATTTCAGGTTATATAAATGTTAAATTATAAACATACCTTAATAGCGACTAAGATCATTAAGTAACAATGAAAAATCTATAGTTTGCGGCTAATTCAAATGCTTTTATTATTCCTGATTTCCATGTTGACCTTTTCCTGTCGTACCGGTATTGTTGCAAGCACTGGTCTATCATATGACATGGGAACAATCATAACTGATGATAGGGAATTTGAACAAGGCCAGGTGGTTTCATTAATGTGGCATTCAAGTACGTCATAGCATACGAAGATCGCCGCACTGATATCGTTCATGGATTCGGACTGAACTATCAAATGCATATAAATGGGTATGCGTTTCATTTAGAAGGAGAAAGTCTTTTTTATAATTTATTACAAGCGAAAGCTTATTGGGAAGTAGCAGCGATGAGCTCGAATTTTATAACAACAGATTTGTATGCGGGGCTCGGAGTTGGAGAATTGAAGTTTACTAAAGGAGTGTTCTTGTTTGCTCCAACTGTTGTTTTAGATATTCATTTTTTTAGAAAAGAGTTTATTTTCATTAGCCCTAAAGTGAGCTAGATTCGGAAATTTAAGATTTCAGGAAATCAGGTGTCTTTTCAATTAGGTATGGGGTTCTATTTTAAATAATTGGAAATTGAACAATAAATAGGATATGCAAATTCTTCAATTCTTTAGAATGAAACATTAAGTATCACTCTGAAGAACTGAAGAAGTAACAAAGTTAAATATTTTAGTTATTTACTAATGAGCAACTAAGTCTCGTTGAGCTAAACCGGTGTTTCCCAATAACAATTCATTCCCGGCCCCAGTAGAAATCCTCACTCCCTGAAGCTTCAACCCCTCAATTCGATACAACACCGCAGCTCCCAACATGATCTCCTCCGCCACATTCACCACCTTCCGGTTGTTATAATCTTCCAGATAAGTTCCTTTCACCCAGTCATTGAAAGCCCCCATAGAAGGACCGCACCAAATTTGATAATCGGACGCCCGGTCAGGAACACCAGCATTCGCCCAATTGGAAGACAAACCAAGATACCATCTGAAAATAAGCGCCATCTTCCGATGTGGATTCCCCTTCGCTCTTTCAATTTGCTCCGGATCACGTTCTTGGAAAAAGTCAATACAGCCCTGCCAAACTTCCTCTAATGGCTTTCTGAAAATCTGCTTCTCCAATTTCTCCCGTTCCGGAGTTGGAATGTCATCAATAGAATTATACCGCTTGTACAATTCATATAATTTTTTAGCTCGTGGGCCAAATAAAGTTCCTCTTTTTAAAACCTGCAATTCCACACCCATCTCAAACATGTCAGAGGCCGGAGCAGCCATCACATCCGTAGAACTTACGGTTTGTAACAATTTACGCACGTGCTCTGAAGTTCCTGCTTCAACACAAGCTTGATTTACCGAACCGGTCACCACATAAGCAGCTCCCATCATGAAAGCGCCGAGTGCAGAAGCCGGCGTAGAAATACCACCCGCAGCTCCAACTCTAATGGTATGTTCAAACTGAAATTTCTCTTGCAGTTCGTTCCGCAGCTGAATGATGATCGGCAGCAAAGCCACCAAAGGTCGATTGTCCGTATGCCCTCCAGAATCTGCCTCTACCGTAATGTCATCTGCCATCGGTACTCGCTTAGACAATTCTGCTTGCAAAGGCGTAATCTTTCCTTCCTGTAAAAGTTTTGTTATAAACTTCTCCGGAGCAGGTTGCATGAAATGAGTAGCCACCTCCTTACGGGAAATTTTAGCAATTACTTTATTATTTCTAATCACCGATCCATCCGCAGCTTGTGCCAAACCAGCCACACGATAATGTACAATGTGTTCAGTCAAAGCTAAAAAAGCAGAGGCTTCTACCACATGAACGCCTTTCTCTAAAAACAACTTCACCGCTCCAGATTCCAACGCTTCTTCCACCGGACTATGAATCAAATTGAAAGCATAAGTCTGCGTCGGCAAAGCGTTCTGAATTTGCTCAATCGCCTCCTTCACCCGCTTAGGCACCAAACCTGCAGCTCCAAAAGAACCCAGTAAATTCGCTTGTCCAATCGCAATCACTAACTCCGCAGATGCAATCCCATTGGCCATCGCTCCAGTCTTATAAGCATACTTCAGTTTATAATCTTCCTGAAAAGTCGGATCACCCAATTGTGCTGCCGTCATAGGAGGCATCATGGCCAAAACCTGCAAGCCACGTCCTGAAGAAACGAGTTCGCCACCATTGGCCACCCCAATTCGTCCTCCAAAATCCTTCATTACATAACAAGGCAATTCCGTGTTCCGAAGTTTTTCTTGAATTTGTGCTGGTTCAAAAACGATGTCTCTCGGAGAACCTTTCCAAAAAAGTTGCTGTGGCGTTCCGTTATATGTTATATTCATTGTGTTTGTTTAATAATAGGATTGAAATCCTATCTTATTATACATCGCCCTTTCAGGGCTATAAAAAAAAA
>JBLHRR010000167.1:0-12020 GCA_047626155.1 Saprospiraceae bacterium | reverse complement strand
ACACTCCAGACGAATTTTATGATCGGGCTGGAATATGGGCAGAATTCGGTAAAATTGTGTGTGTTTCAGTAGGTTTCTTTAAAATCACTGGAGACATTCGCAACTTTAGAGTAACTAGTTTTTACGGCGATGAGGTAAAAATTCTCAACGATTTTAAATCTATCCTCGAATCACATTTTAACCAACCTCATCATGTTTTATGTGCTCATAATGGGAAGGAATTCGATTTTCCATATATCGCCCGAAGAATGATCATTAATTCGATTGAGATACCTTTTAAGCTGAATCTCTTCGGAAAGAAACCGTGGGAAGTTCCGCATTTAGACACTCTTGAATTATGGAAATTTGGCGATTATAAGACCTTTACATCATTGAAACTTATGGCTCATGTTTTAGGCATTCCATCTCCTAAAGATGATATTGATGGCAGTGAAGTACGAGATGTATACTATGAAGAGAATGATATCGACCGTATTGTTATTTACTGCGAAAAAGATACAATTACGGTAGCTCAAATAGTATTAAGGCTTCGGAATGAAGAAATCTTAAACAAAGATGAGATTCTTTCAGTATAAACCTTTCAAATGTCGAAAGAGACTGGAATGCCTAAAATTTTGTACATTTCGGACTGTTTCACATAAAAATTGTAGAAAATGTATTCAATAAACAAAAAAAAGATTTCACTAGTTCTATTTTCCATGGGTATACTTTTGGTCTATTCTTGCAGAGAAAACCCGAAAACCGATGATAAGACCACGACCATTCAAACCGAAACAACTGCTCCGGTCAAAAAGAGTGCGACACCTGTTAAATCAGCAGATAATATTGTTATGAACCCTGCTCATGGGCAACCTGGACATCGTTGCGATATATCGGTAGGCGCACCATTAAATTCGACACCTACCCCCGTAAAAACTAACAGCCAAACCTCGGATGTTGTTCTTGATAGTGGAGGGGCTTTACCAAAAGGTTCAATAAACCCGGCACACGGACAACCCGGACATCGTTGTGATGTTTCAGTTGGAGAAGTGTTACAGTAAAAAAAACATTGCGAAAATAAAAAACCCGCCAAATAGCGGGTTTTTTATTTATTGAGAAATATTAATTATCCTTTCACAAAGCGCTCAACAAACTTATTGGTCTCTGTATTCACTTGAATGACATACACCCCAGCTTTTAGTAAATTGACATCAACTCTATCTGTGAATGTTCCTTTTATGATTACCTGTCCAAGCATATTATAGATAATATAATCTGTTGCAGTAGTACCCAAAACTTCCACATTCAATACAGATCCTTTAACAGGATTTGGATAGATACTAAATTTAGCATCACTCGTTGAATTTCCTGTGATAATTGAATTGTTTACACCTCCTGAAATTCCACCGTTGAAAGTGTTAACTCCACTAACAGAAATATTATCGATAGCAATATCAGCCTGCCAGGTCGATCCAGTAATTCTGTTAAATCGCAATTGAACTCCACCATCTACGTAAGCAGTTAGATCAACACTTGCCGATAACCATGAATTTCCTTTGTTACCACTTTGGCTCCAAATACTTGTCCAAGAAGCTCCGTCGTTATCACTTATTTCTAAATCAATTGTCCCCATGTCGGATGAACCATACATATGGTAATTGAAATTAAATGAAGCAGAAGACTTTCCGCTTAGATCAATGCAAGGAGAGTTAATTATCGCACGCTTATTTGGATATCCCGTGCCATTTCCTGAAGCTTCCACATAGATATACCATGATCCTGCTGAGGCATTAGATGGACCAGTATTGCCTGAAGGGGTTCCATTTGCATCTCTAGTCCAGTTAATATCATCGGCAGTAGACTGTGTCCAAGCACCAATTGAACTTTCAAAACTTTCCGAGTAAGGTAAACTAGCGCCTCCAGCACAACCAGTATTTCCACCTCCGGCAGATAAACTTACATTATCGACAGCAATATCTGCTTGCCAAGTGGATCCAGTAACTCGGTTAAAGCGAAGTTGAACGCTTTCCCCTAAATAAGCCGATAAATCAATATTTGCACTCAACCAGCTATTTCCTTTGTTTCCTGTTTGACTCCACAAACTCGTCCAACTAGACCCATCATCGTTACTTGCTTCCAGTGCAATGCTTCCCATATCGGAGGCACCATACATATGGTAGCTGAAACTAAAGTTAGCGGCAGTCTCACTGCTTAGGTCATAACAAGGTGAGTTTAAGATTGCTCTTTTATTAGGATATCCTGTACCGTTTCCTGAAGCTTCAACGTACATATACCAAGAGCCTGCAGCGCCACCAGATGGACCTGTGTTGCTTGATGGTGTTCCTCCTGAATCTCTGGCCCAGTCAATGTCGTCGTCAGTAGACTGAGACCAAGCGCCTAAACCACTTTCATAGCTTTCATTATAAGGGAATGAAGCAATACCTCCAGTACAACCTCCACCGCCTCCAGTAGTTGTTGCGTTTACCGTATTACTTGCCCCTGAGATATTTCCAGCAGCATCACGAGCTCTTACACTAAATGAATAAGTGGTCGCTTCAGTCAAACCAGTTATTTGAGACGAAGTTCCACTAACAGTCCCTAAGTTTGTGGCTCCTTGATAAACATCATAGCCAGTAACTCCAACATTATCTGTTGATGCATTCCAAGAAAGGTCAACCGTAGTATCTGTAACTCCCGAAACTGCTAGGCTAGCCGGCGTTGACGGTGCCTGCGTATCTGGAGCAGGACTTGTAGTAACATTTACAGTATTACTGGCTTCTGAAACATTCCCAGCAGCATCACGAGCTCGAACACTAAAAGCATAAGATGTTGAAGCCGTCAGGCCTGTTACTTGATCTGATGTCCCCGTTACAGTACCTAAGTTTGTAGCACCTTGATAAACATCATAACCTGTTACACCTACATTGTCAGTAGAAGCATTCCAAGAAAGATCTGCCGTAGTTTCCGTTATGTTTGAAGCAGCTAAACTCGTTGGATTGCTAGGTGCCTGCGTATCCGCAGTAGAACCCCCTAAGTTCACTGTATAGTCTTCAACTTCACCATAAGTGAAAGTTTCACATGCCGTTGGCACACCATTGTACTTCATTGAAACTCGCATTCTGGTTGCCGAACCAGCTGTTCCTATAGGCACCGTGAACGATCCGCTATTTGGAGTATTTGTTGAAGCTGCTTTAGACCAAACAAGCTCGCCAGCATCGTCAAAATCCTGATCGTCATTGTAATCAATCCAAACTGCATATCCTTCAGCATAAACTGTTCCCGTCCAAGTTGGGGTTACCGTAATGGTATAGCTTTGTCCTTCGTTTAGATCAGTCGACTGACTTGTAAAATTAGAATAGAATTGTGCTCCCGATGCATTATCAATTGATCCTAATTGCACGCGGCTAATATATTCGTCATTTGTATTTGTACTTGCTGAGGCACAGTAGTTGGAAGGCGTACCATATGCAGCACCAACTCCCACAGCATGCCAAGCATTCGTAACTGCTTGCTCCTCTGCACCATCAGCTCCATAAAGATCTTTTGCCGATTGAATAGCTCCAGTTCTTGCATCAGCAAATGTTGAGTTAGCAGATAAATATGTATTTAAAGTTCTATAGGCAATTGCTGAAGACTTTACCATTCCAACACCAGATACATTAAAAGCACTTCCAACATCATTCGTACCTGAGCCACCAGCCACAGATAAATAATACCAGTAATTTAATACTCCAGAGTTTGTATGAACTCCACAATAATCATTACTATTTGTTGGTGTTCCACAATTTGGATTTTGCCAATATGTTCCTCCGTAGGTATCCGGTTGACCCAAAGAAGTTGGGTTACTCATAGAGCGTAAAGCATCAGAACCACTACGCCTATCAATTTCATCACCAATAAGCCATACTTCCGCTGATGGATTAGCATCCGAACCGGCCCCTTTAGCAAAATGTTCAACAGCAGCTCCCCAGATATCTGAAAACCCTTCGTTCAATCCACCTGATTCTCTTTGGTACGCTAAATTTGCAGTAAAAGAAGTAACTGCATGACCAATCTCGTGTGCAGCCACATCGATAGAAGTCAAGGCATCAAAGAATCCATTACCTTCATTACCATTAGACGATCCATCTCCATAAGACATTACTGAACCGTTCCAAAAGGCATTGTCGTAATTATTGTCAACATGCACATAGCTACGTATTTGAGCTCCTGACCCATTATAACTGTCTCTATTATGTTGAGACTGCCAGTAATCGTATGTCATCATTGCTCCCCAATGTGCATCTAAAGCAGCATCATCTTTAGCAGAATTGTTATGCTCTGCCGAAGTCCAGTTATTATCATTATCTGTGAATTGAGAATAGTTGCTCACATATGGATAAGTATTACCAGGAGCCTGATTTAACGCATCACGTGTATATACATCTCTACCTATATCTTCTAAAATATAACTTCCCCCGCTCAATCTAGTTTCAATAGATCTGCTACCGCTATAACGTGTTGCCGCAGTTCCACTAACTATAATCATAGCTTCTTCACTTTCAATTCTAGAACAGAAATCCGCTTCTGTCTCAACAATCACTTGAGCCTCTCCTAGATAACCAAAGCTAATGGCGTGCTTAATAATTGCATCGTAAAATAATGCCTGGCCATTGGTCGCATCTATATATAAGTTCCCCCGACTAATTGGATTCGTGGCAAACATGTCGAGTTTGTACGCTAGTTTGTACGATATTACATCTGCTACATCTCTTCCGCTATTGAAATCTGGTAGAATTACAAGCTCTCCAATAGGCTTTTGGTAGTTGTCCATTTCCTTTGCAGCATCTGGAAACTCCCACATATATTTTTGGGCACCAATATGACTTACTGCTTTCGAAAATGCCTGCGTATTGCTAATTCCAGGTGTTACATCAAATTCTTGAATCGGATAATATTCAGAACTTAATGATTCGACTGCATCACTCTTGCTATGAACGATTAATGTTCCGAATTCGACTTTTACTCCATTGTAATATTGCTGAAATCTCTGATGCACGTAGCCTAATTGATCTTGTTCTGTTTTAATTGGAATAAAAGAAGTCTGGGGGGATGGAGATAAAACTTCTTTGAACAAGACCGAAGTATTTTGAAGTGTATAGTTTTGGGATGTATTTAAAACTAAGAGGTTTGATGGTTTTTGTACATCTTTCTTTTGCTGACTATCATTTTGGGCAATCGTATTGGTAACGCCTAATGAAAACAGAAAAGCGAACAAGGTTAATAAAAAAGTAAATTTGTTAATTTTTTTCATGATTTTTGAGTGTATTTATTAGTTATTACCGATTAAATGCATTAATTCATCGACAAGTTACATGTATTATATGAATAACAAAATAATTTTCGCCCAACTACACTTAAAAATTTAATATTTTATTAACAATCCTTTTCCTACATATTAAATGCTAGTAAAACAGTATGCAAAACGAAATTCGGAAGGCATTCTCTAAAACCTTATCTTTGATTTAATGTCAGTAAACTCTATTCTTCTCGTAAAAAACCTATCTATTTCCTTCGGAAATAGTAAAACGAAAGTCGAAGTCATCCACGATATTTCATTTGAAATTAACGAGAATGAAATTCTTGGTGTTGTTGGTGAGTCTGGATCCGGCAAATCGGTGACTTCCATGGCAATTTTGGGTTTACTCCCAAAAAAAACAAGCCAACTTAAAGGTGAAATCCTTTTTGAAGGAAGAAACCTTATCCAAGAAAAAGAAAAGCAACTTCAGAAGATTCGAGGGAAGGATATAGCGATGATATTTCAGGAGCCAATGAGTGCTTTAAACCCTTCTATGAAATGTGGAAATCAAGTTTGTGAAATTCTTCAGCAGCATTTAAAATTATCTTATTCCGAAGCAAAAAAAGAAACCCTGAAGCTTTTTGAAAAAGTAAAGCTCCCTAGGCCAAATGCAATTTTTTCTAGTTATCCGCATCAAATAAGCGGAGGTCAAATGCAACGCGTAATGATTGCCATTGCTATTGCTTGCAAACCTAAACTATTAATTGCAGATGAGCCCACTACCGCATTAGACGTTACTGTTCAAAAAGAAATTATGTTGCTTCTAAAGGATCTTCAAAAAGAAACTGGAATGAGTTTACTCTTTATATCACACGATTTAGCATTGATTTCTGAAATTGTAGATCGTGTTATCGTTATGTATAAAGGTATTATTGTAGAAACTGAAATTTCTTCTGAACTGTTTAACAAAAATGGCTCGGGACCTAAAAATGAGTATACAAAGGCATTGCTCGCATCACGACCCACGTTGAGTAAGCGATTACAAAAACTACCTACCATTGCCTCTCTGAAAGATGAGTCGTTTAAGCCAAAAGAAGTAACCGCCCAAGAACGCGCATTCAAACATAAAAAAATCTATACCCGCGCACCGCTACTAGAAATAAAGAACCTTAGGAAAGAATATTACAATAACGTGGGATTTTTTAAATCTAAGTCTGTGATATCTGCTGTCAATGATGTTAGTTTTAGTGTTTTTGAGGGAGAAACTATGGGGCTAGTTGGTGAATCTGGCTGTGGAAAATCCACTTTAGGAAAGGTTATATTACAATTAGAAAAAGCGACTTCTGGTAGTATTAAATATCGCGGGAAAGAATTGACTTCCTTGCCTCCTTCAGAATTAAGAATGCTTCGGAAGGAGATACAGCTTATTTTTCAAGACCCATATTCTTCTCTAAATGCGCGTCTTATTATAGGTGAGGCATTAATTGAACCTATGACAGTTCATAAAATCGGCACTTCGAAGAAGGACAGAAAAGAAAGGGTGTTAAAGTTATTGAAACGAGTTGGCCTAGATGAAACCTATTACCATCGCTACCCGCATGAACTCTCTGGAGGTCAACGTCAACGTGTTGGTATTGCACGCACTATTGTCATGGAACCAAAGCTGGTTATTTGTGATGAATCGGTCTCGGCTCTAGATATATCTGTACAAGCTCAAGTCCTGAACCTCCTTAATGAATTAAAAAACGACTTCGGATTTACATACATCTTTATCTCTCACGATTTAGCAGTGGTCAAATATATGGCTGATCAGCTCTTGGTAATGAATGCTGGGAAAATTGAAGAACTTGGGGATGCTGATGAAATCTACGCAAATCCGACAAAAGAGTATACCAAAAAGCTTATCGCTGCTATCCCTAAAGGTATTTAAATATTTCACGTTAAAAGTTACAATAAAAAAGCCCGTTCTAACCTCACAAAGAACGGGCAAACCTTATCTGTATCGTAGTAGCAGATTCGGGGGTAAATAATTTTGAAAACTAAATAACTAAATAACGACTGTTGTTTACTTTGTTATTCTTTTTGAAATAAATTCTATTTCCATCACCGTAATGATGTATTTCATATACTTTTTTTTCCAAATTATGATTGTAAAATTCTAATGTTTTACCATCCTCATCAATTGAGAAATCATTATCAATAAATGGATTCTTTGGTAGTTCTTTTGAACTGTGTTTTAAACTTAGGTCCATAATCAAATATTTTAGTTATTAGATAAATTTGGGCATTCAATTTCAAAACTAAATCAATAAAAAAACCTTCTTTGCAACGTACAATACGTTTCTTATAAGACGTGTTGTATTTTTAAGGGACTTAACAATATTTTTCATAGGTAGGTTAAGCATATTAGGTTTGGGACTACGAATATAGAGCGTATTTAAATTATAAAACGATAAAAAGGCTAATTATTCGTTGAAACGCACTTTTTTTTAACATTTACAACGGTTTTGTGCGTATTGTCTTACATAATTATCACGTTATGTCGAAAACTTTATTACCGATTATCGAAAATTTAAGCCCTTTAATCTGTTTTTTACAGGTATTAAAGCCTTGTGATTTGGTTTTTATGCACGAACATTTTTAGCCCATTCATTTCGGCCAAAACATTTTTCAACTTGCATCTATATTTTCGAACAAAGTTATTTTTTGAGAAAATTAAAAAATACGCCCTAATACTTAGGGTCTAATTCAAAAACCTTGAAGAGTAGCCTTTTTTCTAAAAAAATTCGTTGAGGTATTTATCTTGATGACTAGAAAGTCATTTCAAGAATCTCTCCTTCTATTACCAAGTCCCCTTCGGTAGCCGCCTTGATTTCTTCAACGGAAACACCAGGAGCTCGCTCCAATAACTTAAACTTGCCATTTAGCACTTCAAATACCGCTAAATTGCTAACAACTTTTTTAACACAGTTTATGCCTGTTAATGGAAGACTACATTCCTTCAACAACTTAGACTCTCCTGCTCTATTGGTATGCATCATGGCAACAATGATGTTATCGGCGGACGCTACTAAGTCCATTGCGCCCCCCATTCCTTTTACCATTTTACCAGGTATTTTCCAATTCGCAATATCGCCATTTTGTGATACTTCCATAGCTCCTAAGATCGTGAGATCAACGTGCTGCCCTCGAATCATTGAAAAACTAGTCGCCGAATCGAAAAAAGAGGCTCCAGGTAAAGCGGTAATTGTCTGCTTTCCTGCATTGATTAAATCTGGATCTTCCTCACCTTCAAAGGGGAAAGGGCCCATCCCTAAAATTCCATTTTCACTTTGAAAATCAACTTCAATATCGTTTCTCACGAAATTCGCAACCAAAGTAGGAATGCCAATTCCTAAGTTTACATAATAGCCGTTTTTTACTTCCTTTGCAATTCTCTGCGCGATTTGTTCTTTAGATAATGCCATTAGCTGCGGGTTCTTACGGTTAATTGTTCAATACGCTTTTCATATTTCTCACCTTGGAAAATTCGTTGTACAAAGATTCCAGGAATATGAATTTGATTTGGATCCAAGGTTCCAACTGGAACCAATTCTTCTACCTCGGCCACAGTAATTGTCGCGGCACCACACATATTTGGATTAAAATTTCGGGCAGTGCCTTTAAAGATTAAATTCCCAGCTTCATCACCCTTCCATGCTTTTACAAAGGCAAAGTCAGCAACAAATGCTTTTTCCATCAAATGCATTTTACCATTAAATTCTCGGAACTCTTTCCCTTCTCCAACCTCTGTGCCGTATCCTGCAGGTGTATAAAACGCAGGAATACCGCTTTGTGCTGCAAGACAACGTTGTGCCAATGTTCCCTGTGGAATAAGTTCTACCTCCAGTTCACCACTTAACATCTGCCGCTCAAACTCAGCATTTTCGCCTACATATGAAGAAATCATCTTTTTTATTTGATGCTTTTGAAGCAATTGTCCTAAGCCAAAATTATCTACTCCGGCATTATTCGATATGCAGGTTACATCTTTTACATTTAATCGAACCAATTCTGCTATGGAATTTTCAGGAATTCCACTTAAGCCAAATCCTCCTAACATAAAAGTCATCCCATCATCCACGCCTTTACAAGCTTCGGCAACATTAGAAACCACCTTATTTATCATATCTAATAGTTTTTTATAAAAATACTGAAAATGAAGCAGAGTCACTTCCGAAGATTCGTTCAATAATCAAGAAAAGTTCTAATTCTAGTTCAGGACCGTATGGCTAATTATTTCTAAGTAGTTGGCTAAAAATCAAATTCATCAGGAATTTCTTCTATATCACTATTATCGTCCTTCCATTTATCGCAATCTGTAGTAATTGACAATTCTGAAGGCTTTTTAAACTCTTCAGTAGAAATGTTCAGGTCTTTATTAGCATAACATTTTTTCATATAAAGTCCCCAAACTGGTAAGGCCATTGTAGCTCCCTGACCATATGCCGTATTGCTAAAATGCGTAGCGCGATCTTCTCCCCCAACCCAAACACCTGTTACTAAATTTGGTACCATCCCCATAAACCATCCATCACTATTGTTTTGAGTAGTCCCAGTCTTCCCAGCAATCGGGTTTTCGAAACCGTAGGGATATCCGGTTACAACTTTTTTATAAACGGTCGCTCCACCAGCCCATTTGTGTCTCAATCTCTGTCCAGAGCCACCCTGAGTTACTCCTTCCATTAAACTTACGGTAACATAGGCGGTTTCATGGCTTAATACATCTTTTGTTTCAGGAACGTTTTGGTATAATACAGTTCCATTTTTATCTTCAATTCTTTGAATTAATGTCGGTTTAACATAAACACCTTCATTCGCAAAAGTGCTATAGGCGCCTACCATTTCAAATAGGGATACATCTGGTGTCCCAAGCGCAATTGATGGTGCTTCAGGCATGTCTTTTGTTTCAACACCCATCTTTGCTACTAATTCAATTACGGGCCTTGGACCCACTCTATCAATTAATCTCGCCGTCACGGTATTAACCGAATTTGCTAAAGCATATTTAAGCGTCAACATTCCACCATATTTTCCTCCAGCATTTTTAGGTGTCCAAGGTTCCAGCAGGCCATATTTTCCCACAGGTATTGTAAAAGGAGTATTAGGTAAAGTATCACAAGGAGACATATGCATTTGATCAATGGCGGTTGCGTATACAAAAGGCTTAAAGGTGGATCCTATTTGACGCCTTCCGGTTTTCACCATATCATATTTAAAATGCTTATAATTAATGCCCCCAACCCAAGCTTTTACCTCACCAGTTTGTGGGGTCATCGACATCATTGATGCTTGCAGGATAGATTTATAATATCGTATCGAATCTATAGGAGTCATAATCGTATCAATATCTCCACTCCACGAAAAAATTCGCATTTTAGTTTTTTTGCTAAAACTTTTGATAATCTCCTCCTTATCTTTGCCCTGCTTAGAAAGTTCCCTCCAACGATCACTCCGTCTCATTGCAGAATTTATTATCTGTTCGGTTTCTTCGGCAGTAATGTCTCGAAAAGGAGCTGTTTTATTCTTTACATTTTGCGCATCGAATTCCTTTTGCAATCTCATGATATGTTCATCCATTGCCTCTTCAGCATAGGTCTGCATTCTTTTATCGATGGTAGTGAAAATTTTTAAACCATCGCTGTAGATGTTGTATTTAGAGCCATCAGTTTTTGGATTGTCATTTATCCAGTTTTTCATAAATGCTCTAGCATACTCCCTAAAGTAAGTCGCAAGACCTTCGTTATGCCCTTGAGCAGCGTAATTAAGATTTAACGGAAGTGCTTGCAATGAATCTTTAACTGTTTCAGTAATAAAATCGTATTTCTCCATTTGAGAAAGGACGACATTTCGCCTGTTCTTTACCCCTTGCGCGTTGCGAAGTGGATTGTACAATGATGAGTTTTTGAACATTCCAACGAGCATCGCTGATTCAGAAACATTTAAATCGGAAGGAGCTTTATCGAAATAGATATTTGAAGCAGATTCTATCCCCACAGCCTGATTTAAAAAATCATATTCATTAAAATACATTGTAATTATTTCTTCCTTTGTATAACGTCTTTCCAAACGGGTGGCGATTACCCATTCTTTAAATTTTTGTGTTAGTCTTTCAAAAGTGTTTTTAGATGCTGCTCCAACAAACAATTGTCTTGCCAATTGTTGTGATATTGTACTTGCCCCTCCTTTGCTGCCTAAATAAACTGCAGCCCGAATCGTTCCTTTAACATCAACACCACTATGGTCATAAAAACGTATGTCTTCAGTAGCAATGAGTGCATTTACTAAATGATCAGGAAGTTCGTCATAGAGCACCGGAGTTCTGTTTTCTTTATAAAATTTCCCGATGGTCTTGCCATCTGAAGAAATAATTTCCGTCGCAAGGTTTTTTTCCGGATTCTCAAGGCTAGTTTCATCTGGAAGGCTTCCGAAGACACCCCATGAGGCAAGTAAAAACAACAGTAATACAAACCCTATGGCTACTGCGAATATCTTCCAAAAGGTTCTTTTGTGGCGTAAGGTTTCGTGCTTAGGACTCTTTGCTTTCTTTGTTTGTTTATTGGCCATTTTAATTCTTATTTATTGACCTCTTCTACACTGAAGCCAACATCTGTAATACCGACTAAATCTGTAACGCCATCAACCTCTCCGTTATTGCGAACAGCATGCGCTATCATCAGTTTATATATCCCTTCTTCCTTAAAACTCGTATTTTCCTTATACC
>JBLHRR010000166.1:0-12129 GCA_047626155.1 Saprospiraceae bacterium | reverse complement strand
AAGATCGTTTTACGGAAAACCGTTCCACGGAAGACGGAGCACGAAGAAAAAAACTACAGCCTTTACCTAAAGAAAAGTTTAGGCAAAATCTCCGTGATGAGGAAGAGGATGAGGATGAGGATGAGGAAGAATAAAAAATAATTGCTAAGTTAATATACACTTTTTGCCCACGCAACCTCCAACCCCTAAAGGGGAGCCGCCGCCCGTGGGTATAGTGGCTAAAGGAAAGTTTGTTTTTAAAAAATGTACAGTAGTTTAAATAATTGCTTTTTTTAGGATTGTAAATTAACCCTTTTCCTCTCTCCTTTTAAGGTTCATCCCTAAGGGGTTAAAAATCAATAATAATGGAAGTTAATTGTTCTGTAATAATGGAGGATTAATTTGATATGAGTCTAAGCTAAGTGCACTGGAAATTAAGTTTCGTCCGAATTAAAATAGGTTATTTTGGAATTAATCGAGGCAGAGACGACGCGAATAGCCTTAGCTATTTAAGGAGTTTCTAACGAAGAGTAATTCCAAAAGAAGCAGTCAAAACGGATAGAACTTAGTTTACAATGCATATAGTGCACTGGACATAATAACTATCCAATTTGAAAGGAAACCATTTGATTCAGGTTTTTCAAAAAAACTTTGAAATAGACAGCTATACCTGTATTTTTTTTCGATCATCTGATTCAAATATTTCGATCTCAAATCGGAAACTTATTCTTACTTCATCCCTTATTATATTTTTTTTCGATGAAGATTAAACACCAAGCCCTGGTCGCTCTAATGGGCGCAACCATCCTTTTTCTAAATGAAACAAATTAGTAAAGGGATCATTTTCAAAATCCAAATGGCCATCTAAATCAGCGAAGTGAATATTAGGCCTGCTTAATGCGAAATGTAACCCAGCGCTAATCCCAAGAGCTGATTCATCCAGACAACCAACCATGGCTTCAATCTTATTGGATTTCGCAACGGAATTAATATGCATCCCTTCTAAGATACCTCCCACTTTCATTAGTTTGATATTGATCATATCAATCCGCTCATTAGAGATAAGACGGAAAGTATCTGCTAAGGATTTTAGACTTTCATCAGCCATTACCGGGATGCTTATGGCACTAGCTAGTTCTCCCATTTTTTCCTCTTTACCAACGTGTATAGGTTGTTCAAATATCTCGACTCCCAGTATTTTAGTTTCCTCATAAAACCGAATGGCTTCTGTAATAGAATAACCTTGATTGCCATCAAAACGCAAAACCACTTGAGGAAAACGTTCTTTGATTTTAATCATCCTTTCTATATCCAACTCGACCTCCAAACCTCCTTTAATTTTCAAGATGCGAAAGCCTTGTTGGATAAAGTTTTCTGCCTCAGATAAAGTTTCTTCGACATCGCAGATTCCGATTGTAATACTGGTTTCAATTTGATCTCTAAAACCTCCAAAATATTGATATAAGGGTACATCAGCTTTCTTGGCGACTAAGTCCAACAGTGCCATATCAACCATTGCAAGCGCAGAAGAACGTACCGGTAGAAAAACTTTTAACTCGGCAATTAAACGGGCATAATTAAATGGATTTTTTCCTTTTAGAAAAGGTTCTAAAATATCTTTAATCATCTCCTCCACCTGCGCTGGCGTTTCTCTAGTCACCGGTAAATCAGGTGCCGCACAACCATAGCCAATTAGACCACTACCTGTTTCTAATTTCAACACAAAGTTAGTGGCATGCGACACTACTTCATAGGCAATGGTATAAGGCTTTTTTAATCGTAGATCATAGCGCTGGAAATCTATTTTTGTTATTTTCATAAATGTGTTGGAAGTGATTTGAAATTGATTAGTTAGTTACTTAGTTAATGCGATTCTTTTAATTCTTGTTTTTAAAATATTAGTCAAATCATCTGCTCCAAAAGCTAGAACATCGAAACAAGGAAGTCCTGTTTCTTCTGTAATATCTTCACAGGCCGCGGGAATTTCTCCTTTTGTCATGAGCTCATGATTTAGTGTAATAGCAATGACTTCTTTGCCCGAGATAAGTTCAATGGCTCTAATTTGTTCTTTCAAGGAATGCAATTTATATCCGGGGAAACCGTCATATTCCAATCGACGAGGAGCATGTTGTAAAATAACATAATCGGGTCTTCCAGCGGCCAATATTTCGAAGCCACCAGGGTAAGCGGGGTTCATCAAACTCCCCTGCCCTTCAATAACAATCACATCCGGCTGTTCATTGTTATAAGCAGAAACAACGGCATGCTCTATTTCTCCAGATACAAAGTCATTGATACAGCTGTCCATAATCATGGAATACTTTGCTCCTTGCATCCAAGCGGTTTGCCCTGTACCGACCATCTCTGCTTTCAATCCGTTTTTTCTAAATGCATGCACCAACATCCAAGCCGTTGTTCTTTTCCCAACCGCAGAATCCGTTCCGAGTACCGCTAGTTTTAGGCACTTGACTTTTTCAATATCTCCAGTAAAAAAATGAAGTTGCTCTCTGTCCTGCATTTTCCTAACGTCTTTTATGGTACAGTTATGACTTTTGGCTAAAGCTACTAATTCCGCATCATTAGTCAAAAAGTCATGAAGCCCGGAAGCTATATTAAGTCCCTTTTCTAAAGCCATTTTGACTGCTACTTTTGCCTCCTTTGGTAGTCTGCCTCCATCAGGAGCAAGGCCAATTACAAAATTAGTAGGTTCATTGTTATCTGTTTTCAAGACCTCCATTGCTATTTCAAAATTTGGAAATATTGGTATCCCACTATACTTATTATCTAACAATGCACCTGCATCTTTTCCAACATGCAAAGAATCAATAACACCGACGACTTCAAAACGTTCGGTAAAACGAACCAAGCCGTGAGCTGTTTTTCCTTCAGGTGTGTTGAAAGCACCTTGACAATAAACTAATGCTTTACCATCAATTGAATTATTCTTCATTATTTTGTTTTTTTTTAAATGAATTTATTTAATATTTAGCAGTCAGTACTGCGACAAACCGACCGGGTTCCAGTGCCTTTTGTTCATGAAATTGTAGCAATCCAATTAAACCAACAGTCGAGGCTGGAAGTATTTTAAAGCCTTCTTTTTTATTTAGAAAAGCCGTCATATCCCGCATTTTTTTGTCACTGATATTAAAAGCTTCTCCCTTACTTTTTTGCAAAGCATGCAAGGCCTCTTCTCCATCGAAACTATGCCAATTGATCAATGGCTCATTAAACTTAGTTTCTTTAATTTTATTAGGATCTAAATCTACACAGGATTCATAGCCTTTGAGATAAGATTGAACAATAGGATTTTTGTGTGTAGAGGAAGCCGCTATCATTTTTGGTATTCTCGATGTTTTTCCTTTTTTAAAAAGGCTAACAAATCCACGATAAATACCTGCGAATAAGGTTCCGTTCGAAACAGGGGCCGCGCAATATATTGGTGCATCACCAAGTTGGTCATAAATTTCGTAAGCTATTTGTGCGTAAGCAGTTATTTGCAATGGCGTATTAGCACCTCCTGGATTCGCATCATACCATTCTTGTTTTTCTGCTTCTTCGCTACTTTTAACAACGACGTCTTCATAACTACCTGGCAAACGGACTATGGTTGCTCCCAGTAATTGCATCTCGGTAATTCGCTCCGTGTGGTATCCTTCTGGAATATAGACCATACAATTCAAACCTCCGAGCTGAGCTGCTAACGCTACCGCTACTCCATAATTTCCACAGGTCGCCAAAGCAATGGTATCATACTCTCTTCTCAATGCATCGTAAACTTGCGCAAAAGCAATTCTATCCTTTTGAGTTCCAGTAGGATTATCTCCTTCATACTTAATATATAATTGTCTAATATTGAATTCTCGTTCGACTGTTTTCACTCTATTCAATCCAGTATCTCCTATCTCTAAATTGATGATATCATCAAAGGCTTCCAGTCGATCCGTGAGTGATTTAGATTTATCTTTTACAAAATCGCCGAGAATTTTTGACTCTACAGATACTTTATTTTCTGCAGATTTTACACAATCTCTTATATTCATTTATGTTACTTTGTTCAGCCTTTTAAATTGGAGGGTTAATAATATTAATTCCTTTGATTATTCCAATTCAAACTTAGGCAATCGAATGAACCACCTTTAGCCACTCCCCTGTAACAACATTCAATTCGTAGCCATTGTCCTTCATCACGAGCAAAGGGATAGAGACGTCATGAGCAATTTCATTTACTCTACTCCGATCAAGTATTCGAGTAAGGAAATTTTTCTTATGCTCAATCATTATTAAAACATCCGCTCTCTTTTTTTTGATAAACTTTTCTATCTCCTCATCTATTTTACCGGATTCAAAATCGAAAGACATTCTTTTTTGTCGTTTAAATATTGTTCTTAATATATCCATATTTTTAATCGCACTCATTCTATCATCCCCTTCTTCGATGACATGAAAACAATGTAACGGAGCTTTAAATTTCTTAGACCATTTTTTTAGGTAATTAATAACTGCCAAATCTCTAAATTCAAAATTAGTAGTGTACACCATGTTATCAATTCCTTCGAATTTGGCATCAGCTGGAATCATCAATACGGGACAATCCGCTTTTGCTAAAACAGACATGGTCGTAGAACCCACTAAGATGTCTGCCGCATTGGTCATTCCTGTCATCCCCATAACAATAAGATCAACATCTTCTCTAACCGCTACTTCGAGTATGGCTTTACTGGATAGTCCTTTTTTAGCCACGTAATCTACTTTAATCTCTTTTCGATATGTTTCCGGAATATTGCTTGTTACAAAGTCAATCATTCTCTCCGTTGCTTTATTGGCTTGCTCTTCGTTTTTTTGATTAGAAGCCAGTCCGTAGTCTGAAATACTATATGCATACATCATTATCAAACGGGCGTCAAAAAAATAAGCCAATTCTACTGCAAACCGAAAGACTTCGGGAGCGTGGCTCGAGAATTCTGTAGGGAAAAGTATTTTTTTCATAATATTTTTTTAATTCATTTTCAGAAAGAAAAATAAAAATTGATCCAGTCACCTCTAATAGCGATTACTTCTATTCTCGTGGACGAACTTTCTTCCAATCGCTCCGATATTGTTTCACGTTACTAATGGCACTTCGATAGCTTTCCAGAGCTTGTTCAATAATTTTTAATATTAAATAAGTTACTTTAGCAAAGCTGAATAAGTAATCAGCTAATACCTTAATTGAAACGGTGCCCCGCCCACTAATCCCTAAGTGCTTAGCAATAAAGACAAGTAAGTAGCATTAGGTCACTTTTTTTTATTTATTCTTGAGCCTCTACCCTACTTCCATTAACGCTGCAACTCTATTTAGACCACGAGCCAATCGCATTTTCACCTCAGATCTAGAAAGCCCATTTCTTTTTGAAGATCTCCTACAGACTTACCTATGGTATTCCAATGAAAAGCTCTTACGCTCATAATAAATGGCAGTTAGCCAACAACCGAACGGTTACTTATTTTTCATCTAAACAAAAAAAGACTCCTTCAAAAGTGACTTCTTCCAACTTCCTAGTCTTTCTTAAGAATAAAAGACAAAATAAATATCTAAAATGAATAGAATACTAGTCCCTATAGATTTCTCAGATGCTTCTGCAAATGCGTTGATCTATGCAAATGATTATGCCTTGGAAAAGGGAATGCATTTAACTTTGCTATACTGCTATCCGCGTGATGATCAAAACAGGATGTATGATTTCGGTAAAGAAGATTATGATGACGGCATCCAAAATATGTTGATCGAATTTTACAAAATACACATTGGGGGAGTCCGAGATAAAATTAAATTTCTAGCTCGAATGGGTTCCGTCGTCGATAAGCTCATTTTGATCAGTTCGAAATATAGTTTGATAATTATTAGTGGAAATCCTTTCAACTCTACATTTCAAAGATGGATTGGAAGTAAATCATCCGGCATCGCTTCCAATGCGAAATGCCCGGTACTCATCATTCCAACCATTGCTCTATACGATACCTGGGTAAACATCTGGCATTTCAAAAGAAAAGAGAATGAGTCTGCCGTTATTAAATTCTGGATGGAAAAAGAGAATATAGACTTCTCTCTGGTAAAAGTAAAGACGCTAAAACAAAACACCTTTACTTCCATTATTTGGGAGTCTATTGTGAAATACGTCCATGCACCGACGGAAGAAACCCGACAGTTAATTTTGAACGAAAACCTTTCAAATAAAATCGACCTAATTATATTGGTTAGCCATACTACAAATAGCTTTCAATTATTTCTAAATGATGCAGCCATACAAATCATGTTTGAGTTTGGGATTCCAGTTATGATTTGTCAGGCGAAATAATCTCGATTTGTCTGCTCGGCGGGCGGGTTCTGCAAAATATTATTTGACTAGTAGAGGCATTGGAGAGAATAGCATTAAAGCTTTTGGAAAAGGAGAACAGAATCCAAGGAATCGATGCATAGGTGGAGTAACTTGCTCGGAGGAAGAGTATCAGTTGAATCGTCGGACAGAAATAAAGATCACAGGACTTGTTCTTTCAGGCGGCGGTGTAAATGGCATTGCGCATATTGGTGTTATAAAAGCACTGGAAGAATACGGAATTCGCCCTTCCGTCATCTCCGGGGCAAGTGCAGGAGCAATTGTAGGAGCTTTTTATGCTGCCGGTTATTCAACAGACGAAATACTTGAATTCTTCTGAGCGACTTCTCTATTTTCTGTCAAAAATTATGCGGTACGAAAAGCAGGATTTGTGGATACGAATAAATTTTATTCTATTTTCAAACAATACTTTCCCGAAGACAACTTTGAAGCATTGAAAAAGAAGTTATATATCTCCACGACGAATATAATCAGGGGTAAAACAAAGTTCTTTCACGAAGGACAATTGATTCATCCTTTACTTGCTTCCGCTGCTGTTCCCGGAGTGTTCTCTCCAATGATAATAAAAAATGAATTATATGCGGATGGCGGAATTGCCAATAACTTTCCAACAGAGCCTTTAATGACCTATTGTGATAAAACAATAGGGGTACATGTTCATCCATTAAAAAAGATAAAAGCAGAAAACTTGAAAACTTCTTTTGCGGTGATGGAAAGGGCCTACTTAATTAGTAGCGCAAGTCATTCTATGGGAACATTTGGTGATTGTGATTTGATCATAAATCCTGAAGCCCTCAATCGTTTTGGGACTTTTAGTATGAATCATGTAGATGATATTTTCCAAATCGGATATGAAGCTGCTATTGAAGAATTGAAATCATTTCAGAAACCCAAAACTGTTTGAATCGTCAATTGGCATTAATCATTGGCTGGTTACATAACCCTAACAACCTTAAAAATCTTCACCTCCGCATCTAAAAATAACTGAACCAAATTAACGCCTTCATACCGAAGCTTTAAATCTCCCCCAAGATACTCCCCTTCCTCATAGCAGGTCCCTGTAGCATTGAACAATCTATATTTCACAGATTCCTTGAGGTTTTTGAATTGAATGGTTCCGGTGCTTGGATTTGGGAAAACTAGGATTGAAGAAAGGGATTCCATATCCAAGGTATTTGTATCTATTGAATCACAAGGAAAGTTTCCATATACAATGGTACTTACTTCATTGGATTCTAAATCTTGTAAACCGCCATTTTCCAGATCAATAACATTTTCTATTGTAGCGGAACCAGCGACAGTCCCGTCCATGGGCCAGTCACCAGTATAAGCATCCATTTGAAAAGTCGCAACAGTATCTGCACGTATTTCATCAATTATAAAATCTGCTATTGTTCCGCTCTGTTCGGGCGCATTGATGCTAAGACCATTCATTAAGTAGGGCTTATAGACCCAGTCCATCGGAAAAGGCAAAATATCCAGAAATCTTGCGCCATGAATTACAGCACTGGTCTCATTGTGTATCGTGTAGGTGTAGCTTAGGAATCCGTCTTCGCAAATTTCTTCTGTATTTACCTCTTTTGTAAACCAAATTTCAGTCGAAGGACAATTTGTATTCTCCTCCTTTACAATGACGTCTTCAGCGCTACTTAAGCTTCCGTCATAATTAAGATATTCCTGATCAAGGGGGCCACTGATTGTTACATTTTGGATTCCATAATAACCATTTGCGACAGCTGAAGCATTATAAGTGACTGTGATACTTACGCAACAGCCAGCAGGTATGTCATAGCTATTTCCGTTATCGATAGAGCAATTGTTGGTGTTGACCGTAAGTCCCGTCAGTGTCGCCCCTGCCGGTGGATCGTCTGTGACTACGACATCAATGGCATTTGTAGAACCAATGTTACAAACATCTATGGTGTACATCAATATGCTATCACAGATGGGAGTCGGTGTGGTCGTATACTTGAGTGCTTGAAGTGTCGGTTGATTATTTATGCAAATACTTACGGTGTCGATATTATTAGAGAAAGCTATTTCCTGGAGATCAGTAATTGGAAAATTTAATGGCGGAGCAATATTTCCATCGTCATTTAATAAGACATATAATTTAGTCGCTGTATTGATGGGCAATGTAACGGTATGTGTCTCACTACTGCCGATCGGGATGGCACAGGGCAAACTAAAATCTAAGATTGGGGTTGCCCCAAAAAGTAAGGGATCATTATGATAAAACATGACCGAGGTTCCTACGGGCAAAGATAATTCCCGGTGGGCCGAAATGGTGAAAGTGACTTCTGCAAATCCAGCTACAGGACAATCTCCTACTACTGAATCTATCTCGATTGCACCATCTCTATTAAAATACACGGAGGAAGAACTCCCAGGATTAAGGGGACAGAGGTAAAGATTGACAATGTTATCTGCTAGGTCTGAATCCAAATCTGAGTAAGCAGCTGCTCCTGGGGCAAGTAGCGGAACAGAAGCCACCTGAGTCAATATGTCTCGAATGCTACTGCGAGAATAGGCATAATCAAAAGCAATCGTAACGATGTGATATCCATTTGCTTTAAGCTCATCAGCGAGATAGATGAGCGAAGTTGGTGGTGTCCCATCTGTAGATAAAATGAAAACTTTCTCCACATCACTTCTTCCATTTGTCTCTATATAGTCCGCTGCAAATTGCATGGCTGGATGCGGGAATGTCCCACCGCTGAATGCTCTAGTAGCGTTCTCATAATTTTCTAGTGCTTGCATATTCCCCGTAAGGGGTACCATCACGGATTGCTCTGCATTACTTGCCCATTCTATGATCGTTGCTTGACTTTCCATGGCCCCTTCTCCAATATTAGCTGATGCTAAAAAATCGACAAAGAAGGTTTTGGATTCATCATATTCTATTTCATTCACGGATCCTGATACATCATTAAGGATTACGATGTCAAGTGGTTCGCTACAAGGAAAGCTAGGTATCACTTCATCAAGCAAAGTGATATTCGCTATTTTACTTTGCGCATCTGCGTCCGTAAGTTGAACAATGTATTCTCCAGGGCTGAGGTTAAAGACCGTATAGGAATTGTCCGTTATACCTGGGAGACTACCTGGAATAGGCCCTGACCAAGTGACTTCATAAGGAGGGGTACCTCCGGAAAATGCGATTTGGATATTTCCACTAGCCGTACCATTAGTACTATTGGCGGTTGTGATTTCGAGTATCTCAAAGACAGAACCGACAATCGGGTCTAGTACAATACCGGTTATTACTTCTTGTGCTCCATTTTGTAAGCTTATTGTTACGTTATAAGTGCCGGCTGCGAGATTTTCTATAGAAAAATTATCAGCGGTACTAATTCCATTGCCTGAGTCCCCTAGCGTAAGTTCTTCCCACTGATAAGAAAACGGTATCGTATCATAGTCACTGGCGAAAAAATTAATTCTTCCATTGTCCAACCCTTCGCAGGGTCTGGTTTGGTCATAGTTTAAAACCAGACTACAGGCATCTAGTATTTGTGTAGGACTGTTGCAACCTTCCTGATTCATATTGATGACGAAATCTTCCAAGTCACCATTTTCTATGGCGTATTCTAATCCACAGCAATACCTTAGGAGATCGTTATCTTGCAAAGTGAATCCTCCTGCTGTGTTCACATCAACTACTCTAAGTCCAGATAAGCCATCAATATTGGTTAGGCTAGGGTTCCCTGATATTTCAAGATTTCCTGCAAATAAAATTTCCTCTACATTAGAGAGGCCATCAATATTTTGTAAACTACTATTGTCGAGAATTAACAGGTACCTGCGGATAAGAGTAATATTTATCAATCCATCCAAATTCGTTAAAGCATCATTATTGATAATGCGGACATTTGTAGTATTGGTAATTTCTGTCAAGGAAGCAAGTCCATCAATATTTGTCAATGCATGATTTTCTTCGATATAAATACTTCCATTTGCATTCACTAGTCCCGATAAGCCATCAATATTGAGTAAGCTAGCGTTCTCTCTTATTTCAATTTTCGAACCTGACTCTAAATTTGCAATCCCAGATAAGCTATCAATATTTGTTAATGAATTATTCTTAGAAATATAAAGCCCTGCTGTGTTAGCAGTGATCGTAGTGATTCCTCCGAGGCCGTCCACATTTGTCAAGGCATCATTACCACTAATATAAAGACCACCATCCAAAATCGATAGTTCTAACAATCCATCTACATTTGCTAATGCATCATTATCGGCTATGTCAATACGTCCAGTGAGATTAGTCAAAGCAAAAAGGCCATTGATATTTGCCAAATTAGAATTTTGCCTGATCCTAAGGTTTCCAGAGACATCTGTAAGATTAGAAAACCCTTGAATATCCATAAGTCCTTGATTGTTTGTGATGTTCATGGTCCCTGCAATATCTGTGAGGCCAGAGAATCCATTTACGTTCAATAAACCTATATTGTCTTTTATGGTGACAGTACCTGTGAGTTCAGTTAAAGAAGACAAGTCATCCAGATTTGTAAGTCCATCATTGTCTTCGATTAAAAGTTCCCCTGCGATATTTGTGTAATCAGAGAAAACATTTAGATTCGATAAGTTGTCGTTATTATTAATTTCTACTGCTCCATTAATTCCTGCAAGGCCTTCAAGTCCATCTATGTTTTCTAATTGCTCATTGCTATTAATTTCCAACGTCCCATTGACTGTTGTTAAATTTGAAAGCTCATCAATATTTGCTAATGCATTGTTACTCCTGATTTTTAATTCTCCATTGATAGTAATGAGATTAGAAAAGCCATCAATAGCAAGCAGATTTTCATTATCTCTAATATCAATAATTCCTGATAATTCTTGAATTCCAGAAAGAACATTAATATCCGTTAATGCTGGAATATCCCAGAGCTCCAAAGTTCCAGAAACATTAGTGAGGCTAGCGAGTGCATCTATGTTAGTAAGTCCATCACTATGTTTAATCGTAAGCCTACCCACTAAATCTGTGTAATCTGAAAACACATCAAGATTCGTCAAGCCATCATTATTGGTTAATTCGATAAGTCCTGAAAAATTTGCGAGATTTGAGAATCCATTAAAATCAATCAATGCATCACAATTCGTAATTAAGATTCTTCCAGTGAAATCCTCTAAACCAAGAAAACCATTAATATTTGTCAAACCGTCATTGAACCAAAGTGAAATTACTCCTGTGACATTATCTAAGTTTGAAAGTCCATCAATATTCGTCAGTGCATCATTGGATTGAATAGAAATTGCTCCGTCAACATCCGTCAGCCCTAAAAAACCACCAATGTCTGTCAAGGCTTGATTTGCTTGTAAATTAACTCTCCCTGTAGTTTGTATTTGCGTTAGTCCTGACAAACCGTCGATATTCGTCAAGGAAGGATTGGCTTCTATGTCAAGCCTACTTTCAATAGCTGTAAGATTAGAGAGTGCATCAATATTGGTAATGTCAGGACCGGTGATCGTCAGATCTTCGGTTAGGATGGTAATGCTCTGGTCCCAGGCGTCTACTTCTGTTTGGGAGGAGAGGGTTATTTGGGCGGTGAGGTTATGGTTGAAAATTAATATTAGAAAAGTGGCAAAGAGGAGTTGGAGGGGCTTCATTATGATGTTTTTTTGAATTCATTATATACTTTGTGTTCAGAGGCCAACGCATATCTTGTTAGTTCCATGAAATCAATATTTCATTTTTTTTGCGGTGTAAAATTTATCATCCATCAATCTGCATATATAATTATCTGGGTGTCAACTGTAGTAAGGAAGTCCAGTT
>JBLHRR010000165.1:0-12176 GCA_047626155.1 Saprospiraceae bacterium | reverse complement strand
ACGTTCGTATTCTTTCTGTCCAATTATTTTTTCGTTCACTAAATTTTCCGCTCGTTCAAAATCTGCTTTGGTATTTTCAACACGAGCTTTTGCGACTTGGTATTTTTCTTCCATATTGGATTGCAACAAGCCTTTACTGCTAATAGAGAATAGGCTTTCTCCAGACCGAACATCTCTGCCTTCTTGCAAGCTTTTACTTTTGAAAAAAACAATACCGCTACTCTTAGCAGCAATGATTTTTTCATCTCCTTTGACGGGTTGAATTTCTCCTGAAGTGTGAATCACTTCTCGGATAGGTTGTCGTTTTACCTGCTGGATGGCAAAGTCAATTTTCCATGCTTGCTCTTTGAGAAAGGAAATCTCGTCACCTTCTGGTTGAGGCGGATTAGCCGCCATAGCTGCTGCTGCATTGGGATAAACGGTCAAACTTGAAATAGTAATGGTATCTGAAAATGAACCTGTTTTTAGAAAGAAAACTAAATCAAAAACACCTTCTTTATCAGGTGTAATAGCAGGTCGAAAAATACCGGGAGAAGAAGGTGCAGAGACACTATTCTCTTTGACACTTTGAGTTCCTTTCCTTAGCCGTACCGTTACTTCACCTGCTTGAAGGGCTTTGAAATTTACCATCTCTGAAAAGTGAGCCGCAAAGCGACTTTCCTTGCCAACAATCAATGGTGGAAACTCAACAAAGATTTCTGATTTTTCTGTCCAAATAGTAAAGGCAAATGGTTCTAATTCGGGGCCGTGGGGTGCATGTGTTTCGTCACCGTGGGTATGCGTACCTTCCCCATGTTCGTGTTTACAACTGCTCATTAACACAAGCAGCCCTGCCAACAAAATGGCAGAGAAATATATATATTTCATATTGTCTAATTCTTTTAGTTTAAAAAATTAAAAATGATTGAACGGGACAAAGGATTGTCTGTCCCTAACTGATAAGATTAGACTAATGAGGGAGGTGCTCTAAGTGGAGTACTCGGAAGTTTTAATTTTTGTAAAAGAGATAAGTGGTAAGGCGGGTCTGGCAGGGATTCAGCATCCACCTCGAATACCAATACGTCTTGCCCATAAATGTATGTATTTACAGAATTGTTATAGTCAACAACTTTTTTGGTAGAAGATTTTTGAACAACCAGTAAATGTTCATCTGCAAAGTCATCTGCGTGATTAATACTTTCAAACAAATGCACTAAAAGGTGGAATATACCAACATGAAATTGATGTTCGTGGTGAACTTCTTTGAAATTTTCATGCTTGTGAGAGGATTCCGATACTGGTACACCATCAAAATCCGAACTATGAGAATGCGAGACACTATGATGTACGACTACCAATAGGTAGATGGTTAAAAGTAAAAAACTTAGTATTTTTTTTCTCAATTGCATGGGATAAAAATAATGAAAATTTCAGTTAAAAGGATGATTAATTGGAGAGGTAGGAGGATAATATATTATGTGTGCCCAGAATGGGCACCTAATTCCTCTCAAGTTAAGGAATTATTTTGAGACAGCATCTCAAAACTCTAGGGAGGTACTTCTGGAAGCAATGGAAGAAACCAAAGCGGAGGTTGCGTGCTTTTCTCCAGTTGGGTGTTAGTCCGCTTGGGCGCGTCGTTATGCTTACGCTCGGAAGGGAGATTGGCATTTAGCATGTGGTCCTGTAATGGGTACTACGGTTACAGAGCTGCGTTTACAACAAAGAGGCTACATCTCGTTCTTGTCGTATTATTTGAAGCTTAAATATAGGAAAAGGGTTGAGTGAACCGTCAGGTACGCGACCCGTACGGCTCTGTGGTATGAGAGGGCTGGGGTGGCTAAATTTGGTCACCCCAGCGCTACTCGATTCTATGCAGTTCTTATTATATTGGCTATCTCTACCTCAAAACCAAAACTCGTTTATTAATTCGTACACCACCAGCCAATTCGATTTGCAGTATATACACACCTTCACTTAGCGTAGATATATCTATTACATGATCAGCTTTTCGATAATGCTTTAATACCTGACCATTAATCGAAACCATTTGTAAACTCTCTATTTGGTTACTACTTCCTGTCAAATCAATATAGATTTCTGTCGAAGCAGGATTGGGGTATATTCTTATCCCCTCCATGTCTTCTTCAGACAAACCACTGACTGTGTATTGAACAGTGGATTCACATCCATCAAAATCTACGACTGTTACGGTCTGAATATTTCCAGTTATGTCAATTGAAATATCAAAGGGTTCTACGCCTCCCGTCACTATGACCTCTTCATTTACCATGTTGACGTTCATGGTATCCAGTAAGCAGCAAACGTCTGGATTTCCATTGCCTGTAGGTTCACCGTTTGGATAATAGAGATCTATAATGGACTGTAGGATATCAGCTCGTTGCTGGGCTTCGGCTGAATCGTAGGTTAATGACTTCTGATAATGCCAACCTACCCCGTAATCAGGATTGGCTGTTGGACCATCCGTATACAGATTCGGATATACGAACAGGGCGTAATTGATAAATGCGGTGTTGTCTTCCGGAATCAGGTCGAAGTAGTCTTGTAGTCTATTGTAGATCGTGAGAGAAGGTAGAACGTTGATTTGAGTCAACGTGTCTTGCAGAGCAATTGAATCTTGCGGGAGAATTCCAAAAACATGGAATAAGGGACGCAGATCAGCTTGTGCGGCAACGGACATTCTGATTATTCTGCCGTCAATGTCTTGGTTATTAATGCCATGATCGATTCCGTTTTCAAAGTCGATGAATTCCTGCTTCCAGAAGCTTCTAATCGGACACCAGCCAAGCATGTTGACTATTTCAAAATAATGTCCGTAACCTCTATGCTGGTAGCGTACCTCGTTTGTTGTAGCGTTCGCAATCTCTCTCTCTGACCCAAAACTATTGGACACCATTCTATGGGTTGCTGTTTTATCGATGTCAAAGGTGTTAGGAACAAAGCTGTAATTCACCGCTTCATTCAAGTCTACATTTAGGCCATAATTCATAGCCATGATGTACGGAAAATTAACCAAAGCCTCAACCTCACCCGGAAACTTGGACATCGCCAATGCATGTCCGGATTCATGAAAGTTTGTCTCATCATCAGGTCCCGGACCGTTAACAAAGTAAGCCGGGCCAGGGACACTGGTATAGTTCAGCGGGGTGTTCGACATCGGATAACCGATTGAATATACGTTATGTCTGATGGTTATATCAGCGATCATATACATATTGTGTTTGTCGGGAATTATCTGTCTGGCCATAATGGAATTAACACCCTGTAAAGCCGAGTCCCAGTCCAGCATGGCTTGCATGAGGTCATATTGACCAGGTACAATGGAATGCTTAGGAATGGTGTACATAACATTGTCTGTCTCAAAAACAGCCCAAGGTCCGGGCTTGCTCAGTTCTGCGTTGAAGTCAGGTGTTTCATAAAATGACTTCAGCGAAAAGAAAGGGGCTTCCACACCGTTGCTCACGCTGATCTCGACAATACCATCGTTGGCTCCGTAGGGAACAAGAACAGAAATTGCTCCTCCAAACGGATTGAAAACCTCTATTGTCGTTGAATCGATTGGAAACTTCCTCGATATCCTGTCCAATCGCTTAAATATGGGTCTGATGGTCAGATCCCATTCATGTGAACCCACTCTAACATAATAGTTTTGTCCAACCAGGCTATCCGGTACAGTAACGCTGGCTATACTTCCGGGAGATAAATACAGTCCGGTAGGTCGAAGGGCGTGATTGGTTCCATCTCCATTAATATCGAAATACGGATTCATCCCATCCGGGTCTTTGAAATTTGCACGGATCAGTATTGAATTGCTTACGGATGAATCTTCTGGCGGGTCAACATATCCAGGGAAGCTGTAGCACGAATTGAATTGCCAATCATTAATGTGCTGCGGATAATCTGCGTAAACCTCTGGTGTGAATACATGATCGAATATTCCCTGCTGAAGCGCAAGCATTGCCCGTTCCACTTCTAGACCGGGAGCGGCTGTAGGGTCCTTCGAAAAGCCGTTTTCGGTGTTAGGAGTTGTAAAAAGTGCCCCAATTTGATCATCATAATCTTCAACTACACTTTTACCAAGCAATATTATAGATTCACTTTCGGCTAGACATTCTGGGAATTGAACGAAGATATTTCTGATCAGTGTCAGATCATTAGTGCTAAGAGTCATTGTTCCATTGATGTGTCCTTGAAGATCATTCAGAGCATTAAGTATTATGCCACATGGATCCGGACAATTAACAATCTCAATGGCGTAATTTTCAATGTCATTGGCACCGCTAGAAATAAGAATCTCGTCTACATAAAGCTCATACCCGTTAGGAGCATAAATGCCATCTCCGTAGGTATCATAGATCTCGAAGAAAAAGCAACCATCAGCAAGAACACAGATGCTGTCTGAGTAGCTGGTGTTGTTTTCGTAAACACCTCCTTGGCCACCTTGTATGATGACCGTGCCTATTAGATCGGTCAAGGCCCAGGAAGTTTCGTAGCCCCAATTATCGGTAGCAATTTCTACTCTCACTTCAACTTCATTAATACCACATTGACCAAAGCTGTAGCCAGTAAAAAGCATCAGAAGGAAACTGATTAATAATATTTTTCTCATTTTATTTTATTTTATATGTTAACTGCTAAATTTATTATTGCACAGGACGGGAGTGCATACAGCGGTCGGGCGTTTAGCCCTACTGATCGAAATGCACATTGTGTGTGTGCCCAGAATGGGCACCTAATTCCTTCAAAGTTAAGGAATTATTTTGAGAGAGCATCTCAAAACTCTAGGGAGATCGGAGTGCGCATGGAGCGCTGGATCAAGCCAAAGAGTACATCAACGCAGGTTATCAAGATGTGATAGACTTAGATTTGAAATCGTTTTTCGATCGGGTCAATTACGATAAGCCGATGGGATTGCTACGTCGCAAGATCAATGATAAGATGTTGCTCCGACTCATCCGCTGTTATCTGAGCAGTGGAATATTGCTGGGTGGCGTGGGTTAACCAAAGAGAGGCGGGAACTCCTCAAGGCGGCCCACTTAGCCCCTTGCTATCAAACATTCTACTCAATTAACTGATGCGAGGTTGGGTTCATTATTTCAAACATGCTACGGGTTTTCAGAAATTGAAAACCTTAGATGGCTGGATACGGTGCCGCTTGCGGTACGGCACTTCCGCGAGTTGGTTCATAAAGTAGAGGTTAGATAATTTACTGCACAATCACTTCATCCAGAAAAATCCACGAACCATTATTTCCTTTGTTAGAATGCCATTCAGGAATAGATTCAATTTTTTTCGCAATGACTTTAATAAACTTTGCTCTTTGTGGTAAAATCTCACCTCCTATCGTTTTTACTTGGGGAGCACTCGAAGTAAGTGCATCTAATTTTTCAACAAAAACAGAAGTGAAATTCTCTCCATCATTTGATACTAATACTTCAAGGCTCGCAGGGGAAAAGATCCAAGAATCTTGACTTACCAAAACACCAATTTGGATTTCTTTTATCAATTGCTCTTTTCCCAAATTCAAAACAAGCTCAGCATCAATTCCTTCCCAACCTTGCCATAGTTGGCTTTTATGATCTGTTGTCCCACGATAGCCATCAATCAAAGCCTCTCCAAATCCATGATATTTAAAATGATAGTCCGTTAAATATTCTACAGATTTATTTTTTCCCAGATGTTCTACTTCCTCAATTTTTATCTGCGGATCAATGAGCATATCTTCACTTGCTTGATGAAAACAAATACTGCTTTCTTTAGCTGAAGACAATTGCAGGATTAATTCATTACTTCCTTTTTTCAAATAAAATGGAATCATTCTTTTGGAAATATCAAAATCCGAAATAGTATTTTTTGTATTCATCATTTTCCCATTCAACCAATAGCTCACCTTTTCATTGCATTGTAGGTAAAAATAAAGCGTAGTATCCTTTCGCATCTTCCAATTACTTTTCAGAAAATAAGAACCTTCTGACTTTTTGGTAAAATTAAAGACTGCATTTTTATCCGCTGTTATATTTTCCCATTTATTCGGAAGTATATTTTTTATATTCCATCCTATTAATGCTTGATGTTGAATAGCTCCTGAATGGATATAAGTAAATTTAGTTTCCAAATAATTCAAATGCTCATCCAGCTTTGTATTTTTTCTTTTCTTAAAATTCGAAACTCTATTTTTCCGCAATGGGAAATATACATACGATGCCAAAACTACCCCTTCCAAAGGGGTCAAATTTTCTTTCTGAAAACCTTCTAACACCTTTTGTGCGCCTTCCATATTTGTCTTTGCCAACTCTCTAAAGAGCATTCTTCTTTGCTCTGTATTTGCATTTTTAAAAAAAGCTTTTGCAACAGCAACTGCATTCTTGTTTTTATTAGAAAACAAATAAAAAAACGCATAAGGAATAATCTCCCGTTCTTTTTCAAGTGCTTGAGTTAAAGTCTTTATATTGTTATCGTTTTTATCTACTACTCTTTTAGCGTAATCGAATACACTTAATATTTCATCATTCCCATCCGCATCTATCCAAACAGCATTGGTAAATCCTAGCGGTTTTACAGGGCGATCTATTTTCCCAACCATTGGAAACATAGCTTGGTCGCCATGAGCAATCAAAATATACCAACTATCTTTGTCAGGTTGAACAGTAATTAAAGTGTCCAAACAAACGGCACTTCCCTTTCGCTTCAAATCAAACTCTTGAATAACTACTCCATTTTTCACTAACGCTGCTTTGGAACAACTGACCCAAGATGCCGCTTGAACCTTTAGTTGTAATTGTATTGTTTTATTTTCACTAGAAAAAGTTTCTCCTATTGCATTTTTCCCATCGACCATAATTTGGGGAAATATACCACAGGCCACAGTCACTCGTTGTGTTTTAATATTTTTAGCTATTTCCTTTTCGTCAATATCACTCGCTACATCTGTAGAACTCAAAATATAACTTCGGGGAACTCCTGCAATTGAACTTACCACCGTGTGACTATCTGAGTTTCCAACCCCTGTTTTCCGAATACCTCTGTTCATCATATTAAACCAATCTCGTTTTACAGACTGTAAATTGCCAGGCGCGGTGGTCCATCCCAATTGATAATTTTCATTCAACACTTCATACGTATCAAAATCCCAACTCCATTCTTTCTCCTTTGCCACATTTCCAAAATACACATCCAAACCTTTCGTATTAAAATAATCAGCAATAACCCATCGGGGGTGATTGATTTGAATCACAACATTGTTCTTTGTTGCTGAACGAATATTTTCAAACAATATATTTCCGTTTTTAATTTTACTCTCTACTGGCTCACTATTAGCATCCAAGGGAAAAGTATTAAAATGCCCGATTGGAGTACTTACTTCATTTCCTATAGTAGTTTTCATTAACCCCAATAATCCAGCATCCCTCATGTAAGGTTCATAGTCTGAAAGAAAATTATGATCCGTTGCGACAACCCAATCTAACCCTTCCGCCGCACAAGAAATTATTCGTTCGGTTAAGTTAGCATCTCCATGTCCCGAATTCGTAACCGTATGCAAATGCATATCGCCACCGACAAATCCATCGGTGTTAATTTCCTTTTTCAAAGTAGCAGAAATAAATATAGTCGAATCAGAATAGATTTCTACTTGCCTGACATCGACCGAATACTCCATCCCCTTTCCAAACCAAAATTCATATTTCCCAGGAGGAAGTGAAAAATCACCAGTCCCACTTGCAGTATATATAGTATTATCTCGACTTGCTATTTGTAGTTGAGATTCCACCCCAACATTAAAAGGCATCCCCTCTTTGAGTACCGTCAACCGTGCAGGAATTAATCGACCATTTGATACATCAATAATTTGATATTTTACCAAACCATTTTGAGTTAAGGCAACATTACTTAGCGCAATTAGAAAGAAAATTACGCAAATACAATTCCTGTTAAAAAATGATATACGAATAGAGCTCCTATACGATATCCAATCAAATGGAAGTTTTACCATGAAAAAATTATCAATTTCGTGTTCAATAAAATTTAATTCTGAATTTAAAGATTTACCTCCATTTTTTCTCTTTTTAAATAGTGAAAATAAATTCATAATATTTATTTGTTTTAATTTATTGCTAACGCTTTGTATTATCGCCGACCTGACCGAACGGGAGGGATGGAGGATAATATATTATGTGTGCCCAGAATGGGCACCTAATTCCTCTCAAGTTAAGGAATTATTTTGAGACAGCATCTCAAAACTCTAGGGAGGTACTTCTGGAAGCAATGGAAGAAACCAAAGTGGAGGTTGCGTGCTTTTCTCCAGTATTCCAATCCATAAAAATCTTTACAACCTGTAATGAATCTTTAATCTCACTCTTTAGCCCTAACTTGTTGATTTCTTCCAACTTTGAAGATAGTAAGTCAATTGCTTCATTGGTTTCTTGTTGATGATTGTTTAATGCATCTAGTTCAATATAGACATCGAAACCATTAATAGGCTGGTATTGATAACCAGTAATTTGACCATAAATCATATATGGTAAAATAAGTAATACAAGTAGAAACTTTTTTTTCATGACATTTTTTTTTAGTTATTGGTGACAACGTCCAAGAGTACCTGACGGACGACCGAAGGAAGTCTGACATGGTCACTTAATGTGTGTGCCCAGAATGGGCACCTAACCCCTTAACTTTGAAGGAATTAGGTGCCCATTCTGGACACACACAAAGCATACGCAAACACGTTGTGTTTAATTTCAAAAAAAATGTCACATATTGAAAAATATTGCATCTAATAGAAAAAGACATTATGAAAAATCCGCTCTCAAAAAAATATAATGAAGCAAACGACAAACTGCTAATTGAACAGGCTAATGGCGGAAATAAAGATGCTTTAAACAAACTAATTGTAACGCATGAATCCTTCATTTATAATGTCGCTTGGAAATTCACCCATGATAAAGATGAAGCAAGTGACCTTACACAAGAAGTGTTAATAAAGGTTATAACTAAGTTATCTACTTTTAAGGAGAATAGCTCCTTAAGGACTTGGCTCTATAGAATCGTATTTAACGAGTTTATGCAAACCAAAAGAAGACCAATGGAAGGTAAATGGGAGAGTTTTGATGACTTTGCAGAAAAGCTCAATGCTATTCCAAGCCCAGACCTTTCGGCTGAAGAAGAAGAGGAGCAAATTGACCGAACTAAAACGGCAAGAGTTCGCTGCATGTCTGGAATGCTTATGTGTTTAACCAGAGAGCAGCGATTAATATATTTGTTAGGTGATGTGTTTCAAATTGATCATAATCTTGGCGCTGAGGTATTCGAAGTAAGTAAAGATAATTTTAGAAAGAAATTATCGCGTACCAGAAAGGAGTTTCATGCTTTTATGAATAAACAATGTGGGTTAGTAAATCTTGACAATCCTTGTCGTTGCTCCAAAAAAGCTAAGGCAATGGAGGCTGCAGGAAAAATGCAAACCGATAAGAAGCTTTTTGACCCTGAATTTAGCTCTACAATAGCTGAATACGCTGACAAAGTTGCTGATGAAGTCGCTGACAAAGTTGACAGAAAGTATATTGAGTTTTTCCAAGATCATCCAACAAAGAAAGCTTTGGATAAAGAATCCATCATTCGTGAACTGGTTAATGACTCAAATTATAATAAGTACTTTGATGAAATAAGTGGAAAATAGAAACACCCACATATAGACGGTCTGACAGCCAACCATTCTTCAAATGGTTGGCTTTTTTTATGCTTTTGTCACACTTTAATAGTTTCTGTATCCAAACGATGTAACAATATTTATAATAACAAAAACATCGTATATAATGAACATTAAAGTAGAGTTGACAATCAAAAAACCGATACAAGAAGTATGGGAAGTTATGGGCAACCAATATGGATATGCAGATAAGTGGTCCAGTAATTTTAAAACATCCAAACCAGGAGGTGAAGCAAAATTTAGCGGACTTGAATATTCCTTTAGAGATACTACAACTGATCGGGGGAATACAATACAAGAACTTACAGTTTTCGATCCGGACAAATACAGATTAAGCTATGTCATTACTAAGGGGGCTCCAGAAATAGCGAAAATGGCAGGCGCAGAATGGTCCTTGGTTAGTGAAAGTGAAAATGGAACAATGCTTTCAATGGATTTTATAATGGAACCTAAAATGCCCTTAACTGTAGAAATGGAAACCAAAATTAAAAAGGGCTTAACGGCATCTGTGAAAGAACTGGCTGAAGAGTTAAAATTTTATTTGGAAACAGGAAAACCACTAACCCAAAACTAAAGTAATATGAAAATGACTAGAAAGAAAAAAAGAGGCTTTGGTATTTCTCTACTTATTTTGATTCTGATATTTATAGCTAATTTATTTATCAGTTATACTGTTGAGGTTAAACAAGAATTGCCAATTAATGCGAATATTGATTCAACTTGGCAGGTAATGGGGACCGAGTTTTCTGATATTTATCTTTGGTCAACTTTTTTTATTCAGTCTAAAGCAGGCGGATACAAAAAGTTCAAGGAGATAGATTATTCAACAAGAGTCATTTTAACTGAGGATGGTGAAAATACACAAGTCTTAGATGTCTTTGATCCAGCAGCCCATTCATTAAGTTATCATATAACTAAAGGAAAACCTGGAATTGCTAAAGAGGCAAGTGCTATATGGTCATTAGTTGATCTTGGACCAAATAAAACAAAAGTTGTATTAGAATTCAAAATGGTAACAAAAGGATGGATAGGTCTATTAATGTCAGGTAAAATAAGAAGTAAAATTAACAGTACTTCAACTGAAATGGTCAAAGACTTGAAATATTACTTGGAAAAAGAAAAGCCACACCCTGATAATTCAAATAAATAATCAATTTTTTATGAAAAATTTAATTAATTACTTGCTAGTATTTATGCTAGTAATTCCCGTAACAGTTTATTCTCAGACTAAATCAGAAGAAATGAAACCAAAAAAAGAAATATCAGCAGAATTCCCCTTTGAGTCAAAATACATTGAAGTATTGGGTAGTAAAATGCACTACATAGATGAAGGCGAGGGTGATCCTATCTTGTTCTTACATGGAAATCCTACTTCGAGTTACTTATGGCGAAATGTCATTCCCTACATGACTGGAAAAGGAAGGTGTATCGCTTTAGATCATATTGGAATGGGTAAATCTGATAAGCCAGATATCGATTATGGTTTTATTGATAGTTACAATTACTTGGAGGGATTTATAGCGGAATTAGGTCTTAAAAATGTCACCTTGGTTTTACATGACTGGGGTGCAATGATGGGCTTTCATTATGCCAACATGAACCGAGACAATATAAAAGCAATTGTTTTTATGGAAGCTTCAATTGATGTCCCCCGTTTTGAAACAATGCCAAGAAGCATTAAAGTTGCGCTCAGATTAATGCGTACAAATTTCATAGGAGGACTGATGGTGAAAAGAGGTAATCTCTTTATTAAAAAAATGCTACCAGATATGATAGTAAGGGAATTAACGGAAGAAGAAATGGCCTATTACGCAGCTCCTTATCCGGATGCAAAAAGCAGGAAACCTCTACATAGGTGGCCACAGGATCTCCCAATAAAGGGAAAGCCAGAATTCAGTGCTAAAAGATTATTAGACTATTCGAAATGGCTTAAAGAAACGGAAATACCCAAATTATGCTTTTACGTTACTCCCGGCATTGGAATTCAAGAACCAGATCTTGAAATAATACGAAACGAATTTAAAAACACAACTCTAATTAACCTTGGAGAAGGATCACATTTCCTCCAAGAAGATTATCCGCATGAAATTGGAGAAGGAATCTCAAAATGGTATGATGAAATAAATTTATAGTAATTGGAATTATGTAATAACTAAAGACAATAATGTATAAAAGCAATAGCGGTTTGGGTGCATGCTCAAACCGTTTTTGCATTTGATTAATTATATTGCTATTTGAAAAGGATCTGCGTTTAATCCGCTACTGCATTTATACGGACCGTTGAACAAAACCTAACGCATCCCCAGGACTCACTCCGTCATACAAACTACTCACCACCAGTTTATTATTATCAAAAAGGGACATGGTTTTGATCTTGTAATGAAGTTGTTACAATTAGACCAAGAATCCATAAAATCACCTTTTTTTCACAAAAAAATTAATAGACGATAACGTCTATTAAAGAATGTTTGTATAC
>JBLHRR010000164.1:0-12257 GCA_047626155.1 Saprospiraceae bacterium | reverse complement strand
ATTACAGATACGAACGATTGTTCTATTGTTGAAAACGTTCTTGTTTCTGAGCCGAGTCCTATCGCTTTACAATTTGAAAATGAAAATCTCACTTGTTTTGGCACCCCCAATGGATTTGCGGAGGTAACTGTAAATGGTGGTGAAGCTCCATATGAATACCTTTGGAACACCGGCTCAACAGCTGATGACACCGACAACCTGCCAGCCGGTAGCTATACGGTAACAGTCACTGATATGAATGGCTGTACAAAAATCGAAGAAACGGAAATAACAGAACCAGATGCTCTTATCATTGAAAATCTGACAGTTACAGATAACAGCTGTTATGGCAGTAGCTCTGGTAGTATTTCCATAGAAGCTACTGGTGGAACAGGAGCCACTAATTTTGAATGGAACAACGGAACACAGGAAAGCGACAATAATAATTTAGCGGCTGGAACATACGAACTGACCATAACAGATGCGAACAATTGTACGCTAAGTGAAACTTTTGTTATAAATCAACCTACAGAAATACAAGTTAGTCCTAACGTCCAGGACGTTGATTGTTTTGATCAGAGTAATGGAGCAATTGACTTAGCCATTACAGGTGGTATTGGAGATTATACATTCAATTGGAATACTGGCGTAAGCACACAGAATCTCGACAATCTATCTCCTGGAGAATATATCGTGACGGTTACTGATGATAATAATTGTTCAATGGTAGAAATACTTACGGTGACTCAACCGAGTTTACTTAGCGTTCAACAGAGTTCAGTTCCCCCCAACTGTTTTGGCGAAAGTAACGGGCAGATTAACCTGAGTCCTAGTGGAGGAGAAACGCCTTATACTTTCCTTTGGAATACCGGTTCGACTAGTGAAGTCTTAAGCGATTTGGCAGCAGGAAGTTACAGCTACACCCTTACGGATAACAATGGTTGTACAAGTACTCAAACCATTGGGCTAAACGAACCAACACTATTGACTTACAATAATTTCCAACTGATCGATAACAATTGTTTTGCAGGTAGTAATGGAATGATTGCCTTAAATGCCACAGGGGGCAATGGGAATTACACTTATGAATGGAACAATGGAAATGAAACCAATTCGATCAATGGGTTGATTGCCGGCGAATACATCGTGACGGTTACTGATGGCAACAATTGCTCTTTTAGCGAAAGCTTTGTCATTACAGAACCGACAGCAGTAATCGTTACCTCCACCATTGGAAGCATACAATGCAATGACGATGCAAATGGCAGCATAGAAATTAGCATCAGCGGAGGCACAGGCGCTTATACCAGCAATTGGAATACGGGAGACGCAGGCCTACTACTTGAAAACCTACAACAAGGTGTTTACACCGTAACCGTAACCGATGAACTAGCTTGTAGCAGCGTGCAAACCATCACTTTAAATCAACCCACATCTATTGCAGTCATTCCCACGGTAGTCGCTCCTGCTTGTAACGGATTTTCAGATGGCACCATCAGTCTTTTCGTAGAAGGAGGTACTCTTCCTTTTACATACCTCTGGGACAATGACCATGACGGCCCTAATCCAACGGACCTTGGAGCCGGTGATTATATTGTGACGATTACAGACGCAAACAATTGTAGCTATACACAAACCGTTTCGGTCAGCGAACCTAGTTCATTGGAAGCCACTTATGAAGTTCTTGATAATATTTGTTTTGGTGAAATGAACGGTTCCGTAAGTACGACACCTACCGGAGGAATCATTCCTTATACCTACAATTGGTCTACTGGCGATAGTACTTCAACCATTGACGAATTATCTGCCGCTGATTACACGCTGACCATCACTGACGGAAACGATTGCATTTCTGAAGAAACTATAGCCGTAACGGAAGCCAGCATGCTGGAATCAAATACAACGATCCAAGATGTCGGTTGTTTTGGCAACTCAGATGGTGCTATTGAAATGGAATTAGTTGGAGGAACTCCTGAATATCAGATAGAGTGGGAAGATGGATCTACCTTTCCTACTACTGGCTCTCTTTCAGTAGGCAACTATTCGGTCACGGTTGTTGATATGGCAGGTTGCGAAAGTGTTTTCACGCATATCGTCAATGAGCCGGAGGAGCTCACAACGCTTGAAGTAATAATGAATATAACGGATAGTAATAATGGTAGTATCACAATTACTCCTCAAGGTGGTATACCAGGTTACAGCATTGAATGGGAAGATGGCACTACAAGCTTTTCTTTGACTGATTTAGAAAGCGGCGTTTACAATTATATTGTTACAGATGAAAATGGTTGTCTGGTGGAAGGTTCTGTTTCTTTGATCAATGTTGGTATTTCTGCTATTTCTGAAAATGAATTGTTTATTTATCCGAATCCGACATCTGGGGTAATTAATGTGGAAGCTGACTTTATGGCCGTGGAGATTTTGGTGTATGATGTATTGGGTTTGCTTTTAAAGCAAGAATCTATCGCTGGTGGTGAGAAGCGTTTTAGTGTTGATTTGACGGGGTTCTCTTCTGGGGTTTATTTCTTAAAGGTGAAGGCTGATGATCGGGAGCGGGTGGAGCGGATTGTGGTGGGACGGTAGACCCTTCCTGTATTCGTAACAATCATTTTACTAGAACGATTAATGCGATGAAACGGTTACTAAACCTTTGAGGTTTAGTAACCGTTCGCACGTACTAGGCGTACATGATTCTAGATTTCCAACAATGGCTTCACTGACGCGGGTGATGTGGAACCGTACCAAAACGCACCTAACGCATGGCGAGTTGTTCCTCCTTTGACATGACATATCCCTAGATTGCCTACCCTCCTACTCTACCTGCTTCTTTCTCCATTCCCACTTTTCTTTTTCTACTTTTCACATTTTGATTTCCTAAACTATAGCTGGCGCTTACTGTAAACTTCCGACTGTCCCAATTTCCGTTTCCAAAGGATTTTGAACCTCCGAATTCAGATTGCCCAGCCCAGCCCGATTCATAGAAAATATCGTTCATACTTACTTTTACGTTCAGCTTATCATTCAAGAATTTCTTTTGTAATCCTACGCCCAATGCCCAGCTCACATCGTATTCAAACACACCTCCCCAAATACCTGGCCCAGAAAAGTAACCAGAAATTTCTCCAGTGAATCCTTTTGGTAATTTGAAGGTTTGCTGCTGGTAAATATTATAACTCCAAGCTTGTACATCTACCACATCTCCGTTTTCATACTCTGCTTGATTATCCTGATAAGAACCGCTGAGGTTAAAGTAGCCTGACCATATTTTAGTGAATTCCATCGGAAGGCTAAGGTTTAAACTGTAGATGGTTTGTGTAGCTAAATTTGCCCAAGTAATAAACCCAGCACGAGGGTCAATATCATCAGCAGCAAGGAGCCGCGTAATTTGATCATCAGTTTTACTATAAGCTAATTTAAGATTATAACGATAAGCATAGGTGTATCCTAATTCAAAATTATTAACGATTTCAGGACTCAATCCGGGGTTTCCTTTTTCATAGGACAACTCACTTAGTCTGACTTCAAAAGGATTCAGTACGTTGTAATCCGGACGGTTTATTCTTCGACCATAATTAAAGGAAAAGGCATGCATAGGAGCTGCCTGAAAGGTTAAGCCGGCAGAGGGAAACCACTGCAAATAATTCAGCTCTATGGTTGTATCGTTTTGCATGTTATTGAAAGTGATCAGATCTCCATCGGCATTTGTTTGTTCTGTACGGAGGCCAAAAGACATGTTCCATTTCCGGTTTAAGGGGCGAGCGAAACTGAGATAAGCTGCATAGACGCTTTCGTCGTAAGTAAACGAATTAGAGATATTTTGATTTTGTATTCTGTCGGCTCCTTCTACATCAAAAACCAAGAAATCATTATCGGAAATCACATTACTGAACTTTCCACCAAGCCCTAACTTTCCTCCTAACAATTCTTCTTCAAAGTCTAACTTTACAGTATAAATATCAATATCACTCTTGGTTTCATAGTCTTGTTGCGTTTTTGAAAGGAATACACTTTCACTTGGATCGGTATAGTAAGCATTAGGCTGCATACGATCTGTGGTAGTGCGAAAGTTACCATAATCCAAATCTATATTTAAGGATCTACCTTTACGGCTATCATAGCGATAGTTGATGTTATAGGTTTGATTGGTATTATCCGTTACCCCGCTGCTATTGGCCACTAAGACCGAATCTATAACATCTTGAGCATCAATCGGTGTGATGATAATTATATTTTCGTTACGGTTTGACCCTTCAGATTTATTTCCACTCGCTAAGAAACCGATGGTGCTTTTGTCAGTAACAAAGAAGTCGGTACCTAATCGGTAATTGAGGTTTGGGTTTTCATTTACGATTCTATTTGTTTCACTTAAATAAATACCGTTTTGATACGTCTCAAAAGCCAATCGTGAATAAGTTGTACCATCTGCACCTCCAATGGTCCCAAAGACGTTCATTTTTTTATTTCGGTAATTCGCCATAAATGAACCATTGTAAGTCGCATATTCTCCCTGACTAAAAGTTCCACTGACGGTGCCATTTGTCCCAAGACTTTTGTCCTTTTTCAAACGGATGTCAATGATCCCAGCATTTCCCTCTGCTTCATATTTTGCTCCTGGGCTGGTGATGATGTCAATACGGTCGATTTGCTCAGCGGTAAGAGAGGATAAGTAAGCACTCAATTCAGTCCCACCGAGTGGCAACCGTTTCCCATCTACAAAGATCAACACTCCGCTTCTTCCCAAAACAGAAACATTGTCATTATTATCCACCGTTACTCCAGGTGCTTTTCGCAAAAGCGCAATGGCATTTTCCCCTACCGAATTGATCGTCCCCTGCACATTGAAAACCGTTCTATCCGGCTTCACTTCCACCAAGGCACGGGTAGCAGTAACTGTAGCGCCTGCCAACTCAATCGCAGCGGCTCCGAAAGCAATCACACCCATGTCTAAATTCTCTCCCTCCTTTAGACGGATGCCCTCTTTGGAAATATCCGGGTATCCCACATAGCTGGCTTTTAGGAAATAATCACCCGCAGCTATATTTCGGATTTGAAAAACACCTCCTTCATCTGTTGGTTCTACCTTGAGCATAGCACTATCCGCTTTCGCATAAAGAATGACATTGGCATAGGATATAGCCTGAGATTCAGCATCTTGCAACTGACCTTTTATAGTGGATGTTTGGCTATATGAAAGAAGGGAAGTGAATAGAAGACTTAATGTAAGAAGTATACGCATGTCTATTTAATTTTGGATCTTTTTGAAATTATTGCTTAAAGAGCGCAAATGTAAGAAAGGGATTGTCATTAAGGTTTGGTATTCGATAAAAGGATGAAAACATTAGACGTTTGCACCTTCTAGAGCAACTTCAACTTCAATTTCCTTTCTCCGCATTAGTAACCGCGCCTTTCGCAAATTGATAATCTCTGCCTGAACAATTCCGTCAGGGGACACCACTTTTATTGGTTCTTGGTCATATTAAGTGGATTTGGAATAAGGTACATGAGGGTAGATGAGGGTTGATCAGGGTTGATCAGGGTTGATCAGGGTTTCCCACTTGCGTGAATTAACGTAAGATGGCGCATATTAAGGGAACCCTGATCTACCTATCTACCCTGATCCGCCCTGATCTACCCACTATCATATGACGGAGTACCCTTTTATTTCTTAAATGCCATATAACAGATATTTTATACTTTTGCAGTATGTTGAATATAGTTGCCATTTTAAAAGAAAAACTGGGTGCTGAAAAAGTACTTGGCCCCGAAGACATAAAGGATCGTTATACTCATATTTGGACGATGGATGTTCCCTTACAAGCCAAAGCTGTTGTCCTACCGCGCAGTACGCAAGATGTTTCTGATATTATGAAAATCTGTCATAGTCATCAACAGCCGGTGGTGGTTCATGGAGGATTGACCAACCTAGTGGGAAGCACAGAGACCCATCCAGACGAGGTGGTGATAGCGATGGAGAAGATGACCGACATTCTGGAAATTGATGAACAGAGCAGAACGATGATCGTACAATCAGGGGTTATTTTGGAAAACATCCAACAAGGTGCTTCCAGAAAGAATTTATTATTCCCTTTAAACTTTGGCGCTAAAGGATCTGCGCAAATTGGCGGCATCATTTCTACCAATGCTGGAGGGCTGCGGGTTTTCAGATATGGAATGACGCGGAATTTGGTTCTTGGCCTGGAGGCTGTTTTGGCAGATGGAACCATCATTTCTTCCCTTAAAAAAATCATCAAAGACAACTCTGCTTATGACTTGAAGCAGTTGTTTATTGGCTCTGAAGGAACACTTGGTGTCATTACCAAAGCGGTGCTTAAATTGGTGGAAGCACCCAAAAGTAGAACGACCGCCTTTGTCGCGTTTAACGACTACGAGAAGGTAATTTCTTTCTTGAAGTATATGGACCAGAACATGGCAGGGACACTCAGTGGCTTTGAACTGATCTGGGGCAATAGTTATCAACTTATGACCAGTCCCCCTGCTTCACAAAAGCCGCCACTCCCCCATGGCTTCAATTACTATGTTCTTTTGGAAGGTCTCGGCGCCAACCCGGAAAGAGATCAGCAATTATTAGAGGATTTATTAGCCGAAGCTTTTGAAAAAGAAATGATTGAAGACGCGGCCATAGCTACTTCCGAATCTGACCTGGAATGGTTCTGGAAAGTTAGAGAAGATGTGCATGTTATTTCTTCGCAATGCAATCACGATCAGCATTTTGACATTAGTCTGCCAATTCCTTTAATTGGAGAAACCGTAGAATCTATAACAAAAGAACTACACAGCATTCCTGAAGTAGAAAAGGCATTTGCTTTTGGCCATGTAGCAGATGGAAACATTCACTTTATTGTTGGCAAAACGGAACATACACCGGCAGTAATTCAAGCTATAAATGAGGCGGTTTATAGTCCTTTGAAAACTTTGGGTGGTTCGGTTTCTGCGGAGCATGGGATTGGGCTGCATAAGAAAGCGTATTTGTCTTTGTGCCGAACGGAGGAGGAAATTGGGTTGATGAAGCAGTTGAAAATGGCTATGGATCCTTTGGGGATTTTGAATCGAGGGAAGGTTTTGGATGTAGCGTTAGCTACAATGATCGAAAAATAAACTATTAAGAACATGAAGGTTCTTCGGTCTGATACATAGCCACAGTCGACCTGGTTTTCTTAATACAAAGTTAACCTCGACTTTACCTAGATAAGGCGGGTTAAACCTACTTTTACAGTGAAATACTTAAAGTTAAATTTTCTTCCAAATCAAAAATCAATCACATGATTATCCTAATATTCTTAATGATGGTTACCCTTATCGCTCTATTAAGCAACTGGGAAGCTATCACTGATTAGCCAAAAAAAATTTTGATCCAATTGTACAATCATTTGGCAGCCCATTCCCTATCTTTGGCAGCTGGGGTTTCCCCTATTTTAAATTGCTACAATCAAGCGCCAACTGCAACGCCTAAAAAAGATAACGAAATCCTTAGTTCGAATAGCACTGTTTCTCTTACTAGTGTTGATTCTCTGTACCTTGTTGATTCAGCTTCCAATGGTGCAGAACCGCCTTACCAACATCCTTGAAAACTATCTCCAAGAAAAAATCAAGACGAAGGTTTCTATTGGTTCCATTCGATTAGACTTGCCTGAATCCCTGGTTCTGCAGGGTTTATATATTGAAAATCCTCATCAAGATACTTTTCTAAGTCTTGGTGAACTTTCCATAAACTTCAAACTCAATAAGCTCCTGCAAAAAAGCATTCAGTTTGATGAACTGTTGTTGTCTGAAGGAACGGTGGATCTCTTTATGTCTGCTGATAGCAATAATTTTGATTTCATCACAGAAGCTTTCCTAAACAGTAATGAAGCTCAGATAACTGAAGACAGTATAAAAAACAATAATACTTCAGCATGGGATTTTACTTTCAATCCATCTAAGCTTTATGTCTACAATGTTGACTTTTCTTATCACAAAGCGGGTGACCTCAATCTAGTTACGCATATCGGTAGTCTTGAAAGTCGCATTCATTCCATTGATTTGAAAAACTTAGATTTCCGAACCGAGGACCTTCATCTCAGTGACAGTCAGATAGATTTGACTATGTTTGAAAAGGTAGAAGATAATGATACCACTAGTACTTCCCCTGTTCATTTTGCCATTGAGGCGAATAGTGCTGAAATAAAAGAAGTCACCTTTAATTTAGAAATGCCAACAACTAGCTTCCGTACAAATATTCCGATTTTGGAATCTAAGGAATTTGCATTTCAATGGAATGGCAATGATGTAAAGGTCAACATGGCAGAGGCCATAACTAGCGGTACAGCTATTAGATATGATCTCATTGGTGCAATCAAATCTCCAGGTTTTGATTACAAGCATTTGGACCTCTCAAACATAAGCTTCGAACTTGCTGATTTCGAATACCACAATATGAATATCAAAGCCGACATTCAACAATTGGCTGGAACGACGAATAAGGGTTTCAAAATCAAACATACAGAAGGCCTTTTTACTTTTTCTAAAAACAGAATCAGTTTGGATGATTTTGTCTTTCTTACAGAGCGTTCTGACTTGAAAAGTAAACATACTGTTATTAATTATCCATTTTTAGATTCCGTCACGGATCCACTTTCGCAATTGGAAATAGATTCTGACCTCCGTTTTAAAGGAAGTAATAGTGCAGACCTGTCTTATTTCTACCCGCCATTAGATAGTATTTTATTTTTCAAAAAGAACAAGGCACTTCCTGTAGTATTGAACGCAGCTATTGAAGGTTCCTTTAAAGAATATTTAGCAATTAATAAATTTGACTTAGAGTTAATAGACCTACGTGTAAATATTGTTGGATCAACAGGAAATATACTAAGCTCCAATCAACAAAGCTGGGATATTGAAGTAAAAGAATTCAAGACACTGAAGGAAAAAATCAGTTATTTGATTCCTGAAAAAACATTGCCTGATTTTGTACAACTGCCAGATAGCATATCGATAACGGGCCGTACCAACGGAAGCTTACAAGATTTCCAAACCCAGTTGATAGCAGAAACCAACAGGATTAATACTCCCATTCCTACATTGATAAAAGCCAACGGACGCTTTAAAAACATTAGTAGCCAAGACAGTGCTTTTCTTGATTTGCAAATAGATACTTTTTATACTTCCCGCTCCGATGTACTGGCCTATTTGCCTCCTGATGCTTTGCCCGAGTATGTAGAACTGCCCGAGTATTTTCTTCTAAATGGAAGCATTAATGGTTTGTTTTCCAATCTAAACTCCAACCTAAATTTGTCTACTTACAGAAATAAAAAGGAACAAGCATTTAAGGCATTGGGCAGTATAACTGGTTTATTCACAGATGAGAAACCTGGTTTTGATTTAGTGCTAGATGCTGCTGATTTTAGTCAGGAAGAGTTAAAAGCTTTTCTACCAGATAGTTTATTGCCTGCTTACTTTAATTTGCCATTGATTAAAAAACTCACTGGAATTTTCAAAGGAGATTTGGAAAATTTTGATACTAATTTCGAGCTAGAATCCAATAGCGGTCAATGGAAAGTGGATGCCAGCCTTAAGGACAAAGCTTATGACCTGAAGTTTAACATTGAGGGTTTGAAAGCGAAAGAGTTATTCACGGAAGGTTATTTGGATAGTCTAACCGGTTATTCTTTTGCGCCTTTGTCGGTCGATGTTGAGTTGAATGGAAAAGGATTTGAGATGGCAGAGGATGCATTTTCTGATTTTTTAATACGTATAAAAAGTGCTGCCAATCAAGAGATGGAGGGATTGGTCATTGAAGGAAAACTAGACAAGTATCTCTTACAGGCCAAAGCTTTTGCTAATGAAAAAGAAATAGCGGTAAATTCTAATTTTGAATTGGACTATAGCAATTCTCTGCCGGTTTGGCGCTTGGATATGCAATTAGATTCCATTGATTTGCAGGCAATGGAATATGTGGAATATCCGTTTTTGCTTAGCGCAAATATAAAGGCGGAGGCTAAGGGGTATAACTTAGATCAGCTCGATGGAAAAGCATTGATTGCTGATTTTGGCATTTTATATAAGGACTCTACCCAACAGATAGACAGCATATTATTGGTTGCTGATTTTGATTCTACGAAGAGTATCGCGCAAATTACTTCTGACTTTTTTGATGCGAATTTGACTGGTAAAATTAAATATCCGGAAACTACGACTGCCATTCAACAATTAATTTACAATTATTTTGATACTAGCTTTTCCGATTCTTTGGTTGGTAAAACGGCAGATCATTTTGAGTTGGACTTTCAATTGCATCGCCCGGAATTATTACTGATGGGATTTATTCCTGATTTAAAGGAATTACCTGCATTTAATTTCAATAGTACTTATAACAATGAAAATGGAACTATTGACTTCACTTCAAATGTTCCTTACTTCAGCTGGCAGCAATCAACTTTTGATAATATAAATATTAAAGTAAAAGGTAATCCGGAGGGTTTAAATTATCAGGTTGATTGTGTGAATGCTTCCATTCAGAAACGGCTCAGGTTAAATAAAGTCAGTAGTTATGGGGCTTTGATTGATAATGTGTTAGACAATACTATGCAACTGTTAGACTCAACAGATCAAAAACAGTTTGAGTTGAAATCCACTTCTCGTTTTTCACAAAATAAAGATCTCCACCTTTCTTTTGCTTCGGAACAAATTCTGAATTATGAAAAATGGAGCGTATCGGAAAACAATTTAGTCAGTTGGGAAAACAGCCAACTGGCCATAAAGGATTGGCAACTATTTACGAATAAAGAAACCATTATAATTTCCAAATTAGAAAAAGAGCAATTTGAATTGTCTTTTGAAAATTTTGATTTGGATGTCTTTTCTAAATTAATTAAGACGCCAACGGAACCTAGTGGCAAAATGAAAGAACAGAATATCATTGGCCTCGATGGTATTCTAAATGGGCAACTTTCCTTTTCCGATCCATCCCAGAAAAGCACTTTCACCTCTAAGCTTCAGATTAACGATTTTGTATTATTTAATGCACAATTAGGAAAAGTAAAACTAGATGCTTTCAAGGAAGATGGAACAAAAGTCAATGCAACAGCTTCTATACAAGGCAATGGAAACGATCTGCGAATTGGGGGAAATATAGACCTGGAAGAAAATTTTGATGCCTTGAATTTCAAGCTCGATATTCCGGCACTTAACCTGAGCGCCATAGAGCCGCTTCTTTTCGGCTACCTCGAAAACATGGAAGGATTCCTAACAGGTCAATTACAAATAAACGGCTCCCTTGCTCAGCCCGACATTACAGGCAAGGTGAATTTCAAAGAAACAGAATTCGATTTAGAATTAGTCAAGGCCCGATTAAAACTAGGCACAGAAGACTTGGTATTTGACGCCAATGTAATCGAATTTAAAAACCTGAGTATTAACGATGCCAGTGGTAACAAAGGAATTATGTCCTCCTACATTTTAACAGATGATTATCGGACTTTTTATTTACAATCAAATCTTAACGTGAAAAATTTCCAGGTCTTGAATACCACAGCGAGTGATAATGATTTGTACTATGGAAAATTGTTTGTAGATGCGAAAGCCAATCTTAGTGGAACCTTACAAGCACCTATTATTGAACTGAATGCGGTCACTACTAAGAACTCTGATCTCACTTATGTATATAGTGCTGTTTCTAATCAAGTGGAATCTCATGCAGGAATAGTGGAATTTATAGCGCCCATTAAAAAAAATGAACGAAAAATAAACAACGAAAAAATTGGTAAACTTTCCAAGGGTTTGAACATGAAAATCATTGTCAAAGCACAGGTCAATGAGAGCTTGAACTTCAAAGCCATTACCGATCCAATTACTGGTGATTATTTTGAGGGTAAAGCAAAAGGAGATTTGGTCTATGTTCAACATCCTGACGGGCTCATGGAATTAAATGGTGATTTAACTTTGGTAAATGGATCGTATTTATTCACTTATCAAAAAGTCATTCGCCGTCCTTTTGAGGTTCGTCCGGGCGGAACGATTTCCTGGTCTGGTGACCCCTTGAATCCCCGTTTTAATTTAGCTGTATTATATAAAATAAAAACCTCCGCTTATCCGCTACTGGCCTCTAATTCTGGAAATAATACCAGTCAATTAAAACAAATTTTTTTAGTCCGATTAAATATTGACGGCACCTTGAATAAAACAAAGATAAGCACCGCTTTGGAATATCCTGAAGGAGAGGGCAACGATAACAATACAGACATTAAGGCAGCCATTGATCAAATCAATCAGGATCCTGGACA
>JBLHRR010000163.1:0-12271 GCA_047626155.1 Saprospiraceae bacterium | reverse complement strand
GCAAGCCGTTTTTTCGAGACGAAGCAAAAGATAAATGGGTTCTGGCAACTCAATCTTTTCTTCTCGCTTTATAACTTCCGAAGATGGAACGCCAAAACGATTGTCTCCTTTTATAGTAGCTGGATTAGAATCCTGTTTTTCTGTTTTTACTTCGCCCGTTTTTGGAATTGCTCTTCGATTACAGGAAGAAGCCAATACAAAACTCATCAAAGCGACTAAGCACAGAAACACAGGATTCCTTTCCAACATAAATATTACAACTGTTTAATAAAGTTACTTTATTGTTTTGTCTGCGCTGCCCCCAACCGCTAAAGGGGAGTTCCATCCGTAGAAAAATTATTAATCAAAGCTTCAATAAAAATCAAAAACCCGACACGTTGGAATCACGATAGAAGGTTTTGATTTTGATTTTATTCACATTTTAATTTTTCACTTCTTTCCTCCCTTCTTTCCCTTATCCGCTTTGTCTTCCTTTTGCTTCGCCGCGACTTTCTGCTGCTCTTTCAAAGCAGATTCAAGTCGTGCACCAAAGCCCGATTTCTTCTTCTTCGGTTTCTTCCGATAGGCCTCCAACTCTGCCTTTATCTTATCTTGGTTGATGATGTAATTTTTTGTAACTACCGTTTGTGCAATATTAAAAATATTACTAAAAAGTAAGTAACAAGTCAATCCAGAAGCATAACTATTGAAGAACCCCATAAACATTACAGGCATCAGATATTGCATGTACTTCATAGCCGGGTTGGCCGTCATGTCCATGTGCTTGGTATTGTAGTAAGTATAAATCAAAGTAGTGATTGCCCATAGCAAGGTAAACAGACTGATGTGCGCTCCTAAGCCCATCGGTAGTTCGAACGGCAATTGGAAGAACTCGTCATAAGAAGATAAATCTGTTGCCCAGAGAAAACCTGCTTGTCGGAAATCAATGGAAGCCGGGAAGAAGCGATATAAGGCAAACCAGATTGGCATTTGTAAGGCAATTGGAAAACAACCTCCGAGCGGATTCACACCAAACTCTCGATACATCTTCATGGTCTCCATCTGCTTCTTTTGTGGATCCTCTCCGAATTTTTCGCCCATTGCAGTCAGCTGTGGTTTCAATGCCGCCATCTTAGATTGGGAGTGCAACATCTTATAGGTCAATGGATACAAGGCCAATTTTACCAGAACTGTCAACAATAAAATTACAATTCCCTTAGAACCGATAAAACCAGAAAGCAGATTAAATAAAGGACGAATTAACCAACGGTTAATAGAACCAAAGAAGCTCCATCCGTATGGAATAATATCTTCCAAACTATTGTCATAAGCACGTAGGCGATCAAATTCATTAGGCCCCACATACATCTTCATTGCGAAGGTATTCCCATTATCAGAGCCCAAAGGAACCATGATAGAAGAAGTCAGTTTCTTTAAGTTTTCATCATCTTCCTCTAACATTACAGTTGCAACCGTTGCTGGTCCAAAAGAACGATCAGCCATTAGGGAGCTATTAAAAAACTGGTTGGAGTGAGAAATCCACTTCACCCGATCTTCTAATTTCTGCTCATCCTCCGCTCGACAAGAACAATAGCTAGGAGACTCTTCCGCTTCCTTGTAGTAAACCGAAGAGTATAAACGTTCGTAATAAACATTTTCTTCGATCTTATCTAGGAAGGTGATCCAGTTCAGACGCACTTCATCCTCTTCCGTTTGTAGAAGTGGTGCGATACCATTGTGGCTTATCGTGTAATCAATGTTATAATTCTGAGAAGAGATGGTATACTTTTGTTCAAAGTAACCGCCAGTATTCGTTTTGGCTCTGAATGTTACGGTACTATCTTTAACCGTTGCATCAAAAAACAAATCTTGTGTGCTGATGGTTTGTCCATTCCGTAAAGGCAATTGATATTCAAAACGGTTGTTATTGTCTTCTTGCAAGATCACGTTAGAAGCTTCCCTCACTCCTTCCGCGTTCTTTTTCAACTTATCGTAAGGCTTTATTTCTACGGATTTTACTCTACCTCCTTTATTTGTAAAAACAATCTTGAACAACTCATTTTCTAATGTACTCATTGCTTCTGAACCATTTGCAGATGGAGCGAAAGCGCCAAAACTATTGGCGCGGTTAGCAGCGAGTACGGAGTCTTGTCCTGGTGTGGGGGGAACTATATTATCAATTGTCTCGGGAGTATCCGTAGTGGCAGAAGCGCTGTCAGCTACTTCTGCCTTTAGCCTTTTTTCTACTTGTTCTGTAGAATCTTGAACAAACTTCGCTTTTTCAATTTCCTCTTGAGACGGAGCAGTTAGATAAGACCAGGCAAACAATATGGCGAAGATAAGGGTGAACCCGATGATATTATTTTTATCCATTTTTCTATTTTCTTTTAAGAATTACACAAAAAACAATTCCGATGTCTTTAAAAATAAAGGAATGGCTTTTTGTTGTTTCAAAGCTGTTTTTAAGTAGATGGCCAAAGGAAGCTCTAAATTTCCACGCTGCCGTGTTAATTTCGGCCAATGACCTTCTATCTAAGACCAGCTTTGTAGTTTTCTCTTCAATAATGTGCCGCTAAAAGGGAAAAGCCTAGAGCGACGGTTGTCTAAAATCCGGGCAAAGGTAAGCATTTTTTTGATGTTCAAAGCGCTTTACTCTTAAGCATTCTACAATAAATAAATGTTCGCCTCAGCTTTGAAACAATAGCAGATGAAGTAATGAAATTTAATTGAAAGGAAACTTTCTATCGAGATATTTTACAACACCTTTTCTTTTGCAAGATCAACCATTCTTTTATATTTGTATATCGATAAATTAAAACAAGTGATATTATGGACAGTAAGTCATATGAAATACGATGGTCTTTTACATCTAAGCTAAATGAAGTTGATATTGAAAGATATTTTACCCGATATAAAGGAGAGATAGTTGAAACCTGCGAGGAACTAGGAGCCGATAAACTCATTGGCAAAGTGTCTGTAGATTTGATCCATACCGTATTAATTGAAAACAATGAGGAATTCGCAGTCGAACTTGTAATGGACGTTATCCCAGAGATAGAAGAGACCGTAAGTGATATATTGATCCTAGGTGAGCTTGAATTAAACGAAAATATTCAAGAGTATTATGAGCACGTTTTTAATTATGCTGATATCTGTATAATTCAGAGGGTTGAACTAATAGCTTCTCATAGGAGTAAAGGCATTGGGAAACTAATAATAAAAGACATTTACAGTCGTTTCCATACCTGTTCTCAAATCTTCGTCGTAAAATCATTTCCTTTACAATTTGAAACCGGTTTCAAGGCTAAGAAAGAGAATGAAAAAACAGAATGGGATAAGTTGTTAGATTTAAAATCTCTCGAATCAGATCACGAAAAAGCCTTCTATCAACTTAAAGCTTTTTATCAAAAAATTGGATTCGATCACATTGACGGCTATGACGAATTGATGTTTCTTAATCCAGCACTAAAAAACGAGCTTATAAATAGTATCAGACTTGATCTATAAGCTCGTTTTTTACAAAGGAAAAGGAGACCCAATGTATTTGAAGAATCTACTTCCTATCCTCCTATCTTATTTTTTTTTACTCCAAATACAACAACCTCTTTGCTGCTGAATAACCATCCTTAGTCCTCAACTGATAAAAATAAACGCCGCTATCTCCAAACAACTCAGCAGAAAGCTCAATCCGATTCTCTCCCTTTCCATATCTCTGCTCTTCCGACCAAATCACTTTACCATTAGAATTATACAATTCAAAAGTAGCCTGCATAGCTATTGGTAGTGAAAACGCAATACTTGTTCTTCCGCCTTTTTTCAAAGGGTTCGGTACGTTTTGCTGTAGGCTAATACCATTCAGCGTTGCTTCTGTTGTATTCGTAGTTGGACTATTCCAAAGCAACTGAACGTCTAGTAAATCGGTCATTCCCTGGTAAGCCTCCTTATTCGTGCGCATATTGTTTAGTTGTAGCAAGTTTTGTAGCCTTCCATTTTCCTTGGCGGTAAATTCAACTTTGAAAAGAGCCGTATTATTTTCAAAATTAACAGGAAGGGCGTTTGTCCAAATGGTCGTTAGAAAGCCCTTATCAATTTCAGTTTGTCCGAACTCCTGCGTACCTATAGTTTGCGTACTTAAAGCTTCTGCGGATTCAAAAGACAATATATCTTTATCAAACTCAAGGGTAAATTGATAGCCCAGCATATTATTAAAATCTTCTGCATTAAACAGTACACTTACGACATCTCCTTCTTGGAAATATTGATCATCTAACTGCAACTTCAGCTCTCCGTCATAAGACCTTGAATCCGCCTCTAGGAAATCATTTCCCTCAACTGAATTATTGGCATCACCAATTTTAATTGCTATAAAATCTGAATTGTTTTGACTAACAGATAAGGGATTGAAAGTGTAGTTTTCCGGAAAAGGGAAAGGATCCTCTTCATCTGGGAAATTATAGTCTTCTCTTACAAAGCGCCAGGAACTATTGTTTGGAAATTCTAAGTCAATATTTAAAATGAGTTTCGTCAAATGTACCAAATCAAAACTGGTTATTCCCCCACTACTGTTTACGTCTGAAGCGATCATATCATAAGGCCCTAATGTGTCTATTTTCAAGATGTGTCTTCTGATACTAATTACATCAAAACCAGAAACGCCATTTAGATAATAATCATCTTTTGTTGGTGTAATTACCACTTCCTGGCCAGTTGGAATATTGCTAAAATTATAATTCCCTAAAGTGTCAGTTGCATCATATCCTGCAGGTATTCCAGATTGATCTACATTTACATTTCCTACTGCTTTATCATAAGTTGTACTAATATTTCCAACAATGTTTGCACTTGGAGGTGGCGTCAAAGAAACACCTATGCTGTCCAATGGGAATGTTAGAATAGAACGCCCAAAGGTTCCGGCAATTAGTTCATTATTGGCAATATTCAAATCTAAGTCATAAGTGGTAATGAATGGATAATTGGTACCCAAACGATCCCAGGAATTTCCTCCATTAAGTGAGGCGTAAACACCTGCATCTGTTGCTACAAAAAGGACTGTTCCATTATTATTCGGCATGACTTCGATGTGGTTGATCCCCATTTGAGGAAGGTCGCCACTAATGTCTGTCCAGCTAGTTCCTTGATCCGAAGAATAATGGATGTGGTCAATCTCTTCATTGTATTTATAACCACTATGAGAAACATAAACACCATTAGGATTATTAGGGTCAGCCTTTATACACGTAACATAACGATCTGGTAGTCCGTCGTTTATACTCGTCCACAATGCACCATTACTAGTAGATCGCCAGACATTTCCATCAGTGGTTCCCGCATAAAGTACATCGGCATCTACTGGAGATTCATGAACGGTACTAATAGAATGGAAACCGGCACCGTAGATATTTCCATCTGTCAAGTCACCACTAATCGCATACCAACTCGGACTGCTGTTGCGATCGTGCCGATACGCTTTATGCGTACCGGCATATAGCACTTCCGGATCGTGCGCACTCATCATATAAGGCATGTCCCAATTGATTCGATCATTTTGATTGATGCCATTATCATAAGAGAAAAATCCGCCGGAACCATTGGTTCGCCAGATGCTTCCGTTTTGTGTTTCAAAGTAAAACGTATCCGGACTGGTTGGGTGAAAAACCGCTTGAAAACCATCGGCTCCAAAGACTCTGTCCCAACTAGCTATTCCATCTGCATTTCCGGCCTGTGTTCCATTGTCCTGACAGCCTCCCCAATAACGATCCGGATCGTTAGGGTTATAAGCAACGCGATAAACTTGAGTGGCTGGAATGTCTTCCATATCTAGCCATGTAGAAGTATTGTTTGGATTCTTGTACAAACCACCATCTGTAGCCAAGTATAAATCTCCTGCGCTATTAAAAGCCATATAGTGATTATCTACGTGTGGTGCTCCTGCCCCACTACTTGGAGGTAAAACATACCAAGCCCCTCCTGAGTTGCTGGTTGCCCACATACGTACGCCCAAAAGATAGGCATCATTGTCATCGGCAGGGTCAATAAATATTCTACCAAAGTACCATCCAAAGTTACTAAGCGGATTAATTAATCCATTGTCCGAATTTCCGAGTGTTACCGTTGACCAGGAATCTCCCCCATCTTCGGTTTTGTAAACTCCCTGGATAAAATAGGTAGAGTCAACAATAGATGCATAAAGCACATCTGGATTGTTTGGTGATATTGTAATGCTGGAACGACTGAGTTCTTTAATTGGTAAACCATTGTCCAAGATTTCCCAAGAGCTACCTCCATTTTCAGAACGGTAAATACGTCCTCCATTCCCAGATATAATCGAAAGTTGATTGGTTCGAATACGATCCCAACCTGTAGCATAAAGGATCTCTGGATTATCCGGGTTGATGGCCATATCAATTACTCCTGCTTGGTTGCTGATGAAAAGAACCTTTGTCCAGGAAGCACCGCTATCTGTACTTTTATACAAACCTCGGTCATCAGAAAAAGCGAAAGGATTACCCATGGTGGCAGCATATATAGTACTGGAGTTGGATGGGTCAATTATAATTTTGGAAACGATTCCTGTTTCAGCAAGACCAGATTGAGCCCAGGTCGTTCCACCATCATCACTTTTATAAATTCCGTTTCCTATAAAAGGATAACCCGTTACATTTGGGTCACCAGTTCCGACATAAACGATGTTTGAATTATTTGGATCTACTTTAATGGAACCGATACTTAGATAAGGTTGGTCGTCAAAGATAGGCGTCCAATTGGCACCATCATCTGTAGTTTTGAAGACGCCACCGCCGCTATATCCAATGTAAATGACATCGTCATCATTCGGATCAATTTCTATGGTATTGATTCGGGCGCCTGCGTTACCAGGGCCTTGGGTCGTCCAAGCAGCATCAAAGCCAAATGGAACGGTACTACTTCTGGAAACAGCTTGGTCAATCGCTCCTTCAAAAGCGGCTTTATAGCCTTTTACATCAAAAGATTTATCGGGATAAGCTCTCTGAAAAGAGGATAAGTCAAAAGGAAGTTGCTTATGGTTTAGTGCTTCTTCGGAAGAGTCAAAAGTTTCTTCTTCCTCTGCTTCTCTTTCTGTTGGCTCACAGGCCAAAAAACTTAATAAAATGGGTAGAATTAACAGGTATGTAAGACGACTGTTCATGGAATATATTTTTTGTTGGATGATCTGTGATATGTAATGCAAATATAGTACGAAAAATGAATATTAATTGTAGCCAGGATTGCACAAAGAAGGTGTATGCCTTAATAATTGTTTCTTTTTCTCCATAAACAGCTGTATATTAATCACTTAAAATTAAATAAATCAAAGAATACCATTCTATTAATTTTTCGAATTATCTAAGGCTTCCAACCTCAACTGCGCAGCCGTTTCTTTACCTAAGTATCGATCGATAAGATAGTGCATGAGATATAAGACTGGAATCAGCAAAATGGCCATCAATACTTTGTAGCCATAGTTTACGGTACCAATTGCCAAGAAGCGGTTAATGGGCCATTGACCTGGCCCGATAACGAAGGCTACATAGAGTACGACGTAGCTGTCAATAAATTGAGATACCAAAGTTGATAAGGTGGCTCTAAGCCAAATGGATTTTTCGCCCATCGCTTTTCTGACTTTAAAGAATATCCATGCATCTACCAATTGGCCAATCAGAAAGGCAATCAATGAACCTACAATAATCCAATTACTTTGGCCAAAAATATTGCGGTAAGCGGCTTGCATATCTGGTACGCCTTTCTCTGCCCCACTACCGATCCACCAATCTGCGGGAGACAATCCTATGGCAAAATAGACCATGAAAAAGGCATAGCTAATCAGGATCGCAGTGAGGATGGAAAGGATGCGAACACCGCGTTGTCCGAAGTATTCATTGATCACATCGGTCATGATGAAAACGATGGGCCAGAGCAAAACACCTGCGGTGAATTGCAGCGACCCTTTTTCTCCAAATAGATTCCAATTCATTGGTTTACAGCCTAATGTATCTTCTAAAGCAAAGATTTTCACACCAATGAATTCGGCGACTAGTGCATTGCAAACGAAGAAGCTGGCGAGGGTTAGGAGAAGGCGGGTTGGTTTATTCATGTGTTATTATTTAGGCGCTAATATATGAGATTTTTTTTGGGTAACCGCAACGTCGCTACGGAAGCGCTACGGTTAGACAGAAATAAGAGGTTCCTTAATTTTTTGGACTTGGGTAAACGTAAAAAAACAAGTCATCACGCAAAGGGCTAATACTTAAGTATCTGTCTTATTTCACGTTATTTTGAAATTTCAGGTGAGCAATCTCCTCTACTTGCTTAGATTCATAAATTTTAAATTTTCCAACATTTAAAATTTATAGTAAAGAAAATTACATCTGAGTATTATTTTATAATAATAAACAGCTTAAACTCAAATCAATTTTCACTTGATGTTGTTAGAGATGGTAACCCAAAAAATGTTCTATATTTGCGCTTTATTTGGGGAATAGTGAAAAACGATATACTATCAAATCAGAATGAGCTGTTACCTAATGGCTTAGTGACAAAGAAAAATTAAAACATACATGGCAAAGTTTGCAATAAACATAAAAGAAGGTAAGGTCGAGCGGGACAGTAATATTATTGTTGGGATCGATTTAGGGACCACCAACTCCTTGGTGGCTTACATCAAAGACGAAAAGCCAGTGGTGGTTTATGACGATGCTGGCAAAAGTGCTTTGGTGCCATCGATCATTCATTTTGATGAAAATAATAAGGTGGTTGTAGGAGAAGCTGCCAGAAAAAAATTGGTAGAACAACCTAGCCGTACGATCTACTCTGTGAAACGGTTGATGGGAAAGTCTTATGACGACATACAACAGGTTCAACAATATTTTGGCTATACCATTATTGATGAGGATACGGATAGCCTGATAAAGATAAAAGTTGACAATCGCTACTTCTCCCCTATTGAACTTTCTGCTGAGGTATTGAAAGCTTTGAAAGCACGGATTGAAAAAGCGATTGATGCGAAGGTGAGCAAGGCCGTGATTACGGTGCCTGCTTATTTTAATGATACGCAACGACAGGCCACACGAGATGCCGGTAAATTGGCTGGTCTTGATGTGCTACGAATAGTCAATGAGCCCACGGCAGCTAGTCTTGCCTATGGCATTGGTCTTGATCCCGAGGACAGTCAGGTGGTAGCGGTTTATGATTTGGGTGGTGGCACTTTTGATGTTTCCATTTTACAAATTCAGCAAGGGATTTTCGAAGTGCTGTCTACGAATGGAGACACCTTTCTGGGAGGCGATGATATAGATAGAATAATCATGGAAAGCTGGATCAGCACTTATGATTTGGACAAAGAAAGAATGGCGACGGATAAAAGTTATCAGCAGACTTTGCGTCTAATGGCAGAAGAAGCTAAGAAGACTTTGAGTAGTGAAAAGACCTTCAAAGCAATATTTGAAGAGCAGCCTATAGAGCTTGACTTACTAGATTTTAACAATCTGATTACACCAGTGATTGATCGTACCATAATGCTTTGCAAACAAGCCATGAAGGATGCGGGAAAAAATGTAAAAGAAATTGATCAGATTGTAATGGTTGGTGGTTCTACACGTATCCCATTGCTAAAGCACTTGGTTTCTGAATATTTTGGAAAACCAGTAAACGATAAAGTCAACCCAGATGAAGTGGTTGCCATTGGCGCAGCGATTCAAGCGGATGTATTGGCTGGAAATCAACGCGAAGTATTATTGTTAGATGTTACACCTTTGTCATTGGGTATTGAAACGGTGGGCGGATTGATGGATACCATTATCCCAAGGAATTCAAGGGTTCCGAACAAGGCGGGAAGGCAATATACTACTTCTATTGATGGGCAGACGAACCTCAAGGTTTCCGTTTTCCAGGGAGAGAGAGATTTGGTAGAACACAATCGTAAACTAGGCGAGTTCATTCTACGTGGTATTCCTCCGATGGCTGCTGGTTTACCCAAAATTGATATTCAATTTATACTCGATGCAGATGGCATTTTGAAAGTGACTGCTACAGAATTACGTTCTAATACCAAACAAGAAATTGAGATTCGTTCTCAATATGGAATGAGTGAAGAAGATATGGCTAAGATGCTAATTGACTCCATTCAGAATGCAGAATCTGACATGAACGTGCGCGCTTTGTTGGAAGCTAGAAATGAAGCGAATAACATTTTACATTCTGCTGATAAATTTCTGGTACAAAATTCGGACATTCTATCGGAAGAAGAAATTACAAAAACCAAACTTCTGGCGGAAGATTTGCGTAAGACAATTGAAGGAGATGATAAGGATCTGATAAACAAGGCGATGGAAGACTTGAATATCTATACTACTCCACTTGCGCATAAGGCGATGGAAGTCAATATTAGCAAAGCGATGAAGGGGAAGAAGGTTTGATTGTCTTTAACTTAAACATTAACTGCACTTGGTTTGCGGCTCCCTACTAGCGTAGGTAACAACAAAAAATTAAATCCTGATTTGGAAACGATTATGTAAATCAAAATAACCAAAGGGAGAGTGATTTATATAATCGTTTCCACCAAAGAAATCGGGAAATTATTTTTTGTATAATACTACGATCCTACATCGGCTTCTTTACAATTAAAAATGACAAAGAACCAAAAGTAACCCTCTATGAAATTACCATTAATCGGTTTACTAGTCTTTCTGTTTTCATTTTCTGTGTTTGCGCAAGACAAGTCGCAACTTAAGGAAGAGATTGCCAAAGTTGTCCACTTCGATACGGAAATTTCCCATGAGAGGATACCCGGTTATGTGATTGGGATTATTGTTGGAGATTCTGTTTTCACTTATGGCTTTGGCCAAAAAGCAAAAGAAGTCGAAGAGGTCCCTGATGAAAACACCCTTTTTGAAATTGGCTCTGTTACAAAAGTCTTCACCTCTTCTCTACTTGGGGTTTTAAGTGATGAAGGTTTGATGAGCCATGAAGCTCCACTAAATGATTATTTGCCAAAGAAATACCGCAACTCCAAATTGCAAAATGTGACCATCTCTTCGCTACTTACACATACTTCGGGTTTACCTAAAATGCCAACTCCTTTCGGCATTTATGAAGAAGAGACCGACAATCCCTATGCACATTATTCAAAGGAATTACTATTGGAATTTTATGCTGATTTTGAACCAGTACACCGTCAGCAAACAACTAAGAAAAAAAGAAGAAAGAAGCTGAAGGAAGCTGAAGTGAAAGCTCCGGTGGAATATATTTACAGCCATCTAAATTATGCTTTATTAGAAGTAGCGATGGAAAATATTACTGGGCAGTCTTACGATGAACTATTGGACGAACGAATCTTCAGCCAAGTCGGCATGCCTCAATCTTTTGCTAACTTTGCAGCAGAGGAACAAGCGAACCTTTTGACGGCTGGCTATGGTCGCAATGGCAGCGAAGCCAAGCCATGGACTTTTGCCTCCTTCAGTGCTTCTCAAGGGATGAAGTCTACTACGCAAGACTTGCTTTCCTTTCTTAAAGTACACATAAATGAGCCAACGACTCCACTTGCGATTTCTTTTCGTAACAATACAATTCCGGCCGTCAATACTGGGCTTACAGAAAATGGAGCCATGGGTTTTGGCTGGCACATTCTTCATCAGAAAAAATATTATGACATCCATTTGCATGCTGGCTCTACTGGCGGACACCGTGCTTTTATTGGGTTTATTCGAGAGACCAGAACAGGAGTGGTTGTATTGTCTAATTCGGAAAACGGAACGGGAGGACTGGGATATTTACTTTTGAGATTAATTAATTTTAATTGGAAGAAGGGGAAGAGCTTTGTTGAGTAGTTGATTCGTTATTATGTGATTAATTAATCCGTCGGTCTCTATTTTTCAATATCGAATATTCAATATTTGAATGGGTCTTTTACGCGAAAACCACGTTTTTACTTAGCAAATATTCTACGTACTATTTTTTACGATTTCACATAACAACCAACTTACAACATACTATTAGTGACTACTAACAAGAAAAATATACACTTCATTATAAACCCATTTTCGGGAGGTGGAAAAGGAAAGAAAATTCTGCCTAGAATAGAACAGTTCCTCGACAGCTCGATCTACGAATGGGATCATGTATTTACCGAACATAAAAGTCATGCAACGGTGTTAGCCAAAGCTGCTGTTCAAAAGGATTATGATATCATTGTTGCCGTTGGTGGTGATGGAACTGTGAACGAAGTCGCAGCTGGATTGATCCACACGGACAAAGTCATGGGCATTATTCCTGCGGGGTC
>JBLHRR010000162.1:0-12364 GCA_047626155.1 Saprospiraceae bacterium | reverse complement strand
GTATTTTCAAATCCTGGATCGGTAAAGTTCATAATGGGAGCACCGAAACCTGCAGTAGCAACGGCATAGTTTGAGGAAGTATCTCCGCCTCCTGCAATTGCGCTTACTGATGCCGTATCCTGATTTGCGGAGGTAACGTTTGTGGCATTAGAAATAGCCCAGCCGCTTGCCCAGTAACCACCATATTCATTGACGTAAAAATTTGGAAGGAATATCTCTCCGCTGGTAAAGCCTCCGCTACCGTCACTGCCATCTAATGCCGTTTCTGGATCAAGGATGAATTCCTCAAAATCTACCATTTGAGCAGAAAGAAAAGTAATGCTGAATAAGAAAAGAAAAGTAATAAATTGTTTCATGATAATGGATTGTAATTTTAGTGTTATTTAATTATATTGAGTTTTATTCCTAATTGAAAATTTCGTCCGGGTATTGGCCGTTGTTCTACTACAAAGTAATCAGCATCCCAACTATTGGCGATGGCTCCATAAATGGTAGCTGCCCAATTGTTTTTTATAAAGCTATATTGTGCATGGAAATTTCCGACATCGTAAGCAGCCATGTCTCCATTGAAACCAGTAGAGGAAGATCGGAACATATGTCGATAACTCCATTCTATCTGCTTCCAAAGAAAGCTTAGTTTTACAGAAGTTTGGTGCTTTGGCGTATACCAAAGTTGTACTCCTTTTGCCATCTCAGGTATTTCAACGGCTATTTCGTTGGTGGAAAGAATGTAATCATATCCGACTTGTATTTTTGTTGTTATATTTCCTTTGGTATATGCTAAATTTAAACGTTCTTCAAGCCCACGACTCCATACTTTTGTGAGGTTGTTTGCTGACCAGAAACTCTGTCCGCTCAAGCGAGCCCACATAATCCAATTATCAATTTTTCTATTGAAAGCCGTATTGATCAATTCCATTTGAAAAGGACCTTTTTGGTGGTGTAGATTTACTGTTACTTCCTCGCTCCAGCCACTTTCAGGGAGCAAATCCAGATTGCCACCGGGAGCCCAGAAGCGATCATTGAAAGTGGGGAGTCTATAGTTTTTACTGAGCTGTCCTTGTAAAGAAAGAAAAGAGTAAGGCTGAAAATCAATGCCTAAAACCGGCGTTAAAGGAATCCATTGTTGATCGACTAACTCTTGTCGAAGACTTGCTTGGATTTGTATTTTCTCTTTACGAAATTGATAGGAGGCAAACAAAGCGGCCCTAGTTTCATTTGGGGTGTTTGTATAGCCATCTGCATTGACCTTTGTCTGAGAAATGGTATTTCCTAGTAATAAAGTGTGGGAAGTACTCCACGAATACTGTCCACTTATTTCTCCAAAGAAAGTATTGAATTCACTAAGTGATTCAAGAAAGGTAATGTCATCAAAGAAGTTCAGTTCTTCTTTGAACCAAGCAGCTTTTGCTTTCATAACAATATGTTTTCGAGCTTGCTGCCAGTTTAAAATCAAGCGAGTTGCCTTATCGTCTTGATGTGCTCCAGATCGTAGTTGCACGTTTGTAGGAGGGATTTCTTTATCTGATTCCTGTCTCCAGAAGTGCGCAGAAAAACGGTGACCATTGTTGCCATTTACATAAAAATCATGAAGTACACTTTGCTGAAGGAAAGCCGCATTTTCTTGTTTTCGTTGGGGGAAGTTGGGTGCAATAGGGTAGGAAAAGTCATTGTCCGCCTGTCGGTGTAATATTTTTGTTACAAACTGAAATCGCTTATTCCCAAAAGAAACTTTGACTTGCTCGTCGAATTGACCAAAGGAACCAATGGAAGTATTGGAAGAGAATGAAAAAGAATTGTTGAAATTTGCTTTATGATCCAAGCTAACTATGCCTCCAATAGCACCGCTGCCCCATAAAGCGGAACTACCTCCTTTTTGCAGACTCACTTTTTCTACACTATTTATCGGAAGTAGCGACAAATCCAGTTGCCCCAACATCGGACTCTGAATGGGCAAGCCGTTCCATAGGACCAAACTATGTCCTGCAGATCCACCACGAATAGAAGAAGTAGCCAGACTATTCGCGCCATAGCTTTTTATGAAAATACCATTTTGATTGAGTAAACTGGCAAGGTCTGTTACGGAGCTGTTTTCCTTATCTACGTCCCAATTTTGACTCGGAGTACCGATGCTTTGTTCTCGAATGCTTGTGCCAATGACCTTCACCTCAGGGATCACAATGGTGTCCGGGATTTGACCCAATAGCTCAAAAGAGGCTATAAGTAAAAGGATTGTTACAGAAAATATATTTCGATTGCTGAGCATCTGTATTCTTTAGCCGGAGGGCGTGGGCAGATGCATGTTAGGAAGAGATGAGGATCCTGATTGTCTCAGAAAATTCACGAAAATACCAAGTCTTGATTACAAGAATGGCTCTTACTGATATGACTTCTGTCCGTTACTTTTCCTCCGAAAGATAATGAAACAATTGCTAAGGCAGGTCTTCTGGCTCGTTCTACTTTTAGCGCCTTCCCATCGTTTTTACGAAAGTGGCGAGATTGCTAAAAGCTGTATATAGAACTTACAGCAGCGGGGACTGCTCCGGAATTGCACCGGATTCCCTTTTAAGATTTTCCTTTTTAGTTGTAATAACTTAGAGGTAAATCACCAAAGCTGGAACAAAGGTAGTAAAGTTTTGTAATTATTCTACACGTCAAATATCAGTGTTTATTTTTGTGTAGCATTAAATGTCAATTCAGCAACAATAGTTATCATATTCTCTCGGTTAATTTGTCGTTTTCAATCGCTATTCGTTGTTTCGTGTTTAATTCATTAAATGCCCTCTAAATTGCAAACATGAAAATCAAATACTTATTCCTTCTTAGTTTTCTCTGTTGTTCATTTTTGAATGCACAACAAACCGGGAGTTTCAACCTCAATGTCAATTTCGATGAATCCGATTACGATTTCACTAGAAATTTGTACTATTTCGTGCCAAGCGATTATGATGATTCTCAATCTTATAAACTGGTGGTAGGTTTTCGAGGAGGACCACATAGCAATGCTGGACAATTTCGTGATCAGCTGACATTTTTAGCCGATAGCATCGGGGCCATTATTATGTGTCCTGAAAACGAAGACCACTTTTGGAATAATGAAGGGCTGACCAAACAACTGTTTCAATACTCTGTAGACACGACTATGGCAATGTACAATATTGATCCAGAATATATTTACCTCACTGGATTGTCTTATGGTGGACGTCACGTCGTGATCGTGTCAATGGATACGGATGATGGAGCGATTCCGAATATTCGTGGAGTGATCCCTTTTGCTGCTGGCTCTGAAGCAGATTTACAACCCAATTATGATAGCATCGATGATTTCGCTCCAGCATGCATTTGCATTGGCTTGGATGATTCTCAGAATTTTATTAATGTTTCCAATAATTTGGAAGAGGACATTAACTCAAATGGCGGGAATGCATTGTTAAACGAAGTTCCAAATGTTGGACATACCGTTGCCTTTTCGACTTACCCAGAAGAAATGATGGAATGTTTTGCTTTCATAGAAAGTCAATATGGAACCTCTGCTATTGTGGAAACAGAACAAGAGAACGGAATAACGGTCTTTCCAAATCCTGCTAATGAAACGATAACAATTACTTTTGTAAACAATAGGTTACCAAAAAGGATTTTCATCTCAGATATGAATGGGAAGTTGTTGAAAGAGGTAGGCATAAATACTCGAACGATTGCCGTTTCAGATTTACCTCAAGGTGTGTTTTTACTAAGCGTTGAAACGGAAAAAGGAACGGAGACGGAGCGAATTTCTATTTCAAGATAGCAATGAGCAAATACATCCTACCTATAATCGTAATCGCTCAATTTTGTTGTACCGCTCTATGGTTTGCTGGTAATGCAGTCATGGGTGACCTCGCCATTAATTTCAACTTACCCAGCTCTGCCTTGGGGCATCTGACCTCCGCCGTTCAATTTGGTTTCATCTCAGGAACCCTCGTTTTTGCTTTGTTAGCAATAGCAGATCGCTTCTCTCCATCTAAGGTTTTTGGACTTTGTGCTTTCGTAGGAGCATTGTTTAATCTAGGAGCTATCCATGATGGAAATACCCTGTGGACATTACTTAGTCTTCGTTTTATGACTGGTTTTTGCCTTGCAGGTATTTATCCAGTCGGAATGAAAATCGCAGCAGATTACTTCGAGAAAGGACTTGGGAAATCATTGGGTTATTTGGTTGGAGCTTTGGTTTTAGGAACAGCATTTCCACATTTACTGAAAGGTTTGGAAATTGGCTTGCCCTGGCGTCAGGTGATCATGATTACCTCTGGGTTGGCGGTTTCCGGAGGACTATTGTTAAGTCTGTTGGTTCCAAATGGTCCCTTTCGGAAAACCAGCCCAGGTATAAAGTTAAGTGCTTGTTTTGATGTGTTTAGAAACAAGGAATTCAGAGCTGCCGCCTTTGGATATTTCGGACATATGTGGGAGCTATATGCCTTCTGGGTTTTCGTACCAATGATTTTAATGAACCATTTAGAAAACCATCCCGATCAGCAGATTAATGTCTCTCTTTGGTCTTTTGTTATTATAGGCTTCGGCGGAATAGCCTGTGCGGTTGGTGGTTATCTCTCTGAGAAGACAGGCCCTAAATGGGTTGCTAAAAACGCCTTATTATTGTCCGGTCTTTGTTGTTTTTTATCGCCCTTTGTTTTTGCACTTTCCTCAAAGGTCTTGCTATTGTCCTTCTTGATATTCTGGGGGCTAATGGTTGTTGCGGATTCTCCGATGTTCTCCACCTTGGTTGCTCAAAATGCACCAGCAGAAAATAAAGGAACCGCCTTGACCATTGTAAATTGTGTTGGATTTGCTATAACAATTGTGAGTATTCAAATGATGGTAGCGCTTGGAGAAGTGTTAAGCTTTCAATATGTGTTTATATTGTTAGGGATAGGGCCGGTACTGGGTTTGTTGGCCTTGCGAGTAGAGGAGTGATAAGGAATTGATATAAACTAATTAAGAAGTTTAGATACCGGCCTTTTTCAATCCCAATCTCAACCTCAATTCACTTAGTCCGTATGTTACGGGAATTGAGGTTGAGGTCGTTTTTGAAGTTTAAAAAACCAATTACTCTATCAGCTTCAAAGCCTTATCCACTTCCTTAACAGGAAACTTACAAACCCTATTCTGGCAAACAAAAATCATAGTCTCCCCTTCAAAAAGCTTATCTTTCAGCAACTCTAAATTACCTTCCGTCTTCCCTCCCAACAACAATACGTTCGGCATATAATTTTGCATCATCTCCCTCTGGAGCGCTGCGTAGTTATCTCCAATAACAGCCACTTCATAAGGAGGCTCAATTAAAGTACGATAAAGGCTACACCAGTTAGAGTAGAAGTTTGGAGAGTTGGAAGTACTAACGGTCTGGGCCAAATTATTCATCATTTGCGAAGCACGCTCGATGTAAAGAGGCTTATATAAAAAGGTACCCAGCTCGTGAAGTGCGCGAGCGATAGCAGAATTGGATCCAGGGATTACATTGTCAGCAACCTCCATCTTTCGAGCGATTAGTGGTGGGTCTAAGTCGGAGGTATAATTGAACATACTGTTTTCTTCGTTAGGGAAATGAGTCAAGGCATACTGAGCTAATTTATCCGCTTCGAATAACCAGTTCTCATCAAAAGTAACTTGATACAAAGCGGTAAAAGCTTGAATGGTCAAAGCATAATCATCCAAGAAAGCATTGATGACAGATTTTCCATCCTTGTAATTTCTATTCAAACGCCCATCCGGCTGCATCATGTTAGATTTTAGGAAGTTGGCATTTTGCAAAGCAGCATCTAAATAAGATTGTTCACCAAAAGCACGATAAGCATCTACGTAGCCAGAAAGCATCAGAGCGTTCCAGGAAGTCAGAATCTTATCATCCAATCCAGGACGAACTCTTTTTGCCCGAGCAGCGAACAACAAGGCTTCTGCTTTTGCTAAAGTGCTTGCGGCTTCTTCTTCAGATATTTTATGCTTTTTAGCGAAAGCGGCATCCGTTTGCTTTCTAATTAGAATATTATTGCCATGTTCCCAATTCCCTTTCTTCTTTATTTCGTAATAATCACAAAAAAGTTCGTTCATATTTGAATCCGTAATCACCGCATCAATCTCTTCCTTTTTCCAAACATAAAACTTTCCTTCCTCGCCTTCACTATCTGCATCCAAAGAAGAGTAAAAGCCTCCGTTAGCACCAGTCAGTTCCCGCTTGATGAATGCCAAGGTTTCTGTAACAATAGTTTTGTAAAGAGGATCTTTTGTCAACTGATAGGCCTCCGCGTATAAAGAAACGAGCTGTCCATTATCATACAACATCTTTTCGAAGTGAGGAACCTTCCAATCCGCATCGGTAGAGTAGCGGGCAAAACCGCCCCCGAGTTGGTCGTAAATACCGCCGAAAGCCATTTCGTCCAATGTTTTGGTTACCGCATTCAAGGCACGACTTTCACCAGACATATGATGGTAGGCCAGAAGGAATTCATAGTTATTAGGCATTGGAAATTTTGGCGCCCCTTTACGACCACCTTTTGCAAAGTCAATGTTATTTAAAAACTTAGTCGCAATCCCATCAAGTGTCGATTCGGTGAAAGTGGGCTTTCCAGTGTTGATCTCAATTTTCTCAGCCCCCTGAATACCTGAAGTTAAGTCCTGAGCAAACTGTTCTAATTTCTGTGGCTCATCCACTCTCAGTTTTACAAAATAGTCCATCACCTTCAGCCATTCTTTTTTGGGGAAGTAGGTCCCAGCCCAAACAGGTCTCCCGTCCGGCAATGCAAAGGCATTCAAAGGCCAACCACAACTTTTGCCCGTAGCCATGTGGCAAGCAGTCATATACACATCATCCACATCCGGCCGCTCTTCCCGATCCACTTTAATACAAACAAAGTTGTCATTCATAACCTTTGCCACCAAGCTATCCTCAAAAGACTCATGCTCCATCACATGACACCAATGACAGGCCGCATAACCGACAGAGACAAGGATCATTTTATCTTCTTTTTTCGCTTTCGCCAAAGCCTCCTCTCCCCAAGGATACCAATCCACCGGATTCTGGGCATGCTGCAAAAGGTATGGGCTGCTTTGCCCAACAAGATGATTGCCCTTATGAGCAGGCGTCGATTGATTGCTGTTATTGGTTGATTTACAAGCACAAAAAAGCGTCAATAAAAGAGATAAAGAAAATAGATATTTCATATGATGATTGATATAGGTATGATGTTTTCAAAAACGATGGCAAAGGTAATTATTTTCAAAAGAAGAAATGTCCCCTATTTGCCCGGGGTTGCAACCCCGGGCAAATAGGGGTTAGACTCCTCAGAGTCTTCGTACCTATCGTAGGACTCTGGAGGAGTCAACCCTATATTTGCCCAGGGCCGCTGCCCGTAGAAGAAAAAAAATATTTTTTTCAAAAAAAAAGGCGTAAAAACAACCAATGCAAATAATTGATATACAGTTGATTATAAGTAATGCAAATAAAAATATAAAAAATAAGTCAAAATTTTTATGGAATTCATCCCCTTTCTGCAACCTATTAGTGAAAGAACGCCACAAAAAACGGCAAACCCAAAACATGCTCTAAACATAAAAACAATTCGAAATGCCAAGTACCTATAGCCAAATCCTTTACCAAATTGTATTCGCCACCTATCTCCGCCAATATACAATGGACAAAGAGACCCGAGGAAGACTATTTGCCTACCTCGCTAAAATTCTGGAAAATAAACGTTGTCATGTTTATCAGATAAACGGAGTAGAAGACCACATCCACATAGTGGTCTATCTTCATCCCTCTGTCTCCTTGGCCAGTCTGGTGAAAGACATCAAGCTCTCCGCAAGCCAATTTATCAAAAAAGAAAACCTCTTCAAAGGCTGGAAAGGCTGGCAGAATGGCTATGCAGCTTTCACCTATTCCCAAGATGCAAAGATGAATCTGGTCAACTACGTCAAACGCCAAGAGAAGCACCACAGCGCATCTTATGAGAAAAGAGAAACTTACAGAGAGGAGCTGATCCGATTATTGAAAGAACATAACATCCCCTTCAAAGAAGAATACCTTGACTGAAGGAAAACATCCTCATTTGCCTTCGGCGACCCCGGGCCGCAGCCCGGAGAGAGGGAGCCGAGCTGCGCAAAGCGCAGAGAGAAGAGCAGAAGAAAAAAAACAGACCACCCACGGGACGAAACCCCAACTAAAAGGGTACTATATATAGAACACTTAGTTAACAAAAAAAAACCAAAAAGCGAAAAAACAAACCTTATTCTGCCCTGAAAACACAAGGCATGTAGAAATACCGGAAAAATCATTTTCCTGTCATATAATATCGTTAAAGTTAAATTGACAAAATAAAAAATGGAAACAAATCTAAATCTAATGTTAATTTAAAATAAAATTTTGAAAAAGGTCTATGTAGAGCCAACCATATGGCATACATTTGCGTTACAATGATAACAACTTCTGATAACCCAATAGTAAGTACAAAATAGCATTACTCAACAAGATATACACGGAATAAATAAAACCTATGCTTGCATCAATTCCAAAGCTTAAAAACCTAGAAAGTAACAACTTTCTACTCATCGCTGGGCCTTGCGCCATTGAGGGAGAAGAAATGGCTTTTGAGATCGCAGAAAAAATTCAGGACATATGTCAGCGGCTAGAGATTCCTTTTGTTTTTAAGGGCTCCTATAAAAAGGCTAATCGAACACGATTGGATTCTTTTACAGGGATTGGAGATGAAAAAGCGTTGAAAATTTTGAAGGCAGTAGGAGAGCGTTTCGATATTCCAGTGACTACAGATATTCACAGCGATGAAGAAGCGGCAATGGCGGCGGAATATGTAGACATTCTGCAAATCCCAGCTTTTTTATGTCGACAAACGAGCCTCTTACAAGCAGCGGCGAAGACAGGTAAAGTGATCAATGTTAAAAAAGGGCAGTTTCTGAACGCAGAAGCTATGCAGCATGCCTATACTAAGGTCGTAGAGTCTGGTAACTCAAACGTTTTATTAACTGAACGTGGAACTACTTTTGGCTATCAGGACTTAGTCGTAGACTTCCGAGGTATTCCAGTGATGCAATCCTTTGGTGCTGATGTGATTCTAGATTGTACACACTCCTTACAGCGTCCAAATCAAAGCAGTGGCGTAACGGGAGGACAACCACAAATGATTGCTACAATAGCTAAAGCAGGAATTGCAGTAGGAGTAGATGGCTTGTTTATCGAAACACATCCAAATCCAGCTCTTGCTAAATCAGATGGCGCAAACATGCTCGCCTTACATAATTTGGAAGAATTACTGCGTAGGCTAGTTAAAATTAGGAAAACAGTACTTGATGTAAAATAAAATAATGCAAAATATTGTATTTGCGATATAAAACCTCTAAATTACTAACAATCAAAAGCGTTTACAGCATTCAAGAATGGAACGTTTAACTAAAACTGTGTTATTATGAAAGATTTAAAAGCTCCAATCAGTTTGTTTTTGTGTTTGGCCATGTGCCTTACCGTTTTTGCTCAATCGGTTGAGCGCACCCTCGTCAAATCTTTTAACCTTAAAGGGAATACCTCTTTGGTACTGGACTTAGAAGGTGATGTGGATGTTCAGCATTGGAACAATGACTTGGTTCGTGTTCAGATTAGCATCAAGGTGGAGAATGTTTCAGATGCTATTTTGAAATCTCTAATCGTTGCTGGACGATATAACCTGAATTCCACTGAAGGAGAAAATGGTTTTGTCATTAATGCTCCGTCACTGGAAAAGGAGGTGAAGTTGAGAGGTCAACTATTGAAGGAGCACCTTAGCTACACCATTTATGCTCCAGAAAGCGTTTCTGTCCAATTATCCGACATTTCGTCTACAACGCTTGAAATCATTGAAGAAAATTCGTCTTCTTTATAATATACACAGCATAATTACCGTAAAAGAGGTAGCATATTTCTATATGTTACCTCTTTTTATATTGAGCAATTTGCTTTATCTTGCAGGTATCTCATATGAGTTGTTATTTACTTCGGCTCATAACGGGATGTCGACAATCGACTAAATAAAATAGAAACTAAGTTTTGTTTGATTCATCATTCATATTTTGGGATTCTATTATATAGTCGGAAACAAAACATGAACAAAATTTACACCTATGAAAAAGTTGATTCCCCTGCTAATGTCCTTTCTGTTTTTTGCGCTTAACGCAAATGCACAGCTTCAAAAAATTCTTCACCAATCTTTCGAGATTGAAGAGGTCAATTCCATTTCTCTGGATCTTTACGGCGAATATGAAATCGAAAAATGGGCGGGTAATACCATCTTAACGGAGACCCACATTCAGATTTATGATGCCAAACCTAGTATTCTTCGCCACTATGTAAAAGAGGGACGATACGAAATTGAGGGGAATTTAACTAATGAAACCTCTTTCGCAATGGTGTCAAAATATAAAGTTCGAAGATCTTTGAAAACAAAAGATGGGGAGTGTTATGAGTTTATCAAAGTTCGTATTCTTGTACCAGAAGATTTTACGGTTTCTAATGAAAAGTCTTTAGTACGAAATACAGAACAGGAAGAACTTCCGGTTACTTCTAAGGATCAAAAATAAAGTAATACTTTAGGATGTACTTAGCTTGATCAACCGTCCAGCCATTTTCTAAAATCAGGCGTCTTTCCTCCACTGCTAATCAGGGCTTCTCCTCCATAAGTCATCTGCACGGACAGACGGTTTTTGAAATGGCTTTCAATTTTATCTATAAAATTAATGTTAATCATTTGACCCCGGTTTATTCTGAAGAATAAACCGGGGTCAACCTTTGTTTCTAGGTCAGACATTGTGAAGTTTATGGAATAGCGATGTCCTTTCTCATCTATGGCCATGGCAAAATCTCCGTTGGCCTCAAAGGAAGCAATATCCTTGGTATCTATAATCTTAATTCCATCTTTCTTTTTGAAAGTGAAGCGTTGTTTGTAAGCTTTTTTGTCTGAGTGGAGAATGGCTTTCAGCTCTTTGATTACCTTCTGATCGATACTGTTACTCGCATCTTCTTTTACAAAAAGCGTTTTGTATTTTGTGTAAGCTTCTTGAAAATGAGCTAAAGTATAGGGCTTAAGTAGGTAAGCAATGCCATTGGTTTGAAAAGCTTTCAAGACATATTGATCAAAGCCCGTACAGAAAATAATAGGGCAGTTGACTTTCACCTCTTCGAAGACTTCAAAGGAAACACCATCCAATAATTCAATATCAGAAAATATCAAGTCAGGACTTTTGCCAGATGCTAACAATAGTTTTGCTTCTTCTACCGACCTAGCCCAATGCACGTTGGAATCCTGGATTTCCGACTGAACAAAACCCAAAAGTTTGTGGTAAGCGGGTAGCTCGTCTTCCAGTATTAGAATTTGCATGGTGGCGTATTGTTTTGGAATTTCCCTAAGAAAACGTTGCGCTTTCGTAGCGCTCTTTGCGCTGTTGCGGTAAAAAACATTAATCAGCGTTTCCTATAAAACAGAAATACCAACATCCTCAAAACCTTCCACCTCCACCAAAACAGATTGACCTTCCTCTAAATACACAGCAGGAGTCGCTGCTCCAGCCATAATGTAAAAGCCCGCAGGAATCTCTTGTTCATATTTTGCGGCCAACCTGGTCGCTGCAACAAATGCCTCCCAAGGGTTTCCCAAAATGGCATTCGAAGAACCTTCATGAACTGGCTTTCCATCAATGCTAAGACTGATACTAAGATCGTTCAAATTGGCGGATGGCTCTTTCCAGTCTCCAATGATGAGGCCAGTAGAAGAGCAATTATCGGCAATGACATCTTCCAAGGAAAACTTAAAATTCTCATATCTTGAATCGATAATTTCAATAGCAGCTGCGATGCCATCCACATAATCAATCGCTTCTTCCATAGACAATTCTCTATTGATGGCCTTCTTCACTCGAAAGCAAATTTCAGGTTCCGCTCGTGGATGGATCATCTTATTTTTAGAAAAGTGACTTCCGTTTTCAAAATACATCGCATCGGTCAAACGTCCCCAGATCATGTCATGCACACCCATTTGTTCCATCTTCGCTTTACTGGTGAAACCCATTTTTAAACCAATGAGTTTTTCTCCTCGTTCATAACGATGTTGCAAGGAAGCCGCCTGAATGGCATAGGCCTCCGTTTCGGAAAAGCTTTGTTGGAGACTTAGTTGTGGAATGGCTTTCGCTTGATGAGCAGCTTGATCTATGATAGTAGCTAATTGTTGAATGGACATTTTATTTTTTTCTGATAGTTAAGAAAGGTGTATCTAATATATGGCAGTTAGCTATTGGCAGCTAGCAGGTGGCTTCCCACTATTGCACGTTATAGGGAAGCCATCTGCCATCTGCTAAA
>JBLHRR010000161.1:0-12397 GCA_047626155.1 Saprospiraceae bacterium | reverse complement strand
GCCATTAAAATTATCTGCCTGATTTCCACCTTCTAATAAATGCACTTCATTTAATGGATAAAAAGGATGGGCATACTCAAAGGTATTAACAAAATAAGGGCTATAACCAATAAAAAAACTACCTATTAAAAATACAATCCCAAAAAGCAATGGTAATTTTATTATATTTTTAAAATCATTTTTCCATAAATAAAATAATACAAACCCAGCACAAAAAATAACTGCAAAAACCAAAGACGGAAATTTCAAATTAATTAAGGAAATAAAAACCAGAGACATACTGGCCAGTAAAATATTTTTTGGATAGCTTTTAAGGAATAATAAAAAAAAGCCGAATAAAATAATAATTAAACTTGCAATTTGCCCATCCAGATAAAAGCTCAAAAACTGATTTCCCGAAATAGGATTTAAAGAAATCAAAACCGCCAAAAAGGTCGCTAAGGGATATTTAAAATTAAATACTTCTTTTAATGTTGCTAGTGAAATAAAAAAAGAAGAAAACAGTAAAAGCAGGTTATACGTTTTTCCTATTTCAATAGAATTAAAGTATACAATCATGTTACTTGCCGCATACCAGGAGGCTTTGGGATAGTGAATAGAAGTCCACAATGAGGTATCAACGAGAGAGCTTTCCGGATGAATTGGATTCCAACCATTTACCAAATTCATAATGGCTTCCAGATGGTAGGTTTGTCCATCGTAGGTCGTATCCAGAAACCGGAGTGCAATAAGGGCGGAGATCGTGATAATAAAGGCAAGCACTAAGTTAAGTCCTAACAACAGTAATGGCTTTGGCTTTTGAAATGCTTTGACAATAAAAAAGGAGCTTCCTATCGTCAGCAGGATAGAAACAACAAAGCAAGTTTCATTGATCGCCTGCCCACACCACAGAAAGAGCACAGGAACGAGAAAAGAAAAAGCATAAAAAGCCAACAAGAGTATTCCTATGCTTAGGAAATAAGAAGATCGCTTGTCAGCCTTGGTCATTTTGAGCATCTTAGATAAGCACTTTAGTTTGGTCGCAAAGATATGTTTTTTAGATTAGGGACTTAGGATCAATAACAGAATAACTTATAACATTTGGATGCTTCTCTTTAATCGATCCTGAGCAACAAAATGACAAAAAAGATGTCTGCTTCGAGGCGCTATAAATGGAGCAGAATACTTATTTTTGCAGGCGAATGAACAGAAGGCTTTCCTTCTTGTTCTAAGACTAAAAAAACAAAGAAAAATGATCATACTTCTCTCTCCAGCAAAAAGCTTAAACCTGGAACCTATTGAAATAAAGAACACCAGCATGCCCAGAGGACTCGAACAATCTGCTGTGCTAGTAGACAAACTGAAAAAGACCTCTGCCATTGGGCTAAAAAAGCTGATGAGTATCAGCGATAAAATTGCGGAGCTAAACGTAGCCAGATATAAAAGCTTCAGTATACCCTTCACGGCTGAGAATGCAAAACCGGCCGTTCATACTTTTAATGGTGATGTGTACACGGGGCTGGAAGCCAGTGCTTTCAATAAAACCGAAATGAATTTCGCACAAAAGCATGTTCGTATTTTGTCCGGCCTCTATGGTATCCTGCGTCCTTTGGATTTGATGCAGGCTTATCGTTTGGAAATGGGTACAAAGTTGAAGGTGGGGAAAAACAAAAACCTCTATGAATTTTGGGGAGATCAAATCACTGATCGAATAAACGATGACTTGGCGGAGAGTAAAAGTAAGGTTGTTTTAAACTTGGCTTCTAAGGAATATTTCCATTCTGTCAAGAAAGATAAGGTAGCGGGTAAAATTGTCAACATTCATTTTAAGGAAAATAGAAACGGGACTTACAAGGTCATTTCATTCAGTGCAAAAAAGGCGAGAGGGAGGATGGCGCATTTGATTGTGAAAAACAAAATCAAAACGGTCAAAGGGCTGGAAGCTTTGGAGGTGAATGGTTATCGCTTTAATAAGAAATTTTCTGAAGAGGGGGATTTGATGTTTACGATTGACTAGGCACGAGAGGTTCTTTTGTTGTGACCTAACGCGGGGATTAATCACGCAGAGAGCGCAGAGGCCGCAGAGCGAGGCACTACAAAACACGCGTTAGCTCTGTGCTCTCTGTGGCCTCTGTGTGATTTAAAAATACGATCGAGGAAAAGAACCTTGGCGTAACTAATGCGGGATAATCACACAGAGAGCACAGAGGCCACAGAGCGAGATACTATAAAAACAGTGTTCCTTTGCCCGCTCTGCGTGAGGAATAAAACGCGATTACTTTACCAATGATTCAAACGGATCTCCATCCTCTCCTACTGCCGTTGCATTCATTCCTGCTTTCAAATCTGAAATATCTAAACTCAATCCTGTCAGCTTGTGGAAAGTAGAAATTTTGGCGCCGGTTGGTAGGTTTTCCCATTTCTCCCAAGTCGCGCCGAAGCCACCGATTGGAATAATATCTACCCACATTTTATAAGCCGTTGGCAATCCTGAATCGTCTAATATCCAAAGGTAACTGTCCCCAGGCGTTACGCCGCCAGATTCATAGGAGACCATCAAATCTTCGCTACCATCTTTATTTTTAACAATACCTCTACTGGTTCCCGGATCAAAAGCTTTAGCTGGTGCGTTGAGCCAGAAAGAATCGTTGCAGAAGTAACTCCAGGCATCCTGTACAAGTTTGTTTGCATCTTCACCAGTTACTTCCGTACCATTGACATAGGCCTTTCCGGTAACGGATTTGGTATGTAGCAAGACTTCGTTTGCGCCCCAGCGAACCCGAACGAAATGACGCTCTTTATCCCAGAGAAAGGTATGCATTCCTTTAAAGGTCCAGTTGACATACTTCGTACTATCCCAGGCTGGTTTATTAATTGCGATAAGCATTTTATTAGCTAAGGCGTCGGCTTGCGGACCGGTAGTTCCTGTAGGTTTGGATTCATTCATCATTAGTCCCGCAATGACGATTCCGATGATAAGTACGCCGACGATGATGGCCAGCCATTTTAGGGTCTTTTTAAACATTTGTATTTATTTTGTTAGAAATTATCTAAGTGACAACGAAAAATTAAATCCCGATTTGGAAACGATTATGTAAATCAAAACGACCGCAGGGAGAGTGGTTTATATAATCGTTTCCACCAAAGAAATCGGGAAATTATTTTTAGTGTAATACTACGGTTTATTTTCCTATATAAAAGAGGTAGATTTTTAAACAACAGTCAAAGTAACAAAAGGTTACGTTCTACACCGCAGCTTAATAAGAATCACTCTTCACCTCTCGGATCAAAAAGAAACCATCACCCCCCTGCGGTTGATATAGCGGCATCAAGATCAGCGCCTCCTCATTGGCAAGGATATCTCCGTACCGATCGGTTGCCAAACATTCTCCTTTTTTTACTTTTTGAAAATTGATATAACCAGGTACCATCTGAAATTCATCGCCCCTTTTAATTTGATGAACCGAAATTAACTCTGCTACCTTTGGTAATTTTTTAGAATAAGCAATCAGCAATTCATCATGCCGATTTTCCACATGTTCGCCTTGGACACAACCGACTGTACGCAAACAATTGGTAACAGCTGCAATGGCTCGGTTGACAGAAAGTTCTTCCTGGTGCTGTCCGGATTCAAAAGCCATCGAGCAAGTTTTCACGCCAATATTTTCTGTACAAAAATAATGTAACAAAGTTCCTTCAATTCCTTTTAGCAAGCCAACAATTACGGGAGCGTGTAATTCTATGGCTACATCTAAGCTTGTGTTGGTATCCGAAGGGATAGAAAAAATACCGCCATGGGCAGTAGTGGTATGAAGATCTAACAATATGATTTCACCGGGTTGATAACTAGCGATTTCGGATTCTATCAGGTCTATCATTTCCCGAAGCTCCAGGTCTTCATTTTTTAGTTCACAGATAGGAGTTGCTTTCATTTTTTCAACATGCTCCTTTGTCCAAATCCGGTTAAGGTCACGATCAATAAATCGTAAATTTTCACCCATCGCTCTGGTATTCCCACGTATACCCAACAAGCAACCCTTGAATCGAAAGTCCGGATTGTTGTCCGGCTCTACAGCCAACATATCAAACATCTGTTGCAAAGCATTTGGGCCTGCCGGTTCATTCCCGTGCATTCCTCCAATGACGATTACCAGTGGTCCCTTTTCTGCCCCTGTATACTTCCCTATTATTCTTGCTGGTCTCATACTCACTGATACTGATTCTTTTGTCTTATATATAATATCCTCTATCATTGCCCTCCTCTTTTTCCAACTTCCGGATCCATCTCCAGTGCCTTTTGTCTGTATTGATTTGCCTTTGCTTCATCCTTAGCATAATACCAAGCGTTCCCCAAATTCCAAAATGCATCTGCATTGTTAGGTTGTGCCTGAGTAGCTTTCGTAAAAAACTCAATTGCTTTGGTATGATTGCCCGACACTCCGTTGGCGACACCTAATAATCGGAGGACTTCATAATCATCAGGTCGCATCTCTTGTGCTTTCTTCAGATAAGTCATGGCTTTTTGCATGTTACCTTTTTCGCCGTAAAACTTCCCAGCTTCGCGATAAGTGATACCTAAATTATTGAAGCCGTTTTGGTCGTTTTGATCCAACTGAAGTACCTTCTGATAATATTGAATCGATTTGTCATAATCTTTTAAGTAGTTGTTTACATTACCCAATTGTAGAAAGGCATTTTTATAAGTAGGATGAAGCGCTATTGCTCTTTCCAAATAAACAAGCGACTGCTGAAGCTCTTTATTTCGAACAGCTTCATTCGATTTTTTTGCAGCTTTAATACTAGTTTCCGCTCCCACCGCATTTAGTAACTTTACACTATTTTGAGATGTTTTTATATCCGTGGTGAAGAGGGTGTAATTATCTTTCCAAACCGTATTCCTCATCACCGTTTTTGCGCTAAGCAATACTATAAAAATACCCGCTACGCCCATTACCATTTGCAAGTTGCCCAATCTTTCTTTTTGCGCTGCCCATCGCCAAGCCAATACCGCCAGCACCAGACAAAATCCTACCGAAGGCATAAACATGAAACGCTCCGACATATTGGTTCCCACCGGAAATACAATGTTAGAAATAATAGAGGTAGTCAAAAGGAAAAATAAAATTCCATAACTGATCAGGTCTTTTTTCGCTAAGCCTCGAACGGCCAAAAAGCCTAACACACCATAAAAGGCAAGACTTAGCAAAACTTGCCAATCGCCAAAGCTCATAATATCAATATGGCGCGGATAATAATCATGGGTCAAGGGATGAGGCACCAGTAATAGTTTTACATAGTAGCCCAAGGTGTACATAATCGTCGCCATCTTTTCTCCTATCGAAAAGTGAACCCACTGATTTCCTTCAATTTTGAGATAAGGGTTGTTCATCAATTCCATACTCAATGGGCCCATAGGAGTACCCAGTATACTGAATCGAATGGCCAAGAAGGCCAGGGCCGCCACAAGCAAGGGAGCCGTATGTTTTGCAATATTCCCGAAATTAATTTTACTGAAAAAGTAAAAAGTCAATGGCACCACAGCCAGGAAAGTAATTGCGTTTTCTTTAGACAATAATGCAATAAAGAAAAGTACGGCGGCAATAATATTGAAAATAATATTCTCTTCTTTGTAGGCTCGCCAGGAATAATACAATGCGGCCAAGCTAGCCAGCAAAGTCATAACTTCATCACGTCCTTTGATATTAGCAACCGCTTCCGTGTGAATGGGATGTGCTATAAATACAAGCGTCGTGAGCAAAGCAACGAAACATGCAAAGTCCTTTCCGAAACGCATTACTAATATTTGTAACAATAATAAGTACAACACGATCCCCGTCAGTCCATAGAGCAAACTATTAATCAAGTGGCCAATAAAATAAGCCTGATAAAGCGTATTCCCCTCCGCGTCTTTTTTAATATTTCCATTATCATCTTTATCCGGTCTTTTGAAAATCTGCCATTCTACCGCAAACATCAAAGGCGTAAAGGGACGATAACGACCTCCCGACACCAACTTATCTTTTCCTTCTACTTTAAAAAAACCTTTGAAGGTATCGTACTTCAATAGGCCCGGAATACCCGCAATGCCTTGAGTCGTGTACATATTGTCATAAATAACAATGGCATCGTCCTGAGTGTATTTATGAGTAAGCGTATTGGCATATAACAAAAAACCAAAAACTAGAATAATCCAACAATTCACTTTCGTGTTGTAGAAGAAGGATGGTAAAAGTTTGGCAGACGAGGTTGCAGCACTTTTGGGTACTGATTTGTCTTTTGACTTTTTGTTAGATGGTTGCTTCTTGGACATGCTTCTTTTAGATTGGGCGGTATGATTTTTTTCTACTTGGGCCTACGCACGCTAGGAAGTAATGCGTCCCCTAGCGCAATTGATCACGCAGAGGGCGCAGGGCAAAACGTGAAATACGCGTTTCGCTCTACGCTCTTTGCCTAGCAAGCTCTGAGCTTATGCCTGCGGAATACGCAAAGTCTGTCCTGGATAAATTTTATCAGGATGAGACAACATTGGCTTATTCGCTTCAAAAATTTGAGTATACTTCATAGGATCTCCGTATTGCGCTTTTGCAATTAAAGACAAAGAGTCTCCTTTCTGTACCGTATAAAATTTTGCTTCTGGTTCTGGATTCTCTACTTCAATATGGTCTTCTACGCAACCAACCCCTTCTACGTTTCCTAAAGCCAAAATAATTTTCTCTCTATCCGCATTAGTAGCCGTTCTTCCTTTTACGATAACTTGCTCGCAAAGGTCAACATCTAATCCATCTATAGCAATTCCCAGACGAGCTACCTCAGCAGCTAGTGCCTGCTCTCTAGTCATTTCAGGTGCCGCTGCAGTAGCTTCAACTTTCGCTTCTTTTTTATTAAAAAGTTTTGCACCTGCATTTTTGAAAAATGAAAATAATCCCATAATTTTTAGTTTTAAAAGGTTTACGGTCAGCCGTCATCGTACAAAAACAGATCGATAACGAATAACATGGTCAAAATTGACAAGTCGGAAAGATAGAAAAAATAGGTAGGTTTTGTTAATTCTGAAGGGGATAATCTGATTATACTGCTTAAAATATAAGGATATGAAAAGAAGATTTTATATTAGATTTTCGCAAAGTAAAACAACCAACCACATGTCAGAGAACAAACTTTCCTATTGGTCTGCCACCGTAGCACTAGCCGGCTTCCTTTTCGGTTTTGATACGGTTGTGATTTCGGGAGCCAACTTGCCCATCAAAGAACTCTGGCAAACCTCTCCTCTATTTCATGGCACCTTCATTATGTCTATGGCCTTGTGGGGAACCGTGATCGGCGCCTTGTTTAGCGGCCCGCCTTGCGACAAACTGGGCCGAAAGAAGACCCTCTTTTGGATTGGCGTACTCTATACTATTTCAGCCCTGGGTTCTGCCTTTGCAACCGACCCTTATGTGTTTTCCTTCTTTAGATTTATTGGCGGACTCGGTGTCGGTGCTTCATCCGTAGCTGCTCCGACTTACCTCTCGGAAATAGCACCTGCCGATCGTCGTGGTAGCTTAGTGGCCCGTTATCAGTTCATGATTGTCTTCGGAATCTTTGTTGCTTTCTTCAGTAATTATTTGCTAAAAGGAGTTGGTGGAGATATCGATTGGCGACTCATGTTGGGTATAGAAGCCATCCCTGCCATTATTTATTCCATCATGGTTTTGGGTGTTCCTAATAGTCCTAGATGGTTGATTTTGCAAAAAGGAGATGAGGCTGGTGCCCGTTCCGTTTTATCCTCACTGGGCATTGCGGATGTATCGGCTGCCATTGAGGACATTAAAAACACGGTCAAGGAAAATGTTCCCGTTGGTTTTTGGAGTGGCCGTTATTCCAAGCCGATTACCTTAGCTTTTTTACTGGCATTCTTCAATCAATTATCTGGAATTAATTTCGTCCTATACTATGCGCCCGAAATTTTGGAACGAGCCGGTTTGGCTGGTAAAGACTCGCTCATGAGTTCGATTTCCATCGGAGCAGTCAACCTTGTATTTACATTGTTAGGAATGTATTTAATTGACAAAGCTGGTAGAAGGCAATTGATGATTTATGGTTCCTTGGGTTACATTATAAGTCTGAGCATGGTTGCTTATGCTTTTTTCGCTCCTGCCAGTTCTGCTTTTTTATTGTTTTTTATTTTGATGTTTGTGGCTTCTCATGCCATTGGGCAAGGAGCAGTCATTTGGGTTTTCATTTCAGAAATATTCCCAACACAGGTAAGGGCACTTGGACAATCCTGGGGCTCTGGGACGCACTGGGTTTTCGCGGCGCTGATTACGCTATTAACGCCAATATTTTTGGATGAGAAGGAAGGGATATTCGGAGATAATCCTTGGCCCATATTTGCTTTTTTCGCAGGCTTTATGGTTTTGCAGTTGTTGTTTACTCTGTTTATGATGCCTGAAACGAAAGGGAAGAGTTTGGAGGAGATAGAGGCGGAGTTGGTTAAACCTTTATAAATCTAAAATTCCAAAGGCGAGATTATAAGGCGTTTGAATATTAATTATTTCGAATTTAGCCGTTAGCTCCGTTTTCAAGGCATTTAGTGTTTTTTCGACCTAATATCTGAAGTTACAAAGTGAGAAGTACTTTTATCTAAGTCCGCTTGAGCAAATAATTTTGAATCGTTTGGTATGATTGCCCTAGGTGTTAACTTCTCTGTAGCTACTTAATTTGCTGTAAATATTACCTTAGCAAATTCACCGGTGCGAACTGCATGATCGAGGTTAAAGGGTATTATTTGCAGATTCTTTAGAGGTAAATCTTCGAGATTTCCAAGGACACAATATTCCGCAATAGAGATAGTAGAAATTTTGAGAATTATTTCGTTTTCGAGATAATATTTATAGTATCCAAGAGCATTTGAATGAAGTGGATCTTCATCATTTAGAAGTCTAATAAAAAAACTGGGAATCTTCAATTATGGGTGTTTTAAATCAAAATCAAAAATTCAATCAAAATCAAAAATTGCCCTATAACGTACCAAAATGTGTTTAATCAAGTGAAGATCAATTTCTTATTGGGCTCGCGGTATAGTGTTTTTGATTTTGATTGAAAAATTGGCAGACACACTTAAATGAACATCCTCTTCTCTGACTTTCCGACTACTCTTATTTCTATGTTGCCTAATTTATCCATTCAATATAAATATAGCGAAAATATACCTCATCTACCACATATCAACCAATCCACCTTTCACATCACTCCATTTCCAACCCACCACCACGCGCCGCTTTATACCGTCCTTTCCCAAACTTCGTCCCATTAAAAATCATTGTCTTGCGCAATTCAATTCGTTCCTCTTCTGGCAGTTGTATAAAACCCTTACACTTCTCAGAACAACAATTTTCATAAGTCGCCACACAATTCTCACATTGCAAAAACAAAATATGACAACCATCATTGGCACAGTTCACGTGATTATCAGAGGCTACTCCGCATTGATGACATTTGGAAATAACTTCCTCTGAAATCCGTTCGCCCATCCGCTCATCGAAGACAAAATTTTTGCCTTTGAATTTATTTTCCAACCCTTGCTCCTCTACCTGTCGAGCGTATTCAATGATACCGCCTTCCAGTTGAAAAACATTTTTGAATCCTTTGTGCTTATAATAAGCCGATGCTTTTTCGCAACGAATGCCTCCGGTACAGTACATCACAATATTCTTATCCTTATCCTCTTCCAACATTTCTTCGATGATGGGCAACGAGTCGCGGAAGGTTTCTACATCCGGGGTGATCGCCGTGTCAAAATGCCCGACTTCACTTTCGTAATGGTTGCGCATATCCACGAGTACCGTATTCGGATCAGCGGTTATTTCATTGAATTTTTCTGCATTCAAATGCACGCCCTTATTAGTTACATCAAAGGTATCGTCGCTCAATCCATCTGCGAGTATCTTGTTTCTAATTTTTATTTTCAAAACATAAAAGGACTTTCCATCGTCGTCCACTGCAATGTTGAGGCGGGTATTATCCAAAAATGGAAAAGCATATAGCTGCTCGCGAAAAGCGTCCAGGTTGGGAGTCGGCAAAGAGAGCTGCGCATTAATTCCCTCAGCCGCCACGTAGGTGCGACCAAAAACACCAAGCTCCGACCACTCTGCAAAAAGCTGATCGCGAAAGGCTTGTACATCCGTGATTTTAGCATAGCGATAGAAGGACAAAGTGGTCCGCACTTCGTTGCTTTCTAACGACCGCTGTTTTAGCTCTTCCTTATTGACCTTGTTGTATAACCTTTTCTTCTTCATGGTAAATGTCTTTTCGAGGGGGCAAAGATAAGGATTCAGGAGTAGAATTGTAAGACAGCGAGATATGAACCATTAAAAATTTAAAAAATCTGAGACGACGCACCAAAGGCAAGCCTGTTTCCAAACTTGCCTTTAGGTCTTTTATCAGCGTACTAAAACTAGATCAAGCCCCATCAAAACCTCACAATCTTACCCTCCACAAAACGCTCCTCATTCCGCACCTGATAAAAATAAACACCAGCCATCAAACGAGCGAGCGACATCGAGTGAACCTCAAAAACATCCGCCTGTAATTCTTCTGTTATTAACAAACGACCAGCAGCATCAAAAATATCAATAGTAGTCGCTCCCTTGAAATTTTGCAATTCAAATTGAATAAGATCCCGAGCTGGATTCGGACGAACAAGCACCGCTACCCCATCTTCATTATCCTGAACGGCAGCTTTCATTGCTAGTGCTTTCTCAACAGCAGCCAGTACATCAATACGGCCATAGCCCGCGATATGATTTGGCACCGCATCAGCTGATAAGCCACCACAGGTTTCACCATTCGTTTTAGCGACAGCGGTACTTTCTAAAATGTTTTCAATAGCTTCTACCTGCCCTGCAAGATCTTTGTTAGCAGAAATGATTAAAGCTACTGCGCCAGCCACATGAGGGCCCGACATACTGGTACCATTAAACCTTGCAAAACCATTATTACGAATAGACGAAAGTACTTGGAAACCGGGAGCGATTACATTTGGCTTCATCCGTCCACTGCCATCTACAGTTACAGGGCCACGGCTACTGAAATGTGCAATGGTATCTGCCTCCATAGAAGCACCAATTGTAAAACTATTGTCGAACATTGCGGAAGGGGCATTGATACTTTCGCAACCTTGAGAGCCACTATTACCCGCAGAGACCACCACTACTATTCCGGCCGCTTTCAAGTTGTCCACCACCGTGTTCATTGTTGCCCAGTTGCCTTCATTGCAGCCTTCCATTTCCGGGCACGACCAGGAGTTATTGATTACATGAGGAGATTTATACGGATCCGGGTTTGCATTGTTAAGATCTGTTGGCGCAAGCATCCATTCATAACATTCGATGTAAGAGACAGGACTTCCATAACCTCTTTCCATATTTCGGCAAGCTATCCATTTTGCATTGGGCGCTACTCCGATGGAATGATCTGCGTCGCTACCGAGCATCGTTCCCATGGTATGCGTCCCGTGGTTGTGGTCATCACAAGGAACGAGAGAATTCAATCCGCAGCTATTCAAGGATTCCATAACAATAGTATCACCATGCAATAAACTAATGACGTGGATGGCATCGTGCCAGTTGTAATTGTGGTCGGCATCCGTTCCGTCCCAGCCTCTGTATTTTTCTTTTAAAGTAATGTGCTCCCATTCATAACCGGTATCCTGACCGGCCACAACGACTCCTTCTCCTCGGATTCCCATATCCCAAACTTTATCGGCGCCAATCATTTTCAGTCCCCATTCTGCGTCTGTTCTTTGGCTTGCTCCGTTGGTCACATCCGTTAAAACGAGTTCGGGTTCTTCCATTTTTATCTCTGGATTATTTTGGATTTGGGCTACATCATTTCGGGAGGCGAGTTCTTTTATTAAAGTCAATTTTCCTTTTGTATAAATGGAATTGATGATGAAGAAAGATTGGTATGTTATGTTTTTGCTTTCCAGAAAAGAGCGTAAGGATTGTTGGCTTTCTTTTGCTACTTTTTGCAATTGCTCAAAAACATAGCGTCCTTTTTCTTCTTTCGTTTTCTTAGTTGGCGATGAGTTTAGTGATCGCTGTTCTTTAAGTACAATTAAAAAATCGACGGTATTTCCTTCTTCGACTTCTACCAAAAGGCTGGGGTCTACTTTGGATGACCATTGCTCTGTAGCTTGTGCTTGAGCATAAAGGGAGAAGCAGATAGCGGATAAGAAAAGGAAGTAAGTTTTGAAAGTCATGTGTACTTTTTTTTAAAAAAAACTGTTAGCTGTTAGCTGTTAACTGTTAACTGTTAAATTTCCCACTTTTGTGGTAAAAGAGGTTGAAAATTAACGAACGGAACAGTCATAAATAATAATTCAAAGATACGGAGAATAGCGGTATGAAAAAGGCGGGATTGCGTCGGTTTCTAATTT
>JBLHRR010000160.1:0-12619 GCA_047626155.1 Saprospiraceae bacterium | reverse complement strand
TAGCAAATTGCGCTGCACCGTTCACCGTTCAATTAGATGCCAACGGAATGGCGAGCATCACGGTTGGAGATATTGAAAACGGTAGCACAGATGCCTGCGGAATTGCAAGTACAACAATTGATGTAACAGACTTTACCTGCGCCGACGTTGGAGCAAATACAGTTACACTAACAGTAACTGATGTAAACGGAAACACTTCAACTTGTACTACGATTGTAACAGTGGAAGACAATGTTGCGCCAATAGCAAATTGCGCTGCACCGTTCACCGTTCAATTAGATGCCAACGGAATGGCGAGTATCACGGTTGCCGATATTGACAACGGTAGTACAGATGCCTGCGGAATTGTAAGTGCAACAATTGATGTGACTGACTTTACCTGTGCAGATGTAGGACCAAATACCGTCACACTTACTGTCACAGACGTCAATGGAAATACTTCGACCTGTACAGCAACGGTAACAGTGGAAGACACTGTTGCGCCAATAATTGTTTGTCCTGTCGATAAAACTGTCAATACAGATCCTGGTGCATGTTTTGCTATTGTGACTTACGCAACACCGATCGCTATTGATGCGTGTGGTGTGGTATCTATTGTTCATACTAGTGGATTGCCAAGTGGGAGTCAGTTCGCTGTTGGTCCAAATGTGGTGGAATATACGGCTACCGATGTAAATGGAAATACATCAGTTTGTAGCTTCACTATAACGGTTATTGATAATGAGCTTCCAATGGCAGTTTGTCAAGACATCACCATTCAGCTAGATGCTGCTGGAGATGCAATGATTGTAGTAGGTGATGTTGATGGCGGCTCTACAGATAACTGTGGTGTAGCTACTACATCAATTGATATAGACACCTTCGATTGTTCAGATGTAGGCCCTAACAACGTGACCTTAACAGTAACAGATGTAAACGGAAATGTTTCTACTTGTATCGCTGTGGTAACAGTAGAAGATGTTACGTCTCCAGTGGCTGTTTGTATGGATATCACAGTTGAGCTTGATGCAACGGGTACTGTAACTATCCTAGGGTCGGATGTTGACGGTGGTTCTACAGATACCTGCGGAATTGCTTCCTATGACCTTGACATCGATACCTTCGATTGTTCGAATGTCGGTGCTAATACAGTGATCCTTACAGTAACAGATGTAAACGGAAACGTATCTACTTGTACCGCTGTTGTTACGGTTGAAGATGTAACATCACCAGATATTGTTTGTATGGATTTCACCCTTGAATTAGGAGCTGATGGTACGGCAATGCTTACTCCGGCAGATGTTATTGATTCATCAACAGATAGTTGTGGTATTTTAAGTTCAGCTGTTAGTGTGGTAGACTTCGATTGCAGTGATATTGGAACTCCGGTGATTGTTACTGTATTTGTAGTAGATAACAATGGTAACTCTTCAACTTGTACATCCGTAGTGACTGTAGTAGATCTGTTAGCGCCAGTAGTTATATGTCCATCAGACATTACAGTAGATCCAGGTGCTAGTAATTTGTTCTATGAAGTACCAGATTACTTCGCCACAGGAGAAGCAACAGCTGTTGATAACTGTACAGATCCTTTAACAATTCTTTCTCAAGACCCTGCGCCAGGTGCATTATTACCTGATGGAGTATATACAGTGACCATGATGGCAGAAGATGAATACGGAAACGTAGGAACTTGTAATTTCGAGTTGACTGTAGAGAGTGTACTTGGAATCAATGATATTGACGTGAGCCTTGAAACGATTTTTCTGTATCCTAATCCTGCACAGGATTATGTGATGCTTTCTAATCCGCAGGCGCTCGACTTAGATAGTGCTGTTATCTTTGATATTGAAGGACGCTTAATTCAAACTATCGATCTTACCAACATGGGAGTAGATAAAGTCATTGATGTGTCTAACCTAAACGCGGCGGTGTATACCGTAGTGATTCGAAGTGGGCAAGGGAGAATCTATAAGCAACTACTAAAAGAATAATACTTTTTTAGATAGTATTTTGCTAAAACCCCCTTCAATCCGAAAATTAGGATTGAAGGGGGTTTTTCTGTTTTCTGCTAATTGGTATTATTGCCTTATAGAACTAGAATAATCTATTTCTTAATTATCTCAAAAAACTAGTGGTGGTATAGACGGCCAGTCAAGGGTGGCTATCAAAAAATTAAAGCAAGAAATAGGAATTTAGAAGTAGAATGCTCATAACCCATACGATTAACCCCCATTTAAGTAGTGGCTTTTCTAAGGTATTCGTTATGTAATCAAATGTTTTCACAATAGTTACTCAAAAAATAAATCTACCAAATAAAATGAAAATATAAAAGGGGGTTTTTCCTGTTTTTTGTCTTAAATAAGAGACCTACATACTTTTAAGATGTCTCTTTCTCATTATAAATGCAAGGACAATTAATCCTAAACTAGAGCCGAAGAAATAATACGCCATCCCCAATTCACGAGAGGCCTCTATAGAGCCAATAAGATCTAAGAAAGGAATTCCGTTGAAACTGGCGTATATCGTCATCGCAAATAATACTTCAAAGAGTTTTGAGCCCTTAGTCACTATACCAAATGTGATTGCAGTAACAGGAATAAAAAGCGCGCCGACTAGCACGGCGACCACTCCATAAAAATCCCCCAGAATTACTAAACGTATTATCACTGGTAAGGCAACGATGCTCATATATAGGGTAGAGGCAGTTAATGTTGCTGGCAATTGACGTAAAAGTGGGTGTGGAAATGAGAAAATATATTCATCACAACGGTTAGTGATTTCTCTCGATCCCAATTTAGATAGGAGCAAGGTTTGAAAGAACCACAATAACGGAAGTGCAACTATATAGGCAAAACTCAATGGTGTAAAAGCTGAAAGGATAAAAAAGACCACTGTAAATAATTTCCATAGGTCCGTATTTCCTTTGAGCATCATTTTTAGTTCAGCCTTCAGCAGTGGGAAAAAACTAAACCGACTTTTAGGCAGTACCGCATCTTTTAATTTTATTCCTGAAGGAATATAATTCGTTTCTATTGCCGAGTCTTTCTTTCCGAAGAATTTGGTCTTCCTAGTTTTCTGTTTTCTAATTTTTGTGGTGTCGAAGCGATTAAAGCCAAGAGCTGCTAAAAGGACTAGAATGGCGGAGCTACCCATAAAAAATAGGCGCGGACCAATAATTGATAAATCCCAATGCATTCCTTCCCATTCAAAAACGGAGATTTGAGCTGGCAATTCTCTAATGATTAATCCAGATCCGGAGTTGCCATTCCAGTCTGGATGTATCACGGCCAAGGATTTGCTGATGTCTGCCATTGCAGTACTGACACTAAACACATCCAAATAGGGGTTCACTATGCTGCCGCCTACAAAGGCAACAAAAAGAAAAAAATAGAGCACATTAATAGCGCCTCTTCCTAAACTTGTGATTGAATCCATAAACACGGCAATAGCCGAAACAATAAACATGGCAGGAATGCCTAAGACCATTAAAGGGATTAGCAATTTGTCTAGTTCAAGCTTTGTGGTTTCACCTCTTACGTAAAACATAACCACAGTCATTACGGCAATAACCAACAACATAAAAAATAGCACAGCGAAATTACTGCTCAGTTTCCCAAAAAGGTATTGAATTCTGGTAATTCGAGTGGTGGCTATTATTTGACCAACGCCAGTATCATAATCTCTTTGTACGGCATAATTTACCACATAAAATCCGATAAGCGCGAAAAACGGAATGCAATTGGCAACCATTCCACCAATCCAAGCTGAATTGTAAAGCCCTCGGTAATTACCTAACGTAAGAATCGAATATGAAGCACCAATTTCTGGGACAAATGAATAGATTAAGAATATACATACGCCAATGGCAATTAGGAAATTATTGCTACGTATACGCTGTAAAAAATCTGCCTTTGCAATATGGTAAATGCTATTTAGGGTGTAGTTATTAGACATATTGAGTTTCTTTTTTAGAAATATCAATACAATGCAAATAGGCATCTTCTAAGGTTCCTTGAATGGATTGAGTTACAAAGGCAGGGAGGTGCTTTTCGCTGTTCAATACAAAACGAACCAACCAGCCATCTGCTTTTCTCATCGAATTACTTACCAGATAGTTCTTTCGGAAATCATCGAACGCATCACTTGGAATCATCGCTTCATAAGTCTTGTTCTCGACGCTACTAATAATTATATCGGGCGTATCATGCGCTAATATTTCGCCATCACGCATAATTACAATATCGTTGGCAATGGTTTCTATATCCGAAACAATATGCGAGGAGAGAATAATGATCCGTTCTCCGGAGAGATCAGTAAGTAAGTTTCTAAACCGAACCCGTTCTTCTGGATCTAGTCCAACAGTTGGCTCATCAAGTATAATTAGTTTTGGGTCGCCGAGTAATACCTGGGCAATCCCAACGCGTTGTTTCATACCTCCTGAATAGGTTCCAATGGCTCTATTTTGCACTGAACCCAAATTGAGTTCTTCAAGAAGTGCTCTGATTCGAATCTTCATTTCTTTGCCACTAAACCCTTTAATGGCGGCTATATATTCAAGAAATTCTACGGCGGAAAGATTGTCGTACACGCCAAAATCTTGAGGGAGGTACCCCAGTTGACTTCGTACACTTTCAGGTGATTTAACAATATCAACACCATTCAATAGCACATTCCCTTCCGAAGGTCTAGAAATAGTGGCCAAAATTCTCATTAATGTTGACTTTCCTGCCCCATTCGGGCCAATGAGTCCTACAACCCCATTTTTCAATTCTAGGTTTATTCTTTTTAATCCGAATTTATTTCCCTTGTATTTTTTTGAAAGTGAATTGATTGAAATCTCCATGGTTATGTATTTGATAGTTGTTATACATGAGACGGGCAATTTGAAAAAGAGTTACTCAAAAGGAGGGAGTATTTTTCAGTTAGCAACTAAAAACTCAGGGTTTCTCCTGTTTTATTTTTGTTTTAAATTACTTAAATTTAGGTTTTTACAAAATAAATTCAATGAATCTGAACGATATTTTATTGAGTAATTAACTAAAAAATATTAGATCATGATTGTATTATTAGACAATGGTCACGGAGGCCTTATAAATGGAGAATACCAAACACCTGGAAAAAGAAAAGATTGGGGTAATGGAAATATTATTTATGAAGGGGAGTTTAATCGCGCCATTGTAAATGGGATAATCGAAAAACTAACTGCTCTTAAAATTGCTTATGTAAATATTGCACCGGAATATTGGGATGTACGTCTTGAAACACGTGTAAAAAGAGCAAATAAATATCCTCCAAGTAAATGCTTCTATTTGAGTATTCACAGCAATGCTGGAGGAGGTGTAGGGAGCGAAATATTTACCTCGCCAGGAAATACGAAGAGCGATGCTGTTGCTACCATTTTTGGAGCAGAGTACCAAAGAGAGTTTCCAAACAGAAGACTTAGGGCCGATTTTAGCGATGGTGATTTGGATAAAGAGAGGAGATTCTATGTACTTACCAAAACAATAATGCCCGCGATTTTAACCGAAAGTTTTTTTATGGATAATCGTGAAGAGTTTGATAATGTGCTCATGACTCGCGAAGGGCGATCAAGAATCGTGAATTATCACGTTACCGCAATTTTAAAAGTTCAAAATCAATTATTCTAATCGGTAGGTAGAGGGTAAGAATAAGAATTGAAAACCTTTATTAGTTATGTGTTTAATCGTTTATTCGTGCAATCGAATTGTTACATAAGGAAAGATGGAAGTCCCAAAACCCGGAACCTATCACCCAGAAACCATGTATAGTTTATTAAGTAATAAAATCTTTCTCTAGCAAACAGTAGATTTCACTGTCTAGATATTCGCCATTGTAAAAAAAGTTTTCTCTAAAATAAGCCTCTTTCTGAAACCCAAGTTTGATGAGTATGCCTTTAGATTTATCGTTTTTAGGGTTGATATTCGCCTCAAAGCTGTGGAGGTTGAAGTCTTTAAAACCAAAGGAAAATAATCGAAGCATCGCTTCTTTCATATAACCTTTACCCCAATAGTTTGGGTCTAGAGTGTAGCCAATTTCAGATCTGTGATGTTTTGAATCTATTTTCCAAAATGAAAAATCTCCAATGGTTTTGCCGCTGACTTTTTCCTCGATCATCCAGTAGATAACTTTTTTGTTAGCGAAGCCTTCTATGTTGTATGTTATAAAATCTTTAGAGACCTGCAGGGCATCATGATAAAAGGTGTCCATATATTGCATTACCTCCGGGTTAGTCCTAATGCTTTGGAGCGCAGCTGCATCTTCGAGCGTCGCAGCTCTTAATACTAGCCGTTCAGTTTCTAAAAGTGGAAAAGTAGTAAAATAAGTCTCGTTGACCATCTTAGATATTCGATTAGCTTTACTTTTTATTTAACATGAGTTCATTATGAAAAATCATGTCAATTCGAGTAATCCGACGAAGGAAGATTGTACTTGCCTTTGCCGGCAGGCAGGTCGAGAATAATGAGTTTATCGATACTTATTACTTCGCCAATAATCTTTTTGAAACTCTGTAAGTAGCCGAGTACTTCAGTTCTAATTCAGTTTTCTTAAATTCAATAAAGGCATTTTTAAACCATCTAGGATCCGTCGCTTTTTTACGGTAGGTTTCGTGCTCTTTAGAAGCATAAGCCTTTCCTTCGTGAAGGGGGGCAATTTTATAGATTCCAATCCCAAAATGTTCTGCTCGCGCCAAAACCTTAGCAAAATCTTCTTCTGAAAAATAGTGTGTTCCCTCAATATCCGTTTCTTCTTTTATATTCTCTAGATCGTTAAAAATATGTTTCTCTAAAAACTCCGTTTTTTCCATGCGGCGAAGGTAGGGAAACTCCAGATATTTCGTTTAGTGTTAGTAGATGAGTTTATTCTTGTTTATTATAACCAAATAAGGCTAAATAATTGATTGAAATGTAAATACAATAATCATCTACCGATTTTTTTTACGGTATGGATAGTGCTAAAATTAGCCTATGGAGCTTAGAAATAGTATATTTGTGGAAATGGACCCAATAACATCTCTTCAACAGCTTACCGAAACTTTAGACGAATGTGACCCCCAGGACTATGTCAAGGTTGCCGCGAATATGAATATTCCAAAGGAGGATTTTGAGGATTATGTTTTCTGGAATGACGATGGATATGCTAGGAATTGTATTGAGAGAACAGAGGTTTACGAACTCATTCTGATATGTTGGAACCCTGGTGATAAAACACCCGTTCATGGGCACGATGAACAGAAATGTTGGATCTATCAAGTGGCTGGTAACATGCATGAAGAGCGGTTTCAAGAGGAAGATGGAGAATTAGTTTCTTGTAATGAAATGTCATTGAGCCCTGGAAGGTTGACTTATATGGAGGACAATATGGGCTACCATTCTATAGAGAATAAATCGAGTAAAAACGCCATGTCTCTCCATTTGTATATATCTCCTATAGACTATTGTCAGGTTTTTGATCCTTCGGAAGAGGAATTTTGTGAAAAGGAATTAAAATACGACAGTTATAAAGGCGTTTTGACAGAAAATCTAGTTTCTTAAAGTTAGCTACAAAACCAACAAACCTTTTCCCTTCAATTGCTGTATCGGTTTAGAGAACCAAAATAGTTCAAAATTTGCAAACTGTGCTTCATAATCTGTTTTTAAGGCTGAAAAGCTTAGCGCTTTATCCTCGTGTGGACTCAATTTCGAAATCATTTTTAAGAGCCACGCACCTTTGTTTTTATCCAAAGAAATGGTAAAAGTTTCAGTTTTATCGTGAAAGGTACATTGCATTAATTCCCAGCTATTTCCTCTTTTAGTTTTTGTGATTTCAGTGGTAATCGGAATTGTGCCCAACCACACAACTTTCGCACTTGATTTTATGTTGAAATCAGGTTCAGTTACTAGGCACTCCGAAATGAAATCAGGTTTTATCTGTGTCTTCGGAATTTTAAACTCGAACCATTCTTTTAAAGGTAGTTCAAAACCAATTCCGTGCATATAATTGTAAAGTGATTTCCGTAATCCGAAACTGAATTTTGAATGATCAATACCTGTCGAATCAACAAAGTCTATATCATTGTTTGCGAAGCTAATGTCTTTGTAAGTTGGAGTAATGCCATATTCTATAGGCTTTAGTCCTATAGGGCTGTGGGCCGTTAAAGCAAACTGGTGCCAAAAACCCGATTGAATGATCCCCATTTCAAAAAGTTGGCGCACCATTTCTAAACTATCCACGGTTTCCTGAACAGTTTGTGTTGGGTAACCGTACATCAAATACGAATGCACCATGATCCCGGCATCCGTGAAATTTCTTGTTACCTGCGCTACTTGTTCTACGGTCACTCCTTTGTCTATAAGCTTCAGTAATCGGTCGGAAGCAACTTCCAAACCTCCCGAAACTGCAATACATCCTGATTCTTTCAGCAAAAAACAGAGATCTTTAGTGAAATTCTTTTCAAATCGAATATTGGTCCACCAGGTAACCGTTAGTTTACGTCTTAAAATTTCTAGTGCCAGGGCCTTCATAAGAGCGGGGGGTGCCGCTTCATCAACAAAGTGAAATCCAGTTTCTCCTGTTTGTTTTATAAGTAGCTCCATTCTGTCGGCCAGTATTTTGGCAGCGACAGGTTCATAGAGTTTAATATAATCCAGAGAAATATCACAGAAAGTACATTTCCCCCAATAACAGCCGTGAGCCATGGTAAGTTTCAGCCATCGACCGTCACTCCAAAGGCTGTGCATCGGATTGGCAATCTCAATCACCGAAATATATTCCTTTAGCAGCAGGTCTGAATAATCGGGAGTACCTACATCCACCTGCTTATAATCGTTTCTGCCTGACCGATTATTATAAATTACCTGCCCATCTTGCATTAAAAAGGTTCGTTTCAGAAGCCCATTATCGGGATTTTCTGAAAAAGGATTTAAAACGTTGGATGCTAGAAGTTCAATGGGAAGTTCACCATCATCTAGGGTGATATAATCGAAGAACTCGAACACCCTTGAGTCGGAAATGGAACGTAATTCAGTATTAGGAAAGCCGCCTCCCATTGCAATTTTAATAGTTGGATAATGTTCCTTAATATATTTTGCACAGCGAAAAGCACTGTATAAATTACCGGGAAAAGGAACTGAAAAGCAAACCAATTTTGGCTGCGTCTCGACTAACTGAGCCTTCAGAATATCAAGACTTATGGTGTCAATATAGGTAGGTTCTTGCTGAAGCTGCTTATACAGTTCGTCGAACGAGTTCGCACTTTGCCCAAGGCGTTCTGCATAGCGACTAAAACCAAAATTATCGTCGATACATTCAATAATAAAATCTGACAAATCTTCCAGATATAATGTTGCTAAATGCTTGGCTTTGTCCTGCATCCCCATGGCGCCAAAAGCCCAGTCAAGATCATCGAGTTGATCGAAACGGGAGGCTTGTGGTAAGAAGTCGGACATACAAATTTGCCGTGCAAAAGTTTCATTTTTACCTTGCAGAAAGTGAATCACCTCGTCAAGCGGATGCAGGTAGGCTTCTTTTAGAGCATAGATGCGTTGGCAGTTTTCGGAAACAATGCGGTCATTTTCAAAAGCAATGGTAAATAATTCCTGAAATGTTTTCTTTGAAAAAAGCTTTAGAATCACCTCTATTCCCAAATCCATTTGAAAGGCACTTATCCCTTTCGTGAGCAGAAATCCCTTTAAATAAGCTGTTGCCGGGTATGGCGTATTTAGTTGAGTAAAAGGAGGTGTAATAAGTAAAAGGTCTTTCAAGATAATGCTTTAAAAATTGATTTAGTAAAGATAGATGAAATTTGGAGTGGGTCCTGTTTCATTATTGTTTTTAAAACTCCCTTGCGATTGAATGTTTATACAATTCAATAAATTAATGGAGAAGGGTTTTAGGTTCTGGGTGTTGGTCCTTACTTCTTTCCTAAAATTACACTTCGATTAAACGCTTACACAAATAAACGATTCAACAATATATAGAAATCAAATCAATTCGTTTTGAAGGGATTTGACTTTAATAAGTTTTATGCCGGATTCATTCTAAAATAGGTAGTTTTGCAATCATATCTTAAATGTCAATATGAAAAAGAACGATGCCACATTAGAACTTTCAAAAGAAGCAATGAAGGCCTATGGGTATGAAGTTGTGGACGCAATTGTGGAACATTTTGACACTCAAAATGAGAAACTACCTGTAGTTATTGGATCAAGAGCTGAGATGGATCAACTTTTCTTGGAGCAAGCACCTGAAAACCCAACAGAGGCTCATAAAGTGTTAAATTTTGTCGTGGAAAAAGTACTGTCAAAAAGTGCTATCGTTTCACATCCAAAATCATTTTCATTTGTCCCCGGACCCAGCAACTATATTAGTGCGATGGCAGATACTTTAGCTACTGGCTTTAATATCTTTTCGGGTGGCTGGTCGGCTTCTCCTGCAGCTGCAGAATTGGAGATTGTTACCATGGGTTGGCTTTTGAAAATCTTCGGATTTCCTTTAAAAAGGGGAGGTGGTATTTTCACAAGCGGTGGCTCTATGGCTAATCTTACGGCAATAGTTACGGCGAGAAGTGTTAAGTGTGGAGATGATTTTTCGAAAGCGGTAATTTATCTTTCAGATCAGGCACATTCTTCCAATATAAAGGCTATTCGGGTTTTGGGTTTCAGAAAACATCAAATACGTATAATCCCAACAGATGACGAGTTCAAATTCTCGCTGAATAAATTAAAAAATGCTATTGCAAAAGATCGGATAGAAGGATTGCAACCGTTTTGCTTAATTGCAACGGCTGGTACTACAAATACAGGTACCGTAGATCCCCTTTCTGAAATTGCAAAGATTTGTAAAACGGAAGATATTTGGTTCCATATCGATGGCGCGTATGGTGGTGCCGCTATTCTTGCCAAAGACGGAAACAAACTACTAAAAGGAATAAATAAGGCCGATTCACTAACTGTAGATCCCCACAAATGGTTTTATCAGCCCTATGAGATGGGTTGCCTTTTGGTGAAAAATCATAAATGGCTGAGTGGTACTTTTACCGAAAGACCAGAGTATTTAAGAGATATTGAAGGCAATACTTCAGAAATTAATTTTTACGATCACGGTGTTCAATTAACCCGAAGATTCCGTGCTTTAAAATTCTATATGTCAATCAAGACATTTGGTTTAAAAGAATTCAGAAAAGCAATAACCTACAATATTGAATTAGCTGAAGCTGTTGAAAGTATTTTACGCAAAAGCCCTTATTGGGAGGTAATTTCACCAGCAACCCTCGCTGTAATTAATTTTAGATTCAATCCAATAGGGGAAAATTTCAACGAGAAAAAGTTAGATAAAATCAATCAGCATATCTCACAACAAGTTATGGCCTCTCAAAAAGCGCTGCTAGTTACTACAATTTTGAATAAACAAGTAGTGTTGAGAATGTGTTTAATCAATCCTCGTACAACTCTGACTGATGTAAAGGAAACACTGGCACTTTGCGAAGAGTTTGTCGATTTAAAACAAGGCGTTTGATAGAAGCTGACGTTATAATAATTGGAGGTGGTGCAGCTGGTTTTTTTACCGCTATAAATGCTGCTGAAAATAATCGGAAGCTTCGAATCATTCTTTTAGAGCGTGGGAAAGAGGTGTTGACCAAAGTAAAAGTTTCGGGAGGTGGACGATGTAATGTGACGCACGCCGAGTTTGAACCGAAAGAATTATCTCTGAATTATCCACGGGGAGAAAAGGAGCTTCTCGGGCCTTTTCATAGTTTTATGACTGGAGATACTATTGAGTGGTTTGAAACGAGAGGTGTCTCTTTGAAGATAGAAGAAGACGGCAGAATGTTTCCTATTTCGGACTCGTCTCAAACAATTATAGATCTTTTCATTTCTGAAACGGAGCGCCTTGGTATCAATGTAATCAGAGGTCATTCAGTTAAAAGTATTTTACATAAGGATGATCTTTGGTCGATAGGTACTTCGGAAGGAGGTTTCCTTGCCAAAAAAATTGTAATAGCTACAGGGAGTAATCCGAAGATATGGAGATTATTAGAGGATTTGGGTCATAAAATCGTTCCGCCAGTACCGTCACTTTTTACTTTTAATATCAAGGATGGGCGAATTCTAGATCTGCCAGGTGTTGCAACGCAGGCTTCAGTAAAAGTGGTTGATGGCAGAGGGAAAGTCCAACTTGAAAGTGAAGGTGCCTTGCTTATTACCCATTGGGGAATGAGTGGTCCTGCAATCTTAAAACTATCTGCTTGGGGTGCCAGGGTATTGGAGCCTTTAAATTATCATTTTAGCATTAAGGTGAATTGGCTCTTGGATGTTTCCGAAGAAGAAACCTTAGAAAACCTTCTAGAACTAAAAATGAGCAATGCTAAGCAAACTGTTTTCAAATATACTCAGTTCGATTTGCCTAAGCGACTATGGCAAAGTTTGGTGAAGGCGGCCGGAATTGAAGCAACAGAAACCTGGGCTGATATTTCAAAAAAGAAGTTACAGAATCTTGCAAATCAAATTGTGAGTTCTCATTTCGACGTAAAAGGGAAGAGTACTTTTAAAGAGGAATTTGTAACGGCAGGAGGCGTAGATCTAAAGGAAGTGAACTTTAAAACTTTTGAAAGTAGGCTTCAAAAAAATCTCTATTTTGC
>JBLHRR010000159.1:0-12930 GCA_047626155.1 Saprospiraceae bacterium | reverse complement strand
TTGCCTCCAACCTTAGTTACGCTTGTTTGTACTTTCTTATTAGTCATAACAGCACCTTGGCTTTCAAGTTGGCTAGACATCAGTAAAAAATGGATTCTCTTAATCCCTCTACTTTGTATTATTAATGTTATTCCAAATTTCACTTCGGTTATCTTCCAAGCAAAGAAGAAACCGATTCATCATGCGGCATATAATATTGGATTAACAACGGTTGACTTGCTGTTGGCAATTCTGCTTATAGTTGGATTCTCCCTAAATTGGGAAGGGCGACTATGGGCGCTACTCGCCAGCAAAGCCGCTTTCAGCATTATCGGATTCTATTTACTTTGGAGGTCTGGTTTAATAAAAAAGAGTATTGAAAAGAAATATGTAAAAGAAGTGTTTTTCTACGGACTTCCCTTGATTCCACATGTTTTAGCAACAGGTGTTATGGACTTATCCGACCGCTTATTCATTCGAGAAATGGTTAGCAAAGACGAATTGGGGGTTTATGACATTGGTTATAAAATAGGCAGCATATTATTAATCGTACAAGCCTCTCTTTTTATGGCCTGGACACCGTTCTTTTATGAAAAAATGAAAGCCATCAATGATTGGAATAAAACCTATATTGTTACAGTTTCTTACTTTTTCATGCTCGGGCTTATCCTTTGCTGTATACTATTGACTCTTGGTGCGCCAATTATTTTTTGGTTCTTAGGGAAAGATTTTGTGGGAGGTATTCAATATGTTTTTTGGGTAGCTTTAGCCTATGTCTTTTTAGGATTTTATAAACTCTTTGCAGGTTTTATTTTTTATGAAAAAAAGAATAAAATTCTAAGTTATATTGCCATTTTTAATGTAATTGTGAATTTAATTTTAAATTACTTTTTAATAAAAGAGTATGGCGCTATGGGAGCTGCTTATGCTACGGTGATCTCTTACTTTTTGTTTTTCGTAATTACGGCAATAATCAGTTATCGTATGCATCCGATGCCTTGGCTTAAATTTGGGGAGATTTTTAAGTTTATGAAAAAAAAGTATTATCCAGAATAAATAAAAATAGATCAATCCTTTCGACTAGAAATCTTAGCACTTAAAATTGTCAATATTAAAATGTACCACTTTATAAAATCCATATACAGATTCTTTACTGGGCTACAAAGAACAACGGCACGTTCGTACTGGACTTGGCGTGCTAAAATGGCTTGTCATTCCTATACGCCACCACTAAGTGCTGCTTTCCAATGTAAATTTTCTAAAAATACTTACCTGGGAAAGAACACACATTTTAATGGTTTTGAAATAACAGGGGAAGGAAAAATAACAATTGGAAATAATTTTCATTGTGGAAAAAATTGTAAAATAATCTCCAGTTTCCACAATTACAATGGGACTAAACTACCGTATGACGAAACGAATGTTCATCGGGATGTGACCATAGAAGACAATGTCTGGCTTGGCAATGATATTATAATTCTGGGAGGAGTTACTATAGGAGAAGGTGCAATTATCCAGGCAGGTAGTGTGGTTGCTAAAACAGTTCCTAAATTGGCAATTGCTGGTGGACATCCTGCAATCGCATTCAAATACCGAGATAAAAATCATTATTACACACTAAAAAAGCAAGGCCTTTTTTTCTAGCAAACTCAATAATAACAAATTAACTACAATGCTATATTTATGGAAGAGAAGTATGAACATATAAAGTGTAACCTCTGCGGAAAAGACGACACGAAGAAACTTACGGAAAAAGGTCAATTCAATTTACCTGCTAATGTAGTAATTTGTCGTAACTGTGGGTTAACCTATTTAAACCCTCGGTGGACAAAACCAACTTATTTTGATTTTTACACCAATCATTATGACAAATACTACCGACCCAATATTAAAAATGTTTCAGCAGAGCACAACGTAACCGAACCTATATTCAAGAGATTAACTAAGATGGCTTTACTGGATAAAAAGCCTAGAAATATTCTGGACATTGGAAGTGGTTCTGGCTTAACTTTAGATTTTTTTAAACTCAAGTATCCGAAAAGTAATTTTTATGCGATTGAGCCTTCTGATACAGCGGTAGCTATGCTAGAAAAAAAAGGGATAGAAACGATTAGTAGAGACGTAGATGACAATTGGCACAAATCCGTTCAGAAAAAATTCGACCTTATCATTATGCGCCATGTTTTGGAACATTTCTCCAACCCTGTTGCTGCTCTTAAAAAAATAGAAAGTACGCTTACAGATGATGGTATTTTATACATCGCGGTTCCGAATTGCTCCAATCCTATTGCCCCCCTTTTGACACATTGGTTTCGTGTGGTACACACTTATTATTTTAATAAAACAACGTTGCATGGCATTCTAAATAAAAGCCAACTTCAACTACTTAAAGCTGTAGAAGGCGATGACTTTAATCGAGGTGAAATGTATGCTTTTGCAAAAAAACAAGTAAAAGACTCTGATACATTAATCATCGACAGAAGCAATTTTGAAACACAATTGGATGTCTATGAAAGTCGGCTAAAAAACGAGCGGCAATTACTTCCTACTTTTAAAAGGAAATCAAATCTTTTAATCAGTGAATTAAAAGGACTTTTAAATAAAAAAAATGCTTAACGCTGAAGGGAGTTAAAGGGGAGTATAAAACGCTTGTATTGCCATAACAATACAAGCGTTTTTATTAGCTTTGAGACCAAAGTTCCTAAAATATTTCTTAGCCGCTGACTTTTTTCTTACACAACAAAAAATTATTCTCATGAAGCTGATTCTTACTTATCTATTATTAATACTCTCCACCTTATTATTTGCTCAAGACAAAGTCTATTTTGCCAATCAAAACCAAAATAAAGTAGAGCGGTCTGATCTTGATGGTGGTAACCTGGAAGTGGTTGCCGAAGGCTTTGGAACATTACGTCGAATAAGAGTTGATCAAAAAAATGAAAAAGTGTATTGGGTAGAAGCAAGCACAGGAACACTATGGCGTTCTGACCTAGATGGCGGAAATAAAACACCTTTTTTGACTGCTTCTTCAAACCTTGCAGTTATTGAAATAGATACGCTGAATAATCGTATTTTATATACAGAATCCGGAGATAATACGATTCACTCTATTGATAGTGATGGACAAAATGCCCAAATCATTATTAATGGCTCTGGATTGGTACTTGGAATAGATTATGACCCAATAAATGATCTAATTTATTGGGCAGATATTAACAGCGAAACAATCAAAAAGTCAAATGGAGATGGCTCTGATATAAATACAATATGAGTGCGTGACGAATTCCCTGCTTTTGGCAGCTGGCAGTTGGCAGTTAGCTTCCCTCGAACGCGCCTTTTAACGCGTCTGAGCGAAGCTAACTGCCAGTAGCTAACTGCTAACTGCCAAAACTTGGATTCCGGAAATATGTCACGCACTCATACAATATATTCTAATGCTGGACAGCCTTTTGGTCTTGCGCTCGATGTAGAAAGTCAGATTTTATACTATTCGAACAGAGAAACAAATCAAGTACATTCTATTAGTACCCTTGGAGGGGAATCTTCAATTATGGGTGTTTTAAATCAAAATCAAAAATTCAATCAAAATCAAAAATTGCCCTATAACGTACCAAAATGTGTTTAATCAACTGAAGATCAATTTCTTATTGGGCTCGCGGTATAGTGTTTTTGATTTTGATTGAAAAATTGGCAGACACACTTAAATGAACATCCTCAATTCATCTGCGTACGCCGGCCTAGACGTAGCCCCCACGCTCCCCCAATCATCTCCACCTCCGCCCCAATCCAAAGCACCCAAATCACCCTATTCCCAAACCCCACTTCAGAACAACTAAATATCAACCTCAACAACGACTACCTCGGCCCCATCAAAATCAACATATACAACAACGAAGGAAAGATCATCCGCCAGGAAAAATCAGTAAAAACCACAAAGGCATTCACAAATAAAATAAACGTCCAACAATAATCTTCCGGAATCTATTTCTTGCAATTACAAATCGGAGAAGAAACAATAACAAGCCGTTTTATTCACATTTATGAAACACCACGCGCTTAGTTTTCACATAACAATTGGCGTTCCTCCAATTATATTTTTTACCGTAAAGGCGCAACGTTAGCTCTCTTTAACGTGAAAAAACGTAGCACTCTCTGCGCCCTTGCGGTGAAAAAAATCACCCCATAAAAAAAGCCCCACCAAATTGGTGAGGCTTTTCTCTTATCTTAGGCTTAGTTACAGCTCCGCTGTAGAACTAAGCTTACTTCGCATCATCCACTTCCTCATACTCCACATCCGTCACATCATTAGCAGTCGTAGTCTCTTCAGCTCCTGCATCCGCACCACCTGCATCCGCAGTAGCTTCTGGATCAGCACCAGCTTCCTGACTTGCTTTGTACATGTCTTCGCTTGCAGCAGTCCAAGCAGTATTCAATGCTTCCGTAGCAGCATCTAATCTAGCTAGGTCATCAGACTTGTGTGCTTCCTTCAACTCAACAAGAGCAGTTTCGATCGCTCCTTTTTTGTCTTCAGGAACCTTATCACCAAACTCTTTCATTTGCTTCTCCGTTTGGAAAATCAAAGAATCGGCGGCATTTACTTTATCAACCTTTTCGCGAGTTTCCTTATCAGAATCCGCATTGGCTTCTGCTTCGGTACGCATTCTTTCGATCTCTTCTTTTGACAAACCAGTAGAAGCTTCGATACGAATCTTTTGCTCTTTACCAGTTCCTTTGTCTTTTGCAGAAACATTTAGAATTCCGTTCGCATCCAAATCGAAAGTAACTTCGATCTGAGGTACGCCCCTTGGCGCTGGTGGAAGAGAATCAAGGATGAATCGTCCTACCGATCTATTCTGAGTAGCCATTGGACGCTCTCCCTGCAAAATGTGAATTTCAACAGAAGGCTGATTGTCCGCAGCGGTAGAATAAGACTTTGATTTCTTAGTCGGAATAGTAGTGTTAGCTTCGATTACAACATCGTATACACCACCCATTGTTTCGATACCCAAAGAAAGTGGCGTTACATCCAACAATAATACATCCTTCACATCTCCACTCAATACACCACCTTGAATAGAAGCTCCTACAGCTACTACTTCATCCGGGTTTACTGATTTGTTTGGCTTCTTTCCGAAGAACTCCTCAACTGCTTGTTGAATTCTTGGAATACGAGTAGAACCACCAACTAAGATGACCTCATCGATTTCAGATTTGTCCAAACCTGCATCTTTCAATGCCATTGCACAAGGCTTCAAAGTTCGCTGTACTAATTCGTCAGCTAATTGCTCAAATTTTGCACGAGACAATTTCACAACTAAGTGCTTAGGCACACCATCTACAGCAGTAACATATGGCAGATTGATTTCTGTTTCTGTTGAAGCAGACAATTCTACCTTTGCTTTTTCCGACGCTTCCTTCAAACGCTGAAGAGCCATTGGATCCTTACGCAAGTCTATGTTCTCCTGATCTTTAAAAGTATCTGCAAGGAAGTTGATGATTACTCTATCAAAATCGTCACCACCTAAGTGCGTATCTCCGTTTGTAGATTTTACTTCGAAGACACCTTCACCTAATTCAAGGATAGAAATATCGAAAGTACCACCCCCAAGATCATAAACCGCGATGGTCATGTCTTTATTTTGCTTGTCCATACCATAAGCCAAAGCAGCTGCGGTAGGTTCGTTGATGATACGCTTGATCGTCAAACCAGCGATTTCACCCGCCTCTTTTGTCGCCTGACGCTGTGAATCATTAAAGTAAGCAGGTACCGTTACAACAGCTTCTGTCACTTCAGTTCCAAGGAAATCTTCGGCGGTTTTCTTCATCTTCTGAAGTACCATCGCAGATAGTTCCTGTGGAGAATACATGCGTCCTTCAATGTCTACACGTATAGTATCATTGTCTCCTTTCACTACCTTGTAGGACATTAAATCCGCTTCGTCTTTTATTTCGCCATAACGGCTTCCCATAAAACGCTTGATAGAAGAAATGGTACGACCTGGGTTGGTAATCGCCTGGCGCTTGGCCGGGTCACCTACCTTACGTTCTCCGTTGTCCATAAAAGCAATTACAGATGGCGTGGTACGTCTTCCTTCTTCGTTTGGAATAACTACTGGTTCGTTACCTTCCATAACGGCAACACAAGAGTTTGTTGTTCCTAGGTCAATCCCTATGATTTTACTCATTTTATAATTTTTTAAAATTGAAAGTTCTAATTAAAAAGGTACATGATTTAGTGAAACATACACCACGGTTTCAACCTTTATAATCAATCCATATGCCACGGGCCAAAAAAGGGGAAAAACTGACATTTTGTTAGGAAAGGTGGGGGAACAGGTGGTATTCTGTCAGAATTTTCAGGAAACGACAGTGACAAAAAGGCAGTAATTGCTAATCGTATCTAACTTTTCGTTAGGAGCTCATTAGAGTTAAAAGTCAATAGTCTACACGGAACAGACATAAAACTATCTTTCCCATTTGACGTAACCTAGTAATAACCACTTGTATTTTATTTAGTCATTTTCTTTATATTTGTATTCTACTTTTTCTACATTTGTAAGGGAGTATATTGTTAGAAAATCAGTACTAACGAAAGGAGAGTTGAAAATCTATTTGTGGAACTATAAAAATACGAAATTCGTCAAAGAACCAAAAAAAGTAATGCGGATGAATAAGCTTCAAGAAGAATTTAATAAAAAGGGATTTGTAGTCCTTAAATCTTTATTAAGTAAAGAAGAGGTCAAATTTTATCGTGAGGAATTAGAACGATTGTCAGGAATTAACGAGGAGAATTTTCACCAAGTAAAAGGGAATGCTACCAAAAAATTAAATGGTGTAATTAATTATAAATTATTTACTGGTGCTGATGGCCTAACACAAAATCCTAATCTTTGGTCGTTAATATTTCATGATAAAATACTTGAGAAAGTAAAGACTATTCTGGGAGATAAGATTCGATTCGTTCAACATAATGATACCCATGTTGGATTTTCAGCTTCCAGCTGGCATAGAGATAGTGCCTTTAGAACTTACGGAGAAGGGCCCGATTGGGAAACGGATGAGCCTTATCAAAATGTTCGTGTAGCTGTTTACCTTCAAACATTTGAGCAGAGCAATTTCAAATTGGGAATGATTCCTAAATCTAATAAAAAACAATCAATCTTATTGTCTTTAGAACTTTGGCTTAATCAAGTTGTCAAATTTAAATCCCTAGTATTTGGACAGAGAATGTGGTTTGTTAAGAATGAATGGGTAAGAACGGATCCTGGTGATATTATTATTTTTGATCCTAGAGTATTACATAGAGGAGGCTATATAAAGGGGCCCAAATATTCCATATTTTTTGCTTTTGGTATAGAAAATAAACACTACGTCAACTATAATAACTATTATTTAAAGAAACGTAAAGATTTAAAGTATTCAGCTATCCCTAAAGAGCTTATTGGAAGACTTAAAGAGGCTGATTTATATCCTGAGAATTATGATTTTAACGCCTAATCTCAGTAATTAACCTGTAACTTCGCAAAGAGAAAGCCCCTGCCTAAGTCAAATGACTTGGACAGGGGCTTTCTTCTTAATGCCATTTGCTTACACAAATAGTAAAGTATTATTCAAAGTTTAGCAACTTCGTGTACTGGCCATTTCGAAGAGAATCTCTTGAAGTGAGGTCAATAAAATGATCTTGCGAAATAGCAAAAATAGAAGAGAATATACCATATCCTTCGCTTAGGTTGGTAAAATTAGGAATGACCTGCGAACTGGTTAAGCCTGTATTCGCTTGATTTACATCAAGGTAATCGCGAAAGGCCTGTCCTCCTCCAATTACTTCTAAGTTAATATAACGGACTTTACGAACAGCCGTTATTTCCTCTTCTATGTTCTGTAAAATGATCTTATAGAATTCTTCTGTATCTATTTTTATACTTTCACTGGTTGTACTTCCATCTATTCGTAGATTTGTAACCAAAGGCCAAACGAACGATTTATTTTCTGTAACCCCATTAATAGTTTCGTCATAAAAAAAGGTCAGGTTTGCATTAAAAAGCACGGTATTATTTTTATTATAGATCCACCGGAAGTTAGGGTTAATCGGTATTGAAGGCATTCCATCAATTTTAGAATAAAATTTAACAACCGACGATTCGATAGGTTTTGAAATCGTTATATCAGAAAGCGTTTCAATAGTAGAAGTAACTGGCTCCGACGTTTCTGTCCGATTAACGATCAATTGGTATTCTGTACCTGGGCTTAAAGTATCAATCCCATTTGTTTTTAGCTTATACAACCAATTTGGTGTATCAGCAAATATCCCTGATTCTCTTTGATAACCTTCCAAGTTTCCATCTACTTTCGTAAAAACATACTCTCTATTGTCATCGGTATTCACCAATTTAACGCTAGCATCTGAATAATAAATAGAATCCGATACCTGCGCTAATACTAAAGCACTGGTTTCAGGGTCAAGAAATGCTTTTTCCAAACGGATATAGTGAGCCGTATCTGCTGTAGATATCAACGCATAAACGACTGGGATGTCCTTCCAATCAGTGATCAATTCAAAGTCATTAGAACAAGAGTTTGTGAAAAACAATCCACAGATTATAAATAAACTAACAAATATTTTCTTCATATCGCAAATGTAAGGCTTTTAAGTGATTATGCACAAATACAGAGTGACGTTACTTTGACTATTCTGTAGGTAGCAACAAAAAATAAACTTAGTGCATTGCAATCATTTAGTTAAGCGGTAGCTCTTACTAATATGTATATCGAAGCATTCAAAAGTATTTTGAAGGAAAACAGTTTAAAATACAAAGGATCTGTATATCTTTCGCTCTGGTAAAGGTTCTTTTCAGTCCTTTTAGAAGCCAATAAATCATAAATCAACCAACTACTATGTCCGCAGTAAGTAAAGATGCCAAAAGAATAACAGTCCACACCCTTCAGGCCATGAAGTCACGAGGTGAAAAAATAGCGATGCTTACCGCATACGATTATTCCATGGCACGTATTCTCGATGCCTCCGGTATAGATGTACTTCTTGTAGGTGATTCGGCCTCTAATGTTATGGCCGGTCATGAAACGACCCTCCCAATTACCTTGGATCAAATGATCTACCACGCTCAATCAGTCATTCGTGCTGTAAAAAAGGCATTGGTGGTTGTAGATTTACCTTTTGGATCTTATCAAGGGAATTCCACAGAAGCATTGTCTTCTACCATAAAGATAATGAAAGATACAGGTGCCCATGCCGTCAAATTGGAAGGCGGAATGGAAATCGAAGAATCCATCCTTCGAATTCTTTCTGCGGGTGTTCCGGTAATGGGGCATCTGGGATTGACCCCGCAATCCATCTACAAGTTCGGAACTTATACTGTCCGAGCAAAAGAAGAAGAGGAAGCTGAAAAACTCATGGAAGATGCGCTACATTTACAGCAGCTGGGATGCTTTGCCATTGTTCTAGAAAAGATACCTGCACACTTGGCAAAAAAAGTATCTGAAACATTAGTAATCCCAACTATCGGTATCGGAGCTGGTATGCATACCGACGGACAAGTATTGGTTACACATGATATGCTAGGCATTACAAAAGATTTCCAGCCTCGTTTTTTACGTCGCTATGTAGAGCTCTTTGAAGTGATACAAGGGGCGACCCAAGCGTATATTAAAGATGTGAAAGCAAAAGATTTCCCTAATGAAAAAGAGCAGTATTAAATCTTCCATTCAAGTTAATGGACCTATTTCATAGAAGGGTAACAGCACTAAAGATTCTTTTCAGATTCTGATACAAAAAAGCATATAGTTTATTTCACATATGGTGCAAAAGGTACATGCTCCCCTTTCACTTTGCGACTTCATCTGTTCATATCCAAAGTAAAACATCTTAAATTAAAAATTAACTACTTAAGTTCTCTAACCATTAGAGGGTAATTCCTAAAACTAGACTACAAATAAGGATAGTTTTTCCTTATTATCTAAGTATTTTTTATATATTTGTAACGTTACAAAGACCTTTTAAAATCAAAAACACTCGAAAACAATACTCACATGTTAAAAACATCGCTAATATTCAATAGCTTTATTACCCGATATTTTTAGCCCAAATTTTCTTTTTACTAGCATTCGCTAAAATTTAGTTTGCACGATTATCATTTCTAAACGGCTTTTGTCGATTTGGAGCTAGATTTTTATTGTCTAAAATATCTCTTGTGCAATTCCGTCCCTTAAACCCACACATTATTTCCCTAGCTAGGAAATGAATACTTAGCTGTACTCATTTCCATTATAACTAGTGTCTAATTAATGTTCGCACCTGTAATCTACTATGATCTAATAGCTATTGCACTTACCTGCAATAGCTATTAGGCCTTTTGATTTATTTATACCTAAAATTTGGTAGTGTCCGATTAATATATAACTCCTTTTGGCACTCTACCAAATAGTAGTTCTTCGACAGTCAGTATTTTATCTATTAAGCCTTCTGCCATAGCAGGAGATTTTCTAAGATATTTCGTTTCAAAAAGTAACGCATCTAGATTTACCAGTTCTTTTAATCCAACTTTTTCGTAACAATCACAAGACGAATTATCACAATACTGACTAGACTTTAATTAAGTCAAAATTTTCTTTACTTAACATTTGTATTCTTTTTTGAACACAAATGTACATCATACTCTATTAGTCTTTTATCTAAAATTTAAAACCATCAATTATTATGACCAAATCATTTTTTCAAAATTTATTTAGAACAGGTTTTTTGCTCTTGTTCTTTTTTGCGCTATCCTTTTCAACAGAGGCGCAAACGCTGTCAACAACAGCCCCACCTCCGGCAACGGCTAAACTTAAATTTCATGATGATTATAGCATCGTTATAGAAACAGAGGTACCAGTGGTGTCCAGCTATAATGGGAGTGTAACTGCCTACGCTAGCAATATGCATGATCCAGCCTCTGCTGAAATCTACATGGACCAATTTGAACGTCAATATGCCAGCATCAACGTGGATTTCCCAAATCTTACCATTACCCTGACTTTGGACATGAATTCAGTTACCAATAGTTGGACCGTAGAACAATGGAACGAACATTTAAAAACAAATTAAAAACCTCTAATACTTTAATCTTATGAAAAAGATAAAATTACTTTTTACCATGGCGCTGATGGTCTTTGCTGCTTTTGCAGTGCAGGCTCAAACTCCGCTATGTACTCCAAACAATGCAGGAAACGGACAGTCTGCGACGTTTTTTGACGTTGAAGCTGTGACAGCTATAGACATCACTAGCCTTGATGTTAGCTTTGACGCATTGAGCTGTAACGTAGAAGTCTGGACTCGCCCAGGATCTCACCTAGGAAATGAAAATAGTTCAGCTGGCTGGACGATGATTGCTTCGGCGACCATTACGGGCAACGGCCCTGGACCAGGTGCTATGCCTACTCCTATTCCTGTTACCTTTAGTGTACCACTTAATGCTGGAGACACTCAAGGCTTTCACGTAATTACTACCAATAATACGGCACAGAATTATACGAATGGAACAGGCACAGCAGGAGTCTCCATTTGGGCTATGAATGCAGACCTAATCGTTTATGAAGGCTGTGGATCGCCGGCTCCTGCTTTCTCAGGATGTACCTTTTCGACACGTAACGTAAATGCATGTATTAACTATTCACCTCTAGGAAACCCACCACCACCACCACCACCACCACTACCACCAGCAGGATGCACACCTTTTGACCTTGCTGGTCCTTTTTGTGATGGATGTATCACTCCTGGAACTGGCTCTTCTTTAGCTTGTGGTGTTGGGCCTAATAGTATAATTCAAGGGATTGACGTCTCTGGAATTACTGGAAATAATTTGGTTAGCTCCGTTGACTTTAATGTAGATTTTTCTGGGGCAACAACACCAGGAAACATAACACTAAATCTATTCTGTGCTCCAGCTGCAGGACCTGTTCCTTTTGGAGCTGCTAACACACCATTGTATTCTGAAACCTTCCCAATCGCTGTTGCGGATGAAGGGACTTGTGTAACACTCTCTTTAGCTACGCCACCAACAATTGATCCTTCCTGTGGAACCCTATGGATTGAAATAGTTGCTGCCACTCAAAGAGTCGTACATACTCCTGCTGTTTGTGACGGGAATAATGCTACTGGAAATGATACCTATATAGTAGGTACAGCTTGTGGTCTTAATACGCCTACCTTATTTTCGGGGATAGGATTTGCCCTTGATGCTGGTTACACGGCTTCATTGGAACCACTAGATTGTGTCTCGGGTTGTGATATTACCTGCCCAGCTGATATAGCTGTACCTTGCGAAGGTAGTTCAGCTCCTACAACTACAGGAACAGCTACTTCAGGTCCTGGTTGTATTATCGACTTTACTGATGAAATTGCAGGTTGTGTGATTACTCGTACTTGGACAGCAACTGCTCCAACAGGGCAAATAAATACTTGTATTCAAATAGTCACTTTAATAGACGACTCGGCTCCAGTAATTTCTTGCCCTCCTAGCCAAACACTGACTTGTTTTGAAACAATCCAACCTCCACATATGAATGGTGCGGATTTCGTCGCAGCTGGTGGAACGATTGCTGACAATTGTACTGATTTAGCTGACTTCAATGTTTTCAGTCAAGACAGTAACAACGGTGGCGACAACTGTCTAGGTAATGGAGAAATAATTACTCGTACTTACTTTGTAACTGATGTTTGTGGAAACGTTTCTACTTGTGACCAAGTTTTTACTTACCTAGAAAGTACTTCTGGGCCAGTTATCACCTCTATCTTACCAACTTGTTTCAAGTACTGTGCTTCATTGGCCAACCCAATGGATACAGATATTACTTACGATGTAGATTGTTCTTTCGGATCAACTGTTAATATTACTGGTCCTCAACAAAATGGTCCAGCCAACTGTCCTGGTACAAGCTACACCTATACTTACACTG
>JBLHRR010000158.1:0-13035 GCA_047626155.1 Saprospiraceae bacterium | reverse complement strand
TGCAAATCAAAATGACCAAAGGGAGAGTGATTTATATAATCCTTTCCACCAAAGAAATCGGGAAATTATTATTTGTGTAATACTAGCCATATTGAGTAAGTATTAAATCACTTAAAATCATCGAATTCAATACCTTTGTAAGGACGAAAAATTAACTTCCCACCAAGAAAATCGGGAAACCAGCCCGCCCACCCCTCTGCGACAGTCGGACGGGTTCCGGTCAGGTGGGTTATTTTGTGTGTAATATTTTACTGTCTAAAGAACACCTAATAAAATAAATATGAAACTTCATCAACTCATTTTCCTTCTCTTACTCTGTACATCTCACCTTTTTGCGCAAAGCCAAAATTTCTCCCGCATAAAGATCAACCTCGAAACCAAAGGTATTGATCAACTTGCTGCTCTTGGCCTTGATGCGGAACATGGAGATTATCAACCTGGCCATTATTTTACAGGCGATTTTTCTACGACAGAAATGCAAAGCATCACTAACGCTGGTTTTACTTATGAAATAGAGATCGAAGATGTTCAAGCACACTATGTAGATCAAAATAAGGAGACCTTTGATTTTGCTAGTGAACGAACCCTTGGTGATTGTACAGGTGTAGGTTTCTATGATTACGAGGTACCGAATAATTTTCAATTAGGGAGCATGGCCGGTTTTTTCACCTATGAAGAAATGTTGATGCACTTGGATTCCATGCATACAAAATATCCAAATTTGATATCTGAACGAGCGGCCATTGGTTCTACAATGACGCATGAAGGTCGGCCAATTTACTGGCTTCGAATTTCGGACAATCCTACTATTGATGAAACGACAGAGGAAGAAGTTTTTTATAACGCACTCCATCATGCAAGAGAACCCAACAGTTTATCTCAGATAATTTATTTCATGTGGTATTTGTTAGAACGCTATGAAACCGACCTAGAAGTGAAATACCTGGTGGATAATATGGAGATGTATTTTGTTCCAATGGTCAATCCCGACGGTTACATTTACAACCAGACAACCAACCCAAGTGGTGGTGGACTTTGGCGAAAAAATAAAAAAGACAATGATGGCAATGGAGTATTCAGTGAAGATGAGGATGGGGTAGACTTGAACAGAAATTATGGATTTGAATGGGGTTTTGATGACAATGGCTCTTCCCCTAACCCTGGCTCCGCGGTCTATCGAGGGGAGTCTGGTTTTTCAGAACCGGAGACACAGAATATCAAAGACTTCTGTAATGCGCATGAATTTAAGATTGCTTTGAATTACCATACTTATGGAAATCTGTTGATCTATCCCTGGAGTTATTCTGATGAACTGGCTGATCCTGCTTTTGAAGTTATAACTCAGGCGATTAATCGGGAGAACAAGTACTTTGCCGGAACCTCTACAGAAACAGTTGGCTATCAAGTCAATGGCCCATCGGATGATTGGATGTATGGCGAAACAGGCACCAAGCCACCTATCTTTTCTATGACTCCAGAGGTAGGTTACAACACTTATGGTTTTTGGCCACCCGCTTCGGAGATCATTCGTTTTTGTCAATCTACTATTTTACAAAACTTAACAACGGCTCATTTGCCACTCATCTATGGCATTGCCACAGAGACCAATGATCCTATATTCGAACAGATAGATGGAGACTTTGATTTCAATATCAGACGCTACGGTTTTCAGGATGGAACCTTGACCGTGGGACTGGAAGCGGCTAGTAATAACATTGTAGCTACATCTGCTTCTCAAGATTTCACTTTGGTACAAGGAGAAGAAAATGCGTCTTCATTTACTTACACCTTGGCTTCTGATATTCAAGTAGGGGAGTCTGTTTACTTTGTTTTGACCTTGGACAATGGTTCGTACACTTTCCGGGACACTATTGTTAAAAGTTATGGTTTGCCAACAGGTATCTATGAATCAGACTTTACAACAATAGATGGTTGGATCAGTAATGCAGGAACGAATGAATGGCAGCTCACAACAGAAAAATTCTATTCTGCACCAACTAGTATCACGGATTCCCCTTTTGGAAACTATAGTGCGAGTGAAGAAAATACGATTCGATTAACGGAATCTGTTTCACTGGAAGGAGCAGAAAGAGCAACGCTGTCTTTTTGGGCACAGTGGGAAATACAACGCTATCGAGATTATGCGCAGGTTCAAATTTCAAAAGATGGAGCAATAACTTGGGAGCCGATTTGTGGCAAATACACAGTGGCAGGCACGGTCTTTCAAGATTTTGGAGAACCGGTGTATCAGGAAAATCAATACGATTGGGTCTATGAAGAAATGGATATCTCTGAATATGTAGGAGAAGAAATTTTGATTCGTTTCCTACTGAAAGCCGATGATGGCTTCTTCACAGGAGATGGTTTCTACTTCGATGACTTGGCTATAACCACCTTTGCAGAAATCGATGCTACCGAGACTTTTGATATTGCTGATTTTAGCTTTGGTCAAAATCATCCTAATCCTGCAAAAGATTATACCGTTATAGATTTGAATGAATCAATAGAAGGAAGTATTCATGTGTATAATACTTTAGGAATGGAAGTGTCCCAGCAACAAATTAATAATGGAGATAAGCAACTGATACTAGAAACAAAGGGTTGGACCGCTGGCTTATATAGCTACCGATTAAAAGTGAATGGCGCTTGGACAAATGCAAGGAAGATGATGGTGGGAGGAGGAAGGTAACCGCAAAGGCGCAACGAAAACGCAACGTTTTTACATGTCAAATAAAATAATAGACAAATCAACTAAAGATATATCGAACTAAAAATAGATGCTTTGAACCAATGATGTAATAGCTAAATGAAGGTCGTACATAAGCTGTCATTCCGAGCAGTTTATCCTGAGCTTGTCGAATGGAAGGTAGGAGTGATTCAAAAAAAGAGGAACACACCGCCTGTCATTCCGAGCGAACGAGGTACGAGTGAGTCGAGGAATAACAGGATACTCACGTTTTTAAATTTCGAGCGAGGCACGAGTCGAGAAATCTACCTCCATTACAAAAGGTAGATTTCTCGATTACGCTATTTCTTAAATTAAGTGCTACTACTTCCCCTGCTCACCAATCAAACACTCCCCACTATACTTCGCTCCTTCATCCACGATCATCTTACTCGCCATGATCTTCCCTTTGATGAAAGCAGAACCCAATAAATGCAACAAGCCTTTTACCGATATCTCTCCGTGAATATTTCCACTGATAACAGACTCATTACACTTTACCGCTCCTTCCACCATTCCTTTGTCGCCCATTACGAAACGTTGATCACAAAAGACATCGCCAACAACTTTGCCATCCAGACGGATACCTTTGCTGCATTTAATCATTCCTTCAATTACAGTTCCGTCCGCAATGACGCAAGAGTCTGAGGCTGAAGGAGTAGCGGTAGCTGTCGTAGCTGTCGTAGCTGTAGCTGTATTGCTTTTTTTAGAAAACATAAGGTATATATTGGTAATTAAAATTTGTTTACGGAGGACATAGAGAAAAACATAAATAATTTGCCCGTCTTAAAAGAAGGTAGGTAAAATTTATATTAGTCAATAAATATTCAACGGTTATGTTCTATAGTCGTGTGGGGAGGTAAAAGCCCAAGTATCTAATCGTACTGTATTTATTTGATGAACTTTAAAAAAATAGACTTCGTCAACAAATCAAAAAAAGGTACCTTTGGACTTCAATTTTGAATAGCTGCATTAATAGAAAACCTTATGCAGATGGTGCTTTTTTTGATTAAATATTCACGAAACATATACCACCTTTCATAATATTAAAAAAATACACATTCAAAATTTTCATAAAGTTAAGACTAATAAATTGATATTTCTAATAATATGAGTATAATTATTTTAGCCATTGAATCTTCTTGCGACGACACCTCTGCAGCAGTCCTTAAAGATGGGGTTGTGTTGAGTAATATCACCGCCACCCAGTTGGTACACGAGGAATACGGAGGGGTAGTTCCCGAGGTCGCCTCGCGCGCGCACCAAGTCAATATCGTTCCAGTGGTTGACCAGGCTTTACGTAAGGCTAATGTTAAAAAAGGAGACCTAAGTGCCATTGCTTTTACCAGAGGCCCGGGCTTAATTGGCTCTCTCATCGTCGGTGTCACCTTTGCTAAGACCCTAGCGATGAGTTTGGATATTCCTATTATTGAAGTCAACCATATGCAAGCTCATGTCTTAGCTCATTTTGCGGAAGCACCTAAACCAAACTTTCCTTTTCTCTGTCTGACTGTTTCAGGAGGACATACGCAAATAGTATTGGTCAAAGCAGCCTTGGAAATGGAAGTACTTGGAACAACCATAGACGATGCTGCCGGTGAAGCCTTTGATAAAACAGGGAAAGTCATCGGCCTCAAATATCCTGCAGGCCCTATCATTGATAAACTAGCTCAAAAGGGAACAGCTCGTTTTACTTTTGCGGAGCCCAATGTTGAAGGCCTCAACTTTAGCTTCAGTGGTGTGAAAACATCGATACTCTATTTCTTGAAAAAGGAAATAAAAATAGATCCTGATTTTATTAAAGATAATATGGAAGACATCTGTGCCTCGGTACAAGATCGAATCGTCAGCATATTGATGAATAAATTAAAAAAGGCGGTTAAGCAAACGGGTATAAAAGAGCTCGCTATTGCGGGAGGTGTTTCTGCAAATTCTGGCTTACGAAAAACATTACAGGAGGAGGGAGAAAAGCATGGCTGGAATACCTACATTCCGCACATCCAATACTGCACCGACAACGCCGGTATGATCGGAGTAACGGCGCATTTTAAATTCTTAGCCGGGGAGTTTTGTGGACAGGAGGTAGCTCCTATGGCGAGGATGTCGATTTAAGATAAGGGAGGATATTACTACTCGCCCCTCACCACCGGAGAATTCAAAACCTCCTTCATCAATCGTTCCTCAGTCAAAATCTCCTTTAATGACTTCTTGTCTAAAGGATCATCTTCCGAAATACCTACAATCTTCAACTCTGTACGCCGATTAAACTGATGTTCTGAGGAAGAACAAGAAACTCCGTCTTCGCAACGATTGGCCGGGCTTATTTCGCCATAGCCTTTGTCCAAAAGATTTGATCGGTCAACTCCTAGACTGGCAAGGTAATCAACAGAAGCGGCAGCTCGTTTTTTTGAAAGACTCATGTTATAACTTTCAGAACCACGGGAATCGGTATGGGAGCCCATCTCCAATTGGATAGCTGGGTTGTCTTTTAGAACGGTAACCAATTTGTCGAGTTCCAAAGCGGCATCTTTTCGAATGTAATATTTATCATAATCGTAATAGATGTTATCAATTCGGAAAGTCTTGTTGAGCTCAACCGGTTCCAATTCCACATTGGCGAGGAAGGTGCCTTGCTTGTTTCTATCCGTCATGACATCCGTTACACCAGGATCAATCAGACCCAGTCCCTCGAAACAAAGTATACACCCTTCTACATTAATATAAGCTTCCATTCTTTTGTTGAAATAGCCCTTCTTCCGGATCATGATGGTATAGTGATTTCCATTTTCAAATGTGAACTTGAAGTTGGGATAGGGGTAGTTGTTCAACACCATTTCTTCTTCTGAAGTAGTATTGTTATAAATTTCGATACGGGCACCTTGTATGCTCTCTGTAATATAGAGATCATCACCTGCCCGGGCCATCGTTACGTCAAAAACATAACCTGGCTTTCGATCCATTTGTATTTTAGCGAAGATGGCTTTTTGATCAACGTTCAAATTTATAGTACTCAGAGTCGTATCCTTTTGAAAAAAGTGTTTTTTATCAACAATCACTTTGAAGTCTTTCCCAATAGGAAGTATCCCCGAAAAAACACCTTTCTTATTGGTGAAGGTGTCCAAGTAAACTTTGTTATCCTTCGCTCCCAAGACCAATACCTTAACTCGTTTAAGAAACCCTCGATTGTTGGATTCATAAACATAACCTTCCAGCGGAATTTGCTGAGCTTCCAGCTGATAAGCTGCTAATAAGCAGAGCCCAAATAAGACGATTTTGCCTGTATTCATTTGAGTAAAACTTTGCGCGTTAGTAAGAAATAAGCAAGGAGTCCCTAAAGAATAAATCGGGTAGTTATTTTTTAAAGTAGTCCTAAAGCTGAATATATAGAAATAAACAATAAGTTATTGGAGGGAGGAGGAGTCAAAGACCAATCCGCCTTTTACCTACGGAACAGAGAGGAAAAGGTTCTATAGTGAAAGGTTAAAATTTAAGGGTTAAGGGGGGAATGAAAAATATCAAAGTTAAGTTTGAGCTTCTTAAACGATTACAATGGATAGTTCTAATAGGCATACCTCCCAAAAATAAAGGGCAATTGACCCTAAGTCAATTGCCCTAAATCCAAAAGCCAGGATCGTTGTATTTACCTTTCTAGGCAGCTTTCTCCTCCCAGATCATACTAATATTAATTATCATTTCAACCGCCTTATTCATATCCTGAATACTGACCCATTCGTGCTTGGAATGAATCGCTTGCTCTCCAGCGAAGATGTTAGGACAAGGCAGCCCCATGAAAGAAAGGCGGGAGCCATCGGTACCACCACGGATACTGTCCTTCTTTGGCTCAAGCCCGATACGACTAATGGCCTCATGGGCATAAGCTGCAACCTCAGGATGCTTATCCAATATTTTTTTCATGTTTCGGTATTGTTCCGTTACCGTAAAAGTGGCTGTTGAGCCAGGGTAGTGTAACAATACTTCTTCCGTTATTTGTTTGAGTAAAGCATGATGTTGTGCTAATTTCTCATCAGTAAAGTCACGCACTATGAACTTTACAGTAGCAGATTCTAACAAACCATTTACAGCTGTAGGATGAACGAAACCTTGCTTGCCTTCTGTGGTCTCAGGAGAGAGATGGTATTTTGGCAAACGGGCAATGATGTCTGCAGCAACCTTGATCGCATTTTCCATTTTGTCCTTGGCATATCCAGGGTGAATAGGGACTCCTTTGATCTCAATGCTTACTCCGTCAGCAGAGAAGGTCTCGTCTTCTAAAGAACCTGGCTTTCCGCCGTCGAGGGTATAGCCAAATTCAGCACCGAGTTTTTCCATATCTATCTTGTCAACACCTCGGCCTACTTCTTCATCTGGGGTGAACAGCAATCTTATTTTTCCATGTTTGATGTCCGGATTGTTCATCAATTGGTAGGCAGCATCCATAATTTCTGCGACCCCTGCTTTGTCATCTGAACCCAGCAAAGTCAAACCGCTAGCCGTGATAATGTCTTCTCCGATTTTTTCCTTTAGAAAAGGGTAACGGCTGGAAGAGACTATCTGAGTTGGATCATCCGGAAGTACAATATCTGAACCATTATAATTTTTATGTACAATTGGTTTTACATTTGTTCCACTGGCATCGGGTGCCGTATCCATATGCGCGCAAAAGCAAATGACCGGAACTTTTTTGGTTGTGTTGGAAGGAATGGTCGCATAGACATAAGAGAACTCATCTATATGTGCATCCTCGATTCCCATGGCTAATAACTCTTCAACCAGAATCTTCCCGAGGTCTTTTTGCTTCTCGGTGGAAGGATGGGTCATGGAATTAGGATCAGACTGTGTATCTACAGTTACATACTTTAAAAAACGCTCGGCGGCAGTGAAATGAAAATTTGTCATTATTGATTATATTGTTTTTACGAATTATTGCCCATAATGGTCTGCGTTATGAGTAAATGGAACATTCAGACCAAAGTGGCTACAAAGTTAATTTTTTTGTGGAAAGGAGCTGTCTTGAGCAGTAGAGAAATGCCTAAAATTTACCTTTATGTTAACATGATTTAACAGGTCTAATTTTACCTTCACGAAATAAAATTGTAAATAGCCCTTAAAATCAACAGTTTTAACGAATTATAGGAGGTTTTTTTACTAAAACTAGAAATTTACTTTTTTCTAAGCTATCTTGTGCCCGGTTTGAAAAACAGCTATTTTTGCGACTGATTTTTAAAGAGCATAGAAGAAGGCGCTATAATTTAAGAACTAAAATAAACTAAAATTTGAATATGTTAGATCAAAGAATGGACAAAGTGGATTTGAAGATCCTGAAGATCCTACAGGAGAATAGTAAGATTACCAATTTAGAACTATCTAAAAAGATTGGTTTATCGCCGGCTCCGACCTTAGAGCGAGTGAAAAAATTGGAAAACTCAAAAATTATCGAAAGCTACCATGCTGTGGTAAACCCACAAGCAATTGGTTTATCGGTAAAGACTTTCGTATTGGTTTCTCTGGCTTGGCAGAAAGAAAATGCCTTGAATAACTTCTTGGATAAGATCAAAGAAATAAGCGAAATAACAGAGTGCTATATCATTACAGGTGAAGCCGATTTTCTGATCAAGATCGTTTGTAAAGATTTACCTTCTTATGAACAATTATTGTTCAAGACGCTTTCTCAAATTGAAGAAATAGAGCGTTTGAAAACATTGATGACACTTTCAACCGTGAAGGATGTAAGAATTCTTCCTTTTGAATATGAATAAAAAACTAAAAGCTCCTTTCGGGCTTTTGTAAAATAAATGGAGCCACTTCCTTCTGGGGGTGGCTCTTTTTTGATTTCCCTTTAGATGTAATTGGGAACGGCAACGACGCTACGAAAAAAATGCATCTCTTTCTCATCTTGCTTCTGATTGACTGATTACTAAATTATTTTTCCAAATTTCACGTCTAAAACGGAACCTTCCCCTCTGTTTTTCGCTAACACTTAGAGTTATTTTCTCTAAAACGAAACAATCAGAATGAAATCAGCTCGGATCAATCAGCAACTCCATGCTTATCTTAATGGGAATCTTTCAGAAGCTGAAACAAAAGTTTTTGAGGAAGAATTGATGAGTAATCCGGAATTGAATCATCAGGTGAATAAAAAACGCTTTAAGGAAAAGCAATCCATTTCCCGAAAGGAATCAAATAACAATAAGAACCCTAATCGTATTAACTGGCTTGCTATTGTTGTCATTTTAGTATCGGCCTTTTTTATTTTCCAGTTCCTTTCTAAAGACAAAAACGACGAGAACGTTTCAGAAGCCGACCCAACCCAACAATATACTGCCGGATACACTGATGGTTCAGCAGCACCTCCTTTAGCGGAAGGGGCACGAGGGACTATTTCAAAAAGGAAAACGGATGTAAGAACCAATTCAAAAATAGAAGAGGCTGCTGTTTTTAAAACAATAGCTCAACATAAGTCAATTGCTCAAAAAGAAAATAAGGAGGTAAAGTCTACTGGACTGGAATACATCATGCTGGCTAAGCAACTTTATGCCGCTTCCGATTATCCAATAGGGGAGGAGCTTTTATATAAAGACGCAAAGCCAATCCAAAATAAAAATCTCTTTGATGGTATTACCGCTTATGTGGAAGGTAAAGATATGAAGCAAGCTGTTTTAAGTTTTCAAAAAATAAACCGCTCCAAAGAAAGGGAAGATTATGATTTGGCGAAACCATTCCTTGCTCATGCTTATTTCAAATTGGGTGAGTACCAAAAAGCAAAGCCTTTGTTTGAGCATTTAAGCAATAACTCAGAAGTGAAGATTGTAGAAGACGCAGAGTGGTTCTTAGTATTGAGCCTTTTATCGGATTACCGAAAAGAACAAGATAAAGTAGAAGCATTGTTAAGTAAAATGTTAAAAATAGAAAACAAGCACAGGCATATTAAAGATGCCATATATTTGAAAGAAGATTTGGAAAAAATAAAGTCGTTCAATAGTCACTAAAAACAAATCCGGGCCATTCAAAATGCGCCCCAAATAAAATGGCATTTTTCTCCTTTGCCCGCTTTATTGCTACTCCAATACTTTCCGCCATCTGATCCGGATAAGAATCATAAATTGAATGCCAATCTGGATGTTTCACTTGTATTTTATGTCGCCAGCCATCTGCAATATGCAGTAAGGTTTTCTCTTCGGAAATGATCTCCACCGCGAAGTGATCCGGCCTATGCCCTGTGGTAGCCACCATTCTGAATCCGGGTAAAAACTCTTCCTCCTCTTTGACTAAGATCATTCGGGATAAAAGAGAAGGTAATTTTTCGCTACCATAATGTTGTCTGAATTCCACTCCTTTAGCTACAAACTCTGCTGTCAGAAACTTTAAAAATACTTCCTGAAAAGATTCGATCATCTTGTTTCTGGAAATCTCCGTGGTCCAAAGATCAAAGGCTGTTTTGGGGAAGACGATCTTCGCTTTCGCAAAATTATCCATGCCACCAATGTGATCAAAATCGCTGTGGGTAATGACCAGATAATCAATATCTTTAGGATGGAATCCTGCTTCTGCTAAGCTTTCGATGAGCTTGTCGCTCCCTGTTCCTGAATCTATCAATACCAGATACTGCTCCGTTTTAATCAATAAATTGTTGAATCCTACTTTAGCATGAAAGTCTGTCCCGCCATTTTCTTTTATAGCAGATAACAATAATTCTTCAGGAACTTGTGGCAACTCATTCCGGAGGTCTATAATCCTGGAATTGTCTTCTAGTGCAATACACTCAAGTTTACCAAGACTTATTTTATGGAAAGGCATGTTGTATTTTTTTTGATTTAGGAATGAGGAAATGAAGAAGGTACCCGCCAAAGAGGATCGGTTGTTTTTTTTCTAAGGTTCTTAGTTTCCAGTGCACTGAGGCCAAATATAAGAAAATTAATCAGCTCGGAACTTATCTCTATGCTTCACGGTTTATCCCCTTGTCCAACGATTGGTAATCACAATTAAAAGCAATTTCTTTAACCATGAACCCTACCATCATTTCTAAGCCAACAATCGAGATATCTAAGTCTCTTCTAGAGCAGTTAGAAACCTTTACTGCCGAAGAGTCTCAAGTAATCGTTCACTGCATTTACAATAGCGGTAACCTACCTTGGATGCGCATCCGTATTCAACCAGCTACATTTTTGTACGACAAAAATTCTGATCACCGCAGTGAATTGGCCCATGTCGAAAACATAGTGATGGCGCCTAATTGGCAACATGTTCCAGAAACAGGCGAGGCTTTTTTCTCTCTGATTTTCAGTGGTTTGCCCAAAGGCTGTACTGTCTTTGATTTAATCGAATTAAATGAAGCTTGTCCATTTAGAGCTTTAGGAGTCTCTCGAAACAATGAAGATGTTTACTTCATTTCATTGCGGTAAAACGGAAACGATAGGGCAACAGATATCAAAAATGAAGATACATTTCCTGTCATCCCGAGCGAGCAGAGTTTACCCTGAGCTTGCCGAACGGGCAGGAGCGAGTCGAGGGATAACGAATAACATTACTCCTTACATTTCGAGCGAGGCACGAGTCGAGAAATCTATCTCCAATGCATAGAGATAGGTTTCTCGACCATTCCATTTTGAATTATTTTAACCCCAATTACAACTTCCAATTCTTCCTCCATACGACTTGACTTCCCGAAAACCCTTACCATTCCTACGTTTCTCGCCATTTTGCAAACTAAAAAAACAAATTTTTTACTACCACTACCTAAGTAGAATCAACCGTTCCTGTCTAAAAAATAACCTTTTATTAGATTATAGATTATTTATATATTTTAGGTACATTTGTTGTCGTTTTAATTTGCAACAAACAGATGGGACAAAGACTTGATACGACCTACCATGCACTTTAGAACAGTCCGATAAAACACAAACATTAACCGGATGAGCACGATGGTTGGCTAACTTGAATCGTCATTCTGTGCTCTCAACTCAAGAAATGCTAAAGAAATTTCCGTTCTATAAACAAATGGACGCTATGGATTGTGGAGCTACCTGCCTCCGCATGATAGCGAAACATTATGGTCGTATCTATTCTCAGAAATATGTACGGGAAATTTCTCATGTAGATAGAGAAGGAGTGTCTCTAATGGGAATCAGCGATGCCGCTGAACACATTGGGATGCACTCGCTAGGAGTGAAGGTTAGCTACGACCGTATCACCGAAGATATTCCACTTCCTTGTATTGCCCATTGGCGGCAAAATCATTTCATCGTCGTTCGTAAGATTAATAAAACGCATGTTTGGGTGGCAGACCCTGCGGCGGGTTTGTTCAAAATAACCAAGAAGGAATTTCTTAATGGCTGGGCCAGTGACAAAGTAGATGACGAATTGATGGGGATTCTATTGCTCATAGAAACGACTCCGGATTTCTTCGAAAAAGATGATGAAAAAATAGATAAAGGTAATTTTGGTTACCTCTGGGCCATCGTTTCTAAATATAAAAGTTTAGTCGGGCAAGTATTGTTAGGGTTATTGGTTGGTTCTTTGTTGCAGTTGGTTTTTCCTTTCTTGGTTCAGATGATTGTTGACAAAGGAATCAATACAGGTGATGTCGATTTTATAACCATCATTTTGATTGCGCAGTTCATCTTGTTTACTACTCGAATGGGCGTAGAGTTTCTACGTTCCTGGATACTGCTACACGTTGGGGTCCGGGTCAATATAACACTGATCTCTGACTTCCTCGCCAAAATGATGAAGCTCCCCATCCGCTTCTTTGATACCAAACTCACGGGGGATTTACTTCAACGAATTTATGACAATAAAAGAATAGAAACTTTTCTGACTTCGGCGTCACTTATTACGCTGTTTTCATTTTTTAATTTTATTGTTTTTGGAATTGTACTCGCTTATTATAGCAGTACCATTTTGATGGTTTTTGCTATTTCAACTTTGATGTATATTGGCTGGGTATTGATCTTCCTGGCAAAAAGAAGAGAGTATGATTATAAGCGATTCGATCAAATGGCCACCAATCAAAGTTCTCTGATAGAATTAATTGATGGAATTGAAGACATTAAATTGCATAATGCGGAGCGGGAGAAAAGGTGGGAGTGGGAGCGCATTCAATCGAAGCTTTTCACCATTAGCATCAAAGTATTAAAGCTCGATCAATGGCAACGATTTGGGACTTCTTTTTTGAATGAATCAAAGAATATCCTAATTACCTTTATTGCGGCTAAGCAAGTAATCGATGGCGAAATGACGCTCGGTATGATGCTCGCTATTCAATACATCATCGGTCAGTTGAATGGTCCTATTGAACAGCTTATCCAATTTAT
>JBLHRR010000157.1:0-13036 GCA_047626155.1 Saprospiraceae bacterium | reverse complement strand
GTTCGCTCAGGTTCGCTCACGCGTTCGCTTGGTAAATGCTTGGCATTTCATCCGGATTGGCTTGTGGCCTCCGGCGACTAAATAGAAAAAATAAAATTATAGAAACGCAAATGGCGAGAGGGCACAAGACTGTCGGTCTAAATGCAAAGCATTTACCGAGCGTATTGAACGCACCGACAGCACCGAACGCATAGCAAGTTGTTCCTCCTTTGATATGACAAATTTTAGGAATTTGCCATATACTTAGATTGCTCCTCATTAGGTTGACAAAGAAATATTTCACCCAGAATTAACGTCATTAACCAAGAATGTCTAATTTCACGATCTAAAATATTTAAAAGCTACAAAAATAGCATTAGACAAAAACAACAAATTTTTGAAATTCGAATACTTCATAGCCAGAAAAGTCGCAGAAGCAGGACAACAATCCTTCTCTCGCCTCATCATACGTATCGCCATATTAGCGATTACGATCAGTATGGCAGTCATGATATTGGCTACGAGTCTAATTCAGGGTTTTCAAAATGGAATCAGCAATAAAATTTTTGGTTTTTGGGGGCACATCCATGTTTTCGATACGAATATGAATCGCTCTTTTGAAGCTATTCCAGTAAAAAGAGACCAGGCATTTTATCCGCATATTGATACCATCGGATCTATTTTGTATAGAGAAAATCGGGAAATATTTGGCTACCAGATTGGAGAACAATTGGTAGAGAAGAAAACCAAAGGTGGAATCCGACACATTCAGGTAACTGCAAACTTGCCCGGAATCATTAAAACGAACCAGCTGCTAGAAGGGATCATCCTAAAAGGAGTTGGCGAAGATTTCGATTGGGCAAATATGGATAACTACATCATAGAAGGTGTTCGTACGGAGGAATCTCCAAAAGGAATGGCCACTAAAGATCTGATGGTTTCCCAGGAGACCGCGAGGCGATTACAATTGAAAATGGGGGATGCGCTTAACATTCACTTTGTAAGAGGGCGGGAACAAATAGCGAGGCAATTTAAAATTTCGGGTATTTATAAAACAGGGATGGAAGAGTTCGACCGGAAGTTTGCGTTGGCAGATATCGGCCTCATTCAGGAGATTTATGGATGGGCACCCGACGAGGTAGGTGGCTTTGAGGTTTTTGTAGACGACCTCGATGACCTTGAAATTATCAACGAACACCTTTATCTGGAAGAGCTACCCAACAACATGTTTTCACAAACCATTCGGGATAAATTTCCAAGCATATTCGAATGGCTCTCTCTTCAGGATATAAATAAATATGTCATCCTTTCCTTGATGCTCATTGTTTCAATTATCAACATGATTACAGCTCTAATGATTCTGATTTTGGAGCGGACTAATATGATTGGTATCCTAAAGTCATTGGGGAGTACTAACTGGAGTATCCGAAAAATCTTCCTCTGGTATGCCGCCTACATCGTTAGTATGGGGCTTTTGTTTGGTAACCTGATTGGCATTGCTTTATGCTGGATTCAAAAGAATTTTGAGGTAATAAAGCTATCTGAAAAGGATTATTATTTATCTGTTGCGCCAATAGAAATGAACTTCTGGATCATTCTTTTTCTAAACATTGGAACCCTTGTAATCACCCTATTGGTCTTGATTATTCCATCGTATTTAGTAGCACGGATCAGTCCGGTAAAGGCAATACGATTTAAATAATAACAAATTTCCAGTCTGCAAATAAGAACTTCTGACATTATATAGAGCTTGGGCTAACATACCGCCAATATTTCCGTTATACATACTTAATTTGTCCTTGAACTACAATTAGCCGGGTATTCTATAAATTGTTAATTTTACCAAAAGAACACAGCCCGAATCGATTCACCTGAACAGACAATATGCAATTTCTATTTCCCACGTTTTTATATGCCCTTCTGGCCTTAGCGATACCGATTATCATTCACCTCTTTTTCTTTAGAAAGTTTAAGAAGGTTTATTTCACCAACGTTCGTTTCCTCAAAGAGGTAAAAGAAGAGACCTCCGCTCGCCGAAAAGTAAAAAACTTACTGGTTTTGCTTTCTCGTTTATTGGCATTAGCGGCGTTGATTTTTGCTTTCGCTCAGCCGTTTATTCCGCAGGATACGGAAGTGAAGAAGGGAGAGCAAAATGTATCTATTTTTGTTGATAATTCCTTTAGTATGAGTGCCTTGAGTGAGGATGTACCTTTGATGGAAAAAGCAAAGGAAAAGGCTCGTCAGATTGTTAAAGCCTACGCTGTAGAAGATCGTTTTCAAGTATTAACCAATGATTTTGAAGGCCGTCATCAGCAATTAGTATCAAAGGAAGATGCCATTAACCTTATCGATGAAATTACGATTAGCCCAAGTGTCAAGGAAATGTCTAAGGTACTTGCCCGACAGCAACAGGCCTTGAGTAGTGGCGCGAATGACAACCAAACGGCTTATATTGTTTCTGATTTTCAAAAGAACATTTCAAACCTGAGTTCTTTTACGGATACTGTTTTTGATGTAAATCTGATTCCACTACAATCGGTTCAGGAAAAAAATATCAGCATTGATTCTTGCTGGTTTGATGCTCCGGTTCGAATGATTAATCAGACGAACACCCTCATCGTAAAAATTAAGAACCACAGCGATGATGCCGCTGACAATATCCGTCTTTCGCTTCAGCATGAGGGACAGACTAAACCGGTAGGAACACTTTCCATCCCGGCAAGATCCTCTGTTACAGACACGGTAAATATCACCATCCTCAGAACGGGCTGGCATGAGGCGGTCTTGAATATCACAGATTACCCGGTTCAGTTTGACGATAAATTCTACTTCACTTTCAATGTAGCAGAAGAAATAAATGTCCTCGTGATCAACAATGGAAAAAGCAATAAATACCTGGACGCCGCTTTTGCAGGGGTAGACTATTTTAAGATTACGAATCAAAATACCAATGCATTAAATTACGCCTCTTTTTCTGATTATGAACTTATTGTAACAAACAGCTTACAATCTGTTTCTTCTGGTCTCTCTGGCGAATTAAATCAATACGTAACCAATGGGGGCAACCTTTTGGTATTCCCTGGAGCTACTGCGGATGCCAATAGTTATCAAAGTTTTCTAAGCAGCTTTCGCGCAAATGAGTTAAAAGCTTTTGAAAAAGAGCAAAGAGAAGTTTCTCAAATGAATACAGAAGAGTTCATCTTCAATGATGTATTTGAAAATAAAAGCAACAACCTAAAGCTTCCGGTTACACAAGGTAATTTCAAACTGACGAGTTTCAATAGTAGAGGTGAAGAAGCATTGTTACGTTACCGAGATGGAAGTACTTATTTGGCCAAATATAAAAACGGGCAGGGACATCTTTATCTCTGTGCTGCGCCGCTCGATGAGGAGTATAACAACCTCGTTAGAAGCGGAGAGGTTTTTATTCCAATGCTCTATAAAATGGCGATCTCTACCGCCAAAGATCAACAAATCGCCTTTATCATCGGCAGAGATGAGCTCATAGAAGCGGACAACAAAATTAGTGGAAGTGAAATGGTCTATAAAATGAAAGGAAAGGCGGAAGAGTTCATCCCGGAGCAAAAAATCATCGGCCCAAAAGTATTGTTAGGGGTTAACAATCAAGTGTCAGAAGCAGGATACTATTCGCTCTTCCTCAATGAAGGAGAACAACTTGCCAACTACGCTTTCAACTATGATCGAAAAGAATCTGACCTCGCTTATTTTAATGAAACTGATCTAGAAGCTCTTGGAAACAACCGCATCAAGGTTATACAAACCAATAGTTCAACGGACTTAACGCCGCTCATCGGAGAGCGAAGTAGGGGCGTTGTTTTATGGCGTTGGTTTTTGATAGCGGCATTGTGCTTTTTGGGCTTGGAGATTTTGTTGTTGCGGCTTTGGAAGGTTTAAAGGTCAGTATTAGATTAGATGAATTTATTTGGGGCGCGTGATGCAAAGAGGTTTAACCACAAAGGGCGCTAAGTTTCACAAAGGAAAAAGTATAAAAAAGGCTAGAGCGTTTAATTCATTATATCTAGTAAAAACTTCGTGACCTTTGTGGTTTTTCTGACACAAAATGCAGATCGCATGAAGTCTTCACAAAAAAAACAAGGCTTACTTTACCCAGCAAATAGAATCAAATCTGCATAAAATTCTCCCGTAAAACCAACTCCAAATTCTCAATCAAAAAATCCACATTCGCCTTGGTAAAGCACATCGGCGGCTTGATTTTCAGTACATTATGCAAAGGCCCATCCGTGCTCATCAATATCCCCCGTTCCCGCATTCTATTGGCGAGGTAAGCTGTTTGCGCCGCCGCAGGTTCCAAGGTCTCTCTATTTTTCACCAACTCAATTCCCTGAAAAAAGCCAATTCCCCGGACATCACCAATGATGGGGAAACGCGTTTTTAGTTTTTGTAAAGCTTTTGTTAAATATCTTCCTATCTCTTTTGCATTCTGTTGCAAACCTTCATTCGCAATGACCTTCAAAACCTCCCGGCCAATCGCGCAGGAAACAGGATTGCCGCCAAAAGTATTAAAGTACTCCATCCCATTAGCGAAAGTTTCCGCGACTTTTTTCGTGGTGACAACCGCCGCCAGTGGATGGCCATTGCCAATTGGTTTACCCATCGTAACAATGTCAGGAATCACATTTTGCAACTCAAAAGCCCAAAAGTGGTCCCCCGTTCTGCCAAAGCCAACTTGAACTTCATCCGCAATACAAAGACCTCCTTCCGTCCGAACCATTTCATAAATAGCCGCTAAGTACCCGAGAGGCAATATCACTTGTCCACCGCAACTCAGAATGCTCTCCGCTATAAATCCGGCAATATTACGTCCTTCTCCTTTTATTTTTTCAATGGCCAATTTTGCATGATTCGCATATTGTTCCGCTGCATTTTCATTTCTATAGAGGCCCCGATAAACATCAGGCATCGGAAGAATGTGTGTATGAGCTGGCGCCCCTTTTCCACCTTTGCCATCGAATTTATAACTGCTAATATCAATGGTTCCGCCAGTGTTGCCATGATAGCCGACTTCAAGAGCGAGCATGTCTTTTTGATTGCTGTATGCTTTGGCCATACGTAGTGCCAGTTCATTGGCTTCTGATCCAGAATTGACGAAATGAACGACAGATAGCTCTGGTGGAAAAGTTGATAACAGTTCTTTTGCATATTGAACAATGTTGTCATGCAAATACCGGGTGTTGGTGTTTAGAACTGCTGATTGTTGCTGTGCCGCCTTCACTACAGAAGGATGTTCATGCCCAACATGTGCCACGTTATTCACAGTGTCCAAGTACCGACGACCAGTACTGTCGTAAAGGTATTGGCCGAAACCTCTGACAATGTGTAAAGGTTTTTGGTAGGAGATACTCAGATTTTTACCCAGGAACTGGTTTCGCGTTTCGAGAATTTGATGGCTGCTAAGCGTTTTCGATTTATTCTGTATTTCTTTTGTTATTTTGTTAGGAAGAAAAGCCTGCATTAACGAAGCAGGGTCAGGGCAAATGCTCAACCAGATGTCTTTTTCATTAGGAAAAGCTACGCCAGGAAAATCGCCTTCTTGATCAAGCAAATTCAATAGGACTTGGAAATGCAAATGCGGAGGCCAGTTGCCATTAATCGGAGGGCTGCCAATGCGGGCTATTTGCTGTCCTTTCTGAATCGGCATTCCTTTTTGCAAACCTTTAATAGAATCTAAAGAAAGATGACCGTAGAGGCTGTAAAATGTAAAGTTTCCTGAATCAGCTGTCGAAATCTGGTGTTCCAAAATAATGGTTGGGCCATAATTACAGTGTCCGTCATTATTTGCAACACTATGTACCCGTCCTGCCAGCGGAGCAAAAACGGGAGAGGCTGCTGTCATCCAAAAATCCATACCCAGGTGAACCGTTCGCCATTCCGCTCCTGAATTTCCATTCACCTGATAAGCATCGGAAGTGTAAAATGGTCGGGTTTCATTATAACCACCAAAACAAATAGCTGCGTCCTGGTCTTCCAAGAAACGATTGATCTTTCGTTCAAACTTTTGAATGCTGTTGAAGTTGGAATTGTTACCCAGTTCCAGACTTCCCACCCTTAAATCAATAGGAACTACCTTGCCTATTGAGAAATTAACAACTGGAGCAAAGTCTTCTTTTTGTTGGCTTAGCCATTCTTTAAAGGTCGCTTCTTTAGGACAAGCGTCCCAATTACAAGCTGCTCTAAAACTATAATGAGCCAATGCCGGCGGAATGTTTCTCCATTTTTCTAACAATGCCCATGCAGGTTTTTCACTGATGAGTAAATATTCATTATCGGGTTCCTGATGTTTGTTCCAAGCCGCGTTTGCTGCCGTTATCATTAGCCGAGCTGCAATCATGGAATACAATACATCGACCTCTTTTTCTTCCAGCGGAAAAATAGTATGGAAACCACGAACCACTTCAGCCGCCGCTTCCAAAGGGTTGGGGAAATACATGGCCGCATATGCGCAGGCAATAGCCAGTTCATTGATGGTATGTGTATACAAAGCATCGCCAAAATCAATGACGCCACTGATCTTTGGATTCTTTAAATCACGATTCACTAATAAGTTATGCTCATGCGCATCGTTGTAGTTGACGGACTTTCGGAGCGCTCCTAATTTAGGCAAAGTTTCGTTCTTAAAAAGATTCCAAAAGTAGTCGGCGGTTTCCGTTTGTTCCTTATCGTAAATGTATTGTTGGTGTTTTTTAGAATAAAGCGTTTCACTAGGATTCCATTTGTAAAAACGATGCGCATGTGGATGATCGAAATCGGCGAGGGCCAAGGCGAATTGTCCGGCAGTTGCCCCCCAATTTTTCAGCACTGACATGCTACGTGGGTTTACGTCATCTAGCATTCTGCCCTCTACCCAGGTTTGCAAACGCATCCAGCGTTCTTGGTTTTGCTCATCTTTTATTTGTTGGAAAAGACGACCGCTTAGTGCAGGAATTAGTTTTGGAATTTGATAAGGGAAGTTTTTAATAGAGAGGTGTGCTAAAATTTTGGCTTCAAAATCAATGGCGGTTTCGGTCTCACCAGGTCTACTTATTTTTAAGGTGTAGGCTTCTCCGCTTTCTGTTTTTAGATGGAAATTGAAATCAGTTTCGCCGGGTAGTTTTTTGGCGATTGTTTTTAGACCGTAATATTCTAGTGCGTATTTTTCCGCAAGGGAAGTGGAAATGGAGACTTGTTGGAAGTTGTTGTTGGGCATATGGTCTGCTGTTCTGTTGACTGAAAGATTGAGCGTATAAATATACGTGATTTTGTGGATTCCGATCGGGCAGTTGTCAAGTAATACTTGACAACTGAATTTTCATCTAACTCATTCTCTTCCAATAAGTTATTTATATAGAGAACTCTATTTTGCTTAGAGGTGTCAAATATCCCACCACAACCTTTGTCTCCCTTACCCTTAATCACTACTTTTGCCCCCACAAAACAGGCAAAACAATACAACATGCTCCTGATAAAAAATGCAAAAATCATCGACCCCGCTTCCAAGTATCACGGTAAGCAGCGAGATGTATTTATCCGCAGAGGAAAGATTGAAGACATTCAGACGAATATCTCCATCCTCAAAGCAAAAGTGATAGAGGCCAAAGGAGCCTGCCTCTCTCCTGGATGGTTGGATGTCGGCGTTCAAGTCGCGGATCCTGGTTTTGAACATCGGGAGGATATTTATTCCGTCACGGCAGCAGCAGCGGCAGGAGGTTATACCGGTATCGTTTGCCAGCCGAACACCATGCCAGTGACTCATTCTAAGTCGGAGGTCATGTACTTGAAAAATAGGACGAAGGAGGCGTTAGTAGATTGCTTTCCAGTAGGAGCCGTATCAAGAGATTGTGCAGGAGAGGATTTGACGGAGATGAATGATATGTATCACCATGGAGCTATTGCTTTTTCTGATGGACAAAAACCAATTCAGGATAGCGGCCTCATGAAACGAGCCTTGCTTTACGCAAAAGGTTTTGATGGCGTGATTCTTAATCAGCCTCAGGACAATAGTTTGGCAGGGAAGGGGCAGGTGCATGAAGGACTTGTAAGTACCATGTTAGGTATGAAAGGAATTCCGGCACTAGCTGAAGAGATGATGGCCTGTAGAGATATTTATTTGGCAAAATATACCGATTCCCGTTTACATCTTTCCAATATCTCTTGTACCAATGTGGTGGGCATGGTGAAAGAAGCTCGCCAAGAAGGTCTGAAAGTGACCAGTAGTGCAGCGGTGATGAATCTTATTTTTGAAGATGAGGTGATGCATTCTTTCAATACCAATTACAAAGTCTTACCTCCTTTGCGAGAAAAGAAAGACATCAAAGCTTTGTTGAAAGGATTGAAAAACGGCAGCATCGATTTTATTTCTTCCAACCACAATCCACAGGATGAAGAATCCAAGAAAGTGGAATTTCCTTATGCCGATTTTGGAACCATCGGGTTGCAAACCACTTACGCTTTATTGAACACTTATTTGGGCGATCAATTTTCTCAAGAGGAATTGGTGCATTGGCTTTCGCTAAATGCCAGAAACATCTTTGGATTGGAAGTTCCTAAAATTGAAACAGGAGCAGTTGCTAACTTCACCTTGTTCCATCCAACTAAGAAATGGACCTTCACCAAAGAATCAATTTTGTCAAAATCAAAGAACAGTCCCTTTATCGGGCAGGAGTTCACCGGCAAGGTGATGGCCATTGGGAATAAAGGCTTGGTCGAAGAATTTGCTTAAGCGAAATAGCAAAAAGCTGCTTTCGTCCTAAAAATTTCGCTAGCAGAAGAATAAAGCCCATCTTTAGTGGGAGAAAGTATTCTATCACTTAAAACAAAACAATATGTCAACCTTAGATGATGATTTCGGATTCATTGATCCAAGTACTGTAAAACCCTGGCCCGTAGCTTTACGATATGGTGGCCTTGCCACTGTTATTTCAATAATCATAGGATTGTTGATGCACTTATTTGGGCTGAGTGATATTGAGGGGCAAGCTGTTGGGGAGCTTACCCTATTGGACCAGATTGTACAATATATTAATTATGCCATTTGGATTGGTGCTCCCATATTGGCTATTAGAGCGCATAAAAGCGAGGATCTTGGAGGCTATATTTCTTTCGGAAGAGCCTTCCTGACAGGTTTTGCTACGAACTTAATTATTGGGCTGATTTCTGCGGTTTGGACTTATATTTTCTTCACTATCCTCGCACCGGAAGCACTGGATATTTTATTAGAAGGTACTTTGAGTCAGATGCCAGAAGATCAGGCAGAACAATCAGAAGATATAATGAAAATGGTTTTCACCCCTGGTCTTATGGCTGGAATGGTTGTTTTTATGTCTTTATTCATAGGGACTATTGTGTCCTTAATCACAGGTCTGGTCGTGAAGAACGACCATCCGAATGCTTAGCGTTAAAAAGGACTAACTTAACAATTCAAACTTGAACGAATCTAAAAAATACGGTATAATAGCAGGTGTAGCCACAGTCGGTTACATGCTGCTATTTTACATGATAGACCGCCCTTTGATGCTGAATATGAAGATCTACTGGTCTTCATTCCTGATCTATTTTTTCTGCATGTACAAAGCATGTATTGAGCGTCGGTCTAAAAACGAAAACGAAGTATTGCTTTTAGCGGAAGGACTCAAAATAGCTTTTCAAACCTTCTTAATTGCAAATGCCATTTTCTATGTCTTTTATTACATACTACTGAACTTTGTAGACCCGAGCTTAGTAGATTTACAAATGGAAGTCGCTCAGCAAATGTATCAGGAATACATGCCAGCAGACCAAGCGAAGGAAATGATCAAGAACATGAACAAGGAAGGATTTGAAATGACCATTCGCAAAACCATCTTTGAATATGCCAAAGGGGCAATTGTGGGCTTTGCTTTTTCGTTATTTATTGGTGGATTAGTACGGCAGGATTGATGGCCACTTTAAGGTAAAAGGCCTCGTTTTCCGCAACAAATCTAAGTCAAAAATCGTATGCTCAAACTATGGTCAAACCTAACATAGACATCTCAATAGTAGTGCCCCTCTTCAACGAAGAAGAATCACTGAAAGAATTGGAAACATGGATTGCTAAAGTCATGCAAGATAATGGTTTTGTTTATGAAATCCTCTTTGTAGATGATGGCTCTAAGGATACTTCTTGGTCGATTGTAGAACAGTTGGCAAAGCAGAATGAATCGGTTAGAGGCATTAAGTTTCGTAGAAATTACGGAAAGTCAGCAGCACTCAACGAAGGCTTTCACGCCACCCGTGGAGATGTTGTTATAACCATGGATGCCGACCTGCAAGACAGTCCTGACGAAATACCAGCACTCTATAGAATGATTGCAGAAGATGGTTATGACCTAGTATCCGGCTGGAAGCAAAAACGCAACGATCCGCTTTCCAAAACGATTCCAACCAAGTTATATAACGCTACTACTAGAATGCTTTCCGGTATTCATTTGAACGATTTTAACTGTGGCCTGAAAGCCTACAAAGGAGAGGTGGTAAAAGCAATAGAAGTTTATGGGGAGATGCACCGCTATATTCCGGTCATTGCCAAATGGGCTGGCTTTGATAATATCGGTGAAAAAGTGGTAACCCATTACGCACGTAAACACGGTGTTACAAAGTTCGGAGGGATCAATCGATTCATCAACGGCCCACTCGATTTATTATCCATTACCTTTATTTCTCGCTTTGGTAAAAAACCAATGCACCTGTTTGGAACCATGGGATCTATAGTTTTTCTACTAGGATTTACCTTGGCGACTTATATCGGTATCAACAAAATTATTCAACTTAATCAGGATTGGCGCAGTGCCACCTTGGTTGCGGACAATGCCTTTTTCTACGTTGCTTTGACTTGTATGATCTTGGGGACAATGTTGTTCCTCACCGGGTTCTTAGCCGAATTAGTAGCGCGAAACTCTCCGGATCGGAATAATTACCTGATTGAAAAAAGATTAGGATCCAAAGGCATAAAAACCAAGTCAGGTGTCTCCACGAAATAGTATTGTTATATTGGCTCCGGCCTATCCCTTACGTGGAGGCATTGCCTCTTCTACCGAACGGCTTGCCTATGAGTTCATTGCGCAAGGACATTCGGTAACTATCTACACTTTCAGTCTTCAATATCCTAATATCCTGTTTCCTGGAAAAACACAATTTTCGGAAGATCCACCGCCGCAGGGTTTGGAGATAAAAGTCAAAGTCAATTCCATCAATCCTTTCAATTGGTTGAAAATAGGAAGAGAGATTCGAGCACTTCGTCCAGATTACATCGTCACTCGGTTTTGGTTGCCTTTCATGGGCCCTTCATTGGGAACGATATTACGTCAGGCGAAAAAAAACAAACACAGTAAGGTCGTCGCTATCGTAGACAATATCATCCCTCACGAAAAACGTCCAGGCGATTTCACACTCAGTAAATACTTTGTTGGATCGGTCGATGGCTTTGTGGTCATGTCTAAATCAGTTGGCACCGAGCTCCGCCAATTCACCACGGATAAACCGATCAGTTACGTGCCGCATCCCGTTTATGACAACTACGGCGATCCGATTTCCAAAGCCGCAGCCTGTGCCCATTTGGATCTTCCCCGGGAAGGGAAATACATCATGTTCTTTGGTTTCATTCGTGCTTATAAAGGCCTGGATTTGCTGATCAAAGCAATGGCCGATCCTCGAATTCGGGCGCAGAACATTCGCTTGATCATCGCTGGTGAATACTATGCAGATAAAGAGCTTTATGAGGCCCAAATGGAAAAAGAAGGCGTCAAAGATTTATTAATTTTAAAAACGGATTTCATTCCCAATCCCGAAGTCCCTTATTACTTTTGTGCAGCAGATTTGGTGGTACAACCTTATAAGTCAGCCACCCAAAGTGGTATCTCTCAGTTGGCTTATCATTTTGAAAAACCGATGGTGGCTACCCGAGTCGGTGGTCTTCCAGAGATTATTGCAGACCAAGTGAGTGGCTACATTGTAGATATTAATCCCACAGCTATTGCCGATGCTATTATTGATTTTTATGAAAATAATAGGATGGAAAAGATGACGAAGGCGGTGGTGAAGGAAAAGGCGCGATTTAGTTGGGAGCACATGGTGGAGGAAATATTAGGATTGTCTTGATGGAGTTTAACCATAAAGGTCACGAAGTTTTCACTTAAGAGTATATCTAAATAGATTGCTTTCTAGCAAATGAAGACGAAAAAATACAACCAAGAAAAATGCACAAAAAAATAAAAGCCCGCCTAGAAGAAGCCCTCCTCTTAAAGCAGAAAATGCTATCCGACAACACCTTGTTAGAGGTCGTCGAGAAGATTGCAATTAAAACCACAAATGCTTTCCAAAACGGAAATAAAGTCCTCTTCTGTGGCAACGGAGGTAGCGCCGCAGATGCCCAGCATCTAGCCGCTGAACTATCTGGACGATACTACCTAAACCGCGCACCGCTCAATGCTGAAGCCCTTCATGTTAACTCCTCTTTCGTTACCGCTGTTGCAAATGACTTCGGTTATAACAAGGTGTTTTCAAGGCTGGTCGAAGCTAAAGGGGAAAGCGGAGATGTCTTGTTTGCATTGTCTACTTCTGGAAATTCAGAGAACATACTAGAAGCCATCACTGCTGCGAAAAAGCAAGATATGCTGGTGGTCGGTTTTACAGGCGAAGAGGGCGGTGCGATGAATAAACAATGTGATTACATCGTTAAAATTCCATCAATGGATACACCTCGAATTCAGGAAGGACATATTTTGATCGGACACATAATTTGCGAATTAGTAGAAGCTGCCATCTTTGGAAAAGATCAGAACCCAGAGGCCAGTTCGAATACTCAAAAAGTGGATTTGACAAAATACCGCAGCCTGTTTCTTGATAGAGACGGCGTTATAAATCACAGAATGCCAAGAGCTTATGTTTCTAAAGAAGAAGATTTTAAACTTTTTGATGGCGTTCCGAAAGCCATTGCCCAATTTACTCAACAATTCGATTGCATTGTAGTAGTGACCAATCAAGCAGGCATTGGTAAAGGTCTCATGACAATAGAAGACCTCGATGC
>JBLHRR010000156.1:0-13063 GCA_047626155.1 Saprospiraceae bacterium | reverse complement strand
CATGTATTCCAGCTTTTTGAACGCTCCTTTATATTGAATATAAGCCGCTCCGATTCTTTCCGAATAGTCCACATCATTGTCAATGCCATTGTAAGTGACCCACTGGTCACTGACTTTATTCTCCGCCAAATATTCATTGTCTACAATTCTGTTTTCAATTTTAACTCCGGTTTCAAAAGTGCCTTTATTTTTCAAAGGATGTTTGTAATCGCTTCTCAAAACAAAGTCTCGACTGCCTGCTTTGTTGTTGGTTCGCAAATTAGATCCAATGCTTGTTGGTTCAATATCGCCCGTATTAACAAGTGTCCAGTCTTTGGTGCTATTCCAAAAGTCATATTGAAAATCAACAGTGAATTTCTGTCCCTTTCGGGTAAATGTTTTGGTATAGTTCGATTCGATTTGGTTGTAGTTTCTGTTTTCCACAGAGTTGCCAGTAGTTAAAATATTCGTTTCAGGTTTTCCATCTGTATTCAGTTTGTAATTGAGTAAAGTCAGGTCTGTGTCTTTAGTTTTTGCACGGAAGTAAGCGATGGTAAATGTGTTGTTATCATTCAAGTAGTAATCTGCGCCAAGATAAATATTACGTCCATCATCATGGCGATCTTCGTCTTCTACTCTGTTTAGAAAATGGTCGACTCCATCAGTTGAGGCCTTTTGATCAGTGGTGTAATAACCATTGTAATCCGAGTAGCGCCAGCGGAAGTTGGAGAAGAGGTTCAACTTTTTACCTTTGTAATTCAGCCCTGGCATTATAATGTGATTTGCCGGATAGCCCACTTGAACGCCTACTTGTCCATTCCAACCCATCCCTCTATCCCGCTTCAAAATAATGTTAACAATACCCGCAGAACCGGCCGCATCAAAGCTGGCAGAAGGGTTGGTGATTACCTCAATAGAAGAGATGTTCTCCCCTGGAATCTGATCAAGTGCATTGTTCATCGTCAGTCCCGAGCGCTTCCCGTTGATGAGGACTTGCACATTACCAGAACCCCTCAACTCTAAGGCTCCATCAGGCGAAACGGTGAGTAACGGAACCTGATTTAGAATGTCAATTGTAGAACCACCTTGGGATAACACGTCTTTTCCGACATTGAAAACCTTTTTGTCCAACCGCAAACTATAAGCAGATTTTGCAGCAACTACGGTTACTTCCTCTAATAGCTGTAGGTCAGGGCTCAGGATAATATAGCCGAGGTTTTGCTTTCTATTTTTTTTGTTAAAAGTCAACCTTTGCTGATGACTTTTATAACCAAGGAATTGAATGTCCAACAATACATTTCCGAAAGGGATATTTCCCAACTCAAAATTTCCGTTTTCATCACTGATGGTGCCAAGGAGCATACTGTCACTTTCTGTTGAAACGCTGATAGTGGCGTAGGCAATGGCATCCTTGCTTGGGTCTTGTAGCGTGCCTTTTATGAAGGCCGTTTGTGCAAATAGGAAAAAGGGGAATAGAATGAATATGCTTATTATGCTGTTTTTCATGTTTTTAATTTTTATATGATAACTTAGAATTAAGGGTTTTTACTGTTTCTAATTACAATACAAACATAAGCCCTTCTTTCCCTACAAAAAAGCAAACACTTCCCAACTGCTCAAAAGCCTTGTGAACGGTTGTGTACGCTTTATCATATTCCTTTATCTTTGGACTATGAAAGGAATAATTAAAAATGGACTATACTATATACTGTTGATACTGCTTTGCCAGTCTTGCGGATCGAATGAGGAATACTTGTACCATTATGATCGAAAAATGAAGATCGGAGATGAGGAAGAGTGGACGGCAAAGGATTACAATGATTCTGAGTGGCGAAATTATGAATCGGAAGTTCCGAGAGGCGAGGTATTTTGGACCAGGCTAAAAGTGAAACTGCCAGAAAGAACGGAGGGGAATAAAAACCTAGGTATGATGATCATTGGAGATGGAGCTTATGAGCTTTTTTATGATGGCGTGTTTTTAGGAGTGAATGGTCGATTGAAAACAGCGGATGCTCCAGAAATTCCTGGGTTATTCCACAAGTACTTTCGAATACCAGATTCTTTACAGTATGTTGGACAGCATCGAGTTGCGATTAGAGGAATTGCGATGCATACGGACAGCCCTGGTGCTGCTGCCTTGTTTGGAAATTATCAAAAATTACTGACTGCTCCACTGCACATGGTTAAGTATTTCTTTTTGATTGTTGGCGGTTTTTTAATAGCTGCAATTTACTTTTTCTTCATGTTTTATCAGCAACAAAAAGAATATGCTGTCCTCATTTTTGGCGTGGTCTGTAGTTTGATAGCTACTTTAATTTTGATGGAGTATTTGAAATATTTTTATGATTATCCTTATCCGTTTCAGTTAACTCGCATGATTATTATTGGCTATTTACACATGGCCATTACGATTTTGATTCCCTTGTATTTTATGATTTTGTTTTCTGTTCCAAAGAAGAAAATAGTTTTAGGAGGGCTGGTTTGTGCAATAATATTTATTGAAAATTATTACAGTAGTTCCTATGATTGGAGTGCCTGGGTAAATGACAGGCTCATGTTAATTGCCACTCTTTTTATCATAGGTTATGCGACCTATATGCGTAAAAAAGGGGCTGCCATTGTTGTTGTTGGAGTAATTGCTTCGGGACTGCTTCCGTTCTCCAATTTAGTTTATGGTGTTCCTTTCGCGTCACCTTATGATATTAGTCTATTTATAGGATTTGTAATTATATTGTTATTAATGTTATATTTGCTTGCGCTAAAACGAGCAGATGAGCGTTTGGCCTTCGAGGCTTCATTGGTAGAATCGGAACGGTTGAAGAATGAACTACTCAAGAAAAACATTAAGCCTCATTTTATTATGAACACGCTCACTTCGCTCATTGATTGGGTCGAAGAATCGCCAAAGGAAGGGGTGCAATTCATAAACGCGCTCGCCGGAGAATTTGAAGTACTCAATCAGATTGCAGACTACAAACTCGTTCCGATAGAGCAGGAAATAAAACTGTGTAAAAACCATCTTAAAGTAATGAGCTACCGAAAGGAAATAAATTATCTTTGGGACGAAGAAAACATTGACCTTAATGACACTATCCCTCCAGCAATTATTCATACCGCAGTAGAGAATGGAGTGACACATAGTCTGCCTGATGAAAAAGGAAATATCCGATTTAAACTTATATATAACAAAACAAACGCAGGTAAAGAATATCGTTTGCAAACCTTTGCTAAAAACAGACCAGCAGCTCCCCTAGAATTCAAAAAGGCAGAAGGAGGCACGGGTTTGAAATACATCAAATCAAGATTGCAGGAGAGTTATGGCGATGCTTGGTCGCTGACTTCGGCTGCCATTGAGGGTGGTTGGGAAACTCGGATTGTAATAGAAGGGTAGGTATTTTAAAGGTAGATCAGGGCGGATCAGGGTAGATGATGGTTCCCTTACTTCGCGTAACCTAGTGTAAGTGAGGAACTCTGACCTACTTTTAAAAGGATAGATCAAAAGGGATGAGGGTTCTCTTTTTTCGCGTATTTTAGCGTAAGTGGGAAACCCTGATCCGCCCTGATCTACCCTCTTTGTTTTTTAAAAAATAAAATCATGCACATACTAATCATAGAAGACGAAGCTCGAATTGCTCGTCGTATTAAGCGGATGGTCGAATCTATTTTCGGAAACGAGATCAGTAATATTCATATTTGTGAAGCCTTGGATGAAGGACAAAAACACATTGCTGATGAAGTTGTAGATTTATTGTTTTTAGATTTGAATCTAAACGGTCTAAGTGGTTTTGATATTTTAGAATCTGTCGTTGCCGAATCCTTTCATACCATTATCGTTTCTGCGTATAAAGAACGAGCTATTACAGCTTTCGAATATGGCGTCCTCGATTTTGTCCCCAAACCTTTTGATGAAGCGCGTTTGGCAAAAGCATGTCAACGGATTCAGAAAAAGGAAGAAGGAGAGAAAGGGCTTCGGTTTTTGGCGGTGAAGAAACGTGGGAAGAGAGCCTTAATTAATATTTCAGATATTAAGTACATTAAAGGCGCAGGCATTTATACTGAATTGTTTTTGAAAAATGGAAATAAAGAAATCCATAATAAGTCCCTTGAGAATCTAACAATGATTCTACCGGATTCGTTTGAACGTATTCACAAATCCTATGTCGCTGAAATGACCGGCGCAAAAGAAATTATCGTAGAACCGGGTTCAAAGTATTTCCTAGCTATGACCGATGATGAGCGCTTACCGATTGGGCGAACGAGATATAAGGATTTGAAGGAGCGGTGGTTTTCTTAAGCCCCTTTAAGAAAAAGCGTATATTTACTGCGAACTAAAAACCAACACCTTTAAAATGCGCCACCTTACTTTTCTTATACTCTTATTTCTCTTCGCCTGTAAAAACGATAATAATAAAACGACAGCTGTTGCAACCGACTTCTGTACCAATATCTATAGAGTAGATACTACTACATTGACTAAAGCGCTTGCCCCTTTCGAAGATGTGATGAAGAGCAAGACCGGTGTTTACGTTCCACAGATGCGTTGATCGCTTTGGTTAAACAAGCACAACAAAGTATTGAGATTCAAACGCCTTATTTAATTACCACCGAATTATCCCGTGGCCTTTTTAAAGTGGCCATAGATCGGGGCGTGAAAATCAGAATCCTTACCAATAGTCTAGCTTCTACAAATAACTTAGATGCCTTCAACGGTTATCAAAGAAATCGGAAGGACTTGTTGAAAACAGGAGTGGAAATTTTCGAATTCCGGCCAGATGCCGCTGAGCGTTATCGTATAATGACTCGCGATTTACAGGAACAGTTGGACTTTATACCGACCTTCGGCTTTCACGCCAAGTCTATGGTGGTAGATGGTAAGATTACTGTTATAGGAACATTTAACCTTGATCCAAGATCTGCCAATCTGAATACGGAATGTGTAACCGTTATCCATTCTGAAAAGGTAACCGCCAAAGTACTGGAAGGCATGGAAGAAGAATTTAAACCTAGAAACTCTTGGTAAACAACGCTAGATTTTAACCCAGATGATAAGGTCAGTAAGAAAAAACGATTTAATACTTGGACGAGGAAAGTTGTGCACTAAGGAGTCAGTGAATAATAACTTTCCTATTTATACATGTAGATTTTGCACTGTCCTTCGTTAAAAAAATATCGTGTAGCTAAGGCTATGCTCAATTTTTTTGCCTCGGTCAGCACAAAATCTACTGCGTCTAAATCAGAACCTTATTAATCTCTGGCTTCTAAAGGGATTTTGTAATCATTTAGCTTTGGCAGTTAGCTTCCCACTTTCGTGCGTTATAGGAAAGCCAACTGCTAACTGCCAGAAGCTAAAAGCTATAAATATAAATAACAATGCATTCACACAACGTTCGTTTTCTTCCGGCCACCTATAGTAAAAAGACGATGCTCAATCAGGTTGGTGTTTTTGAGGGCTTGACCACATCTAAAGAATTGGAGGCTCTGATTATCGAACAAGTTGAGAAGGGCTTCGAGTTACATTCAGTCGTAGCTGTTACAACAAGTAATATGGGAGTGGTTTTTACTTCTGGGTTTATGGTGACTTTTAAGAAGGTGGAATAAAGTCTACTAATATTAAAAAAGGTGCAAATATTAAAAAAGAATTTCAAAAGCAATTGGAATAAGTAAGAGGTGACGATTTTATCGTCGCCTCAATATTGAAAAAAAAAGCTGATTATGTGGGCTATCCGAACGGTGATAGCTGTTGTAATTTATTATTTCCTCTGGGATGTGAAATGGGTGCGTTGGTCATTGTGGCTTTATGTGCCGCTCAATTTGTTCTTACCGATCTCTTTGCTTGGAGAGAACTATTTTTTAAATAAAAAGATAGAAAGAGTGAGTAAAAGAGTGGATGAAATGGAAGAGGAGTAGAACAAAATCCGACTGCGGTAATACCACAAACAGAAAACGCCCAACACGATTTACACGTATTGGGCATTTTTTCTTTTTTGATTTATTTGTTACTGGAAAATAATGTAGTTAATCTACGGTAGGTCTTCGGTTTGTTTAACAATATCAAGCATGATTTTTAAGTGTTTTTCAGTATGAACTAAAAACCTATTATCGGTTAAAAGGTCAAAAGACAAACGTGCATTGTGTTTACCCAATTTACTACGCATAAGTAGCAATTTCCCTTTCGTTTTAGAATGGCTTTCAATAGAGCCCAAGACTTTTTCAAAGAGTGAGGTCGAATGATGTGGAAGACTGGGAATAAGTATGGGAGAGACAGAATCATTCACTTCAAAAGACTTTACCGCGGTATCAATCTGGTAGTTAATGAACTGTAATTTAGAATCTATGAAGGCATAAACGTGCTCAATGAGCAAGCTATCGCCTTCTGTTGTTAATTGGTACTTCATGGCTATGGTTACTATTTAAAACTGGAGTAAACCCCTTGTTCAAATAGTTTTTGGTTATTAAATAAGAAAGTTGGTAGTAGTATGTTGTTATCCTCCATTATTCAAATTCTGTGCTATTTTATGAAAATTAGATTGGAGCCATCTAAAACGGAGGCCTTTAAAACTACTTGAATAATTAGGTATTTTTCCTATGTTACAAATAGGTATATGTATGAGGTTGATAGCTAATTCCTTTATCTATTTAGTTTTTCACCTTATTGCTGTGAATAACTATATGTCATCTGGCCAAATAAAAATGTAAAAAAAGTATTGGAGAGGAAATTTAATTACTAATTAGCATATTTTGGCACCTGTATGCAAGCTTTGTTCGTTTTACAGAAGCTTAAGAGGATTATGCTAGACTCTTCACTAGTTCGAAGAAAGGTAAGACTGATGAAAATCGTAGGAAAGCGATTGTTGCGATTTGAGCTACTGGTTTTTCGTAGAAATGGGCAGACCTGATTCTTAAATCTGGTCTGCCCATTTCTATATGTAATTCTATTAATCCGACTAACTCTTGCGGAGTTTCTTATCTGCGTTTAAAACAAATATCACCTCCCAAATCAGCTTTTCCTTCTATAATATCCATTAAAGGAGTAATCAAAATCAATTTTTTCCCTTCCACTGTTGCATTGGGAATAGAAGTTTTTTTAACCTTTCCAGGCAAATTATAGATGGTCGTATAGCTGGCTTCGGAAAAGAACATTTTCATCATTTGTAGTTCCTCATTTTCCATTTCTAAGGTTTCAGCTGTTGGAGGACTGAATCGGGTTAGTTTACGTTTTTTGGCAAGTTTGAAAAGTCCTTCTGTGCCTTCTGCTGAAGGAAACAATCCGCCACCACCTCCAAGTCCGGGCATTCCGCCGCCGCTTTCTCCCTGCATTTTGTCCAAATCTGCAAGGAAGTAATCTACCTCTTTGATCTTATCAAAGTTGATAGAGAAAGTCATTTTCATTATTTTATTTGATTCACTAATTTGAGTGCGAAAGGCAATATTTTTTAAAATTTCAGGATGTTGAAATTTCGATTTGATCGAATCTGACGCATCTGCGAAGTAAAGAATCGTATCCAGTTCAGACGGCATATCTGCAAGAACATCACCTTCCCCTTCTTGTTCAGCCATCCCTTTTAGCATGTCTTTCATTCCCTCTTCCATAAGAGCACTCATATCCATAGTGAGGACATATTTGCCAGTTCCATTTTTCTTTAGAGATAGTTCTTCTACGATGTCCAAACAACTCGTCATGCTAAACATGGCAATTAAGAGGATAAAATTCCTTAGATTTTTCATAAGAGGTTTAGTGTTTTAGAGCTGCCAATTGGCAAGCGGTTTTAAAGATGATGTGAAGATAGCACCATTTTTTGATTATAAAAAAGCCTACGTAATAGGCTATTGGGATTTCAAAGGCTCTGACGAATATAACAAGACACTTTCGGAGCAACGAGCGTCCGCAGTAGCTCAATATTTAGAGCAAAAAAGAATCGAAATAGCAGACATCCGGCTCGAAGGCAGGGGAGAGGTCAATGACGGAAAGACCAGATGGCTGAATCGAAGGGTGGAGGTATAGACTAAGTTTTAATAAAGGATTTATAAAAGATCTTAAGTCAAGCGTAGTTGCTTAGCCCAAAGATAGTAGGCTGATTCACTATCAAATTTAAGGCGGACCATAGCTGATAAGGGTTGATAATGGTAGATCAAGGTTTCCTTCAAAGGTAAATCGACGCGAATTAAAGGAACCCTCATCTACCTCATCCACCCTCTATATTTAAGGAGGAACCGTTGTAAACCTTTCCTAACCTCTTTTGTTACACTTTCTTTAATATCTATGTTACCTTTAGGCATTCACTATAAAGAGCAAGAAACACATGAATATCAAGAAAATAAAAACCCTTGGCGACCTTAAAGCCGCCAAATATCAGCCGCTTTCTGTAAAAGACGAACTCCGTAAGAATCTCATTGATGCCTTAAAAGGCAACACCGATGTATTTAATGGAATCCTTGGCTTTGAAGACACCGTGATTCCAGATATGGAACGCGCCATATTGAGTCGACACAACATCCTCTTTTTAGGATTGCGTGGTCAAGCCAAAACAAGAATTGCACGTATGATGGTGCACCTGTTGGATGAGTACGTTCCTGTAGTCGCTGGTTCTGAGTTGAACGATGATCCGATGCAGCCACTATCCCGTTTTGCCCTAGATCTCATTAAAGAAAAAGGAGACGATACGCCTGTCGAATGGATGCATCGTGACGATAGATACGTGGAAAAATTAGCCACACCAGATGTATCCGTAGCAGATTTGATCGGAGACGTTGATCCCATCAAAGCAGCAACTTTGAAGTTGCCGTATTCTGATGAACGAGTCATTCACTTTGGCTTGATTCCAAGAGCACACCGTTGTATTTTTGTTATTAATGAGCTACCTGATTTGCAAGCTCGAATCCAGGTTTCTTTGTTCAATATTTTGCAGGAAGGAGACATTCAGATTCGAGGTTTTAAGCTGAGATTGCCACTGGACGTATCCTTTGTCTTTACTGCCAACCCCGAAGATTATACGAATAGAGGTAGCATCATTACGCCATTGAAAGATAGGATTGAAAGTCAGATTCTAACCCACTATCCAAATACAATCGATATTGCTCGGAAAATTACGGAGCAAGAAGCCCGAATTACAAAGGAGCAAGGCAAATCCATTGAGGTACCGGAGATCATGAAAGATCTGTTGGAAAGAGTTTCTTTCGTAGCAAGAGAGTCCGAATTCATTGATGAAAAAAGTGGGGTGTCTGCCCGATTGAGTATTTCAGCTTATGAGCAAATGGTTAGTGCGGCAGAGCGTCGATTATTAATCAATAAAGAAAAGAAAGGGAAAGTGCACATCAGCGATTTATGTCAGATAGTGCCAGCCATTACTGGAAAGGTAGAATTGGTTTATGAAGGAGAGCAGGAAGGAGCTTTCAGTGTTGCGCAGACTTTAATTGATAAAGCAATCCAAGAAGAATTCTTACTACACTTTCCTGATCCAGAAAAATTGAAAAAGAAAGGAGATCGCGATCCTTATGAGGTTATCCGTACTTGGTTTGGAGCCGGAAATGAAGTATCCTTGCGCGGAGATTTATCTGATAAAAAATACAAAGAAACATTAGACAGTGTTCAAGGTTTGAAGAGAATGGTCGCGCAGGTAAAAGATCTTCCAAAAGCTGATACTTACGTGTACATGGAGTTATGCTTACATGGCCTTTCTTCCTTCAATGTACTAAGCAAAGAAATCATTAACGCAAATACTTCTTTCTCTGATCCCTTGGCGAACATGTGGGAAGATGAAGACCTTGGGGGGAATATGAATTAGATGAATTCTGAGAGAACTGATTTATCTAAATATGCCATATCCATTTTGCTTGCGAAGTGGGTATGGCATTTTGATATACCTCAATAAAATCTTCATGAATCCCCACAGCGCCCTCCTCGTCATAGACACGCAAAAAGGTTCTTTCACCCTAGAAACACCTCGCTTTGATACAGAAGGAGTTGTAAAAAGAATCAACGACTTAGCTACCACCTTTAGAAAAAACAATGCTCCCGTAGTTTTCATTCAACATGACGGAACCGGTAGCGGTGAGTTCGAAAAGAATACTGAAGAATGGGAAATAACCACGAAAAACTAACTTAGATCACTGCTTTCGCTAAAAGAGGAAAGTCTACAATGGCCTAGATCAGTCCGATCCGTTTCGGTCAAATAAGTTTTTTTTGTGTAATAACAAAGATTTTCCTATCTTCCCTTCATGACTAGTTTTCAAATCCTTCACAACAACGATAAAACAATTCACGCCGTTGAATGGGCAGTGGATGAAGCCAAAGCCGTAATCGTACTGGTTCACGGACTCGGAGAGCATTGCCGCCGCTACGATCACGTCGCTGCCTTTTTTAATAACAATCAAATTGCAATGCTGGGGCATGACCACTCCGGTCATGGTAAAACCCCTGGCAAACGAGGCCATGCCCAAAGTATGGAAGATTTAATGGCGGGCGTAAGCACCATGTTACAAGAAGCAAAGAAACGTTATCCAGGAAAGCCCGTATTCCTTTACGGTCATAGCATGGGCGGAAACATTAGTCTGAATTTTATCCTCCGGAAAAAGCCAGAAATAACAGGAGCCATCATCTCTGGTCCTCATATTCGCATGGTCACAGAACCATCTCCACTTTTGGTTCTTATGGGAAGACTAGTTCAAAAAATATATCCTTCCGGCACTCAGTCTAATGGCCTAGATGTACAAATGGTAAGTCGTGATCCCGAAGTTATCCAACAATACATTGACGACCCACTCGTTCATGACCGAATCAGCTATAGTTTAGCGGTAGCAGTTTTGGACGGAGCCAAGTATCTGAATAATTATAAAGGCAGTGCTCAAGTACCAATCCTGCTTATGCACGGCGGCGCAGATGTAATCACCTCCCCAGCAGCCAGCAAAGATTTTGCAAGCAGAATAAGCTCAGATATTACCCACAAAGAATGGAGCGGTTTCTACCACGAAATTCACAATGAAAAAGAACAAGAAAAAGTTTTTACCTTTACCCTAGATTGGATCACAGAGCGGCTTAGACTTTGAAAAGAATAAAAAGAAGAAATTCACTAAACAAGCTCTCGATAAAGAAGGACCATTTAACAAATCAAACTAATTAATTAACAAATTAACTAATTACCAACTCATGACAGCAAAAGATTTTATACTCAACCTCCCTAGCCAAGTAAAACCAGAAGTAATCGCCGGACTAGAAACCCGCTTTCACTTCGACATCAGCGGCCCTAACGGAGGACAATATACCGTAGCTGTAGAAGACGGAAAAATGACAACCAGCGAAGGTTTAGTTGGAGAACCAAAATGCGCCGTCAAAAGCTCAGACCAAACCCTCATCGGTCTACTCAAAAAGGACGTAAACCCAATGATGGCTCTCTTAACCGGAAAGCTAAAAATAACCAATCAAGGAGAAATGCTCAAATACGCCAAAATATTCGGCCTAATGTAAAATGATACAAAGAACTCTGGAGGAGTTCAACCCACATTTACCCCGAGTAGCAACTCGGGGTAAACGAGGAAGAACAAAAGGCAGACAATCTACACCCTTTCAATCACAATCGAACTAGCTCCTCCACCACCATTACAGATCGCAGCACAACCAATCTTTCCTTCCTTCGCGCTCAACACATTATTCAAAGTCGTAACAATACGTGCACCAGAAGCCCCAAGCGGGTGTCCCAACGCTACAGCACCACCAAGAACATTCACTTTATCTTCCGTGATATTCATTTCTTTATTGAAAGCCATTGTCACCACAGAGAAAGCTTCGTTTACTTCCCAGTAGTCCACATCCTTTACAGAAAGACCAGCTCTTGTAAGTGCTTTGTTAGCAGCATGAGGAGGGGCAGTCGTAAACCATTCTGGTTCATGAGCCGCATCTGCGAAAGAAAGAATTTTGGCAACTGGCTTTAAACCCAATTCTTCCATCTTTTCTTTGCTAATCAAAATCAAGGCAGAAGCACCATCATTAATGGTAGAAGCATTGGCCGCCGTTACAGTACCATCTTTAGTGAAGGCCGCACGCAATTGAGCTATTTTATCAAAGCGCACTTTCTTGTATTCTTCATCTTCTGTTACTAGAATCGGATCTTTCTTTCTTTGAGGAACAGAGACTGGGATAATTTCATTTTTGAAAGAACCATCATCAGTAGCTGCTGCCGCTCGCTTATAAGACTGAATCGCGAAAGCATCTTGTTGCTCTCTGGTGAATTCATATTTGGTAGCCGTGTTATCCGCACAAACGCCCATTGCAAAGTTGTTGTATACATCTGTCAAACCATCTTTTTGCAAGCCATCAATCATTGGTGCTTCGCCAAATTTATAGCCCCATCTTGCTTTTGGCAAATAGTAAGGAATGTTAGACATACTTTCCATTCCACCTGCTACTACCACATCGTTGTGTCCTAACATGATACTCTGAGCGCCCAGCATAATGGACTTCATTCCAGAAGCACATACTTTATTGACAGTAGTACAAGGAACGGTGTTGGAAATTCCAGCTTTGATTGCTGCTTGACGAGCGGGTGCTTGTCCTACATTAGCAGAGCAGACATTGCCCATGTACACTTCATTGACTTCCTTGGCATCAATACCTGCGCGCTCCAAGGCACCCTTTATGGCAAATGCACCCAGCTCAGTAGCAGAGAATCCGGCGAACATGCCGCCAAAGCTACCCATCGGTGTACGAACCGCAGTGAGGATATATACTTCTTTCATTGTAATTTATTTTAATAGTTATAAATGGTAAATGGTTTAAATTTTAATTTGTTGGTTTTTAGTAGGTAAAAGTAAAGAAACCCCTGTGAATTGCTATTTACTTTAAACAGTAGCAGACATTCAAAGTTTAATCGTCTCAAAATAGGAGTGAAAAACGTTGCGCTCTCGTCGCGTCGTTGCGGTTAGCTCCCTTAGTTCAACTATCCAGCACGCAAATATAAAACGGTTAAACGACATCTAATAATCTACTAAAAATGGTCTTGAATAAACTACCATTTCTTTTTCACTTTTTATTACTCGTTTTGTCAAAGACCTAAGTAACAACAAAAAATTAAATCCCGATTTGGAAAGGATT
>JBLHRR010000155.1:0-14070 GCA_047626155.1 Saprospiraceae bacterium | reverse complement strand
CGTCGCATTTGGAAAGTCAGCGCTGCCAGGAGTTGTTGTCGGGTCTACCAAAGTAGTAGTGGTAGAATCAATAGGTTCTACCATACTAAAGTCATAGATTTGATTTGCTCCGGGATTCCCAACAGTCAAAGAGGCAGATGTGGTAGCGTTGACATTGATAATGGTTTCTCCAATTTGCGGAAAGTTGCTGGCATCTAAAGTGATTTGTGATTGCGCAGTAATGGAAAAAAGGAAAGTACAGATTAGAATTAGGTAATATTTTTTCATAGTTCAAAAGGTTTAAGTAAATGGTGAATTACAAATGTAAAGATTCTCTAATGGGAAAGGGTTTCTTTTGCGGCTTATCTCGAATTAGGATTTTTTACATGAAGTAGAAAAAAGAAGGAAGGACTCTTAGTTCTTGTATAAAAAGAGCCACCTTTTCCGTGCTAGAAAAAAGTGGCTCCTTATGAGAGGATACTTGAGTAAGTCCCTAAATTAATGATTTGTTCTTTGTCTGAAATTATTTTTTGTGTAATACTTTAGGATAAGCAATCTAAACTTTCATCCCCTTACGTTCACTATTGATTTCCAATAGCTTACTCAAATTAATATGAGCTTCTTTCAACTCAGGAGAAGCGAAAACCCAGGTTCCTTTTAGGTAACCTTTGATCATCGGGAAGAAGAGGTTCTGACTTTTCCAAATATTGAGATCAACGTTCATTTCTTTAAGAATATGTAGAAGCTCTGTTAGTTTGTTGACTTGCTCTACAGGATCTTCTGAATGTTCTATTTTTTGAATTTCGTAATAAATCCGTTCACTAGCTGCAAGCGTAAAGGAATCTTCGTTGCTCAGCGTAATTTTCCATTTCTTAATTTCCTTACTCAATCGTTTTAAATTATCGATATCTAAATTGTCTTTTGTAAAGAAACGATGCATATCTGCGTTGACGATAAACTGAACTACATTTTGATAAGCCTTTGGAATAGGAATCTGGCCTTTCTCCATGCTGGACATCAACTGGTAATTATCGTCATAAATTTCACGGAAGGAAGATTCAGCGTTTCGCATATTCCGCTTAGTAATTTGCTTCAGAATTTTTCTACGCTCATCTCTAAACAAGTGATCAAAGGAATAACTCTCCGTTCCAAAATGCTGTGGCATGGCTGCAATGACCTCGCCCAGATTGTTACTGTGGAAGGTACGGAATAGGTCTTCTTCCATTTCGCCGAATGCCTTATCTGTAAGGTCCGTGCGGATGTAGCCAATGAGACTTTGCTGACCGAGATATAAAACAGCAAACTGGAATTTTTTCTCCGAAAGCGTGATTTTAGATTTCATCACCGCCTTTCCGACAATTAATTTATGTGAACCAACACTGTCTTTTTTAATGTAATCAGATTCTGCGATGTAGTTGAAGAGGGTCATCTCTTCCGGGCTTTCTTCAAAAAGTGCAGCCACGGCAAAGTGCATACCAGCTCTTGTCAAACCGACACGATTCGGCAGTACATTACTTTTGAAACTCTCCGAACCATCCTTAAATACATTAGAAGGAGCGTTTTTGAGCAGGCGCATGAAATCGTTTTCATAATCCTTTCCCGTCAATTGTTCGCAATACTCAATAGCACGCAAAGCATATTGCAAAATCTGATTGGTTTCCAGACCAGAGATTTCATCAAAGAACCAACCGCAACTCGTATACATCAGCATGGCATTTCGCTGCATTTCGAGGAGACGCAAAGTCGAGGTAAGTTCCGATTTGCTTAGTTTCTTTATTGCATGCTTTTTCACAAAGGCATCAATCACCGGGCGATCCCGATCGTTGATGACCTGGATATATTCGTTTCTGGCGGCCCAAGGATCTTTCAATAGTTTAGCCCCTTCTTTTTCAAAAACCTTGATTAGTTTTCCTCGCAACCAGTCAAAAGCACCTCGTAAAGGACCTCGCCATTCCTGATGCCAGCCTTCTCGACCGCTGTTGCAACCACAATTGGATTTCCATCTTTCCACGCCATGTACACAACTCCAGGAGCTGTTGTCAAATATCTGAGCTTCCCAAGTCGGAGGGAATTTTTCCAGATATTCTCCATAGGTCGTCAATGTAGCCATGTTGTTAGTCTCGACATGATTGAGACAATCCGCCAAGGCCATTTCACCGTTTCGATGGTGATGGCCATAGCTTTCCCCATCAGTGGCAATGTGAATAATCTGAGGTTCATCATTGTCATCAGCCGTAGACATTAGCCTGTCGGCAAAAGCTTTTCCGTTATTAAGCAAACCTTTGAAAGCGACATCCTGAGCAACATTTCCATCATAGAAAAATAGATCAATGCTATTTCCGGAAGGCAGATAACAGCGGTATGGTCTGCGGGGATCTACCCGGTCACCGGACACATCACTCCATTTGTTCCCCTTGATTTTTTTAACCGCCTTGGCCTGACGCGGTGCCAGAATTGTAAATTTAATGTTATTAGCTGCCAGGACTTCCAAAGAGGCTACATCTGCTGCCGTCTCGGCCAGCCACATACCTTCAGGTTTTCTGCCAAAGCGCATTTCAAAATCCTGTATCCCCCATTTCACCTGCGTCTCTTTATCTCTGTCATTACAAAGCGGCAAAATCAAATGCCCGTGTGCCTGCGCAATCGCAGAACCGTGGCCACTGTATTTTTCTTGTGCACGCTTATCTGCCGCTACAATTTGATTATAGGTAATGGGATCTTTTTCCTTCATCCAATAGAGCAGGGTCGGGCCAAAGTTGAAACTGATGTGAGAATAGTTATTCTGAATTTTGATGATCTCTTGATTCGCGTTCAGAATACGCGCTGCCCGATTCGGTGCATAACATTCAAAGTTGATTCGTTCATTCCAATCGTGAAATGGCTGCGCGGAGTCCTGCAATTCAACAGCCTCCAACCAAGCGTTTTCTCTTGGTGGTTGGTAAAAGTGACCGTGGATGCAGAGGTATTTATTGGTACTCATGTTTTGTTTTTTAATAGCACTGAAGTACTATCTTATTGTACTTCGCCCTTGCAGGGCTGTGCGAAAATCGAGGTGCTTCCGTAGCGCCGTTGCGGTTACTAAATTGGTTAACTAGAAATAAGCCCTCAGATCTCTCGTTTGATAATCTGATAACCAGGTAAAATGTCCTATTTCTATGGTATAGCAAGCGGCAAATTTAGTACATTCGTGCCAAATACCATAGAAGATTAAGAATATTTACGGGTATCTTTTATAAATGGTTCAGAACCATGATTTTAGATCCGCGGATTCTTTGATTTGTGATTCTAAGCGATATTAAAAACACTATGTTCTTCCAAACTAAAACTCCTTTTATTAGCCTAAACCTGTCTAAAACAGATGCTTTGCTAATAAGTTTACTCTTCCTTTTAAATTGTAGTTTTCTTTCCGCTCAAAATAAAATCAATGGTCTTGTGACTGACCGTTATGATGAGCCACTTGCATTCGTGAATATTTTGATCAACAATAATCCTACAGATGGTGTCACCACCGGAATTGATGGTCGTTTTTCCATTGAGCGAACCGCCCCAATAAAGCAATTAAGTTTTAGTTATGTCGGCTATGAAAATTTGGCTTTAGTCCTTTCGGAAATTGATAATAATCCGCTAAAGGTTGTTCTGAAGGTTGCGGAGATGGGGATCGTTGAAGTCACAGTGCTGGCGGGTGAAAACCCAGCACATCGGATCATTAAAAAGGCAGTGAGGAATCGTGATTTGAATAACCCTGAAAAGCGAAAAGGTTATCGTTGTAACACTTATAACAAAATCGTTTTTGACTGGATGCCGAATCAGGATGCTATTGCAAAATTGACGGTAGATTCTCTTGCATCCAAAAAAGGGAAAGGGTTATTGAGGAAATATCAAAATAAGCGATATAGCAGAGTTGATGAACTAACAGAGCAACGGGAAGAACATTATATCTTCCTAATGGAAAGTGTAACGGATAGAAAATACAAAGTACCGCAGGACTTACAAGAGACGGTTTTGCATAATCGGGTGTCCGGGTTTTCACATCCTTCTTTTGCGGCTTTAGCCAACGCTGTTCAGCCCTTTTCTTTCTATAAAGAACACTTGGATATATTGGACAAAAGCTACCTTAATCCGATTAGTGCAAACAGTACAGCGGCGTATTATTTTTCGATACAGGATACTTTATATCATGGGAAAGACAGCACTTATATCATTCATTTCAAAGCTAGAAAAGGAAAGGAATTTGATGCGCTTACTGGTTTGTTGTATATCAATACAAAAGGCTATGCCATTCAAAATGTAATTACGGAGCCCGAAGATCCGGCATTTATTAACTTAAGAATAGAGCAGGAATATCACTTGGTAGGAGAGGAAGCACAATATTGGTTTCCGAGGGCACTTAATTTTGAATTACTAGTTGAGGAATATCCTGATCCACTAATGGGTTTGAAAATTTCTGGTAAGAGTCATGTTAGCAATGTACGTATTAATTCCGATTGGGAGAAAAAAGCTTTCGCTGGAGATTCTTGGATGTTGGAAGAAGATGCCCATCTATCGACCGATAGTTTTTGGTTGGCCAGTCGTCCTTTTCCACTTACAGATAAAGAACAACGGACTTATGAAGTGGTAGACAGTATCGGAAAGGAAAAACATTTTGATCAGTTTTTGAAATGGGCAGAAGCTTTCATTACGGGAAGATGGCCGATTGGGAAGGTTGATTTTTTATTGCACCAGGTCTTAAGTTTTAACGAATATGAAGACGTTCGATTGGGCGGCGGTTTTGAAACCAATGATCGATTTAGTAAATGGTTTTCGTTGATGGCCTATGGTGGTTATGGCACTGAGGATAAGGCATGGAAATATGGAGGTGGATTGAGTTTCCACTTATTGCCTCAAGAGAAGCTACAATTGGCCTATGAATACAATAATGATTTGGGCCAACCAGCGGCTTTGTTCACCGTAGATAACAATATATTTTCAGATCGATTTTACGCAGAGCGCATGAATGAAATAGAAGCCCATCGAATTAGCTTACGTGGGCAAGACTGGTCCTTCTTAAGCTTTGACTTATCATTGGAAAAAAGCGATTGGAGCCCAGGCTTTGATTATCGTTTTCAGGAAGGGGATGCAGAACAGACTGCTTTTTCCTATTCAACTTTAGGTCTCTACCTCCGCTATGCTTTTGGTGAGCAGACCATCAATGTCATGGGCTCCCGACTAGCTACGGCATCGTATTTTCCCATTTTGGAATTGTCTTATAATCGAGGCCTTAAGGCATTTAATGGAGAATTCTCTTACAACCGAATCTCCGCCGCCATCAGCCAATTCTTCCCTGTTCGTCGTTTTGGTGAAATCAGTTATCGTTTGGAAGCAGGGATAATTGACGGGGCGGTTCCTTTCCATCAACTCTATACCAGTAACACGGTGGCCAACGATTCCTGGTTTATCGTCATAGACAACTCTTTCCAAACCTTAGCCCCTTATGAGTTTACTTCCGATCGTTTTGCTCATTTTTATTTCAGCTATGAAATGGCCGGGCCTCTTGTCAAAACAAAGTACTTCCGGCCACGGATTTCGTTGTTGCAAAACATAGGTTATGGCAATTTGGATCATCCCGAAAGGCATAAAGGCATTCCGATTAAAACGATGGAAAAGGGGCATTTTGAAAGTGGTGTTAGGGTAGGGGATATCTTGCGGATTCCTTATTTGAAAATTGCGTACATTGGTTTGGGCGCTGGGGTTTATTATCGGTATGGGGCTTATCAGTTGGAGGAGATGGAGAAGAATTTTGCTTTTAATATTGTGGTGGATTTTAGTTTTTAACTTAGAGGATAAGTTGATAAGTACCCCTGGTTTACTGTGTTGGTTAATCTGTGGAGTGGTTAATTAGTGCCTTTCGCCCATAAGCTAAGGTAGCGTTTTCGTAGCGTCGTTGCGGTTACCAAATGAAAAATAATGACAACTAGAAACAGAGGAAAACAATCAAGTGACGATACTTGGTTTACAGCTTAAGGTGCATTACTTTCCCATTCCAAAACCTTAAACACAATCCCATCGTTCGGAAAAATTTCCCCAGCTTCAAAGAGACAACCAATTTTACCATCGGGAAGATGGATTAAATCCGAATAGGCTGCATAGCCTTTATAAATAGACTCGACATCTTCCCAGTGAGTACCACCATCTTTGCTGAGGCGGAGCATCAGTTGTTCTCTAGCGTAGAAATTAGCTGGGCTACTTTGCAGGAGGTAATGTTCCTTATCTTTCTGAGGGACAGCGACTAAGCTCGTTTGACAAATGAAGCCATCTAAGCCATTTATAAGATGATCGAAATCGATGTCTTGACCGCCGTCCATGCTGTAGGCGGCACGGCGTTGCCTTTCGTATATTTTGTCGTGGCGCATGATTAACAATAAACTTCCGTCTGCTCGCTCAACAATTTCGGTTTCATTGACACCGCTTTTTTTACAGATGCCACCAATTTTCCAGTTCTCTCCGAGGTCATCAGAATAGAGGAGGTGGACATAGCTCGTATCTGCTCCGTCTTTGCTATGGTGGGCGGGTTGAACCAATCTGCCGGCATGCGGGCCGTGTTGCAATTGGGTGAATGAAGTATAACCAAGGCCGTAATAAGTCCAGTTGTCTTTTTTAACGGAAGTGGTAATTTCTTTAGGCTCAGACCAAGTCTTTCCATTGTCGTAGGATTCTTGTTGGAAGATGAGGCGACTGCCTTTTCCAGTTCCGTCAAAGAATTGTTTGAAATCGTCTTCTCCGTGGTTCCAGATGGAAAGTAAAATGATTTTACCAGTACTTTGTTCTACAATGGGCGCAGGGTAGGTACAGGTATTGGTACTGTCTGCCCAAACTACGGAAAGTTCAGTCCAAGATTTCCCCCCATCTTCAGAGCGTTTCATGACAATGTCTACATCACCATTATCGACGCAGGAATTTTGGCGTCCTTCTGCAAAAGCGAGCAAATGCCCATTTTGACATTGTACAATAGATGGAATTCTAAAACAGTTGTAGCCTGCTTCGCCTCTTTTGAAGACATAGTCATTATCCGGAAAGTCGGAATAGTTTCCGTCAAAAGTCCAGTCGTAAATTTTAATGCTATTTCTTAAAGGACGAAAAGCGATGGAGCCAACAAATGGTTGTTTCAACAAACTGTCTGGAATGGTGGCTACTTTTTTATTGTTGATCAAAAAATGTGTTTCCTGCCCTCGATGTCTGACTTCAAAGTCAAAAGGCTGACCAGCTTGGACGTAGTCCTCTGCTTGCTCGAAATAATGAAATTCATCAGTAACGGGGCTATGCATGAACAACCTGTTGTAATTTTGCTCCTTATCGTAACTGGAATCGAAGCCGAATTGATTGTTGAAAAACCAGAAGTGAGCAGTGGTTTTGTCTATCTCCTCCAATGTCATTTTGACCTTCATGGTAAAGTCGCCTTCTTCGATGTACTTAGCTGCATAGAGTGTCGATGACTTCCCCCGGCCAAGCACGGCTCCGTCCTTCTCTCTCCAAGAACGACCTTCCTTAATGACATCGAGCATTTTACCATTTTTAATTAAAACTAAAGGTTGGTTTTGCCCGTATGATTGGGTTTGAAATGCAGAGAAAAGGAGAAGAAAGAGAAAGTAGTTATAGAAACATGATTTCATAATGGGAATCAGTTTTGAGTTTTGAATCGTCATAATTATAGCAACGGTGCGAATAGTACCAAACGTTTTCTAGTAAAGGAGAATTAACGTATCGCTCGTATCGCCGTTGCGGTGAAAAAATACGATAGGAGGAACGCCAATTTACTCTGTTCCACCAAATGAAATCATTTAGTGCCTTCTTTAGGAAAAGCAAAGTTAATTTTCATTATGAATAAAAGCTACTTTTAGCAAGCTTCTAAGTATTTTTGTGCCAAACCCTTTTTTGTGTAATAGACAAGCCAGTATACCATAGATTTATGAAAATATTATTCCTCTCACATTATGGAGCCATGCTCGGAGCAAACCGTTCTTTGTTGGCTTTGGTTAGTGGCATGCGACAGCGAGGGGTGCAGGTTATGGTATGGTGTCCCAAAGAGGGACCCTTTACGGATGCCCTTCGTGCGAAGACGATTCCGTATGAGGTCCATAAATATGAAAATTGGGCCGCTACTTTTTTATTTCCATCTTATTGGAAATTGCCTTTTGGCTATTTAAAGAATAAGGCCATTTTTAAAGAATTGGTGGAGGCTGTTGAAAAAGTGAAGCCGGATGTTATTCATACCAATAGTTCGGTACTACCGATGGGCGCTTATTTGGCAGAAGCCTTGAAAATACCCCATGTCTGGCACATCCGAGAATTTGGCCGACAGGATTACGATCTCCGATTTTTCCCTGGTAGAAGAGAGTTGTATACATGGTTAGCTAAAGCAGAACGAGTCATTGTGATCTCAAAAGCAATTAGAAAAGAAGTTATAGGAGATCACGAGATTCCTACTTCCTTGATTTACAACGGAGTGGCTAGGAAATCTCATTTTAAAAAGATAGAAGACACTGCCATGCTTCCCCGAGATGGCAGTACCATTACTTTTCTCATCATTGGGATGTTACATCCGACAAAGAAACAGGGATTGGCATTGAAAGCCTTCCATCAGGTGGCAAAGGAATACCCCGACGCGCGGTTACTGATTGTTGGAAAAGGTCGCCGATTGTATGAAAAGAAGCTGAAAAACTACTGTGTCAAAAATGATTTAACAGATCAGGTCATTTTTGCTGGTTACCTTGCCCAACCTGACGAAGCTTACAAGCAATCGGATGTGGTACTGATGTGTTCCGCACAAGAAGCTATGGGGCGGGTAACTGTAGAAGCAATGGCTTTCGCCAAACCAGTCATCGGTTATAACAGTGGGGCTACACCGGAGCTAATTACTCAGGGAGAAGATGGGTTTTTGTTTGAAGGAGGGGAGGAGCAATTGGCAAGTTGTATGCGCTACTTCCTGCGCCACCCAGAGGATATTCCAGTGATGGGACATCGCGGGTTTTTGAAAGCATCTGAATTATTTACGGAGGAAGCTTATGTGGAGAATATGTATCGGGTGTTTGGAGAGGTGTTGAAAGAAGGTTAATTGAAAATGAAAAATTACCACTAAGTGAAATACGATAGTGGGAAAACGTAGCGTCTTCGTAGCGTCGTTGCGGGTACAAATAAAAAAATAAACAATAAACTTACAATAATGGAATACCAAAATTTATTAGTTACAGAAGAAGACAACATTGTTACTGTAACCATCAATAGAGAGAAGGCTTTGAATGCTTTGAATGTTCAGACCTTTACAGAGCTTAATCAATTTTTTAGTGTCGATGGGCCAGCTCGGAAAGGCTTGCGTGGAGTTATTGTTACAGGAGCGGGAGATCGTGCTTTTGTAGCGGGGGCTGACATTAAAGAGTTTCTAGACTTTGGTCCAGAAGGAGCGGCTAAAGTTGCTAAACGGGGACAGGATGTTTTCTTTTTAATAGAACGATTTCATGTGCCGGTAATCGCAGCGGTCAATGGCTTTGCACTTGGAGGTGGTTGTGAATTGGCAATGGCTTGTCACATGCGCGTAGCAGGGGAGAAGGCGAAATTTGGGCAACCAGAAGTGAACCTCGGAATCATTCCTGGTTACGGTGGAACACAGCGTTTGATCCAATTGATTGGGAAAGGAAAAGCAATGGAAATATTGACCACCGGAGATATGTTGCGGGCTGATGAAGCACATCGTTTGGGCTTAGCCAACCATGTCGTTCCTCAGGGAGAGGAAGTGGCTAAAGCATTGGAAATCCTTGGAAAAATAAAACAAAAGGCCCCGATTGCCGTAGCTAATGTCATCAACTGTGTCAATAAATATTTCGAGCCAGGTAATGATGGTTTCGATTATGAAGTGGAGTATTTTGGAAAAACATCTAACACCGCTGATTTTGTAGAAGGGGCAACTGCCTTTATTGAGAAGCGCCCTGCTGATTTTAAAGGAGAATAAGACGTTTTGAATGACCTTATAGGATCGTTAAATGGTAGAACTTATATCCATTTTTAATCAGAAGTCTAATTTAGCTAATAGTTTGTTAATCAGTAAATTAAGTATGGTTAATGCCTGGTTTTGCTTTAGATGTATTAGTACTTAGTCCGTTAATTTATTCCAAAAGTTCAAAAGTATACCCTATGAATTAAGAAAAATGCTAAATTTACAATTGCTACAGTTCTAATAATAGACCTTTTTTAAGATAAGGAATAACCTTAAGAAGGAACAAAGACTAGAAACAAAAACAATGAACCTGGACCTTGCCCCTCATATCTATACCCTGTTGTTTCAACAGGATACCGTCATCTTTCCGGATTTCGGTGGCTTAGTTGGTTCCTACAACCCAGCTTCCATTGATTATGTACAGGGCATTATCTATCCTCCTTCCAAGGCTTTGGTTTTGAATGAACGACTGACCACCAACGATGGTGTGTTGGAACATTTCGTTCGTACTACGTTTGATTTGACAGGTGATGAAGCGATTTTGGTCATTAAGAATTTCATTGAAGGGATGAACGAGGCATTAGATAGGGGCGAGATTGTCTTGTTTCCTAAAGTAGGACGTCTGTACAAAAACTACGAACGAAAGCTTCAATTTTTACAAGAGAACACCAACTTCAATAAAGATACTTATGGGCTACCGCCTATTCAGTTTTACCCCATCCTTCGTTCTCGTGAAGCAGAGCAGGTAAGTGATGCGCCAACTCCGGTTGCAGAAAAGAAAATGGTAGGTAAAACCAGAACAATGGCTCGTTGGGTACAAACTGCGCTGCCGATTGTGATCGGTTGTGCTGTCGTTTCCATTGCGGTCTCGTTATATTTTATCAGCCCAGTTAGTAATGCGGATATTGCAGGAGAGATTCAAAAGCTTCCTGTATTGGAAACCCGACTCAATCAGAAACCGGAGATGGAACATGCTGGGATCGGAAGTATGCTTCGAAATAAAGAAGATCGACATAAGCCGGTTCAGGAAAAAGAAGAAATCATTGTTCCGGAAAACGAGATTGAAGAGCCTATAGAAACAGAAGCTGCGACTTATGCCCCTGCCGGTAAAGAATGCGTGATCATCATTGGTGCTTTTAGTAAAAAAGCAGGAGTGCGAAGTACTGTTGAACAAATCTATGGCCTTGGCTATGATGCTTATCAGGATCAAAAGCGTGGTCTCACCCGGGTGGGCGTCCAACTTTCCTATGAAAAAGAAGGTGACATTGATAGAGCTTTGAAGTTGGTTCGGAAGAAGATCAATAAGAAGGCTTGGGTCTTGAGAAAGTAACGATTGGAGGTTTGGTTGATTAGTTAATCAGTCCCTTGATCGCGTGAAAAAAACGTAGCGCTTTTCGTAGCGTCGTAGCGGTTACCTCCCCTCCTAGTTCCTTAAAAGAAAAGACTTGTACTCCTTTAAAATGCCTTCATATATGATGGCAACTCCATCATATTCATCCTTAAATATTCGGTAGCCTTGTTGCTCAACAAGCGTTTCATATACCGTAAAATTATTTTTGCAAATCTTTACTACCTCCTTATCGAAACCTCAACTATCTTTGCACCCATGATAAAGACTGTAGACATTAACCTTTCACCAACGGAAGCGACCAATGAAGAATTGGTAACGGAACGAGCCATGCAGGCTAGTGGAGCTAAGAAAGAGAATATTACTTCTGTAAAATTACTGAAGCGCTCTGTTGATGCGCGGGGGCGAAAACCAATAGTGAGATTACGTCTGAATGTTTTTATTGAGGAAGTTTATTCTCCTGAGGCTCGTTATTTGGATCAGCTCAAGGAAGGAGCGACTTTTACTAAAAAGGTCATTGTGGTAGGAGCTGGACCTGCAGGCTATTTTGCGGCACTCGAATTACTAAGCTTAGGCATCCAGCCAATTGTATTCGACCGGGGTAAAGATGTCCGCGCTCGCCGTAGAGACTTGAAAGCCATTCAACAATATGGAGAGGTGAATCCTCATTCCAATTATTGCTATGGAGAGGGAGGTGCGGGTACTTATTCGGATGGAAAGCTCTATACCCGTTCTGGCAAAAGAGGCTCCATCGACGAAATTTTAAAGATACTGGTAGAGCATGGTGCCAAGGAAGATATCATGATAGATGCCCATCCGCATATTGGTTCTAACAAATTGCCTACAATTGTAGCTAATATTAGAGAAACAATCTTAGCATACGGAGGAGAAATTCATTTCGATGCACATGTAACAGATTTGATTATCAAAAATAAAAAGATAGAAGGGGTGGTGGTGAATGAGGAAACCGAACACTTCAGTGATGCCGTTATTTTAGCAACAGGTCACTCTGCGAGAGATGTATTTTATTTGTTAGATAAAAAAGGTGTTCGTTTGGAATCCAAGCCTTTCGCACTAGGCGTGCGGGTAGAGCACCCTCAGGCTTTGATAGATCAGTTGCAATACAATCAGAGTAAAAGAGAAGATGCTTTACCAGCTGCGAGTTATAGCCTGGCTTGTCAGGTAGGAGGGCAGGGGGTTTTCTCCTTTTGTATGTGCCCAGGAGGTTTAGTAGTTCCTGCCGCTACAGCACCCGGAGAAATCGTAGTGAATGGGATGTCCTTGTCCCGTAGAGATTCTCCTTATGCGAACTCCGGAATAGTGACAGCGGTTGATGAAAAGGATTATGCACCCTTTGCGGAGCATGGGGTATTTGCCGGTTTAGCTTTTCAGAAATCTGTTGAGCAGGCCATGTTTAATATTGGAGATGGTTCTCAAAAGGGCCCTGCCCAGCGGATGACGGATTTTGTGGCGGGTAAAGTATCAAAAGATTTGGCCGACTCTTCTTATATACCAGGGCTGATTCCAGCTCCCGTGCACGAATTGTTGCCAAAACGGGTATATGAGTCTTTGCGGAAAGGAATGATGGAGTTTGGTCGTAAGATGAAAGGCTTTTATGGTGAAGGTGCTAATGTCATTGGAACAGAAAGTAGAACGAGTTCGCCGGTGCGGATCCCACGAAATAAAGAGACCTTGATGAATGATGAAGTAGATGGTTTGTTTCCTTGCGGAGAGGGTGGGGGTTACGCTGGTGGTATTGTGAGCGCGGCTATAGATGGGCGAAATGTGGCTGGAAAGGTTTCTTCGTTTTTTGAATGAGGTGATTTTGCTTGGTGGTAGATAGCAAATTGACGTTCCGCCAAGTGTATTTTTTACCGCAACGGCGCAGAAGGTTCGCAAGGTTACCTCCTCTTCGCGTGAAGATCGTAATGTGATACGGATTGATCAACATCGTTAAGTATATAATATTAGCATGAATAAAAGTCTTATTCAAACGGAACGCCTCGGGCTCCGAAACTGGACCGAAGCAGACATCACCGCTATGATTGCCATCAGCTCTGATCCCCTCGTTATGGAATACTTTCCAGCAACAGCTACTCCTGAGCAAACCACAAGCTTTAGCAAAAGAATGCAAGAAATGTGCGATCTGCGGAAGTATTGTTACTTTGCTGTAGAAGAATTAGCGACGCAGGAAATGATCGGCTTCATTGGATTGTGCTATCAGGATTATGAAGCCCGCTTTACGCCCTGTGTGGATATCGGCTGGCGTTTGAAACCCTCCGCCTGGGGCAAGGGCTACGCAACGGAAGGAGCTAAGGCCTGTTTGGATTATGCGAGAGAAACTTTAGCGTTAACCGAAATCTACTCCGTCGCCGTAAAAATTAATACGCCTTCCATCAAAGTGATGGAAAAGATAGGGATGGACTATGTGGAAACGTTCGTGCATCCGAAGCTAAAAGATAATGAACGATTGAGGGATTGTGTGCTGTATCGGAAGGTATTTTGATGATATCCCCGCTTAAAGCTGCTGTGAAAGCTTTGAATTAAATAAGGAGGCAATAATATTTTAAAATAAATTAGGATAGTAATAATATAGCTGCTACATTTGCATTCCAATCGAATAGAGTGATTAATGAATCGCTAATCATCAGGTTGATTTCACACTACGGTGTGATGGTAATATCGCGGAGTGGAGCAGTTGGTAGCTCGTCGGGCTCATAACCCGAAGGTCGTAGGTTCAAGTCCTGCCTCCGCTACTGGGCGAAAGCCTAAACCCTTG
>JBLHRR010000154.1:0-14146 GCA_047626155.1 Saprospiraceae bacterium | reverse complement strand
GGGACATAAGAATAGAAAAGAGTCACGCCCTCTATTTAGTGTGTTTACTCACACGGAGCGCATAAAGGCCACAGAGCGAACGCCCCTAATCCACAAAAAAAACGGTGCGTTTTCAAAGCGCACCGTTTTTTTATTTTTATTTAACTATTGAAATAGTTGATTAGCACCCTCCACTCGCAGGCGAAAACGTAGCGTCTTCGTTGCGCCGTAGCAGTTACCAAAAACACTACAACAAGGTCTTAAATCTCGGCCGCTTCGGTGCAACATCTCCTAAACGCGCCTTCTTACTCGCCTCATAAGCATTAAAGTTTCCTTCAAAGAAAACAAGGTTTCCATCATCTTCATAAGCCAAGATGTGTGTAGCCAGACGGTCAATAAACCAACGGTCGTGAGAAATCATTAATACACAACCCGCAAAGTTTTCTATCGCTTCCTCCAACGCTCGTAAAGTATTTACATCAATATCATTGGTAGGCTCATCCAGTAACAATACATTTCCGCCCTCTTTCAAAGTGATTGCTAAATGCAAACGGTTACGCTCTCCACCGGAAAGTACGCCTACCTTTTTTTGCTGATCGCCACCTGCAAAGTTGAAACGACTGAGGTAAGCTCTGGCGTTTATTTCTGTGCTTCCAACCGTAATGATATCCAGCCCTTGACTGATAACTTCATAGATGGTTTTTTCTGGAACTAAATCTTCATGCGATTGATCGACGTAAGCCAGTTTTACCGTACTTCCAATTTTGATTTCTCCGCTGTCCGGTGTTTCCTGTCCCATGATCATTCGGAAGAGGGTGGATTTACCAACTCCGTTTGGTCCGATAATACCGACGATGGCATTTTTAGGAATGGACAGATTTAGATTTTCTATCAAAGCTCGATTGTCAAAACCTTTGTTGAGGTTAGAGATTTCGATAACAGAATCACCTAATCTTGGTCCTGGTGGGATATACAATTCCAATTTCGCTTCTCTTTCTTTTGTCTCCGCATCGCTCATGGTTTCGTAAGCGCTCAGTCGCGCTTTACCTTTTGCCTGTCGACCTTTAGCAGAAAGACGAGACCATTCTAATTCCCGCTTTAATATTTTCTGACGTTTTGATTCTGCTTTTTCTTCTTTTGCTAAACGATTAGATTTTTGATCCAACCAAGAGCTGTAGTTTCCTTCCCATGGAATACCTTCGCCACGATCCAGTTCCAAAATCCAACCCGCTACATTATCCAAGAAGTATCTATCGTGCGTCACGGCGATAACTGTCCCGGGGAAGTTTTTTAGAAATTGTTCTAACCAGTGTACCGATTCCGCATCCAAGTGGTTGGTAGGTTCATCCAGTAATAAAATATCGGGTTTACTTAATAACAATCGGCAAAGTGCTACTCGTCTTCTTTCTCCTCCCGACAATACTTTTACATTCGCATCATCTGGTGGGCAACGGAGAGCATCCATAGCCATTTCTAAAGTATGATCCAAATCCCAGCCACCCATCTGGTCCATTTTTTCCAACAGCTCACCTTGCTCTTCAATGACTTTCATCATGGCAGTATCTTCCATCGGTTCGGCCAGTTTTAGAGAGATGGCCTCATAGGCATTCACAACATCTACAATGTGTTGAACCCCTTCTTGGACGATTTCTTTTACTGTTTTGGTTTCATCCAAAACTGGCTCCTGTGCGAGGTAACCAATTTTATATTCTTTATCGAAAGTTACTTTCCCTTGATAGTTGTCATCTAGGCCAGCGATGATTTTTAGGAGGCTGGATTTACCAGAACCGTTCAAACCAAGTACGCCGATCTTGGCTCCGTAATAAAAGGACAACCAAATATTCTTTAGGACTGTTTTACTTGGGGGATAAATTTTGGTAACGCCTTCCATGGCGAAGATTACTTTTTTGTCAGACATAGTATTAAATTAATCAATGAGTGAAGTTTATTCGGTTCCGTGTATCCGTTGTTCGGTTTCCGGCCGACCGTATCATCCTATTTAGAATAAACGCTAGTGAATTCTAGAAAAATCGGTTCGGACGGCAAATATACTTTTAGTCTGAGACAAAAGGTAATGTAATGATTAGAGTTTCCTAAACGACCCCCTTCTCTGACAACATAATCGCCACTCCTTGTGTTTTTTCAAATTGAGATAAAATAATAATCGTCACCACAGCTATTGGAACACTTAGGATCATACCCGTAATTCCCCACATGGCTCCCCAGATCGACAGGGATAATATGGTGACCAGCGGACTGATGTTCATAGAGCTGCCCATAAGTTTGGGCTCCAGAAAATTGCCGACAAAGATCTGAATACTTCCTACTATGGAGAGTACCAGGATGCCTTCCAGAAAAGTTCCAAATTGAAAAAGACAAAAAACAGCGGGAAAGACAGTGCCTATTAAAGAGCCAATAGTTGGAATGAAATTTAAGATGAAAATCAAGAAGGCCCAAAATTCAGCCGCATCTACTCCAATGATTTTTAAAACAATATAACTCAGTACACCCGTGACCAAACTTACAAAAGTTTTCAACCTAAAATACCTGGAGATGGAGTTTCCAATTCTATCTAACAAAAGATCTACCCGGTCACTCTGACTTTTCTTTATAAAAATGGCTTTTAATTTGGGTTTGAAACGTGCTTCTTCTAACAGTACGAATACAGCATAAAGGATAATCATAAAAGAGTTGCTGATGATATTGGTTAAAGATGCAAATAGCGCACTGAGTATTTCGGCAAAATCGAAATTTCCGGAGTAGCCTTTTGTTCTTGCTTTGACGTCTACGCCGGTGAATTCACTGAGTTTGTTGATAACGGAATCAAAGTTAGGTTGATACTTATCGAGGGAGTGGGCGAGGAAATTGATATTGCTGGTCAGGACTTCCGCGATGATAGACAGTAGTCCGATAATAATGGCAACGGACAAAATGTTTTTAATCCATTCCGGAAAGTTACTTTTCACGAAACCAATTCTGTTTAAAAAAGCTTTTAACTCTCTTCCGATGAACCAAAGTAAAACGCCAAGTACAAAAGGCATCAGAATACTCTGCCCGTAAACAAGAGCGATCACTAAGCAAATGCCGCTAATAAGAAGGTAAGCCGTTTTCTGTAAGTTCATTTTGGTTTTGTTTTGAGGATTACAGCTGACCTGTAATCCTATGACAGAAAAGCATAAGCGAATGCAGCTACCGACAGAATTAATCCATACATGAACACGCCATAGCAAATACGTAGGTATTGATATTTTTTAGCCAAGACAATTCCAAGGTAATACAAATCTTTAGTCATGGAGCTGTATAGGAAGTCACTGTCTTTAATCATTTCCATCATACCCCAGTGAAAATCATCGAACTTCATATTGTAGAAATTTCCAAAGAATAGTAAATTCGATTTTTTATTTTCAATATCTTTTCTGGTGAAAACACCTTCTGTTATTTTTGGACGTGTAGATAATGTTGCAAAAATAACGGCCACCAGACAAACTCCTAGAAGAATCATTGTTGGAATGATGAGTTTCTCATTCGTTTCAAATCGCGGAATCAAAGTAGATAATGTAATGGAGATAATAATAGCATTGATACTCAACATGATATTCGCCTTGTTGTCGGCGATACTACTGAGGTTAATGTGAGTCCGATATGTAGTTCGGTACATGGTCTCTACGCCACGACCGAGATCGAGTTTCCCCAGTTCACTTCCTTCAGTGAAGTTCTTTTTCTTTTTCTTCTTCTTCTTTTTTTTATTCTTCTTTTGAAGTTCTGGAAATGTATTGTTAGGGTTTAGCCTCTGTAGTCTCTTTTTTATTGACTCTATGTGCTTCTCCTTCTGTGATCCGAATAATCGTTCTGCCGCTTCAGTAAGGTATTGGTGGCTATTCATGAAGCGTAGCTCGGACTCTGTCCACTCTTGATCTGATTGCAATATCCTCTTAGTCAGCACCAATTCTTGACGGACTCTGCCACAGCGCTCCCAATAAGAAGTATTTCCAAGATGGGTGAAATCAGCGTCTCTTATTACCTTACCTAAAGTTTCCTTAGGGTAGTTTTCGAGTTTAGTAGCCATGATACAACGAACCACTTCTTGGATGCGAACTTCATTATACTGCTTTTCTTTGAGAAAGCTACGGGCATAGTCGGCACTTCGTTCCTCATGTCTATCAGATCCCTGATCGTATCCGGTGTCATGAAACCAGGCCGCAACTTGGAGCACTTCCAATTGTTCTTCTGTCAGATTCATGGCAACGCCAATGGCCCTGACGCCCTCTACCACCTCTTGGGTATGGTTCAAATCGTGATAGACATAGTCTTGAGATACCTGTTCGGTGATAAATTGACTAACGTAGTCTTTTATCTGTGGTAAGAGTTGGTTGTCCGAAGGCATAGTATATTAGGTGACTTAGTTTGGAAATGTTCAGGTAAAAGTAATACTCTTTTTTGAAATGGAATAGTGACTTCCTAAACTGTTCAAACGGAGAAGCCAAAAGAAGGTTTTGTTTAGGAATAAAGAAAGAATAATTTATAAGCCTTCATGATTTATTTTAAAGCTAAAAGACCAACTAGAGTGTTTTAGCTAAGCGCTTGAGTATAAAGGGTTATAAACCCGGCCCGTTCCGGTCAGGCTGGTTATTTTTTGTGTAATACCTCGATTATTAATCGTTTTATTTTTTCCTTCCTACCGAATTGCCTATTTTCGCTCTCCGTTAGAAAAACAGGCAAACAAAACAGCAATTTGGAGCAATTGTCACAACATATTGAGAGCTTAATTTTTACTTCGCAAGGGCCTATTACCTTTGAGGAGGTAAAGGCCGCTTTGGAAGATAACTTTGAAACCAAATTTAAAAAGGTGGATATCCAATCGGCTATTGATGAAGTGCTGGAAAAGTACAAATCAGATGTCTTTTCTTTCGAAATTGTAGAAATAGCAAACGGCTATCAGTTTTTTACCAAAGGTGCCTTTCACGGAACTGTAGGTAGTCGACTGAAATTAACCTCTAAAAAACGCCTTTCGAAAGCAGCTTTGGAAACATTATCGGTTATTGCTTACAAACAACCTGTTACTAAAAGTGAATGTGAAAAGATAAGAGGGGTAAGCTGCGATTATACCATTCAGAAATTATTGGAAAAGGAATTAGTGTCCATCACAGGTAGAGATGAAACGCCAGGACGACCACTATTATATGCGACCAGCCAAAAGTTCATGGATTACTTCGGTTTGAAGGACATCAGTGAATTGCCGAAACCAAAAGATTTCCAACTACCAGATCAAGAAATAGGGGATGCGGCTCCAATCGAAGAGCTTAGTGAAGAACAGCGCGAGCAGAAGACGGTTGCCTTAGAGACGATGACTGACCAAGTGGCTGCTGCTATTCTTGGGGAAGAATTTTTCCCACAGCCAGTGGTGGAAGAAGACGAAGAAGCGGCTGTTGATGACGAACCAGAAGACAAGGCCTCAGGAGCTCCTATCGTAGTTGGCGAAAATGTATCTGCCATGTCTGAAGAGGAAGCGGCGGCTTTGTTAGCGGAAGATGCTTTGATTGAAACAGCGGAAGAGGAGGGTGAAGAAGAAGGTGATGATGGGGAAATTGATGAGTTAGAATCGGATGAGGTTTTTGATTCAAAATTTGGAGAGGAAGTAGATGCAATAGCTGCCATGCAGGCGGCTTTACCAGTTGGAGCCAAAAGAGAGGAAGAGGATGGAGAAGAAGAAGGTAATGAGGAGGAAGTTGATGAGGCAGAAGAGGCAATGGTTTCGGAGCTTGAAGAAGAGTTAAAAGAAATCAGAGAAGAGGAAGGAAGTGACGAAGAAGTATTGTTGGATGAGCTAGAATCGGATGATCTTTCTGAAAATAAATTTGAGGAGGAAGTGGATGCGATAGCTGCCATGCAAGAGGCTTTACCACTTGGGGAAGAAATAGAGGAAGAGGATGGAGAAGGTAATGAAGAGGAAGTTGATGAAGCAGAAGAGGCATTGGTTTCGGAGCTTGAAGAAGAGTTAAAAGAAATAAGAGAAGAAGAAGGAAATGATGAAGAGGTATTGTTAGATGAGCTAGAATCGGATGAGGTCGTTGAAGAGATAGAAAAAGTCATTGAAGAAATAGCTAGGCCTATTATTGTTATACCTTCGGAACATACGGAGGTTAGGGGAAAAGTAAGCTATGATCTTTCTTTTGAAAATGAGGTAGATGCAATCGCAGCGATGTTGGATGCTTTGCCACAAAGGAAAATGGTCATTGGCCTGCCAGAAGAAGAATTGCTAACTTCTCAACCCATTCTTGATAAAATTATAGAAGACGAAGTAATAGAAGAGGAGCTTGAGGATTCAGCCACCAAGGATATCTCGTTGGGAGGTCTCGACGATTCGGCGAAAAAAAAACTCTAATAGAAACGATTGAGCAGGTAGAATTAACCGAACAGGTTGAGCAAGGAGACTTAGGAACTGAATCTTTAGATGAAAGACCTCTCGAAAATGTAACCGCCTCTGAAGTAGCAGAGGAAACCACATTTTCAGTATCTGGTTACATACCAACCACCACGGAATTTACAATCCAGGAACCATCCATTGCCACACAGCCCATTTCTGGGCAACAAATCGAAGAGGTGCCTGCTGTTTTAGCAACAGAAGAAATTATCGAGGAAAATCAAACTAATCTTGAAGGGGAAGAGATAGAAGAAGATCTGGAAGAGACTGAAGGCCTCGCAATAGAAGAATTGCCTGTTTCTGTCAAGGAGGAAGTGGAAGAAGAAAGTGGTGAAGAAGTATATATGGAAGTTACCTCTTATGTGGATCCTTCCGAATATGAAGCAGAATTGCCCATTCCCGGAGAAGTAAATTCGGAATCTTTTATGGTTCCGGAATACAATCCTGCCATGGAAGCTTACGCTAAAAAGCCAAAAAAAGAACCTAAGAAAAGGAAGAAATATAAGAAGGGTTCGTTCTTTAAAAAGGTTCGAGAAAAAGTAACAACATACCTACGTAAACTTACCTTGAAAGATATACGTTTCATGGATGATGAGGATTAAGAGCTAATACTCTCAATATGCTCTAGACCTACAACAATCTTTAATAATTGATTCATTCAAAATGGCAAACGATAAAGACAAATCCCTAGTTAACAGAGTTGCTTCCAGCGGCCTGATCACCATAAACTTAGAAGACTTTTTCCCAAAGGAAGAACTAGCTATCTTCGATTTGAAAGATTACCTGTTTATGGAGATGATCCTCAAGGAAAAGGATTTTCGGGCAGATTTAAAGGAGCATGACTGGACTCAGTACGAAGGAAAAAATATGGCGGTCCATTGTTCTGCGGATGCCATTATTCCAGTTTGGGCTTATATGTTGGTAGCAGCCAATGCGGCTCCATTTGCAAATATGATTTTTCAGGGCGATGCGGAGACTTTCTATAAAATGGTTTTTCACAAAGCATTAGAGTCTATTGATGGTAGCGACTATGATCAGAAAAGAGTAGTTATAAAAGGCTGTAGTAATAAGCCTGTTCCACCTTCTGCTTATATGGAATTAACAAGAAAGTTGCAACCCCACGTCCAGAGTGTGATGTACGGAGAACCTTGTTCCACCGTACCTGTTTTTAAAAGGCCGCGTAAGTTGAAGTAAGGTCAATTCGCAATCTTGTCCAAAAACGGTTTCATTTCTAATAGGTCGATGTCATCTCGTTTTCGCAACTCCCGCAGGAACCATCCTTTGTGTCCTGCGCCATAAATAATCAAAAATCGCTTTCCTTTGTATCGATGTTTTTCTAATGCCTTTTCGATGTTCCAATAATGTGCAATGTTGATATTCTCCCAGCCTCCGAGGCCGAGTTCAACGTTGAATAATTTGTTGTACATCTGTAGACTGATGTCTTGGATGCTATCATACTCATTGCTATGAATGAAGTAAGGATCGTCTACTTTTCCAGTAGTTTCATAAGTGGAATCGGAAAGATGATTGGCGGCAGTGTAGGCTTCCCAATCAGCAGTACGGTTCGGATCTTCACTGACGGCTTTCAGTTTTTGATTTCGTTCGCGTGCCATCGGAAGTGTCCATCCTGCAGTAGGAATGATTTCGAAATTCATCGTTTTACTAAGTGGAAAAACAACATCGACGTATTCCGGGAATCGTTTGACACGAGTTTCAGAAATGGTATCGTCTCTTTTGAATCCGGCCATGGCTTCCTCCATGCGGTCTGGTGGAATTTCAGCAAGGATAAAGTCTGGTTGTATGGTTTGTATTAACCTTGTCAGGTAATTCGTATTGTAGAGCGTGTCCGTAAGATGACCGCTGTGGATGGTGCCGAGAACGAGGACTTCGGATTTTGGTTTTGTAGGTGTATTGTTTTTGTTTTGTTGGCAGGAGAAGAGTAAGATTAGAGGGAGGAGGAGGAGCTTTTGCATGGTGGTTATGTTTGAATTTTATTTTTTGAATTAAACATTTCGGATGGCCTTCGGCGACCAACTTTTTCAGTCGAAAAAAAGTTGGCAAAATTCTCGGCGAATCAAAGGCTGTTGCGCGCAGGCCGGCTCCCACACCCTCATGATTCGCCATTCCCAGCCCGCCACTACACTGCGGCCCTATAACGCGGAAACCTTGGCGGTTGCTCAATATTTGGTCAGGTAAGCCCAAGGTAGGTAAAGATTTTTATGGTTTGTGATATTAGGATGTGGTTTAGGCGGACATGTAAATACTGTTCTGGAGGAAAAAGGAGTCGGGTTGGATTTTATTGACTGCCTATGTCGTGTATTCTATGTTTATTATCTTGAGGATGGTTTGTTTTAGTTGGCAGAGGAGAGAAGAACCATATTCTTTTATAGACGATTTATTCCCTCGGATACCTATTGTTGCTTTATTTATAACACTGGCAAGTTTAGGAGCAAGGCTATGGGTTTTCTGTAATAAAGACATTAAGGATCTTTTTAAGATAACTGATCAAAGTTTCGTAATTGCTTTCGCAGTTTCTATTTTTTTAGTTTTACTAACGATAATGGGAATGAGGTAATCTAAATTTAGGTGAAGTCCAATCGAACTATCCAGGATTAGTGTCAGCGAGAAGTCCAATAAAATCCGTACTTTTAATCTCTTCTAAAAAGTAACAAAGCATCTTAAAAACCAGTACTAACTAAAAGCGTCTCTAATAATAAAGAGTCAGCTCGCGTTTATATTATTGAAACAAACTCTGAGGTTCTATCAAAAGAGGGAATCCCCACATCCCATCAAAAACATATCATTATGACTTCTAAAAGGTCCATTTCTGTTTATACCCTGGCCATGGCCGCATTCTTTTCTGTTGCCATCTTTAGTTCTTACACGAACGAGAATACAACGACTACGGCTGGTACAAGTTATGATGAGGAGGAGCCACTGCTTCCGCAAAAAGTAGCTGCGATAGATTTGAATCGCCCCTTTGATTTTGCTGGAGAACCATTACCAATGGATAACTTCGATGTGCGAGAACGGCTTGATGCTCAATTGCTTCGAAATGCTTATTACCACTCTAGTACCGTAATGAATATGAAAAGAGCGCAACGCTTTTTTACGGAGATCGAAAATATCTTAGCAGAAAATAATCTGCCTTCCGATTTAAAATACCTGGCCGTGGCTGAGAGTAGTTTGACCAATGCGGTCTCTCCATCAGGGGCTAAAGGGATTTGGCAATTCATGACTGGAACTGGTAAAGAGTACGGCCTCGAAATAAATAAAGAGGTAGACGAAAGGTATCACCTTGAAAAAGCAACTCGGGCTGCTTGTAAATATTTAAAAGCCAAAAAGGAAAAATTTGGCTCCTGGGCTCTCGCTGCTGCTGCTTACAACATGGGTAGTCGTGGTCTTTCCAACGAGATGAAAGCTCAAAAAATGGAAAATTATTATGATCTTAACCTCAATAGAGAAACTGGAGCTTACGTATTTCGCATTGTCGCTTTGAAAGAATTGATGATGCATCCCAAAGCGTTTGGATTTTACATCGATGATGATTATAAATATCAGCCGCTGGAGTTTGTTAACATAGTGGTTGATGCTTCGATACCTAGCTTAGGTGATTTTGCTAAGGAGCACGGAACGACTTATCGGATGTTGAAGGTTTTTAATCCTTGGTTGATTAGCTCGAAATTGACTGTGTCTAAGGGGAATAAGTATTTGGTGAAGATTCCGAAGAAGTAATTCTTCGACTTGTTTGTATCTTATTTGTTCGGAATGATAGTTAGAGTGTTCTCCTTTTTGTGCTCTGGAACCTCTGGCGAGTGACGCACTATAACGCGATTAATAATCATGCAGAGGCCGCAGAGAACGCAGAGCGAGACGCGCGATTTTCACGAACCACCTCTGTGCTCTCTGTGTGAGCAAATATACTATATCGCAGGGAGAAACTCGCATTCGGAAATTTCTCTAATCAGAATCGAATTAAAAAAATAACAATAGAAATACAAAAGCCCCGCCGATCAAAAATCAGCGGGGCTTTTCATATTCTATTATTAAATATCGAAGATATTAATTGGCCATCTCCGATAAAAACTTAATTCGGATCAACTGAACTTCCTCCAGCGTTACATCATCTTCTTCCAGCTCATTGTAAGCCTCCTCTACAGAATCATTATCAGCTTCCAAGAAGTAATCGTAAATATCTTCGCGGGAATATTCATCTACATTTTCTTCGATGTAATAATCAATATCCAACTTAGTACCGGAAGCAACGATCATATCCATTTCATGATAAAGTTCGTCCATATCTAAATCATTAGAATTAGCAATGTCATGCAATGGAATTTTTCTATCAACAGATTGAATGATATTTACTTTGACTTTAGATTTGTTGGCTACTTGTTTTACCACAAAATCCGTTGGTCTTTCAATCTCATTTTGCTCTACGTATTCTGCAATCAGCTCAATGAACGGTTTCGCATAACGCAGTGCTTTTCCTTTTGACACTCCAGTTATGTTGGCCATGTCTGCCGTGGAAATAGGATACTGCGTGGCCATGTCTTCCAAAGAAGGATCCTGGAAAATAACGTAAGGCGGAAGGTTGTGTTTCTTTGCAACCTGTCTTCTCAAATCCTTTAGAAGGACCATTAAGGTCTCATCCAATACGGAGGATTTGCCGGAAGGCTCATAGTCCGCAATACTACCATCAACATAATTGTGGTTAATTGGAACCTTAACCTCAAAAGGCTTCTTGATATAAGCGTGGCCCAATTCCGTTATCTTCAATAAACCGTATTGCTCAACATCTTTATAAATTAAATTATTGAGCATGGCGTGGCGATAAACAGAGAACCAGAAATTTTCCTCTTTGTCTTTTCCAATGCCAAAGGTTTCCATTTGGTCATGCTTGAAATCTTGCATTTCCTGCGTTTCCTCTCCTGTGATGAATTGGACCATGGCTTTGATACCGTAGTTTTCATCCCGTTCCCGAATCGCTTTAATGGCATTTTGCATTTCTTCTTTTACCGCAAGTTGTTCCTTAGGGTGCCGGCAGTTATCACACATTTTACCACAGTCCTCATCGTTGTAATCCTCACCGAAGTAATGCAATAAGAATCGTCTTCTACAAGAAGCGGTTTCGGTGTAGGCTGTAATCTCTTGCATGAGCTGCGCGCCCATTTCTCTTTCTGCAACTGGCTTGTCTCTTAAGAATTTTTCCAGTCGTTGAATGTCTTTATGTGAAAAGAAAGAAACACATCTTCCTGCTAATCCGTCACGACCAGCACGGCCAGTTTCCTGATAATAATTTTCTATACTTTTTGGAATATCATAGTGGATGACAAAGCGAACATCTGGTTTGTCGATTCCCATTCCGAAAGCAATGGTTGCAACAATCACGTCGACATTTTCCATTAGGAAATCATCTTGTGCTTTGCTACGTGTTTTTGCATCAAGCCCTGCATGGTAAGGCGAAGCTTTAATATCGTTTACGTTTAAAAATTTAGCAATTTCGGAGGCGGACTTTCTACTTTGTACGTAGATGATTCCAGACTCACCAGGCATTCCTTTTACAATTTTTATAATGCTTCTAAGGGTTTGTTCTTTTTTACCTTTCTGTAAAATTTCATAATACAGATTGTCCCGGTTAAAAGAAGACACGAAACTATTTACCTCTTCCATATTGAGGTTTTTGACAATGTCGGATCGTACCTTTGGAGTGGCCGTAGCCGTCAGCGCAATAATAGGAATGGTCTTATCTATGCCGTCAATCATTTCACGGATGCGTCGGTATTCTGGGCGGAAATCATGTCCCCATTCAGAAATACAGTGTGCTTCATCAACGGCTACGAAAGAAAGTTTGACCTCCTTGAAGAAATCAATATTTTCTTGTTTAGTTAAAGTTTCTGGAGCGATAAAAAGCAATTTAGTTTTGCCGTCTGTAATGTCTTCCTTTACTTTACGCATCTGACCTCTATTGAGGGAAGAATTTAGGAAGTGGGCCACATCATCATCGTCGCCGTAGCTACGGATGGAGTCCACTTGGTTTTTCATCAATGCAATTAAAGGGGAGACGACGATTGCCGTACCTTCCATCATAAGAGCAGGAAGTTGGTAGCAAAGGGATTTTCCGCCACCAGTAGGCATGATTACGAAGGTGTCTTTTCCGTCTAGTACGCTTTGGATAATCGTTTCTTGATTTCCTTTGAATTGATCAAAGCCGAAAAAATGATCAAGAGCTGAGTGTAAGCTTGTTTCGTTATTTGCAGTTACCATCTTATTATTTAAAATCTTTTCTGTTCTTGTGTTTTTATGGATTGTTTTACTGAGTAATCCGATAACAGAAAAAATAAATTTGTTGTCTAATATTTAAAAAATAGCTTTTCTTAGTTACACATTATAGTGTGGAATGCGATTAACTAGTAAAACGAAAAGCTTAAGCGTATGTATACTCGGTTTAAACAGTCTGGCAATATCATACGAGTAAAAAATAGATTTATTGTATGCTATTTATTAGAGAACTTGAACGTAAATTCAACTTAAAAATAGGTAAAAAAAACCAATAATCACCTGCATTGCGAATTAAAATTTTTGTTTAGTAAAATACTAGAGTTTATTCTAAATAGAATAATATGGTCGACCAGAAGCCGAATACCGTATATCCGAAAGAGAATTAACTGTAACTTAGTTGTAGGTAATTTTAAAAAAGCTTTCAGCGGGGGGGCTGTTTTTTTCGAGGCATCAAAAATAGATAAATATTGTGAATAAAGAAAGAAAAATTAAGTTAATTGCTTGTCAAACTATTAATATTGAAGCAGATGCAATTCGAGCGTTGGAAAGCGGAATTAATAACGATTTTGTGTTATGTATAAATGCCTTGTTTGAGGGCAAAGGTAGGGTTGTGGTGACTGGAATCGGAAAGTCGGCTATTGTCGGCAAGAAGGTGGTTGCTACTTTTAACTCTACTGGAACGCCTTCCGTTTTTATGCATGCCGCTGATGCCATACATGGAGATCTGGGGATTATCCAGTCGGAGGACATTGTTCTTTGCATTTCCAAAAGTGGGGAAACTTCAGAAATAAAAGTCCTAGTTCCGTTGTTGCGAAATTTGGGGAATACCATTATTGGAATGGTTTCTAAAAAAACATCCTTCCTAGGGCGGAAAGCGGATCACGTATTGCACACGCCGATCACCCGCGAGGCAGATCCGAATAATCTGGCGCCGACCGCAAGCACCACCTCGCAAATGGTCATGGGTGATGTATTAGCAACTACGCTGCTCGCACTCCGTGGTTTTACACCCAATGATTTTGCGCGTTTTCATCCTGGTGGTTCGTTGGGTAAACAACTCTACCTCCGCGTCCGTGACATTTCTTCTAACAATGAGATTCCGAAAGTTTTTGCAGATAGCAATTTGCAGGAAACCATTTTGGAAATGACCACGAAGCGTTTGGGGATAGCTGCGGTGGTTGATGCCGCTAATAAAATAATTGGAGTTATTACGGATGGTGATTTGCGTCGAATGCTTGAGAAGCAAATTGATATTCGGGAGCTGAATGCGGTTGATATTATGTCGGAGAATCCGAAGACGATAGAGGAAGGGGAGTTGGCTGTAAATGCATTGTTAGTGATGCGGGAGAATAGTATTTCGCAGTTGGTGGTTTTGGATGAGAATGGAAGGTATGCGGGGATTGTGCATTTGCATGATTTGGTGCGGGAGGGCTTGGTTTAACTGTTGACCGTTAACTATTAACT
>JBLHRR010000153.1:0-14320 GCA_047626155.1 Saprospiraceae bacterium | reverse complement strand
TGGTTTACATTAAAGCAATGAATATGCAGATTGCTCACACGGAGAGCACAGAGGCCACAGAGCTATCGCGGAAAAAACGCGTTGGCTCTGTGTTCTCTGTGTGACTTTTATTTGCGATAAAGATCGCATTCGTGGGCTAAGGGGATTAAGGTTGCAGTTGAGGTTGCAATTAAAATTGAAATCCCCCTAATTCGCCCCCATATCCAAGCCCTCCAACTTCTCTATCATCTTATCCCCCGGAAAAGCCAACTTAGCCTCCTTCAAAGTTTCCATAAAAAGCCGATCCTCCCGCAGTTGATAATGACACAAACCTTTGTTGTAGTAAATATCCGCCTTCTGGCCGAAGCTGTCCACAGAGTATTGGAAGTAAACTAAGGCTTCTTTATAAAATCCAAGATCATAAAGCATACCACCCAATTCATAGCCGAGATCATAAGGCTCATTGATGTTGAAATACATGTCCCAAGTATGATGCAAAGTTTCTGCTAATCGTTTTCGTTCATTAAAAGAGATCGCGTGTGCAATTTGTTTTAAACGTGGCAAAAGCTTTACAAAAAACGTAGAATCATAAGCACTCAATCGAAATAGCGCAATCAATTCCATTAGATTCAACTTCGCAATATTGAAGTAAGCCAATCGCTTGATGCTGTTAAAATCATCAGGCCCGAAGTCATTGACGAAGTTTTGAAAAGCCGCATCTGTTTCTATATAACTGTCTCCATCAGGTAAAAACAAAAGGCAGCCAATGTCTAGGTGGAAGTTGGAGAGGGTAGGGAATAGGGCTTTACCATTCTGCTTTGTACAAAAAGCACCTAAGGCATGATAATTCACCCAAAGAGAAAAACTCCCGTGCGTAATGATTTCAGGTTCCTGCTTTTTTTGCAAATCATGAATGTCGTGAAAACCTTTATCCATAGATATGAGCATCAAACCCGCTTTGGAGAATTCCTTCAAATTGCTCAAGCATTGAAACCCCTTTTTTGGGAAAAATAAATGGCTATCTGAAAATAGGGTTTTATAATCATTCAGAATTTCATTCAAAATAGGATTCTCATAAAAAGGTTCTTGTATTGGTTCTTTATGAAAAACTAATTCCAGATTTTTAAGTAAAGTCTGTGCGTCCATTTCCTTAGGATCTTCTTTAGACTGAAGCGCTACTAAACAAGTAGCTATATTGTTAGAATGAACCCAAAATAAATCAGTAGGAAGAGAGTCGAAGAAATAATTGGCGACCGCGAGGATGGGTTGCTTTAAATCATTTGGGCGAATGGTGGTCTTAGCATGTCGAAGCACAATCTCCTGACTTTCCATCGCATCAAAATAAGCAACATCTAAAATGCCTTGTTGTAAGTAGCCCTGAAACTGTGGATGCTCTTGAAAGAAGTTTAGATTTTTTTCTACAATATCACTCAGCACATAACAATATGGTGGGATTTCTATTTTTAGCGCCAGCAACCTTTTTTGTAAATGCTTGAGAATGTGAAAAGCCAAGCGGCCATGTCCGGCGCCGAGTTCAAGGATATAAACGGTTTCTTTGGTTTGGCCCTTAGCTGCCAAGTCCTTTAAAAAAGCGAGGATCAGTTCTGCGTAAGTTTTACCAACCATTGCGTTGCTAGTCATGTGGTGTGGGACCACATCGTCACTCCAGGCACTAATTCCTTTTTCTTGATAAAAATCACGATTCAGTTGCCATATCCGACTTTCCGCAAAAGGTTTGGCCGGTTCTACTTCGAAGTATTCGTTTTCCATAATATAAGCTTGCGTTAGTGAAAATTCATTTCCCAACTTTGCGAGCTCATACGGAATAGGTACACGTAAGAGTTCAACGAAATTTAAATGTTGCTCGAAGGTAAGGTTTTAATTTAAAATGGAGAAGGGGGATTAGGAATTGAGAATTGGAAATTATTCACTGACTCCTAAGGAGAATAAATAGGAGCGATTCTCTCCTTTTACATAGGGGCCTCTATTGCCATATTCTCTAAAATAAGCACCTGAAACATCAAGGTGTTTTAAGGGGGTATATCCCATTTGAATACTATATGCAGTGAGTGCTCCCGCCGATAGCGAAGTGGATAAAGAAACGGCCATATCTCCCTTTTCTTCAAAGATCAGACTGTATATTTCATTTGTTTGATGATACAGGTTATATTCTTGCGCGACTAATTTAGCACTATAGAATAATGCAATTAAATAGCTCAGGTATTTTAAGTTCGTATTTTTAATTACTAAGAATTAATACGAATATATTTTATAAAGCGTAAATATTTTCTAGTTAAAGCGGACAGCTATTGATTCTGAGTCCCCTTAATAAATCGTGAAACCACTCCATTTATCTTTTTTTAGTTCATTATTTCTGGTCCGTTTAATCATCCTGCCCATCTTATCTAAATCGAATAAGGTTCCTATATAAACAAGATTCCTTGTATCGTTTTTATTTCTTGGAACAAGAATACTTCCAAATGAATTGGCAACAGTTATATTCATTCCAAAGATAAATTTAATCATACGTCTACCCATTTCATTATGGAAATTAATAGACCAGACTCTGATGATGTCGTTATCTTCAAAATAGTTTGATACTTTTTCAGCATAACCATCTTGTATCCAAGTGCCGGTAAACCTTAAATATTTATACTTGTTAAAATTTACTATACTGAATAAACTGAAATTGCCCCAGTCGTAATCATAGGAAAATCCAAGCTTTGCAAACAAAGAATTATATCTGATGTCTTTAGCGTTATAGATGCCAGAGTTCTCTCCAAAATTATTCAAATGATTTATGGAATAGCCTAAGTTCAAAACGAAATTTATTCCCTTTTGAATTTTAATTATTCCCTTCCTCGATGCTTCATCAAAATTAATATCACCAGCCCATAGTAGTTTGTGATTCGTCCCTACAGAGAAGGTATACGAGGTGTTTTTACCTTTATAATAGCCTCGGGCCCCATATTCTTTTGAAAAGGCAGCGGAAATATTTAGATGTTTAAAAAGATTATAGCCCATTTGAACATTATAGAGGGAGATTCTTTGAGCACTCATGGTCGTTATAGAAATGGCCATTTCATTCTTTTCGTCAAAGATCAAACTGTTTATTTCATTATTCTGAAGGTAGAGGTTGTGATCTTGAGACACTAAATTGCAGCAGTAGCTTAGTGCAATTATTAGAGCGGTGAGTTTGATGTGATTCAATTGTTTAGAATTTGGTTGTTGTGTTGTTTTATGGTCAGTACTTATTGAACTTCCTCATTGTTAAAATATTTCAGGTTAACATTGTCTTCATATACTTCTGTAAGGATATATTGTATTGCGCGTTTTATTTTGTCTAATTAAAGCCTTCAACGTTTCCAAAGATAACAAATTCCCTACAAGGAAAAGGATAGCTTAACTTGTATGAGTATTATTTTTATACTATTTTTTAAGAAATTTATGATGTAGTACTTGTTCTAACAATAAGGGTACATCTATGTAAAAAGCCTCTTTCGTGTTATACGAAAGAGGCTTTTAATGGTCCTAAGTGGATTTATTTAGTCAAACGAATTAGATTTACCACCGTGCATTCTCACCTCAAATCAAACAAATCCTTTACCATCATCGGCCGCACCACGTTAAACCCCTCCGCAAACTCCGTCCCCGCAGGCCGTCCAAAACCACGATTCTTTCCAATCACAGAATCCAAGAAAGCCTTTGTCGAAATCGGAGATTCAGGTTCCTTTGAATCCGGATTGTAAAATTGTGATTTGAAGGTCTGAATCAATTCAATTTTCTTATCCATAAAGTCAGTGATGTCGACGACAAAGTCTGGCTTCAAATCATAATCTTGTATATAGTGATAAACGGCCTTTGGTCGCCAACGATCTTGCAGATTACCATCGCCGTCTAAGGTTTCGACTTTGACTAAACCTGCAAGGAAACATGCGTCATGAGTAAGTTTAGCCGCCCGCCCATGGTCAGGGTGCCGATCATTAGTGGCATTGGCCAATACAATCTCCGGCTGGTATTTTCTCAGAATCTGAATGATTTTCAGCTGGTTTGCTTTGTCATTTTGAAAGAAACCATCAGCCATACCAAGGTTTTCCCGGACGAGAGCGCCCATCAGTTTAGCAGAATTGGCTGCCTCCTCATCTCTGATTTCGGCAGAGCCACGAGTACCCAATTCTCCTCGGGTTAGGTCGAGAAGACCCACCTTTTTCCCCTCTGCTATATGGCGCAATAAAGTGCCGCTACAACTTAATTCTACATCATCGGGGTGTACCCCAATCGCTAAAATGTCTAGTTTCATATTTTTCGTTTGCTAGTAGTGTATAAACCCGTTGTGAAACTTAGCTTTGATATTGTATCAAACTCCTTAAACAACCGTATCAGCTAATGATATGTTATAAAAATTGATATTAACATATTAAAAAGTATAAATTTGCTTTACTTTTGAAGCAAAATATAGAGTGACCGTCATAATTTGTGGTCATTCATTTCGCAAAAATAACAATCGTTCGTTCAAATAACAATCGTTCGTTCAAATCAAATCATTCTTCCATGAACCAACTTCCGATTACCTATCGTTTAGTCCTTTGTTTAGTTTTTATTTCTTTTTTATCACAATCTTGCAGACAAGAAAACAAACAAAAGGTTGAAGACAAAACGGTTGTATCTACCACCAAGGTGATAAATGCCGATGATTCAGCCACAAAACGCTTTCAAAAAATAGATCCGGTTAAATCTGGAGTCTCTTTTTCTAACGTCATCAAAGAAGATTTTACTTACAATATTCTCAACTTTGAATATTTGTATAACGGAGGCGGAGTAGCCATCGGTGATATCAATAATGACAATCTGCCGGATTTGTACTTCACGGGTACTTTTGTGCCTAACAAATTATACCTCAATAAAGGTAATATGGTCTTTGAAGACATCACTCAATCTGCAGGTGTTGCCGCTGCAGAAGGCTTCAAGACTGGTGTGACAATGGCTGACGTAAATAGTGATGGCTATCTGGATATTTATGTTTGTCGAACGTCTAAGGAAGACGATGGTAAAAAGAACAACCTGCTTTTTATCAATAATAAAAACAATACATTTACAGAGTCAGCTGCTCAGTTTGGCTTGTCCGACAACGCTAACTCAAACCACGGAAATTTTTTCGATTACGATTTGGATGGCGATCTGGATTTGTATCTTTTAAATCACAGGTTAGGATTTAAAGATGCCACGAAACTTCGGCTGAAGCAAAATGAAATGGGGCAAATTCATCGATTGACAAACCCACTTACAATTTTTGAATCAGATCGTTTGTATAGAAACGACAATGGCAAATATATAGACGTTAGTAAAAAAGCAGGTATTGATAATTCTGCATTTGGTTTGTCAGCTACAGTGGGTGACATTAATAAGGACGGCTATCCGGATATTTATGTTGCTAATGATTACGTTGAACCAGATTATGTATACATCAATAACGGAGATGGAACTTTTAAGGATGAATATAGTACCTCCATTCGACACAGTTCTCAAAATACAATGGGCTCAGATATGGCGGATATTAACAACGACGGTTTGCTAGATGTCATTACGCTGGATATGATTGCTGAAGATCCTGCCCGCTACAAACAGTTGATGAACATCATGCAGTTGGAGCGCTATGAAACGCTGCTCAAATACGGGTACGGCCATCAGGTATCTCGAAATGTTTTACAAATTAATAATGGAAATGGTACTTTTAGTGAAATCGGACAATTGGCCGGTATCTCTAATACAGACTGGAGTTGGAGTGCGACCTTCGCTGATTTTGACAACGATGGGCTGAAAGATTTATACATTGATAATGGATATAAACGTGATGTGACGGATTTGGATTACATGACCTTTACCCGTGATTCTATTGAAAAAACAGGCGGTGTAAATCAAAAGCGGTATCCTGATTTAGAGGTTTTTTTGGAGGTTATACCAAGTACGAAATTACGTAACTATTTATTTAAAAATGAAAACGGTTTGCGCTTCGATGATGTCAGTGATGACTGGGGGCTGACGGATGTTTCCTTTTCCAACGGTTCTGCTTATGCCGACCTGGATGCAGATGGAGATCTTGATTTGGTGGTCAACAATATTTCTGATCCTGCTTTTATTTATGAAAATCTAACAAATAATTTACAAGGCGGGAATTATATTCAGCTGGCACTAAATGGTTCAGCTAATAACAAATTAGGAATAGGTGTAAAGGTGACCCTGCGTATGGCAGATGGAAGTCTGCAGTATCAGGAACTAACGAATAATCATGGCTTCTTTTCTGCTTCCGAGCCTATGATTCATTTTGGTTTGGGAACCAATACCAGTGTCCCTAAGGTAGAAGTGATTTGGCCTGATGGCAAAACACAGGTTTTAACAGAGGTAAAAGCAAACCAGCGTTTAACCGTGAATTATTCAAAAGCCACTAAGCAGAAAATTAATGAACCGAAAAAGCCCGCTCCTATTTTTGTAGCAAATAATAGTGTGCCTTATCGCCATATAGAAAATGAATTCTCAGATTTTACTCGGGAACGACTTTTACCACATAAACTATCTCAGGAAGGTCCGGCCATTTCCACTGGAGATGTCAATGGAGATGGTTTGCCTGATTGCTACATCGGAGGGGCGAGCAATGGTCCGGGAGCACTTTATCTGCAATCTAAAAACAGTACATTTACAAAAGCTTCCGCTGAAACCTGGGCCACCGATAAAAAATACGAAGACATCAGTTCCGTTTTCTTTGATGCCGATGGTGATAAAGACTTGGATCTTTATGTGGTGAGTGGTGGTTATTCCGCTGAAGCCAATTCTGATGTTTATCAGGATAGGTTATATACGAATGATGGTAAAGGAAATTTCACTCGTGCCAAGGGTGTTCCGACTATTACATCCAGTGGAGGCTGCGTGAGTGCTCATGATGTAGATAATGACGGAGATCAGGATATTATTGTTGGAGGTCGGGTATCACCTGAAGCTTACCCATTCACTCCGCAGAGTTACATCTTAAAAAATGATGGCGGTCAGTTTTCTGACATCACCAATCAAATTGCACCTGGTTTTCAAAAGATCGGAATGGTCTCTGATATCATCTGGGCCGATACGGACAAGGATGGCACAGAAGACATGATCGTAGTAGGAGAGTGGATGCCGATTACAATTTATAACAATAAAAATGGAAAACTCAGTCCGACAGCATTGGTCAATACCAAGGGCTGGTGGAACTGCGTAATCGCAGCTGACTTTGATGGCGATGGCGATCAAGATTTAATTGCTGGAAACCTGGGAGCGAATACCCGTTTGAAAGCGAGCCCAGAAGCTCCTATCAAAATGTTTACCAAGGACTTTGATCAAAATGGCGCGATTGATCCGATAATGACTTTTAGTCAAAATGGAAAAGATTACCCTTATGCTGGGCGTGATATGATGGTTAAACAAATTGCAAAAGTGAAGAAGAAATTCCAAAGATATTATATGTATAATGAAGCGACCATCGAGGAAATTTTGTCTCCTGAAGCATTGAAAGACGCTCAGAAGTTGGAGGTCAACAATTTGCTGACAGGTTATTTTGAAAATACTGGAAATGGTACTTTCAATTATCGGGCACTTCCCGATATGGCTCAGATAGCTCCTTGCCAATCTGCTATCTCAGATGATTTTAACAAAGATGGATATGTAGATGTATTGTTGGTGGGAAATAATAATGGAGCAGATACCGAAACAGGGGTTTATGATGCCTCCAATGGAACACTATTGTTAGGAGATGGAAAAGGCGGATTCACATATTTGCCAAACCTCGATCATGGATTATGGGCCAGTGGGCAGGCAAGGGACGTAGTAAGAGTGCCGCTTGCGAATGGAAAGAAATTATTGCTGGTTGGTAATAATAATGGGGTAGTGGATGGTTTTGTTTATGAGCGTTAAGAGGTTTTCATTTTTTTAGGAAAATAGGAACCTACTTCGAATTCGGAAATGCTCATACAGAGCAGCGTACAGAGCTATCGTGGAAACGCGTTAGCTCTGTACGCGTTTTGGCCTCTTTGTGAGGGGAATACGATTGGTGTTTGGTTTTAAATTATTGATATTTAGAGTATAGAAATATCAATGTCCTTAGCGTCTACATATTCTTCATATCTACGTTTAGTCTCTTTCAATACCCCTTCCAATAAACCACTCCCTTCAAAGTCATAAAACAGCATCATAAAACGTTTCGTGCTTTCCTGCACAGAAGTCCGCGCAGAATCACTAGTCGGCGTACCAAAGGCACCGACCTCATCTCTGAAGGTTGCCAAACCCTCAATATTCAAATCACCACGACCAATACCTTGGTAAGGTTCAGCTGCTTTCCCAATACCTAAAGTAATTTCGCCCTTAATGGCATCCATATCATAACCACCAATAGAATAAGCCGTTTCTGCTGAAGTCAAATTCAAAGCATCCACCACATTATTGATTTGATACAATCCCTTCCCCTGAACAACTCTACGTAACAATGATTCTGCAGCAGGGCGATACCGAGCCGGATCCTTACCCGTAGCCTTATACCCACGTCGCGTTTGTTGCGCCATCGGCAACTGGCTGATTTGCGGAATTTCCAATGTTGATTGAATTTTTTCCAGCCGCTCAGAGATGAGATCGGCCAGCTTGCCAGCAGTTGGTTTGACCTCCACGGAGCAAGTCAGAACACCTACTTGAAGATTAGGGCAGCAATTTTTTATTTCGGAACTTATGTTTATCATTGATGAAATCTGTTTAAACGAAGGCTGTGTGAACTATGTAAAAAATGCGAATAGCATTTTACTATGTGTTCTTTTACGATAGAAGGCTTAGATGTTCTATGTGCCTATATGTTGAAAAATCGCATTTGGTTTACAAAATAAAATACGTTGCGACTGGTCGCGATAGGTCTTTGTGTTTAAAAATCGTATAAAAAGGACAAAACAATTTAGTCATGAACCACATCACCCAAAAACATCCTTCAAAGAAAAAGCCTCATCCATCACAATCCGTCCTCTCTCATTTCGCTTTATCGAAGCACACTCCAATAGCGGATCATGCTCAAAATACAAGACATAATTATTCTCAACTGCCTCCTCCAACATCCTCCCTTTCTCCTCCATACTAACCAAGGGGCGAATGTCATAAGCCATTACATAAGGCATCCCAATGTGCCCCGCAGAAGGCAATAAGTCAGCATTGTATAACAAGGTGCGCTCGTTTACTTCAATCTGTAAAGCCATCATCGCTTCGGTATGTCCATGGTAATACTTAATTCGAATACCCGGCAACCATTCTTCCCCATCAGCAACATCTACCATTTTCAAAATACCCCAATCTTTCAGCGGTACAATATTCTCTTTCAAAAAAGAAGCACGCTCCCTTGGGTTTGGATTCAAGGCCCATTCATAATGCCTTTCATTAGACCAGTAGATCGCTTTCGGAAAAGTAGGAACTGCCTCTCCCTTTTCATTATGTCGAATGGCTCCACCACAATGATCAAAGTGAAGATGCGTTAAAAAAACATCCGTAATATCCTCAGGAGAAAAGCCCACCTTCTTCAAAGAAGAAATCAAATCATCCACCCCGTGTGGCTCAAAATGAGACCGAAATTTTTCATCCTGCTTAGTCCCAAGCCCAGTATCCACTAAAATTCGTCGTTCTCCAGTATCAATCAAAAGGCAGCGCATCGCCCATGTACACATATTGTTATCGTCAGGCGGATTAATCCGTTTCCACATCTGCTTAGGTACCACACCGAACATGGCCCCTCCGTCCAATTTGAATTTTCCAGTTTCTATGGTGTATAGTTTCACTTTTAGTTGATTTGATTATTAGTTAATTGGTAAATTACTGCGCTCCGTTCGCAAGAAAAAACTTCGTGTATCTTTTGTGTCCTTCGTGCTTTCATAAAACCTTTCGAGCGAAGCGAGAAGCAAAAAATAAGTGGCAGAAAACGTGGGGTCTCGTAGCGTCGTAGCGGTTACCTTTACTAAAACCCAATAGTACTCTTACTCGTCTCCATTTCCTTCTTCAACACCGCCATTCGAATAGCAGTCACTGCAGCTTCCACTCCTTTATTACCATACTTTCCCCCAGCCCGATCCTTTGCTTGTTGTTCATCATCCGGAGTAAGAACACCAAAGATAAAAGGCTTTCCTGAAGCAATACTAAGATTAACCAAACCTTGAGCAACAGCATTATTGATGTACTCATTATGCTTGGTCTCCCCAGTAATGACGCAACCGATGCAGATGATAGCATGGGGATCGTGGCGTTTGGCCAGTAGGCGAGCAGCCGTTGGCAATTCAAAAGTCCCTGGCACCTGAGCCACTTCAATATTGTCTTCAGTAGCGCCGTGTTTTAGGAGGGTGTCAAGGCAGCCCTTGTAGAGGTCATGTGTAATTTCCGAGTTCCAGTCAGAAACGACAATACCAAATTTATAATCCTTTACAGACGGAATATTCTTCTCGTCATATTGGGAAAGGTTTTTTAATGAAGAAGCCATAAGTGATTTTTTTTTTGTAATACTTAGATTCCTAAAAGTACAAAAAAAGGCAGCACTTCATAGCACTGCCTTTTTTCTAACATTTTTTTTGCAAAAATAAACTATTGCTTAGTTCCAACACGTGCAATGAACTTGTCAATGTCACTACCATCGATAGATGTTGGAAAATTTGATTTAATTTTATTGTAAGCATCTGCGGCAGCTTTCCAGTCTTGATTTTTCTCAGCCAATAGGCCGATCTTTTTCAAGTACATTGGGGAAAGAAACCCATTTCCTTTTGCAGCACTTAATGCTTTTTTATAGTAAGCAGCAGCAGAAGCCAAATCTCCTTTTTCAGCATAAGCATCTCCGATCATACTTTGAGTAGGAGCCGCAAGAACAGCTCCTTTTGGAGAGAAATCCTGAAGGTAATCAATAGCAGCATCGTACTGCCCCAAATGTAGGTAAGAAGCACCTGCATAATATTTTGCAATGTTGGCTGCTTTGGTTCCACCGTAGCTTTCAATGATAGCTTCGAAACCTAAGGCTCCGTTACCAGGATTTGACAAAGCCAATGCGAAACTGTCCTTTTCGAACTGCAACTGAGCCTGAGACAATTGTGAAGAAGCTTGTTTCTCACGAGGTGTTTTGTAGAGATGCTTGTAAGCCAAGAATCCACCAACCACAACAATTAGGGCTAATAGACCACCCATGATGTTCATCTGATTAGTTTCTAAAAATCCCTGTGCGTTGTCTCTTGCTTCAACAATGTCAACTAAGGTTTCTTCTTGTTGCTTGTTCTTTTTTCTTTTGATAGCCATAAATGACGTGTTTTTAGTTCGCTTCGCATAAAAATTAACAACAACGGTATTTAAGTATAACCAGTTGATAATCAATAAAAAGCGATTATGAATTTAGGATAAAAATGCGGTTTTGCGTTCTGCTTTCTTTTAAAGCACCGCAAAAATAAACATTCTTACGAAGAAATGGGGCTTTTGTTGAAATTAAGCTGGGTTTATCTGCTGAAATATGAAAAAGCTTCGTCAATTTTGTTTGACGAAGCTTTTTATAGGGTTTGCCTATATTTTGATTTTAAATCAATTTTCTATTGGCTTCTATTTCATTTTCGCTTTGATCTCCTCAACAGGTTCAATAGAAACATTTGCGATTCCAGCAATTTTGGCTGTAGTGAAATTTTCTAGTTTAGGGTCAGAGCTTTGTTTCCGCTAAGACAGTAAATGGTTTATTAAATAAAAATATCACTTTTTAAATTATACAAAAAAGAAGCAACCTCAAATGAAGTTGCTTCTTTTTTTTGCAAACAAAACATACTGATTAACTATCTTACTAGTAACCAATACAGTAAAATTGAGCGAACCAATTAACCATTCAACTACGTCGAATAAGGATAATCATCCTGCATATAGTTGTCTTTATACAAGTCAGCCGGATCAGGTAAAGGAGAGGCTTCCGCGAAAGCAACCGCCTCTGCAATCTCTGCCTTAATCTTATCCTTGATCACTTTAATTTCTTCCACAGAAGCAATCTTATTATCTAAAATTTTCTTCTCTGTTTCTTTAACCGGATCACGATCTTTGTAATCGTTCAATTCCTCTTTCGTTCTATACTTCGCAGGATCAGATACAGAGTGACCCTTATAACGGTAAGTTTTAATCTCTAAGTAATAAGGCCCTTTCCCAGAACGAATATGTTTAGCCGCTCTTTCCAATGCTTCATGCACCGCCTCAGGGCTCATTCCATCTACAGCTTCAGAAGGCATTTCAAAAGATGCGCCCAACTTATACAAATCATGAACATTACTGGTCCTTTCTACAGAAGTACCCATGGCGTATTGGTTGTTCTCACAAATGTACAGCACAGGTAATTTCCAAGTCATTGACATATTGAATGCTTCGTAAAGCGCTCCTTGTCTTGCAGCTCCATCACCAAACATCGTGACACAAAGATTTTTAGTTCCTCTATATTGCTCCGCCAAAGCGATACCAGCTCCTATTGGAATCTGAGCACCTACAATACCGTTTCCTCCAAAATAGTTATGTTCTTTGCTGAAAAAGTGCATAGAACCTCCTTTTCCTTTTACGATCCCACCAGCTTTACCAAACAATTCGGCCATACAAGCTTTAGGGGCAAGCCCTCTTGATAAGCCGATACCATGTTGGCGATAAGCCGTAACAATGGAGTCTTCTTTGCTAATCGCAGAGATTAAACCTGCCGCAATGGCTTCCTGACCAATATAAACGTGGCAAAAACCACGAATCTTTTGCTGGCCATATGCTTTCAAAGTCGCTTCCTCAAATCGACGGATACGCAACATCATCTCGTACCATTCAAGATAGTTCTTCTTAGAATATTTCTTTGCTTTAGCTCCTTTTGCAGGCGCCTTGTCTTCCTTTTCTATTTTACTGTCTTTTACCACGGATAGAATTTTTTTCATTTAAAATAAATACAGCCCTAAATATACGTCTAAATATGGTTTTGCCCAATTTTAGTAATGAATTTTGCTAAATGTTAAACAAGCTATTAGCTTATTTGTCCTTAGGTTCATCAGTTGCGTCTTCTCCCCAACGATAACTTCCCAAGTCAAATCCTGCTAAATCTAGGACTCGATCAACTACAGTAGCAGCTAATTCTTCAAAGTCCTTCGGCTTGCTATAAAAGCTCGGTACCGCCGGACAAATGATGCCACCAGCCTCTGTCACCGTTTTCATATTATTGATGTGAATCAAACTCAAAGGGGTTTCTCGGGTCACTAAGATCAATTTCCGTCGCTCCTTCAAAACCACATCCGCCGCTCTAGTCACCAAATCAGAAGAAATACCATGAGCCACCCGACTCAATAAACCCATGGAACAAGGAATTAGAATCATCGTATCGTACTTCGCAGAACCTGAGGCAAATGGAGCCATGAAGTCCTTACTTTCATAAAAGTCAAAAGAGTAATCCTTATAACTCTCATTATCCAATTCATACTTCCAATTGAACTTCGCATTCTCCGACATGATAACTCCAATGGCCGCCGTCTGGTCTTTCAACTGCTCCAGCTTATCCAACATTACTTTAGCATAAATGGACCCACTGGCCCCTCCAATTCCAACAACAACTTTCTTCATTTTATTTTTTTTGGTAACCGCAACGGCGCTACGAAAGCGCAACGTAAAGGTTAGTAACGTTAATAATTAGAACACTTAATTCGCGAAAAAGTTGGTAATAGAAGTAGCTGATTTAATCAAAGCATTTAACGTTGCGAAACCGTTGCGCTCCGTTGCGCCGTAGCGGTTACCAAACTCACAATTCAAAAAACGACCAATCCAACTTTCGCTTCCTCAAATCATACTCAAAAACTAATATACTATCCGGATTCATATTCTTCACATACTTCGGTACATGATTCGGGTCCATAGAATTATTAATCCCAGAACCCAAAAACCAAATCCCTTCCTTCGTTTTATACTCAAACTTTTTCGCCCGCTGCCCAATATCTCCGCCCACCAAAATGACCTGAACCCCTTTACGTTGAATTGTTGTTAGCATTGGATATACCAATTCCTCAAAAGTGCTGTGAGGCGCACAATCGAAAGGCAGACTTGGGGTTATCAGATGCCACTTGTCGATGATGTCCATTCGGCCTTCCACCAACTTTTTGGTCAACAAGCCATGATGATGTAAGACTACTAAGTATGCTGAATTTTTAATTGTATCTGTAATGTTATGAAGTATGTTTATTTGTCGGTGGAGCGCTTCGCAAAGTAGGGTGCTATCCATTGGTTCAACTTGTGGATGACCAAGGTTGGTATTCATAATGAAATAAGTAATTCCATCATC
>JBLHRR010000152.1:0-14383 GCA_047626155.1 Saprospiraceae bacterium | reverse complement strand
TATAATTGAAAAATAAGATCCAAACAGTAGTATCCACCCCCGAAGTCATGCAACTTCAAGTAGGATCTCGATTTCAAAAACCTTTGAAAGTCGAGTCAAAGACCGAATACGGGCACTGTACACGCAGAGGTGTAGCAGGACAACAGTTCTGTCGGTCTGTTCCAATAAAATCTAAACAGGTACGAATGCACCTTCCACTTGCAGGTTCTTTCACAGAGAAGACATAAGAATCCCTCACGTCAATCTACATCTTCGCCAAAGCAAAACAATGCTTTTACGAAAACGACAGACAGACGATGCTGTGTTTAGATTACCTACAAAAGAGTGGATTGAAAACGACGTTACCAATAGGCGACAGTCATTCCAACCTTTTTCTAAAGTGGCCAGTTACCTCGAATTGCTGTTCTGAGGGCGGAAGTCTGCACGACTTCCCGTAAAGTAATAAAGCATAAGTCCGTTCTCCCGGGCAAATGTATTTACGTAGTACTCCCCTACTATCAGCAGAGGGTAAATACGCCGGGTATTCCAGCTATAATGGGTAAGCAACAAAGGACCGTTAATTCAGCTTTAAAATCGGAATTTGGGAAAAACGGTGTTGGGATGGTGAAAAAGATCTAAATACATTTGGTTTGGTTCGGTTTGATCCTTTGTTTGTTATTGCTTCCCTTTTATTAACGCGACTACCATTAAAGTAGTTGCAACGTATATAAATTATTTTAAATTGTTATTCGTAATTTACTTATTATTAATATATGTATAACATTAATACCACCTTCCAAATACCGTGCCTTTCATTACAAATTTATATAATATATTAATTTTTTGGTAGCAATGAACTACTCTGCCATAGGCCGACTGGGTATCCAGTTAATTAGTTTATAGTCTGTTCTATGAGTCGACCTGCTAGCTAGCCCCACTAGCGTACTCACTCAACATAGGGCCTAGGAGGATTCTTTTGATTAATCATCTTTTCAATAAAATTAAAAACTTTTTGTTTTATTTATTCGTTTTACAAAACTTTTTGTTTTATGTTTACATTGCAATACAAAACATGTAATTCAATCACTAAAGCTTTTGACATCTTGTACGAGGGATTATTCCCTCTGTAAAATTCTTTTCCTAGGCGGCGATTTATTGCTGTTCTGTGGATTTTACAAAGGGAATAAGTAGTAAAGTCAAGTACTTACACTACATAAGTACCGTTTGCCAAAAGCATACAAACATCATTACTATGAACAGTTTTAATTTTTCTGGAATGGTACAACTGAAAGGTTTTATGAAAGCACAAATCAATCAACTCATCGGTCAGAAACGACCCCAGTTGTTCAACTTAGTCCTCTTCTCTGCAATCTTACTACTGTTGCAACAAAAAGAAGTAAGCCTGAATTTTAACATCCACAGTCCTCAAAGTGAGGACAGTCCCGCAGAAGCCATTACGGTAGCTAAAGGAAGTTTAGCAAGCAGTATTCCTCCTACCAAACAGGTTGAAGCAAAAACAGTAAGCACAAAAACAAGGACTACCGCCCAAGCTACAAAAGCTTACATCGGCAGCGGCTTAATGTCTTTGGGAGATAAATTCTCTACGGCTTCTCCAATCGAAAAGTCTACCTCAGACAATCTCTCCAACACCTACTCCAATATGACTTACAACGAGAAGGAGCAGCCCACCACACTATCCATTGCCCAAACCGTCAGTTCTAATTCTAAAAGAAATCGACACCTTTCAAAAAGAAAAAAACAAGACACTTACGTTTCCCGATTTCATAAAGTGGCTCAGTCAGAAATGAGAAAGTACGGAATACCTGCCAGCATCACGCTGGCACAGGGACTCATAGAAAGCAACGCCGGAGATAGTCGATTGTCAAAACGCAACAACAATCATTTTGGGATGAAATGCTTTTCTAAAAGATGCAGCAAAAACCATTGTAGCAACTTCACTGATGATAGCCACAAAGATTTTTTCCGAAGGTATGAAACCATCTGGGAGAGCTTCCGCGCCCACAGCATACTCCTTACCGGCAAACGCTATAGAAGGTTATTTAAACTACAACAAACTGATTACAAAGGCTGGGCTACCGGATTAAAAAAAGCAGGTTATGCTACAGATCCTAAATATGCTCAGAAATTGATCCACATTATCGAAGAGCTCGAATTGAATAAGTACGATGAAATTTAAAGAATTTCTTGTATGGATTCTCAAAAGGCCCAAGGGATTAGTTCCTCTGGTGCCTTTTACTTTTACTTTTGCAACCAAAGTTCCAATTCGATTTGTCCACGTATTAAGGGAATTGAAGTTGAAGTTGAAATCCGAATGACTACCTATGCAAAAGCAGACGCTTTGTTGACCGAGCGGTCCCTTTTCTTACGGTAATCATATAAACGGAATTAGGCAAGGCAGATAAGTCTATACGCTCCTGCCATTGATTACGGATATTATTTTTTGTCCAAACAACCTGACCTAGGACATCAAGAATTTGCAGATTTATTTCTTCCGAATCTTCAGATTCTAAAGCTATATTTACATATCCATTTGTTGGATTTGGAGATAGTTGAAACTCCGTTAACCCAGTCAATTCGCTGGCTTTAGTCAGACTTCCGACTTCCACCGCCACCTCCAGTATACATCCATTTGCGTCCTCTACCAACACGGTGTAACTTCCAGCAGAAAGTCCAGTAGCCGTCGCTGTCATTTGAGGAGGGGTGGTATTCCAAAGGTAAGTATATGGCGCTGCACCACCTGAAGCAATAACGGTTGCTAAACCATCTGCATTTTGGTCATTCGCTTGAGAAGTTGACAGCGTAGCAGTCGGTGGGGCAGTTTCTTCAACGATAGCAGATGCTGTCTCCACACAGTTGAGGTCATTGTCATACATCAAAGTCAGCGTATAAGTACCTGGCTGATCTACGAGCAATAACAACGTGTTTCCGCCAGTAAGAATATTCCCAGCTATCGTGCTCCAGCTACTTGAAATACCTGGACTCGAAATCGTAGCTGTTGCATCTATAAAAACCTGACTCATATCACAAGTCAATGCATTCGGTGTTTGCACAAGCGGGTTTAACAGAGGTGCTGCGTTTATCGTTATAAGCTCGGTTGTTTGAGATGCTCCATTGCTGTCTGTTATGGTACAAGAATAATCTCCGGGAGATAAATTGACCAATTGCTCCATAGTTCCACCGGTATTCCATTGAAAGGAGTAGACCTCCGAACCACCACTAACGTTCAAATCAATAGAACCATCTGCCTCACCATAACAACTCTCTTGCGAAGCGGTGTAAATAACCGTTATAACTGGAAATGCTGTTGGAAAATTTATCGTAAGGTCATAAGCTCCACCGTTACCTCCTGCATATACATCTGTAACAAAATAGTAACCAACTCCTTCTACGACTTCCATCGTCCCGGTAATTCCAACACCGCCATCATAATAAGTCAGACAAGAACTTGGATCACAGGAACTCAGAATATACAAATCGATATCGCCCGCTACATTTTCATTATAGATATAGTTTGCCGTACCACTGATCGGAGCTGTAAAAAAGTGAACGACTTCCTTTCCCGGTTCTACATAATTATTACAACTGTAAAGCGATATATTTGAGCTACCATTGTCGGTATTTCCAAAGTAAGTTACTCCATCTGTTAGTTCCACCGCGTTGTCGCAATCTAACACCGCAGTTCCTCCTCCACCACCTTGATTCCCGCAGGCCGTAAGACAGCTTGCATTTTCAATATTATTATAAATCAAAGCAGCTGGTTGCTGACCGAAACCTGCGTTCAGGTTTATGCCGGGGTTTTCACTTGGAAGGGTACAGCCTCCAAAGGTTCCACTGGTCAAATGGCAATAACTCATTATCGTTCCACCATCCGCTGCTGGTTCAGGGCCTAAGTCACAACTGCTTTCTGGACAAAAACAGTTGTCAATAGCACCTCCTGCCCATGAACAACTGTGGGTGTGTGGCGAACCAAAATTATGTCCCAGCTCATGGGCCACAACCGCTACGGTCCAGCTATAATTGGGTAAGCCTAAATAATAATCGTCGATGTTGCTGTATCCAATTCCGATGTTGTTATCACAGATGACATCGAGGTAGGCCAGACCTCCATTCCCCGCAGTAGCAGTAGATAACAAATGGGCTACATCACCATTAAAGCTGCCGTTGAGTTGGTTTCCAAAAGCAGTAAGTGCTTCCTCCGCACCAAGGCTTGGGTAGGGATCATCCGTTGTCCAAACGAATACTTCAGAAAGCTCCACGCAAATATCATCAATGGCATAAACGGCGGCAATTACATTGAACATTCCGGTCACAAAGTCCGTCGTATTTTGCACGGAGCTACCGTTGTCCTGATACATTTTATAATCGCATTCAAAATATATTTTCACAGAATTGTTCGTCATCGCTCTATCTGAGCTCAGCGCCATATCGCTGTCTATTGCAATGGCATCATCTGAGGTATGACAATTGAAAATTTGTTGTTGCAACAAATTACTTTCCGGATAAAAAACGTAGACATCATCCGCTTGGTTTATTCCTTTTGTGTAAACACCCAGGTTATAATCATCCCCATTATAGGAAACAACGCCCATTATTTTGTCTTCAAAAAAGCTTATGGCCACCAGTGAATTCGGGAAGTCTTTCACTTTCCCTTGATAGCAAGTAGCCTGGCTATACTTTGTCTCCATTCTTTTAGAACCCTCTGCTCGACGAACTCGAAAATCACTACTAAAGGGGTTTTTCTTTTCTAAATTAATCTCAATTTCTTCGTTGTCACTAATCGGTAACATTATTGTTATTTCATCTGCACGCTGGCTAAGGATTTTTCGTAAATCAGCCGGATCCAATTGTAGGTATACTCCGTCACTAATAGCATTACTTCTAGTGATTTGCTCAGGGGCTAATTGGAAAAGTGATGATTTGGATGTTGAAGGAGCAGGGGTTCCTGCAATCGTAATCTGACTAAAACTAGAGAGAAACGTTATGAAGAATAACATAGCAAGGGTAGGAGGTTTCATACGAAAATCGGATTTGGTGATTAATCAAAACTGGTTGTGTGGATTGTTCTTGAAAGGATTAATCAACAGGGGTGCAAAACTCATACCGGGGTTTTTGAAACTTTCCATGGTGCCCAGGAAGTATGATTCATATTTTTGGAAATCTGCTTTTTGCGCCATACCATGTAATTTATAAATCAAACGATTGTATTAGCGTTTATTCCAAAATAATTTGTATGTTTTCAAATGATCTTTTTATCCAGCACTTCAGCATAAACGCTATTGGATAAAGTAAGTCAAAATACGAAGAGAGGCATTTGGATCATGTGGAGATACTCCTTTCTATTTACCTTCAATCTACCTTTGTCCAAACCAACCTCCGCTTTATCTGCCAACCGATATACTTTATTGAAACGGCCTACAGGGTCTGGGTGCGTAGATAGGAAGGTTGGAATCTGTGCAACTTCTCCTGCCTCATCGCGCATACGAGCGAGGGTACCAAAGAAGTTAGCCATGTAGTGTGCATCGTATCCAATTTTGGTAGAGTATTCTACTCCGAGTTGGTCCGACTGGCTTTCGTCATCTCTACCAAATTTTAGAAACATTAAACTCAGGTTGAGTGTGGGGAGGAAAGAGAGGGTTTTATTGTTGTTGTTGTGTTGTGTTCTGTTCGTTGGAGTTAGTGATTGCTGTGATAAGGATAAGTTAATTACTAACTATACTATCTCCGTTTTGCACGGTCAGATCGGTTGGCACGGTCGGGCGTTTACTAAACTTTTTTCAGCTTAGTAAACGTTCCCATACAAACATCCAATATTATTACTACACGAAATTCACCCTTATAGAAATACGCTATTTACTAAGGAAAAACCAGCTGCCATTTATAACTTAGCTCTCGAATTTTACACTTGTAGATTTATTGTTATTTCTTCGTACTTTTTTCTTAGCAAAAATGTACCAAAAACCCAAGGCTTTATAAATTTGGCCTAAAAATCAGCAGCCTGCCCGCTCGCAGTCCAAGGTCGCCTTAAAAGGCTCTGGACTGCTCTTGAGCCACGCTTTGCTGCTTTTCTTAACGGCCAAATTTATAAGGCCAGAGAAAAAAGGAAACTTATATATTCTCTTTAGAATTGGGGCTTTGCTAAGTAACAACAAAAAATTAACTTCCTGATTTGGAAACGATTATGTAAATAAAAAGGACCCCAGGGAGAGTGATTTATAGAATCGTTTCCACTAAAGAAATTGGGAAGTTATTTTTTGTGTAATACTAATATCTTTTTCGTTAAGTGTTAAAAGAAAAAGGCCTAAAACTCCGATTTGGAATTTTAGGCCTTCGCCCTTTTTACAAAAGTAAAAACAGATGGTTCTTAATATCGATCAATCCATCATCAACTTCCCCGTATACCTTGTTCCCTCTTCATCCACCACCACATAGACATACATTCCATTCCCCAAACCATTTCGCTCCAGCAAAAACTCCGCTCCAGTTAAACCATCCTGTCTTCGAACTTCCTGGCCCAGTACATCGTAGAGACGGAAAGAAAACTGACTACCATTTTCCGGAAGATGTAACAATGCTTTTTCATTCATCGGATTCGGATATACATCTAGAACCGACAAGTTTGTGATTTCGTTGTTAAAAGTAGCATCACCGATTTGCTCATCGGTATACATTAATACCATGACCATCATTTCATCAGCAGAGGTTGGGCCAAAATTAACGGGAACGGGGCCATCGTTCAGCCAAGAAGCCGTGTGAACGAATCCATTATTTCCAGATAGATCTAAGGGCATCAATGGCTCGAAGTAGCGGATCGGAATGTGTTGATAGTCAAAATAAGGAGATACACAGCCAGGGATTCCTTCGGAACAAGAAGCATCGTAAATCAATTCTCCTTGCTGGCCATTTTCGCGTTTATAGGCTTTGTAATCCCTTCCATATTTATGAGTATGTCCCATTAAGCCCCATACGAAGACTTCTCCGGCGCTGTTGTCTGTGTAGACTTGAGAATAAGTCACTGTATTCGCATCATTATCTATCGGTATGTTGCCATTAACGATGAGTTCTGTCTTCATTTCATGTTCTGCGGTACCCGCTGGCTTGGTGTATACATTGAAGTAAGCCTCCGCCTGATAAGCCATAGTTGCCGAATAATTAATGTAATGAGAGTTTAGATCCAATATCATATCGTTCTGCCATTTGAAGGCGGTGGTTTCGGGCAATTGTAAATCCGTAGATTCCTGTACAGCAGTCACCAAACTAATGGAGGTATGATCTGGGTTTAACCGGAGTCCATGAGGCACTGTACTCGCAGCCCATGGGAACTGAAAATTATAAATAATAAAGTGATGGGAAGAAGTAGCAATTTTCATATCAATGCGATCTACATCTACATCTTCCGGTAACTCCAGTTCATACTTTTGGAAATATTCTAATTCCGCGCCCGGCTGACCTTGTGGCTGCAAATAAAAAGGGCCCATTTTAATTTGGAATCCTTCAGATGGATCAGGTGCTGGTGGAGGTGTATCAAAACTGGCGATGCCCTGACCACTATAGTACAGCTCAATCAAATCCTGATCGACCACTTCGCCACTTTGTGGTGCGCCATATAAAATCCATTGACGAATCATTTCTTTTTCGACATCAGTTAGTTGTGTTTGGTTAGAAGGAGGCATGGTTCCTTCTTCGTCTTGGTGCATGTTGATGCTTTGTTCTAAACCCTGACTTACTTTTCTAAAAAGGAAGCTTTTGTCTGGGCGTCCTTTGTAAATGTAATCGTAGGTTTCTCCAGCGGCATAAGTATTTGCTGGAGTAGCATCAACGATATTATTGTAGACATCGGCGTAACGTGCGGCTTCCGTAGCTCCGGCCCCTTCCAGGTCCAGGCCACTTTGTGGAGAGGCGTTGTCATGACAGGTGGCGCATTTTTCCTGAAAAACTTGGTAGACTTTTAATCCTGTGGATTGGGCTTCTAGGAAAGTAAAAAAGGCTAGAAAAAGAACAGAGGAGGTAAAAATTTTCTTAGTCATAACTTTTGAGTTTTTTAGATTGATATTAGAAAATAATGATTGGGGGATAGAAGCTCTTCTATTTTATAGACAATAGATTTACAAAAGGTTGCCTGCTAGTGAATACACATGAATTAGAGATGACCCTTATTGTGTCCATAAAAATAGTCCATCTTAATGGAATAAACAATCCTTTTCTATTATCGAAAAAGTCAGTTCCCCTTTGTTATGTACAAGCATCTGACAACCCTTTGGACATCAGACGCTTGTTTAATTGTTCAAATTTCAAAAGCATGCATGCCCTCCTTAGTTTACGGTTTTATCACTTCCTTCTTCTTCGCTTTCTGCATCGGGTTAAGCATTTCCACCTGCTTGTGTTTTTTGAATACTTTGAACCGACTTGGCATTTCTTTCACTGGCCAATTATTGTTGCTTTCGTCGATATCGGCCGTTTCTTTAAAAGGGTCTATAACAATGCCCGTAACTTCTTTATTTTTTACAAAAACTTTAGAAAATTCACCTTCGTTCTTTCTCCAGATTTCTACCGGGATGCGTTGCACTTCTGTTGTTCCGTCTTTGAAAGTCCATTCTATGATAACCGGCATAACCAGGCCACCTTTATTGGAGAAGAATAATTCATAGTAATTTTTGCCTTTGAACATTTTCTTTTTTTCCTTTTTAGAAAAATTCTCTTCATATAATTTGGTCTTGCCTTCAACGATGGAATCCGCTGTTTCCCAAGGCTTGTAGTTGGTATAAAAATCAGTTAACTCGGAATCCTTCTCTACCGAAAATTCCATTTTTGCTTCTCGGTTTCTCATTCTTGTAATGTCGTCATATGGCTTTTTCAACACCTCCTCATTGCTGACCTCTCGTTTTTCCGGATTATTTTTCAAATCTACTTTGTACCAATTGATGCTATCCAAAGAAACATCAACGGCATCAATTCCATAGAACCAACCATTCCAGAACCAGTCTAGGTCTATCCCACTCGCATCTTCCATAGTACGGAAAAAGTCGGCTGGAGTAGGGTGTTTGAAAGCCCAACGTCGGCAATATTCTTGGAAAGCATAATCGAATAATTCTCTACCCATAATCGTCTCCCGCAAAACGTTGAGCGCAGCAGCAGGTTTGAGGTAAGCATTTGGAAAGTACTCAACAATGTTTTCCGTATTCGTCATAATCGGTTCCAGCTTATCTTTTGGCAAACGCATATAGTCCACGATTTTATGCGCACCTACCCAGGAGTTGTAATTGTTGTCAAATTCCTGTTCCGCTAAATATTGAACGAAAGTATTTAATCCTTCATCCATCCAAGCCCATTGCCGCTCATCACTATTAATGATCATTGGAAAATAGTTATGTCCCACCTCGTGAATGATAACCGATATCGCTGACTCCTTAGCCGCTTCGGTATAAGTACCATCTTCCTCTGCACGTCCAGGATTGAAACAAATCATAGGATATTCCATTCCGTTTGCTGCTTCTACAGAAATAGCGGTTGGGTATGGGTACGGGATAGAATATTTAGAATAGATGTCCAAAGTATGTTCTACTGCTTTTGTAGAATAGCGCTCATAAATCGGGTAAGCTTCTTTAGCATAGTAACTCATGCACATTACTTTCTTACCTTCTGTTGTCATATGCGGCATGGCGTCCCAGACAAATTTTCGACTGGCGGTCCAGGCAAAGTCACGGACATTTTCTGCCCTGAAGTTCCATGTTTTTGTCTTGTTAGATTTTGGCGCTTGCTCTAGCTTTTTGGCCTCTTCTAAGGTAACCATCTTTACAGGTGTCTTAGCAGTTTGCGCTTGTTGCCAACGTTCTTGTTGAGCAGTAGTTAAAACCTCTGCGTAATTCGTACAAACACCGGTTGAACCAACCATATGATCAGCCGGCACAGTCATGCTTACTTTATAATTTCCGAAAGTCAAAGCGAATTCTCCTCGCCCTGTAAACTGATTGTTTTGCCACCCGTTCACATCATCATAAACACAGAGTCTTGGGAACCATTGTACAATCGTGTACATGTAGTTTCCATCTTTTTCAAAAAACTCATACCCTCCTCTTCCCCAACTGATGGAATTTATTCTATCAATCAGATAGTAATGCCATTTCACATTAATGCTTACTTTTTCACCAGGCTTTAAAGGTTGTGCCAGGTTTACCCGCATCATGGTCTTATTAATGGTGTAATCCACTTTTCCTCCAGCAGCGTTGGTAACCGCTTCTATTTTACAACCGAATTTTTCCAATTCTCGCCAAGGCTCTAAGCCACGCAAATCTTGTTCACTCATGTTCGGCTGAATGCTACTACCATTAAAACTGTGGTTATCCGCGGCCGCGTCATGTTGATTTTCATCCAATTGTAACCATAAGTAACGCAAAGTATTTGGCGACTGATTATGATACGTTATTTTTTCCTGGCCATCCAACCTTTGCTCCTCTGTATTCAGGCTACAGTTAATGTCGTAGTCACAGGCTTGTTGCCAATAAGCTGGTCCAGGAGCTCCATCGCTACTTCGGTATTCATTTCCGGTTCGCAACTGAGAACCCAGTTGTTCAAATTTATTTCCGTGATTGGATGTTTTTTGGCTGTAGCCAAATTGAACGGATAATAAAGCTGTTATTAAAATTAAAAGGGGCAATGAGTTAGCTGATCTTTTTTTCATTGTGTAAATTTGCTGGTGATAAATTTTTTACCCGCCTATAGGTAGAAGGGCCTTTTGATTTAGCGGATACCAAGGGCAAAAGTACAATTCTAAATCGTAGTGGCAGATAAACTACTACAAACTATATTCATATGTCTATAAAATGTCAACGAATGAGGGTTTACGGGAAGGTGCAAGGGGTTTGGTTTCGTGCCAGTACTAAACGAAAAGCAGATGAGTTGGGATTGGTTGGTATGGTGAAAAATGAAAAAGATGGGTCAGTATACGTGGAAGTTCAAGGAACAGAAGCCGCCTTGAATGATTTTAGAACTTGGTGCTCCGTAGGCCCCGAATTAGCTCAAGTAGAAAAAGTGATTATAGAGGAGATGGAAGAGAAGCTATTTTTGGGGTTTGAGGTTGCGAGATTGTAGAAGATAGCAAATTGGCGTTCCGACAATTATATTTTTACCGCAAACCTGTCCGCACGCCAGGCGGAGGCGCAACGAGCGCAACATTTAGCCCTCGTTCACCTGAAAAAATGTAGCGCTCCCATTCGACAAGCTTAAGGGAGGCATTTGCACTGTTCTGGTTAAAAAAAATAACTTGACCTAATAGACTTTATTCCAAAATAGTTTGTATGTCCTCAAATGCTAATTCTCGCCAGCACTTCAGCTTTTTGTTCGCCCGTAGCTAAGGCTACGAACTCAAAAAAGAGCTTCGTTCTGACAAAAATTATCTATTTGATTTCTTTACAAAATATTTCAGCATAAAATCTAATGAATCCATTTAAAATCTAATAAAGAAAAGCCACCAACACAAACGCATTGGCAGCTCTCTTCGAGTTTAGTATGCTGTAGTTTTAAATAATACAGCATACTATATGGTTCCTTTTAGTATTACACAAAAATAACCCGCCTGACCGGAACCAGTCCGACTATCGCAGACGGGCGGGCTGGTTTGACAAACTCTTCACAATGGAATCATTTAGCTAAATCACTCTCCCTAATGTCGTTTAGCTTTAACTAAATGATTCCAGATTGTCAAGTTAATTTTTCGTTGTTATCTAATCTTCTGGTCGTAAAATAAAAATAGGTTTAGATATTATCTTCTTTCCGTTCCGCACTGACATTCGGTAGTAACCTTGTTCCAGCGGCAAATCCAATAAATTGATATTCATGTGTTCTCCCAATGCGACTTCCTTTTGCACATTCCAAACCACCTGCCCGGTCAAATTTAGTAACATTACTTCTACAACTTCGGTTCCAAAATCTTCCAAATTAATAAAGATTTGATCCAAGGCTGGGTTTGGATAACAATCAATTGTCTTTTCTTTCTTTTTAGCGCTCTTTGCTGCTGTCGATGGATTATCGCAATTACCAGGACCCGCTCTGTCATCGTGTTCATCTTTGCAGTCAAGTATTGTAAAATCTGTACTTGGATGCAGATTAGAACCTCCAGTAAAGCTAGATAAGTAGCCTGACTGAGCATATTGGTAACTGGCCATATTTTCAGCTGTAGCGCTATAACTACTAGTTGCCATACCTGCGTAAAAGTTACCATTAAAATTAATCAAAGCAGCACCGACCTGATCCCATGTTCCTCCATTAGTTGAAGTGTAAGCCAATACCTGATTGTCGCTGTCTTCATACTCCAGCTTTAGCCAAATCGGTAAGGTCACTGCTCCCAGGTTAGTCACTGCGGTATACTCTTTATTTTTTTCCCGTACCTGTAACAATAAATTTCCGTCAGCAGAAACCAGTAAGCTTACATTCTTAGAATCCGCCTTATCTGCTTCCATTCGCATCATCACGCCCCCCGTCGCATAGCCAGATATCTCGCTCATTTCGTTTAACTTTGCTTTGAAATAGTAAGATCCGTTCAGGTTAGTATGCACAAAATGAAAATTATCTTTTGTCCCATAAATATCTCCTCCTTGGCTACTTACGTTATAGGTATCCGTTTCATAATCATAACAAGCTTCTCCTTCTCCAATTCCTATGGTCGTCTGCCCATAATTATTTGGTAAGTCACCACAAACAGCCTCTGCTATATCATCGTCACAATTCATTGGAATGGTGCTAGGGCCAACAGGCATAGTTGCCACACCTCCAGCTGCAATAGTTATAGCTCCTCCTGAGGTAAGGAGTCTTCCTTCTATGGTACTACCTGCACCAAGAGTAACAGCTCCAGGGTGTGCAAATAAAGTTCCTTTTATAACACATGTTGTTGCAACAGAAATGGCTCCCTGAGAAATCCAAAAAACATTAGCCGCTCGTGTTCCTCCAGCTAAAATAACTTCGGCACCTGCTCCTACTGTAAATGCCCCTTCAAATTTCATTATGAATACAGCATCAGTATCTCCACCTCCATCAAGGGTAAGAGCGCCAGCTAAAGAACCAGCGCCACCTATAGAATAAACTCCGGGAGTGATAGTTTCTCCACTTCCAAAAGCTGGAGTATGAGTGCTAGGATATGTAACAAAAACATCGTCAAGATGAATATATACCCTAAGCAAATCTATTCTAGCCTGAACGGTTGTAGCATTACTAGTGTGTGTTGTACAACAATATCCTGGTCCAAATCCGCTACCGCTAATTATTCCATCATTTGTTCCGGCATCGCCTGTAGAGGCCCCGCCACTTGTGACAGCTCCCAATCCAGCAAAGGTTTCAAAAGTGGAAAGTATTCCTAAGTTAAGTGTTTGCCAAATGATCGTTTGCGATTGCGTTGTTATATTTCCACCGGCATCTTCGTAAGTCCAAAGTACAGTATAGTTACCTTGCTCATCGTAGTACATCGGATCCGAAGTTTGTCCTATTATTATGTTACCCGTACAAGCATCTGTAGCTATTGGTGCTTCCAGTTCTATATAACAATCTACTTGCAATGTATTTAAATTTGTTACAACCGGAATCGGATTAACCGAATTCGATACGATAACCGTTTGCTCTTGTTCTGTTATATTTCCAATTCCATCTTCGTAAGTCCAAAGTACGGTATAGTTACCTTGCTCATCGTAGTACATCGGATCCGAAGTTTGTCCTATTATTATGTTACCCGTACAAGCATCTGTAGCTATTGGTGCTTCCAGTTCTATATAACAATCTACTTGCAATGTATTTAAATTTGTTACAACCGGAATCGGATTAACCGAATTCGATACGATAACCGTTTGCTCTTGTTCTGTTATATTTCCAATTCCATCTTCGTAAGTCCAAAGTACGGTATAGTTACCTTGCTCATCGTAGTACATCGGATCCGAAGTTTGTCCTATTATTATGTTACCCGTACAAGCATCTGTAGCTATTGGTGCTTCCAGTTCTATATAACAATCTACTTGCAATGTATTTAAATTTGTTACAACCGGAATCGGATTAACCGAATTCGATACGATAACCGTTTGCTCTTGTTCTGTTATATTTCCAATTCCATCTTCGTAAGTCCAAAGTACGGTATAGTTACCTTGCTCATCGTAGTACATCGGATCCGAAGTTTGTCCTATTATTATGTTACCCGTACAAGCATCTGTAGCTATTGGTGCTTCCAGTTCTATATAACAATCTACTTGCAATGTATTTAAATTTGTTACAACCGGAATCGGGTTAACCGAATTCGATACGATAACCGTTTGCTCTTGTTCTGTTATATTTCCAATTCCATCTTCGTAAGTCCAAAGTACGGTATAGTTACCTTGCTCATCGTAGTACATCGGATCCGAAGTTTGTCCTA
>JBLHRR010000151.1:0-14428 GCA_047626155.1 Saprospiraceae bacterium | reverse complement strand
TGATCCGCTGGAAGTAGGCGTTGAAGAATCGCTGTTACAAAATACAGAAGGTTGTGATTCTTTAGTGATAACGACGACCTCCTTTTTAGAGAGTGATACGACTTATGTTCCGGAGACGAGTTGTGATTTGATGGAAGTAGGAGTTGAGGAATCGCTGTTACAAAATACAGAAGGTTGTGATTCTTTAGTGATAACGACGACCTCCTTTTTAGAGAGTGATACGACTTATGTTCCGGAGACGAGTTGTGATCCGCTGGAAGTAGGCGTTGTGGAAATGTTGTTACAAAATACAGAAGGTTGCGATTCTTTAGTGGTAACGACTACGAGCTTATTGCAAAGTGATACAACTTACATCCCTGAGGCGACCTGCAACCCAGATGAGGTTGGGCTCGAGAATATCTTTTATGAAAATCAAAACGGTTGTGATAGTATAGTGGTGATTACGACGGTTTTATTGCCTTTGGATAGTTGTGCCATAGAAGTGGATTTGTTAGGAATAACCTTGCCTTGTAGCAGTGATGAAGGGACTCTTAGTCTAACGGTTACTTTGGGACAAGGGCCTTTTTCCTATGAATGGGAGGGAGGAACAGGGACTAACCCTCTGGGCTCAGGTATGATTAATGTTACGAATGAAACTATTGAGATTGATGGATTAGGGGTAGGAGATTATTTTGTAACCGTTAGTTCTAACAATGGAATTTCGGTGGTTCAAACGGCTTCCATTACTCAAGACTTGCCTCCGGAAATCGAGCTATTAATCACTACTGATTATAATGGATTTTCAGTGGCATGTAGTGATGGTGAAAACGGTGGAGCAGCTGTAACGATCCTGAATGGGGGAGTGGCGCCTTTTAGTTATAGTTGGTCAAATGGAGAATCGCTTATAACGGCTACTTCACTTTTGGCTGGTTGGAATTATGTAAGCGTAACTGATGCTGCCGCTTGTGTTGCTATGGATTCTGTTTTTCTAGATGCGCCGCCTCCTCTTATCTTGGATTGGGAAGCTGTGGACGAATCTTGTCCTGAAGCCGGAGATGGTATTATAATCATAGATACCATATATGGAGGGAGTGAGCCTTACTCGCTGGCTCTGGATGGTGGCTTGTCTGGCGTAGATACTATTTTTGAAAATTTATTGGCCGGAGTTCATGAGTTAACGGTTCAGGATGTTTTCGGATGTGTTACTTCGGAGCCCTTTGTTATTGAGGGGGCATTGCCTATCTTTTTGGATCTAGGGCCAGATACGACCATTCAGCTGGGAGAGTCAATTCGTATTAACGCACAGACGAATCTTCCGTTGTCTGCTCTGGATACGGTGTTGTGGGAATCAGAAGATGGCTTGTTGTCTTGTGACTTTTGTCTGGAGCAATTGGTGCAACCTCTCTTTACTAATACTTATGAAGTCATGTTGGTAGACAGTAATGGTTGCGTACGGGAGGATGTTGTTATAATTGAAGTAAGGAAAAGTAGAGACGTTTATATTCCGAATGCCTTTAGTCCAAATGGAGATGGCGTGAATGATCGGTTTACCCTTTATGCAGGTGCGGCGGTTAAGAACGTGCGCAGTTTGTTAATTTATGACCGTTGGGGCGCTGCTGTTTTTAAAGCAAATGATTTTCTACCCAGTGAAGAACGTTTTGGATGGGATGGTTTTTTCCGAGGAAAACTGGTAAGCCCTGGGGTGTATGTTTATTGGACGGAGGTAGCGTTTTTGGATGGGGAAGTCTTGTTATATAAAGGGGAGGTTGTGGTGGTGGACTAATGATTTCAATATGAAAGTTTCCAAAGTAATCTTGTTATTCACAAAAGTGAACGGTTTTCAACTATAAAGCAACGGTACGTATGAATGAGTGAGCGGTATGTAATTAGCTGTGTTTTAACAATTTATCTAAAATACAATTTAGAAAATACCCTATTTGGGGTATAAAAGATTCAGATACATGCTGTAAGTTTGCATTACATTATTCGAAAGAACATATCAATCTTCGAATGATGGATGAACAAAAAGAATTATATCCCATAACATAACAAAAGCAACATATCCTTTATGACGTAGTACCATTTCTTTGTTCCTAAACAAAGGAGGTGTAATCCCATGACAGAACAATCCTTTTAACCGATTACCTAAGATTCTTCTCTCACTTTTTTTCTACATCTCTTATTATTCTTGATTATTGTTAAGTCTTCGGATTTGACTGTTATAAGAATACCCATATCACACTTAAATAACACTATACCTGATTGTCGTGATGACAAGTAGAGGTTGTAATGCCATTGTTGTAATTCAACTTTTGTCGGGTCAGTGTTACGCCAGAAAATTAAATTCGCAATGGCTTTAGAGCTGTTGCGAAAGATATAAAGTCTGTTTGCATTTTGATTGAATGTATCAGGCGGTTAAGATTTTTTAAAACGGTTTTGGGCTTATTCCCTCTCCATAAAGTTGGAGGGGGATTTTTTTGTTTGGGGGGGGATTGCAAAGTTTAAGGTGTTAAATGATTTCACTTGGTAGAACATAGCAAATTGGAGGAACGCCAATTGTTTTTTTACCGCAACGGCGCTACGGCTGCAACGTCACTTACCCCTAATGATTTGATTTTGAACCAATATATTCCAAAAAATGGATTAAGAATTTGAAGTACTTTAGAAGGCAAGCAGTTAACAAGTGCTCAAAAAGCGGAAGTTAGAGGCGGAGTCAATAATATTGTTATTCCGGATATTGAATGTTAAAGGGCGTTGCTTACGCTTTTTGCTTAAAGCTTGTCTCGATCTAGTTGAGGGAAACGAATTGTTTTTGATTTCTCCCTTTTCCGCTCCTCTCGTTCGTAGTTTAGATTCCAAGAACTAAGTGCCGTGAACCAAGGGCATTTAGATTTTGATTTCCATTCTAACCACCCTTTTATATTCTGTTGTGACCTAAAGGCCTCGAAGCAAGGGTATTAGATTTTCATTATAATTTAGAATTCAATCCCCTTTCCCTAGTTTCTTTATTTAGCAACGAAATCATACAGAAATATTATTTCCAGAAAGGGTAAATACCTACCTTTGCGCCCGTGACTAGAATATTAGCAATAGATTATGGAACCAAACGCATAGGATTGGCAGTGACCGACCCCTTGCAGATCATCGCCACAGGCCTTGATACGGTTCCGACAAATGACATTTTTGAGTACCTCAAAAAATACTTATTCGCGGAATCCGTTTCCAAATTCGTGGTGGGCTTTCCCATGCACTTGGATGGAAGCCCCGCACAACTCGCCCCAACGATTGAAAAATTTGTTGAAAAATTAAATAAACTATATCCCGAAATTGAGGTTGCTTATGAAGATGAGCGTTTTACCTCAGAGGATGCCAAACGAATTATTCTGCAAAGTGGAGCAAAAAAGAAAAAACGGAGAGACAAAGGTTTAGTCGATAAGATAGCTGCCGTTTTGATCCTGCAAAGCTACATGGAGCGGAATAGACCGTATTGAATTAGCACATGGCTTTTAGCTATTTTAGCTATTGGCTTCCCTATAACGTGCGATAGTGGGAAGCCAACTGCTAAAAGCCAACTGCTGAACAGCTACAATAAAACAGTTAAAGACACAAAAGAATAACAATGATTTTACCAATTTATGCTTACGGCCAAGCAGTACTCAAAAAGGTGGCCGAAGACATTGACAAAGATTACCCAAATTTGGAGCAACTGATTGCGGACATGAAAGAAACCATGTACAATGCTTCTGGTGTAGGATTGGCAGCTCCTCAAATAGGAAAGGCCATCCGTATTTTTATCGTAGACTCTGAGCAACTCACCGAGGAAGGCGAAGAAAAGAGTGGGATGAAACAGGTATTTATTAACGCCCATAAAATTGAAGAAGGGGGCGATGAATGGGCTTACGAAGAAGGTTGCCTCAGTATTCCTGATGTGAGGGGAGAGGTGAGTAGACCTGCTCAAATCCGCCTACGTTATATGGATGAGGAATTCAATGAGCATGAAAAAGTGTTTACCGGAATTGACGCTCGCGTTGTTCAGCATGAGTATGACCATATCGACGGGATACTTTTTACAGAATTGCTGAAGCCGATAAAAAGACGATTGATCAAGCGACGTTTGGATAGAATTAAAAATGGAGATATTCCTAAAGAGTATAAGATGCGGTTTGTAGTTAAAAAGTAATACGTAAGAAAGGTAGATCAGGGTTGATAAGGGCCTTCCCACCAAATTTAATTTGCGCGAATAAAATCCACTCTGATCTACCGATCAATATATAGTTGTGTTGTTCCTGCAATTATAAAAATCCTAACAAGACAAACGTAAAACGGAGTATTCTTCGCGATCGCTCTGTGATCTGTGTGAACAATCGTAAACTACGCGCAGCTCTAAAAAATTGCATTTATCCTGAATGGCCCTTCGACAGGTTCTATGCAAAATGATGCGATCGGTCGGAAACCAAATACCGGAAACCCGCAACCGATAAAGCTTTAATAAAACCCACTTTTAAACCTACCATAATGAAAAACCTCCTTTCCTTCCTCCTCTGCTCATTTTGTTGTATTTCTCTTTTTGCGCAAAGCAAAACAATAGACTACGGACAAACCAAAGCGCAGGTCGAAATCCTAAATATGGATTGTCTTCACCAACGCGGATTTACCGGCAAAGGAATCACCATCGCCCATCTCGACGATGGCTTCGATGGCTTTGATAAAATGGAAGCATTTGATTATGCCAGAAAGAATGGTTTATTGAAGGCACAATACGACTTTGTTTCAGACGGTCCTGTTCCTTATGAAAAAGTAGGAAGCCACGGAACAAATACCCTGTCTGTTGTAAATGGTTACATTCCAGGAAAATACGTAGGGATAGCTTTCGATGCAAATATATTGTTAGCGCATACTGAATATACGGAGACAGAGACAAATCAGGAAGAGCAAAACTGGCTAGAAGCAGTTGATTGGGCCCATAAAAATGGAGCAGATATTATTGCCAGTTCTTTGCAGTACAATACCTTTGATAAAGGAGAGAAAAGTTATGACTATAAAAACATGGATGGTAATACGACCACCATTACAAAGGCTGCCGATTATGCAGCGTCTAAAGGGATTTTGGTCGTAGCGATTCAAGGAAATTTCGGAACACAAGACTGGTATTATGTTACTGCACCAGGCGATGCAGATTCTGTTTTGACCGTAGGCGCGATCGACGTGAATGGTATCAAAGCAGGCTTCTCTTCTTTTGGTCCGACAGCTGATGGCCGCATCAAGCCAGATGTAATGGCGGTAGGGCAGGCCACTATAATTATAGATCCAGATGGTACCATTCGTCCAGGTAACGGAACCTCATTTGCAGGGCCGGCTATTGCAGGTTTGGTCGCTTGCCTAAAGCAGGCACACCCCAAGCGAAGCAACATGGAAATCATCGCAGTAGTACGACAGAGTGCCTCGAAATATCTGAACCCAGACAAAGTCAATGGCTATGGTTATGGAACGCCGGATGCCTGTCTGGCAGATGAAATATTAGGAGAACTCGATGAGAGTATTGAGAAAATGGGACAGGAAATAGAACGAGAGAATTTTACATATAAAATAGCTAAAAATAAACTTTCATTTAAACCGAAATTTTCCAGGAAGCAAATTAGAGATCTGAACGTATATAATGTGATGGAAGAAAAGGTGATGAGCAAAAAAGGAAGAAAGAAGTGTTTGAAGTTGAAGAAACTGAAGCCAGGGAATTACTTACTCAAAGTAGTTCGTAAAGACGGAGTGGTCTTGAGGGAGAATTTTTTAGTGAAATAAAGCTTTATCCTACTTGGCCGCTCGACAGATTCGGCTCCGGGTATCCCAGTGTTCGAACAATGGTCTCCGTCAGTAGAGAGGACTACAACCGTAAATATGAAATAGAAGATCTTTAAGACCGTCCTCGTTTGTAGAACAAACGAGACCAAATGTTCCAATAAGGTGCATAATATTGTCCTGGTAAAAAGAGATTATTATTAACCCGCCAAATTATAGAACTCAAACAAATACTATAAGGCTCGAACTTTAACGGGGTCGCTGCTGCGCACCTCGCTCAATCGAAGTTGTATCTTGCTAGAAAAAGGGGTGGTCCTACAGGCCTTATTTTTTCAGGTATTAAATGAATAGTTACCATTCTCTTTTTCGTGAACCTTTGAACGCTCAAGGAACTATAATTTAGCGGATATATCCAATCATTTATCTATCTTAGCAATAAATAAAACTTAACCTATATTTATTATGCTTAGAACCACCCACTCATTTTTTGTTTTCACCTTATTTATCTTTTCGTTACTGTCTTTTTCGAAGAATACAATAGCTCAAGACACAATTATTGTCCAGACCATTACCCTGGATTCTGACGAACGTGCAGGCGTCTTTACTTTTCCTGACGATGTTTCTCAAACCTATGAGAAAATTTTGATGCGTTATCAAATGCGTTGTCATGATGGAGCCGTTGGCTTTGGAAATGTAGGATGTCGAGAGTGGGATTATAGTTGTAATACATTTATAACTGATTCTACTCGGGTAGACTCTAACCGGGCAAATCATCCCAATTATATCATTAGCAATTTTAACGGAACTGAATTCAGTTATACGCAACAACCGGTGTATAATTATACACAGTATGAGCAATCAGAAGTTATTTACAACAATGTACTTACAGAATCTACTGCTCAGATCGGAATAGACAACGCGCCCATGACATTGGCGGGGACACAAACCGTAGCCCGAGCTCAGTTTTTATTCACTGCAGCGGAGTTATCTGCGGCGGGTTTGGTTGCAGGTCCAGTTACCAGCATGCGAATGGATGTGACGGAATTAGGAGAAGACATCAACTTTATGCGGATAAAGATGAAGCATAGTAGTAAAACAGAATTAGAATCTGCCAATCCAGATTTTAATGACTTTACAGAAGTATACTTTTTGTCAACTAACTTCTCAAACGTAGGAGATCACGCCTTTCTCTTTTCCAATGATTTTGATTGGGATGGGACCTCTAATGTTTTAGTAGAGTTTAGTTTTACCAACCAAAATGCAGGAGCAGCAACTACAGTTAATAGTCACGATGCTGGATTTAATAGTAGCATATTTACAGGTACCTCTGACCACGCCTTGTCCTTTGCTGGTTCGGGGAGTATCCCCTTAGATGGTGGACCTCTTGCTTCTGTTAACAATGAAATTACAGTTTCTTTATGGGCCAAAGGTTCCGATATTCTTCCTGTAAACACCACTGTTTTTGAAGGAAAGGATGACGCAGGTAATCGTCAGGCGAATGTCCACTTGCCTTGGAGTAATGGCCAGGTCTACTGGGACTGTGGAGCTAATGGTAATGCTTTTGATCGAATCAATGGTGTAGTTGATCCTAGTGATTTTGCAGGTAAATGGAGCCATTGGGCTTTTACAAAAAATGTAAGTACCGGTACAATGTCTATCTACCTTAATGGCGAATTGTTCCTAAGCGGAACAGCTAAAACCAACCCGATTGCACTGGCTAGTTTTAATTTTGCAAGTGATATTTCCACAAATAATAACTACTACGGAGCTATTGATGAACTACAAATATGGGATGTTGCGTTAGACCAAGCGACGATACAAGATTGGATGCGAAAAAGTGTGACGGTAGATCATCCGAATTACAGTAACTTATTAGCCTATTTTCAATTGAACGAAGGAGCTGATAGTCAGTTGACCGATGCATCAGCGAGTAGTAGTGATGCTATGGTAGAGGGTGCGTCAAATTGGCAAAAAATAAGAGGTAAGGATTTATTCAAAGGTTTTGTAACAAGCAGTTTACGACCTAACATGACTTTCGTACAAGGTACCTATGAACAAACAGTGAGTACCATCAATGTATTGGATTCTATTCTTTCGGAACAAAACCAGGTAACGGCTTACGAAGTAGTTGGGACTGATTTAACGGAAGTCAGTCCTATTTTGGTTTACCCTGCGGAAACTCAATATGTATTAAATGAAATGGGAGAGGTCGTTGATTCGGTTGGAATAATTGTAGAGAATACACTGACAATTTCCGATTTGGAATACTACAATAAATTCCCTTCTAAATACGAAATACTTTCTTTGGTTACGCCTTATGGAAATGGTTTGGACCTTGGATCAAATGGAAAAACTTTCATCTTCGATGTTACGGATTATGCACCAATTCTAAAAGGGGACAGAAGGCTTTCTATTGAAATGGGCGGGCAGAACCAGGAAGAAATGGACATTCGGTTTCTCTATATTACCGGTACGCCAGCTCGGGAAGTGAAGAACATTCAAAATATCTGGCCATTCAGAAGAGGTTGGTTTCAAAGTATCCTTGACGATGCTGTTTTTGAACCAAGACAATTGATGACAGATGCGGGGGCGACAACTTATGAAATTCGTTCAAGTATTACAGGGCATGGTCAAAATGGAGAATTTATAGAACGAACACATTATTTTAATATTGATGGAGGTAGCAATGAGTTTACATTTCCGGTTTGGAAAACTTGTGGCAGTATTCCGATTTATCCGCAAGGAGGAACTTGGTTGTTTGATCGAGCAGGATGGTGTCCTGGAGATCCTACGGCTATCAACCGTTTTGATATTACTTCCTATATTACGCCAGGGCAATCTGTAGAAATTGATTACGGTCTTGTTGGTAACAATATGGCGGAAGCAAACTATTTGGTTTCTAATCAATTGGTAACTTATGGTGCAGCTAGTTTTACCTCAGATGCAGCAATTATTGATGTTATTCGACCAAGTTTGAAAGTAGAACATCAACGTTTTAATCCTGCATGTAATCTTCCAACAGTACTTATACAAAATACAGGATCTGCTAATTTGACAAGCCTTGTTATTAATTATCAAGTAGAAGGTGGTCTGATGTTGATTTATAACTGGACGGGTGATTTGGCCTTTATGGAAACAGAGCAAGTAGAATTACCAGTCGAAGAGCTTTCGTTTTGGGATACGAATGGCGGTGCAGAAATGTTCACAGCTAGCATCAGTAATCCAAATGGCGGAGCAGATCAATATGCGAATAACAATGTGATACATTCTGCTTATGAACCGTTAAATATAATTGACGAAGAATTGGTTTTGCAATATAAAACGAACAATAGGGGAGAAGAAAATAAAATGTACATAAAAGATCATTCCGGAGCTATAGTGTTGGAACGCACCTTCATGGCAGATAACACGGAGTACACGGATGCACTTGATTTACCTGGTGGTTGTTACTCCATGGAGTTTACAGATGATGGCGGCGATGGTTTGGACTATTGGTTCTGGAATCAAACGGGGCAAAATGTTGGAACCGGTTTTCTCCGATTAAGACGAGTGACCAATAGCGGAAACCTAACGACCATAAAAACGTTTGAGCCTGAATTTGGTAGTTTTATTAATTACGAATTTATGTTGGCTCAAACAGTGAGTACGCTCGAGCCAGGAGAGAAGGCTACGTTGATAAGTGTATATCCTAATCCAGCGACAGATTTGATAAATGTCGATTTGGTTGGTTTCGAAAATACAGATCTTATTGTTAACCTATACAGTATGACCGGGCAAAAACTAAGAGAAGAGGTAATAGGAAATAACTTAGATCATCAGAGAACACTGAGTTTTGAGGTCAACGATTTACCTTCGGGAGTATATCAGCTCGTGGTTTTTGATGGCAACAAAAGAAAGACTCAACAGGTTGTTATTGATTAATAGTAACCCTTCTCATTTAGGATAAAATCATCTCGACTAAAGAGGCTATTGTTGGCTTAATCTATCAAGAAAATAGAGACTGGGCCAGCAATAGCCTTTTTATTTGTAGCGAAAGCTTGATTTTTTTGTACATTTAAGTTATTGATACTTAGAGTATAAAAAAGCCCAAAAGGCAGAGTAAGTATTACACAAAAAATAATTTCCCGATTTCTTTGGTGGAAACGATTATATAAATCACTCTCCCTGTGGTCATTTTGATTTACATAATCGTTTCCAAATCGGGATTTAATTTTTTGTTGTTACTAACCATTTAAAATTCGTCCAAAAAAATAGAAAATGCCAAATTCAACAATCGCCGGCATCGGCTTTTACGTACCGGAAAAAGTAGTCACTAATAATGACCTAACAAGAGTAATGGATACCTCCGACGAGTGGATCCAAGAGCGCACCGGAATAGTAGAACGCCGCTATGCCGAAAAGCATAAAGAGTCATCCGCCACCATGGGAACCGCTGCTGCACGAATAGCGATAGAGCGTGCAGGGATTACCCCCAAAGATGTTGACTTCATCATTTTTGCTACACTGAGCCCTGATTATTACTTCCCAGGATGTGGCGTTTTATTACAACGAGAATTAGACATCCCCGGTATCGGAGCACTAGATATCCGAAACCAATGTAGCGGATTTATTTACGCCATTTCTGTAGCCGATAATTTTGTGAAATCTGGAATGTACAAAAACGTACTAGTCGTAGGAGCGGAGTTCCATTCTGCTGGATTGGACTTTTCTACCCGTGGACGTAATGTTACTGTTATTTTTGGAGATGGAGCAGGAGCTGTTATTATTCAACCAACCGAAGAAAAAGACCAAGGAATTCTTTCTACACATTTACATGCAGATGGAACCTACGCGGAGAAACTAGCTTACATCAATCCCGGTTGCCACGGAGGTAAGCACCTCGGAACGGAACAATATGGTTATCCTGATCAGGAATTCGGAGGCGCATTTCTCACCGATAAGATGATTGAAGAGGAGGATTTATTTCCAAATATGGAAGGGCAGGCTGTTTTCAAAATGGCAGTTCAAAAGTTCCCGGAAGTGATCATGGAAGCACTTACAAAAAATGGTTATAAACCTAGCGATATTGATATGCTGGTACCGCATCAGGCAAATCTACGGATCAGTCAGTTCGTTCAAAAACGAATGGGATTGCCGGATGAGAAGGTTTGGAATAACATTCAGAAATATGGAAATACAACGGCGGCTTCTATTCCAATTGCGCTTTGTGAAGCATGGGAGGCGGGGAAAATTAAGAAAGGAGATTTGGTTTGTTTGGCGGCTTTTGGCTCGGGGTTTACTTGGGGGTCTGCTTTGATTCGTTGGTAGTGTTTTTGGTAACCGCTACGGCGCTACGTTCTGAGCTGAAGGGATACCATTTTTTTACAATTAAATGTCTGATTGGAAGTTTGTGTAATAGTAAGTAGAGGTTATTCGGTTTCGGGTGTTCGGTTTCCGGCCGACTGTACCATTCTATTTGGAATAACCTCTAGTATCTTAGTGAAATAAAAGTGCATGTTGAGAAGGCCAATAGTTATGTCTATCCAGATTCGATGGTCATTTGTGGAGAATTAGAGACGGCTGAAAATGAAGTTAATTCTGTGACTAATCCTATATTAATAGTAGAGGTCCTATCCAAATCGACCGCTGAATACGACCGAGGAATACGACCGAGGAGATAAGTTTTATCTTTACAGGCAAATACCAAGTTTCAAGGAATATGTTTTAGTAGAGCAAGATTGGTACGTTGTTGATGTTCATTATAAAAGTGGCAACAGTGATTTATGGAGAATAACTAGATATGAAGGATTGGAAGAAATCATAAACGTACAATTTATAGGAGTGAAAATCCCGATGAAGGATTTATACTTCGATGTTAGGGTAGGATGAATCCTTTACGGTCGTTTTGCTAAAACTAAACGACCGTAACCAACTGTTAGGTTCAATCTTCCGTTTAAGAGATCATTGACGCGACTCCACTTGATGGAAATATGTATATATATCAAAAGGTAGACTAAAAATACCCTTTTCTAAAGTGTAAAAACCCGTATCTTCGTAGATTATTTCTCTCAGGATTGACAAGATATAATTTTGTCTTACGAAGATGCAACATGACCAAATCAATATATAAATTCGGCGCAAGCCTCCTCTTCTGCTTTCTCTCTTTCTTTAGCTACGGCCAACAAGACTGCCTGGAAATCCTCTGGGAAAACCACTTCGGTGGCTCCGGACAAGATTGGGCTCGCGATATTCGACAAACGGATGATGGCGGCTACATCGTAATTGGCTACTCCCGATCAGACGACATTGATATAGACAATAACCTCGGAAACTGGGATTATTGGGTTTTGAAATTGAACGAAGATGGTACCCTCGATTGGAAAAGGAATTACGGTGGTTCCAACATCGATCAAGCTACTGCCGTTTGGCCAACTAGTGATGGTGGATATGTTGTGGCTGGCGCTTCAGAATCCAATGATGGTGATCTGACTGGAAATAATGGAGGCGAAGATGTTTGGATTCTCAAGCTAAACAATCTCGGAGATATAGAATGGCAACGCAATTATGGCGGCACTGAATCCGACCGCGCAGAGAGCATCGAACAAACAGCGGATGGTGGTTACATCGTGGCAGGCTATTCGGAATCCGTAGATGGAGATGTCTCTGGCAATTATGGAAATTTTGATTATTGGGTTTTAAAATTAGATACAAACGGTAACCTGAGCTGGGATAAAAACTACGGTGGTTCTGGCGCTGATTATGGATATGCCATTACGCAAACCCAAGACGGCGGCTATATATTTGCAGGCTCTTCCTTTTCTGATAACATTGATGTTACAGATAACAATGGACTTTATGATTACTGGGTGGTTCGGACAGATGCTGCCGGAAACATATTGTGGGAAAGGAATTACGGAGGAGAAGGGGAGGAGCGGGCCTGGCATATTGCCGCTGCTTCTGATGGTGGTTTCATCATTGGAGGTTACACCTTTTCCATAGGAGGAGATGTTGGAAGTAATAATGGAGGAACGGATTATTGGATCGTAAAAGTAGATGCGGATGGAGAACTTGAATGGGAAAATACCTACGGTGGAAATCAAACAGAATCTGCTTTTGGCTTACAGCAGGCTCTTGATGGCGGATATATTCTTGCCGGTTATGCTGTTTCGTCCGGTAGTGGAGATGTCGCAAATAATTACGGGTCAGAAGATTTTTGGTTGGTCAAATTAGACAATACAGGAAACCTGGAATGGGAGAAAAATTTCGGAGGGACCGATAGAGACCGCGCTTATGCACTCCGGCAATCTGCGGATGGTGGTTACATCATGGTGGGCTACAGCGAGTCTTCCGATGGTGATGTAAGCGGCAATTATGGTGAACGTGATTATTGGGTTGTAAAACTTAATCCAATTGAAAATACCCTCGATCTCGGAAATGACACCACCTTATGCGTTGGCGAAACACTATTGTTAGATGCTACTCAGCCGAACGCAGAATACTTATGGAGCACAGGTTCTACAGATGCGACTATATTGTTAGAGGATGCAGGAACTTACTCCGTGGAAGTCTTTCGTGAAGGCTGCGTTTTCAAAGATACACTGACTATGTTGTTTCCCCTTTCGGAAAATGTAGACTTAGGAGAGGACGTTGTTTTGTGTATTGGAGACAGCCTTGTACTGGCACCTGATTTCCCTGGCGCTACCTTTAGCTGGACGGATGGCTCTGTAGGACCGACCTTTACGGTAACTGAGGCGGGCGCATATAACGTAGTCGCCACCTTAGGCGCTTGCAGCTTTGAAGATGAAATCATGATCGAATACTTCGGACCACAACTAAACCTCGGCGATGACATCACCGTTTGTGGCGAAGGTGCTTTTCCGCTTACCGCAAATTTACCTGGCGCTACTTTTCAATGGTCAAATGGCAGCTCCTCGGATAACATCGCCGTAGATTCCTCTGGTATCTATTGGGTAGAAGCCACGCTGAATGATTGCCAGGTCTCTGATACGATTGCCATCATCTACAAAGAAATTGAACCGATTAATCTAGGAGACAATACCATTATCTGTGAAGACAAGAATCAACAATGTCTGCTAAACGTAAGCCGTGAAAGAGGTATCTATCGTTGGCAGGATGGTTCTACTGATTCTACTTTTTTAGTGACGGAAGCGGGGGCGTACAGTGTAACCGTTTATGTCGATTTTTGCACATTTAGGGATACGATTGAATTTACGGATTGTAATACTTGTATGCATATTCCGAATGCTTTTACCGCTAACTTTGATGGGCTTAATGATGAATTCATGCCGCTTTCTAATTGTGAATTGTTGACTTATAATTTGCAGGTTTTTAATCGTTACGGGGCGAAGGTTTTTGAATCTGAGGATATTAGTAGAGGTTGGGATGGACGTGTTGATGGGCGGCAGAGTGGCTTGGGGGTTTATGTTTATCGGATTGGTTATTCTTATGATAATAAGGGGGAGGTTGTTGGGTTTGAGAAGGTGGGGAAGGTGACGCTGGTGCGGTAGTTGTATCGTCTCAAAATAACTTTGTACCGTCTCAAAATAACTTTACAGTTAAAAAATAGGATCACTATAGCTTTACAGTTCAATATGTTGTCTCATTATAGCTTTACAGCCCTAAAATGTTGACTCAATATAACTTGTCAGTAAAGATA
>JBLHRR010000150.1:0-14432 GCA_047626155.1 Saprospiraceae bacterium | reverse complement strand
AAAACAATACTAATAATTACCAATTAAAAATATATCCCAAAGCAACACATGGCTTATTGAAAAGCAAACATTTTAATGCTTTGAATCCAGGGATTGGCTTTTTAGTCAAATTGGAATTATTTGGAAAAAGAGCATTCGTAAAAGATGTATTGAATGACATTAGTGATTTTGTAAAGCAAAATTCGAAGTAGGATTTAATAGCGGTTATTCGGTGTTCGGTATTCGGCTGACCGTACCATTCTATTTGGAATAAAGTCTAATAAGGAGCCAGAGATTAATAAGGTTCTGATTTAGACGCAGTAGATTTTGTGCTGACCGAGGCAAAAAAGTATCGCATAGCCGTAGCTACGCGATATTTTTTTTAATGAAGGACAGTGCAAAATATACAAGTATAAATAGGAAAGTTATTATTCACTGACTCCTAAATGCACTGGAAACTACGTTCTATCCGAATTTGAATGCTTCTTTTGAAATTACTCTTCGTTAGAAAGTCCTTAAATAGCTAAGGCTATTCGCGTCGTCTCTGCCTCGATTAATTCCAAAACAACCTATTCAAATTCGGACGAAACTTAATTTCCAGTGCACTAGCTTAATACATATGTATTTATTTTTAGCGACTTTTGCGTAAATCAAAATCAAATAATTATGGATAAAGCAAAAGTAGCGGGCAAAGTACCGCAAATGGAACAATTAGAAGAAGGAAAAAAATACGCCTGGTGTTCATGTGGAATTTCGGAAAATCAGCCATGGTGCAATGGAGCACATAAAGGAAGTGATTTTTCTCCCAAAGTTTTTCAAGCAGAAGAACCTAAAACTGCCGCGATGTGTATGTGCAAACAGACTAAGAATCCTCCATACTGTGATGGCGCTCATGCTAGTTTGTAAAAACAAAGTATTAACGTTTACTTTAAAAGGTACTCCGTCATTTATAGTGGGTAAATCAGGATAGATAGGTAGATCAGGGTTCTCTTAGTTCGCGCCCAATACATTAGTGAGCAAGCCTGATCTACCTTTATCCACCCTGGTCCCCCTTCTTTACCAAACCCACTAAATATGACCAAGAACCACTTTAAAAGACAAACCCAAACAGTCAAACCAAGAATCTAAAAAAATATAACATGCCTTTCACAAAAAAAAATCTCTCGTTCTTATTCTTATTGACTACCGCCTGTTACTTCGGCTGTAATACTTCTAAGAAAGCAGTAAGCACCTCGACCTCCACCCAAACAACAAAGTCAGAAAAAATGGTAACAGGTGGGGCAATCACCTTTGCGGCTGCCAATGACCGTTATAGTGCCAATGGCGAATTTAAAAGCTGGCACTTTACAAAAATGAATGTAGTGACCAATGCGGCTTCAGAAATAGAAACGCTCGATGCTTCTTTAGCTATTGATCTAAGTTCTATTTGGGAAAAAAGCGATGGATTGACCGACCATTTAAAAGCACCTGACTTTTTCAATATCGAAAAATACACGACTGCCACAATGGACATTATGAATGTCAAAAAACAAAGTGATGGGACTTATACCGCCGATATGAAACTGAATATGAAAGGTTTGAGCCAAGATATGAGCAGCACCTTTTCTGTGACCAGTACGAATCCCCTTCATGTGAAAGGTACCGCGATGGTCAACAGAAATTTGTTTAGCTTGGGAAGTACTGAAATGAAAGTACCGGAGATGGTAGCAGTGACTTATGATACGGATTTGCCGCAATAGGAACAATGGCCGATCCTGAAATAATGCAAGCCTGCATATCATGAGGGTAGATGACCAAGAACCTCAAATATCCCTTGAAGAAATAAAAATAAAACAGTCGAATACTTCTTAGTATTACACAAGAAATAATTTCCCGATTTCTTTCGTGGAAAGTTAATTTTTTGTTGTTACTTACGGAAGTACCGATACAATTTTCCTAATAAATTAAATTTTAAACGAATGAAAAAAATTCTTGCCTTTGCCGGGAGTAACCATGCTATGTCTATCAATCATCAATTGGTTAAATTTACGGCTTCACTAATTAATAATTCTGAGGTGAAGGTTTTAGACATCAAAAGTTGGGACATTCCTATGTATTCCATTAACATGGATCCAGACCAAACACCTGAAAAAATAACGGAATTAATATCCTTGATTAAAGAACACGATGGTTTCATCATTTCTTCACCGGAACATAATGGCGGCACTCCTGCTTTCTTTAAAAACATTATTGATTGGTTAAGTAGAAGAGGGAAAAAAGTTTTTGATGAAAAACCGGTGCTGCTCATGAGTACTTCACCAGGACCAGGAGCTGGAGCTACTAATCTAAAGTATCTCCTTCATTCTTTGCCATATCAAGGAGCAACGATTGGAACAACTTATAGTTTGCCTTCCTTCTTCGATAACTTTAAAGACGGAAAAGTAATAGGTGATCATTTGGGAGAAATTCAAGAAAGCATTGGTGAATTTAAAGAAGTTTTAAATAAATAGTGAAAAATTAGAAGCATTCAGCGACGGCGTACTTGCTATCATTATTGCCATTATATTTTTTGGAAATGAAAGATGCTGATATTAAAATCCATTCTCCCGGACCTTGTAACCAGCCAGCCATTACTACGACTTTATACATAAAAATCCAGTGAATGGAATTAACTATTACAAATTAAAACAAATTAATTTTAACGGTGCTTTTGAATATTCTGAATTACGTGTAGTGGAGTGGAAAGATGGGAATAGACCATTAGGAAACGATTTTTTAATCAATCCTAATCCTGCAACGTCATCCTTAAATTTCATCTTACCAGACGCCTTGATTAAAAGTGATAAACTCTACTTTGAAGTCTACAACCAATTGGGACAATTAGTTAAACGTGAGCTGAAGGCAATAGGAAGTAATAACATCCAATTAGATATTAATAAGCTCGAATCAGGATTTTATATTTTAATTGTCCAAGAGAATAATCAACGATATAAGAGCAGATTTATTAAAGGATAAATACACTTCCTTAGGGTAAAAGACATCCCGATTATTGGTACGCTTAGGTTCCATGATCGGGATGTTTTGTTTTTGGTAATTTATGGGATAATGAAAACACCTCAAACCATTACCTCTCCCCCACTCTCCCCACTACCCGGCCCCAACGTAATCACCTGACCCGCAGCCTCAATCAAAGTACTATTGTGCTCAATAAAAAGCAGGGTATCTCCCCTATCAACAATCGATTGAAAAACAGTAATTAATTTTAGAATATCAAAATAATGCAGCCCCGTACTCGGTTCATCAAAAAGATACAAGGTCGCCCCTTTTCGTTTCTGCATCATGGAAGTAGCCAGTTTCAAACGCTGCGCTTCTCCGCCAGACAAGGTATTCCCAGATTGTCCTAACAATAAGTGCCCGACTCCTACCCTCTTTAGGATATCCAAACTTCCCACAATAGGAATGGCTTCAGCATTGAAAAACTCAATCGCCTCTTGCACGGTCATCCGCAATACTTCACCAATGGAACGCTCTTGAAACTTACAAGCTAGAATAGAATCATTGTAACGCATTCCTTTGCAGCTATCACAAGTCAGCCAGATGTCGCTCATGAAATCCATACTTGTTTTTAGCTTTCCATGACCACCGCAAGTAGCACACTTCCCATTCTTACTTTGGTATGAAAAGTCCGCTTTCTTCAGTCCTTCTTTTTTCGCGAATGCTGTTTTTGAAAATATGGTTTTTATCTGCTCGATAATTCCAGTATATGTAACGGGCGTGCTCAATCTGTTTTGCGTAAGCAGCTCCTGATCAATTAACAATACGTCGCTAAATTGGTCCAATCCATTTAGGGAAGTACAACCAACCGGCCGATTTTTTAGCCAAGAACTATACAACACCTCTTTAATCAAAGATGATTTTCCACTTCCCGAAACACCCTTGATTGCTATTATTTGTCGGGAATAAAACCCTACATCAATAAACTTAAGATTATTGGCAAATGCTCCTTTCACGCCAAAAGGAAGTCCTCCCAATTTCCCCGGAGGAGCGGGCTGCATTCCCTTTAGGTCTAGGGTGCGCGCTGAAACGACTCGCTGATCATGAATCATCTTATAGGTCACTGAATGTTTTGCTTTAGCAATGTCGGAAACCTTCCCTTGGTAAATTACTTCGCCCCCTAAGCTTCCAGCACCCGGTCCCATTTCAATCAGGTAATCGGCAGTTCGAATAAAAGACAGATCGTGTTCCACCACTACCACAGTATTTCCATTGGCTACCATTCTTTTTAGTGCTTTTGATAAAACGGCTACTTGCCCTTCATCCAACCCTATAGTTGGTTCATCCAAAACATAGGTAACGCCAAACAGGTGCGTAGACAATTGACCTGCGAGCATAACCCGCTGCCGCTCCCCTCCGGAAAGGGTGCTCACTGCTCTATCCAAATTTAAATAACCCAATCCAAGATCGACAATGGTTTTCAACGATGCTCTGACTGCCGGTAAGACAACTTTACTGATAGCCAATACAATTGTATTTACTTTGTTATAAATTTTATTTTCAATTGTATTATTTTTGTTACTATTTAGCTGCTCAATCAATTCAAGACAAGACGCAATATTCAATTTAGAAAGTTCATGAATACTTTTCCCAAGAAATTTAGTACTTAGTAAGTCCGATTTTAATCGGCTTCCTTGGCAAGTTGAACAGACCTCATCATGTAATAATTCTTCTAGAATTTTGATATTTTTGTTATGCCGTTTTCGCTGATACTCCTCATCTATATAATTACAGAACCCAAGCCATTTTGCTGTTAAGGTTTGTGTTCCAGATCTCGATTTGGTATTAAACGCCCAGGTGACATCCCAGATCGCATCGCCCGTTCCATACAGAATAACCTCCTTTACTTCCTCTTCTAGTCGCTCCCATGGACCTTCGATATTCCAGTTCTTTTGTTTAGCCACTTCCTTTAGCGTTGCAAGGAATTGACCATTAACATCGGCATAATAAGCAATGGCCTTATTCACAGATACTCCACCTTCGAAAATGGATTTCTCCCGAAAAACGATCACCTCATCCGGATCGCATTTACGCTTCACCCCGAGGCCTTCACATTCCGGACAGGCGCCGAGATGATGGTTGTAAGAGAAATGTTGGGCGGTAAAGACTTCTCCTTCTTGTTGAGCAATCCTGGAGTATAACAATCTAAATGCATCGTACACTCCTGAGAGTGTTCCAACCGTTGATCGCTTCGAAGGAGCTCCTCCCTTTCTATTGATCCCTATGGCTGGCCCCAAACCGGAGAAAGATTCTATTTCAGCTTCACTGTTCTGTTGAAGAAAACTTCTATTGTAAGTCGATAAGGATTCCGTAAATCGGGCATTGGATTCCGCAAATAGTGTGTCGTATACCAATGATGATTTTCCACTTCCGGAAACCCCGGTGACTACGGTCAACTGATTTTTCGGAATACGAACATCAATATTTTTAAGACCATGAGTCCTTACTCCATTCAATAGAATGTCATTAATAACAATATTACTCCGTTTTCCTTTTTGCGCTTCCTTCGGGCTGTTTTTTGGTTCCACTTTAGGAATGCCCTGATAAACAATCGCACCTCCGGCTGCACCAGACTTGGGGCCGAGTTCAATATGCCAATCGCTCCAACCAATGATGGCTTCATTTTGCTCAATGCAAACTATCGTATTGCCTTTCTGCTTAATGCTGTCAAACAATTGGAGTAGCGATTTAATATCATCGTGATGCAATCCAATACTTGGTTCAATGATCACATACAAGGTATCGCCAGTATCTTTTTTCTGTAGTTGATTTGCAATTTTAATGCGCTGTGCTTCTCCCCCCGAAAGTGTGGTGGAGGATTGCCCTAGTGTTAAATATCCAAGTCCTATTTCTTGTAATGTTTTGAGTCCTGCCAAGACCTTTTTCTGATCTAAAAAAAAGGTCATGGCTTCATTGATTGATAATTTATAACAATCCGCAATCGACAATCCATTGTATTTTACCAGAAGGGATTCCTCGTTGAATCGGTCCCCGTTGCAGGTGCCGCAGACCAAGTCCACATTACCCAAAAAGTGCATGCCGATCTGCGTTTTTCCAGCGCCTTGACAGGTTTCGCATCGTCCTCCTTTGTTGTTGAATGAAAATCGAGACTTGGTGAATCCTTGCATTTTTGATTCGGGCAGACTAGCATAGAGGTCCCGAATATGATCTGAGATTCCTAGATAGGTGGCGGGATTACTGCGAGGTGTTTTTCCTATGGGGGAATGATCTATGAAAATCAGTTTATTGATGGCCTCTATATTTTCATGACGGGTCAGCTTCGCAGGTTCACCAACTTCCATCCCCAACTGTTGTCGGACTACTGTTAGCAAAGTGCCTTTTACCAAACTAGATTTCCCAACCCCCGACCTTCCACTGACCACATTTAATTTTCCAATCTGAAATTCAACATCAATATTTTTCAGATTTCTTTCTTGACATCCGATAAGACGGAAGGACGGTTTAACGGTGGACGGAAGGACGGTGGACGGTGGACGGTTCCCGCGATCGTAGGCCCGTCCACCGTCCACCGTTAAACCGCCAATCGCCCTGTACGTAGGACTATTGTTTTTCAATTTCTCATTTTGAGAAAACTCAGAAAGCGAACCATTAAAAATAAGCTCTCCCCCATTGACTCCAGCTGCTGGACCAATCTCTATGATATGATCGGCGCTGGTAATGGTATCCAGATCATGCTCCACCACAATAACCGTGTTCCCTTTTTCAACGAGTTTTTTAAAATGATAAATCAATCTTTCGTTCTCTTCTCGATGCAAGCCAATACTCGGCTCATCAAAAACATAAAGCACATCACTTAGCGGAACTAAGATTTGATTGGCCACTCGAATACGCTGAATCTCGCTAGCACGAAGCGATTTCGAGGATCGACCTAAAGTCAAATGACCCAATCCCAAATCTTCCAACAGATCAACTTGCGCCTCAACTTTATTGACAATTTCTTTCGCCACCACTCCCCAAGTATTTGACTGAATCCACCCTTTCAATTCGTTCAATTCCAAGGCCACTATTTCCGCTATTGATTTCCCATAAACGCTAATACTTAAAGCATCGTCGTTCAAACGAGTTCCATTACAAACGGGGCAGGTCACCGCATGCACATACTTGAGAATATTGGCATTTCGATCTCGTCTAAGAATATCGGACATAATCGGAATCATTCCTTTGTAATGCCCTTCTTCTCGAGGTTTGGCCTTAATCCCGGTCCACTTCAACCGCGACTCCAAAGGGTGCTTTCCAAAAGGTACTTTGATTTTATTGCTTCCATGCAAAATCACTTCGCGCTGCAGATCCGTCAATTCATTCCACGGGATATCAACACTAAACCCTTCGGCTTCGCAAACTTGATTCAGCACATCAATAGTCACTTGAGAATACATGATGTAGCCATTGGGTAAGGTGGGCGCCAATGCTCCTTCTCTAATTGATTTTTCTGGAAAGGTGATTAGGCGGTTAATATCTATTTGTTCTTCTTTACCAATTCCATTGCAACGTTTACATTTTCCAATTGGGGAGTTGAAGGAAAAGAGGGCGCGAGAAAGTGCTATGTTTTTAGGAGTCGTTCCGGTCCTTGCAAACAACAAACGCAACAAGTCATAAATGTCCGACATTGTCCCAACGGTAGAACGTGCGTGCATCCCCGTCGTATGTTGTCCAATGGCAATCACTGGAGAGAGTCCTTCAATTTCGTCTACATCAGGGCGGTTTAATTTCCCCATAAATTGTCGAGCGAAAGAAGGTAGCGTTTCGAAGTATCGGCGTTGTCCTTCTTTGGCGATTATTTCAAATACGAGGCTGGATTTTCCTGATCCTGATATTCCAGTTACTACTATGAATTGGTTGTGGGGGATGCGTAATGATATGTTTTTTAGGTTGTTTGTTCTAGCGCCTTGGATTATTATTTCGGGGTTAGATTTTGCGGTCATGGGGTGAAATTAAGGATTTTTTTTTGCTTAAGCTTTTGTGTGTTTTTGAGGTGGATCAGATTTGGATATTCTAATGTTAAAAAAATAATACAACTAGCAGTCTAAATTATTTCCTTTGTCATACTAATAATATTATATTGTACTTTCGGGACCTTTGCTTGAAAAAGAAAACGCCCCATTTTTATTGTTTTACTTTTGAAAGAAGAAAGTCATAACGCGGCCGAGCCGCAAATAAAAATGAAAATTGAAATCAAAATCAAAACCCAAGATGCGGGGCACTGTGGTTTCATCTGAAACTTTGTTTCCCTCCACATGGTCGGGACAAGCTTTTAGCAAAAGCTTAGACTTGTAATACACTTTCCATCTGATCAGGTATTATAATAAAGTAGGTCCTTTAATAGGAATTCCCAAACCTATCAAAAATAAATACGGGATCGATTTGACATTATATGCTATCGATAGATGTTGTATTGCTAAATGAAACAGTCATTGCCAAATAGCTCTTCTAAAAAATATTTCATGAATAGGATTTTACTTCTTTTTATATTTTTCACTTTCCTATCCTCTTCTGGTGTAGAGGCTCAGTTTAAAAAAGGAATGTCGAGCATTGGGCTTGGTCTTAGCCATACCGACTACAACTATAGAGATAGGTCATTTGGTAATAACTGGTATTCAATGATTCATTACGATCGTATGATTTCAGATAAAATGATGATTGGAGCAAGTCTTGAGTTCGAAGAATCGGTGGTTTTTGGGTACTCTTATTCCATCGCAAGCCTTAGTCCTTCCATCAGGTTTTTTTTCACTGCAAATAAGTTTCCAGTATATGTTTTTTTAGAACCAAGTCTTTCGTATAAGGAGTATCATTTAGAATCTGATTTAGAAATTCGAGACTTTAAGGTTTCTCCAGTAGGAGGCTTGGGCGCTAGTTATTTTGTGGCTCCTCAGGTAGCGTTAGAAGCGAAGTTCGGTTTAGCATTTTGGAATGGACCTGATCGAAAAATAGACGAATTATTTTTCAACCTGGGAACAAAGGTATTTCTTTACTCCAATGAAAAGGAATCTGATCTATTTGCGGAATCAATCTTACAAAAAGGGAATTTGAGTTTCAATGGGGTTCTTAGCTTTAGACGGGAGTATTCCTTTGAGTTTCTTCACAATGATCGAGGTATAGTCACCGTGAATAGTAATCACACTGAATTTTATATTAGTCCACAGGCTCGATACTTTATTACAAATCATTTGGAATTAGAGGCTTCCTTCAATTACTATAAAGATAAATATCGTGACGATCTGGGATATAAGGTGATTGGGGCTTACTATATAAAGGCACTGCCCCATTTTTACATTAAGCCTTCCTTAGGAATAAGAAAAGGGAACGAAGAGACACCATTTGGAGACTTTAACACCCTCACGATTCCATTAAGTATAAGCTTGGAATATTTCAAGAAGAGCAATCAGTATTTTGCCGGAATGACCCACTCCAGAGAATCGAATAAAACACTTCCAAATACCTATGATTTTTTTGCAGGAGTAACACATTTTATCACAAAAGAACTAACGATAAATGGTAAATTGAACTACAGACAGGGAAAGGAGGGTAGGTACCTATATAATATATATACCACGAAAAACCAAGTCCTGTCTTTTTCTTTTGGTCTTAATTTTTGGATTTTATAATAGAGTTAGTATTCTAAAATACTCCGTATCAATATTGTTAATCATAATGCTAGAAAAAAAACTTAATTTTTCCAGAACTAATATAATCAATCGGAGAAAACTCAGATCAATTTAAATAAAGAAGAAGTAAAAAATATGAAAAATGAAGCCACCACTTGGACCACCTGTCCCGAATGCTACGGACGCGGTAAAAATAGACGGAGGCTCCGCAAGAAAGTGAAACTCCGCTACCAGAGGGCAGTCGATCAATTTGAAAAAACGAATGACGAAGGGACGGCTCCAGTTCGACCTAAGGGCCATCTATATTTATGCTTGAACTGTAGCGGATCCGGGTTAATTAATTCTGCTAGTCCTCCTATAGCGGATAAAGAAAACTACCCACATGTTGCTATTATTGGTGGTGGCATAGGAGGAGTCGCGCTGGCGGTGGCTTGTTTGCACCGAGGGATTCCTTTTACCCTTTATGAGCGCGATAGCAGCTTCGATGCTCGATCTCAGGGCTATGGGCTCACATTGCAACAAGCTAGTAAAGCGATCCAAGGATTGGGGATTTTCTCCTTAGAAAAAGGGGTGATTTCCACAAGACATCTGGTTCATACGACTGCAGGAAAAGTGATCGGTGAATGGGGAATGAGAAAGTGGATGCAGTCAGATGTAGCAAAGGCTCCGAAACGTACAAATGTGCATATCGCACGGCAGTCTTTGCGCTTGGCGCTGCTGGAGCAACTCGGTGGATCCGATAAGGTGCAGTGGGGGCAGCAGTTAGTAGACCTTAAGAAATGTGCCGATGAAAGGATTGATCTAAGCTTTCAAGTAGATGGGGAAATGAAGAGCGCCAAGGCGGACCTTGTGGTTGGAGCCGATGGTATTCGAAGTACAGTGCGGAGCATGCTAATTGGGGAGGATATTACCCCTTTGCATTACTTAGGTTGTCTTGTGATATTGGGTATTTGTCCTTTGAAAAATCTCGAAGGTATTGATAGTTCTTTGCTGGACTCGGCCACCGTATTTCAAACCGTCAATGGCAATGAGCGGATCTACATGATGCCTTATGCCGCAGACTCGGTGATGTGGCAACTTAGCTTTCCAATTCCAGAAAAAGAGGCTAAGGCTTTGAGTGCGCAAGGGCCTAAAGCACTGAAGGAAGAAGCCCGTCGTAGAACGCAGTGGCACCATCCCATTCCTTCCATTTTAGCGGCGACCCCGGAAGCGCTCGTTTCTGGCTACCCCGTGTATGACCGAGAATTACTCCCGTCAGAATTGTTGGAGAAAGCGGGGGCATTGACGCTGATCGGAGATGCGGCTCACCCTATGAGTCCATTCAAAGGACAGGGGGCGAATCAAGCGTTGCTGGATGCACTGGCGCTGGCTCGGGGGATCTCCAGAGGATGTAGACCCTTATCTCAATGGAGAAAAACTGGAATAAGGGAAAGTGTATTAAGGGAGTTTGAATTAGAAATGTTAGAACGCACTGCTCCGAAAGTGAAAGATTCAGCGGCGGCTGCGGAATTTCTGCATTCGGAAATTGTGCTGCAGGAAAGTGATGAGCCGAGGGGAGGCTGTTTAAGAAAAGATGCATAGAGAGGTGGACATAGTGGATATTGTTTAAGCCCGCATTCCAAAAATAATTGGAACTAACGCTGAGATTTTCCGTATTCATTATTTAGTCATTAATGTGTTACAATAATACTAAATATGCCTAATGAAGTCAAGCGAATTTACTCAAAGTTAATGCGAATAGGGCTCCCTGCAGACGCTCAGTTCAAAGAAAAACTAAAGGTCGAGTTGAGTAATCAATTCATTTTTGCTGGACTTGCATGTGTATTATTTCAGAACGTAGTCAACTTAATCTTTCTCCGATCTTTTATGGATTTTTGTTTAACCATGACTTGGTTTTCTATCTTGTTCATCGCTCTACTATTTAGTGTAGCAAAAAAGCCTTTTCTAGCAAGGTTAGTTATTGTCTTCGGAGGAACATTTGCCGTATTTATATTGCATATACTTTTTGGGGCCGGACTTAGCTTAGAGCCTATGTACATTCTCTTCTTAGTAGTTGCTACATTGTTCTTTGAGTTTCCCTTAATGATTAAATCCGTTTTTTTAATTGTTATTTCACTTTCACTAGCGACCCTAATAAGTTCTCACATACAACCCGTATTCGAAGGTTTAATCAATACTTTAGGAGCATTTACAAGGTTCATATTTAGTGTGGCTATGATTACTTCATTAATTGGGAAGCTCATTCTAGAAAACAGGAGGTACCACAGCGTTATTAACCATCAAAATGAACATTTAAAAAAGTATAATCAACAACTCAAAAATTTTAATTATATCGTCTCACATGATTTAAAAGAGCCATTACGTGCTATTGTTGGATTTTCACAAATCATTAAAAGAGATTTTGATAAGGGCACTGAGATCAAAGAAAAATATCTAAATCATATTATTCACTCTACAAAGCAACTCAATCAATTAGTGAGTGATTTGAAGGAATTTATAGACTCCTCAGAAAAAAATATTTCTAAGGAAGAATTTAAAATTGATGAACTAGTAAATGAAATGAGGTTGTCTTTATCTGAATTAATAGCAGAAAACAACGTAGAGATATCTTGTAAATCATTTCCTGCTATCATCTCCTCAAAGCTGGTATTAACCATAATCCTCAGGAATCTTATCGAGAATGGAATTAAATATAACAACAAAGAGAAGCCAAAAATAATTATTGATGGAGATGTTACTAATGGTATGGCGAGAATTAGAATTAACGATAACGGGATAGGAATTGAAGAAGAATACTTTGAACAGATATTTGAAATATTCAAACGTTTGAGTGCAGACAACAAGAAAGGCTCAGGACTTGGTTTGAATATCACACAGAATTTAATTACACGAATAAATGGAGAAATTTTTATTGTTAATTCCGAACTGAATAAAGGAACCACTTTCCAAATAAATTTTCCAGTTGAAATGGTTTAAACAAAACTGTAGATAATGAACTACCCCGACCCCCAAGGGTACGGGGTATCGCGCACCCACCACTTGGCTTTGAATAGTTTTCCGAGGCAAGCCTCGGGGAATTCTTTTAGATTCAACTCCTTTTTCTGTCCAGCCCAAAAGCCACTCCAGTAAAAATGAAATACATTAGAAGTCCAGATATCGACACTGTTATTATGTCGGTCCCAAATGGTGGTCCAAATATGATACCTACGTTAATGAGAATCATTAAGACAACGAATATTATCACGCCGTATTTGCCAACAAATGTAGTGCCCTTTGTCGATTTCAAGTACAGTGTATACAACTACGCGGTTCACTCAACCCTTTTCCGAGATTTAAGCTTCAAATAATACGACAAGAACGAGATGTAGCCTCTTTGTTGTAAACGCAGCTCTGTAACCGCAGCACCCATAACAGGACCACAAGCCAAACGCCAACCTCCCTTTCGAGCGTAAGCAAAACGACGCGCCCAAACGGACTCACCCCCAAGTGGAGAAAAGCACGTAACCTCCGCTTTGGTTGCTCTTCTATTGCTTCCAGATGTCCTGCTCTTGAAGCGCCCGGCAAGCTTCCCATTCCTCACCTCACCAGAAACGCCCTTGCAGCTTGCTAATCGCCCTCAATACTTTAATCGATAAGAGAACTTTCATCTCTCTAGAGTTCTGAGATGCTATCTCAGAATAATTCCTTACCTTTAGAAAAAATGTGTGTGCCCATTCTAGACACACACATTGCACCAGGAAACCGGACAGTCTTATAAAAAAGCTAAATTAGTTGCTCTGAGAATAAATATGCAAGCATTGACAGATTCATTTTGTTAGTCTTTGTTGTTCTATAAAATTATTTATATTTAGAAACTGTTTCACAAACTTTAGATTATTTTATCAAATAAAATCAGATTAAAATCAACTTTTATGAAATTTATTTATTCAACTTTATGCTTGTCATTGTTTTTTATGGGATGTACTCCACAAGCGGACAATTCGGCAAATGAAGCGTTTGAAAAAAATTCTCAAACGGTACTTGCTAACATTGAAGGTTTTCAAAATGAAAATCAGGATTATTCTCAATACGCAAAAGGTTTTGTAAGCCTAGGTACTAGCTTTGGGGCTAAGGATTCTATAAGTTTGGAAGATATGATGGAAAACGAGAAAAATCTTTGGGAAAAATATGACTTCAAAATAGTTACAGATCCTATAGTTTTGTTGCCAGGCGTTAATGCAGAAACTAAAATGACAGATGGGTCTGTACGGTATTACGCCGATTGGCAAATTACCCGCCCTGGCACAGACAGTACTGAAGCGAAATCAGGAATTATAAAAACATATGAATCTTTCGATTTTGATGCAGATGATAAAATTATCAACCAGCTGGGTTATGGAGACTTCACTGGAATAATGATGCATTTAAATAGTGAAGCAGCTGCTGAAGAAGAAGTTACAGACGCTGAAGAATAATTAAATAAGAATAACTGAAAAACAGGTATTGAGCATTGGGTTTTGGAAATCTCCTAATGCCTAATGCCTGTTTTTTAACCTGTAAAGAGATCCCTTCATCTCCTATATTATAGTAGGCTACAATTTCTTGTATTTGGCCCTACCCAATAAAATGCCACTCACTCACTTCCAAAGTAAAACCTCCCTTGATCGCAGTATACCGGAGACAAGCCCTATCCTTGTCATAAATCTCATCATGCAATTCAAATCGATGACCTAACAATTTGTCTTGGTTGGATTCTACCCGGTTGATGTATTGTTTTTTCCAGGTCATTAAAAATGTGTAACTAGGATACAGATTACT
>JBLHRR010000149.1:0-14537 GCA_047626155.1 Saprospiraceae bacterium | reverse complement strand
ATTTATTGGGCTGATTGTAATCGAGGATGACTACGTCGGCTGCTTTGTGCGAAAGTACATTAACCAACTCCTGTTCATTGGTGGCATCACCAACTATATGAAAACCATTCGTTGCGCCAAGCATCGACCTTAAGCCCGCTCTGATCAGGTACTGCCCATCTGCTATGACAATTGAAATGTTTTTCATTCTTACGTTATTTTTACAAAGAGCAGCGAAGATAAGTCATAGCTTGTGTTTATCAAAATGAATAATTATGATTTTTTTGTTGTTGCGGTAAACATTGTACCTTTGTCTAACATTTTTGAAAAGCTGGTTTTGACTATTGAACAACATTTTTTGGCCTAGTCTTTTCTGACAAGCTCCCGTTGTGTTTTTCAATAGTTAAAAAGGTACTTAATATTACACAAAAAATAATTTATAACAGTTTACACTCAAGCTCTTAGCTAAATCACTCTCCCTACGGTCATTTAGCTTTATCTAAAATCTTGAACTGTTAATAAGTTAATTTTTTATTGTTACTCAATATTCGAAATTCAAAATATTAAAAATACTATGTCAGAAGACTACAAGTATGACCTTCGAGGCGTATCCGCCACCAAAAGCGAAGTACACGCAGCTATTAAAGGATTGGATAAAGGGCTTTATCCGAATGCCTTTTGTAAAATACTTCCAGATGTAACTGGCGGTAATGATCCTGAATATTGTAACTTGATGCATGCGGATACAGCAGGAACCAAAACCAGTATTGCTTACATGTATTGGAAAGAAACGGGCGATCTGTCTGTCTGGCGAGGAATAGCTCAGGATTCCATTGTCATGAATTTAGATGATATGGCTTGTGTAGGTTGTGTGGACGACATCGTTTTGTCTTCTACCATTGGGCGAAATAAATTGGCCATCAGCGGAGATGTTATTGCTCAGATTATTAGTGGATCTAATGAATTTATTGATGGTTTGAAAGAGCATGGTATTAATATTCATATGGCTGGTGGAGAAACCGCGGATGTTGGTGACATCGTCCGAACCATAGATGTTGGCTATACTGCTTTCGCCAGAATGAAAAGAGACCAGGTCATAGTCAATAACATTCAACCAGGAGATGTCATTGTTGGTTTGGCTTCTTATGGTCAAGCTTCTTATGAGCATAAATATAACGCAGGTACCGGAAGTAACGGATTGACATCTGCACGACATGATTTGCTCCATTCTTCTTTAGGAGAAAAATATCCGGAGAGCTACGACCGGAACATGCCAAAGGAGGTCGCTTATGTAGGTAAATATAAACTGACTGATAAAGTGGATTTTGACGGAATTAGTACGGATATTGGAAGTCTAATTTTATCACCTACGCGAACTTACCTTCCGGTGTTGAAAAAAATACTGGAAACTCATCGAAGTAAAATTAACGGACTGATACATTGTACCGGAGGCGGACAAGTAAAAGTGGAGAAGTTTATCCAGAATCGTCGCGTTATAAAAAACAATCTTTTAGAAACCCCTTATTTGTTCAAATTGATTCAGGAAGCAGCTAACGCAGATTGGAGAGAAATGTACCAAGTATATAATATGGGACATCGTTTGGAGTTTTACCTGCCGAAGGAGGAGGCACAAGCAATTATTGATACTGCGAATTCTTTTGGAATTGAAGCACAAATTGTAGGTTATGTGGAAGAGTCCGAAGGGAATGAGGTCATTATAGACGGGACGCATGGGACGTTTAAATATTAAGGATACACTAAGAACCAAATAAGAGATTATACGCTTTGCTACTAGAAACAAGAGTTCCCCCTTTTTTTCTAACAGGTTAATTACAAAATGAATAGACTAGTTGTTTTACTCGCTTGCTTTTTGTTTTTCGGAACATTAACGGCACAGGATCAAACCCCTCGTGCAGCAAAGCAGTATACCCAAATATCTGGTGAAATTCGGAATGCTTCCGACCGCTCTGTCGGAATTACTTTTTTCAGTGATATGATTTCTTTTACAGAAGAATTGTATCAGGTACCACTCGATTCACTCCATCGATTTTCTATGCGCTTCCAATTGAATGAAGCGACTCAAATTAACTTCGAATATAGAGGACAAAGTCTTCGTTTTTATCTCGAACCAGGAGATGATTTGCGATTACGTTTTGATGGAAATAACTTTTATCGAACGCTAGTCATCGAAGGAAATGGAGCGACACAGAATTACTATCTCCAACAAGCCCATCGCCTACATGGACATTGGGATGAGGTCAACATACTCTATGAAATGGCTCAGCGGGAGCCCATGGATTTTCGTCGTTATATGGATGGACTGCGCCGACAAAAATGGTCATTCATCAATCAGTTTCCTGGAAAGGAAAAATTCTCTGAAGGTTTTCTGTACTACGCTGCCGCCGACATTGATTATTGGTGGGCTTATTTCCTGTTGCGTTATCGGATGGAACATTATGTAGCCCAAGGAAAAGTGCAGGGGACAATGCCCGAGCGCTATTATACATTCCTTGAAGATTTAGTTGTTAGCAATGATAGGGCTACTTCTAATCCGTATTATCTTTTCTTTTTAGATCAGTATCTTTTGTACAAAGAAGAATCTACTAAAAGTGAAAAACCGAAAGCTGCATCTGAAAAAGCGGTAAATATTTTGGTCAGTGTACCGAGCTTGTTTATCATGAGCCAACCGGAACAGCAACCGATAGTGACTGAAGTGAGAAAGGGAGACAGAATGCGTTACCTAGGTGAGAAGTCTACCTTCAAATCGAAGATCATGATCAAGGAGGCTTTGCACGAAGCTTACTGGTATAAAGTGAAAACAGGAGATGGATACATCGGTTGGGCTATTGGCGTAGGCTTATTGTTTGAAAAAGAGATAAGTGCAGATACGACTACAATAGTGACACCGGAAAAGAAGAGACAGCAAACGGCGTTGAGAGAACTAAAAGGAAAAGCATTGTATTATACACTGGCTAATGATTTGTATTTCCGCGCGCAAAATCTATCGCTAGAAGAATTGGAAAAAGAGGTAAAGGCTTTTGATTTCTTAAATCCAATAAAATCGTATGATCAAACACTACGACATACGCTGGCTGTTGCGAAAGCTACTGAAAATCCAGACCTGAAATATGGAGCTACCAACTATCGAATTATATCAGAACCTGAAATTATGACGGTTCGTAAGGGTAGGGTAGTAGTGGTGAATGAGCGGCCACTGAAACCACTGAATCGACTGGAAGAGGTCGAACTAAATGTTTTGGATCACGGTCGGGAAATGGGCGTATCGGAAAATGTGATAGTATTGTTGGACGAAATGTATGAAAAGAAAAAGAGAGAGGCAAGCGGAGGGCCTGTTGTGGAAAAAGAAGATAAAGTAGCCGCCGCCGCTGTGGGCCCTACTAAAAAAGCACCTAAGCCCATAAATGCCCGCCCTTCAGAGTATGTGAACATTCCGTTGCCAGCGGAAGATCGACCCAGCTCACTCGCATCTATGAAAGGCAAGTTGGAAAACAATACCATGAAAGGCTTGAAGCTGGTGTTGTATAGTGATCCGATTACTTTTATAGAAGAAGTTCGGGAGTTGAAAATAAACCCGGATAATAGCTTCAATTTGGATGTCAATTTAAGGCAGGCGCAAATGGGCTATCTTGCTTATGGTGAAAGCAAAACACCGATATATCTGGCTCCGGGCGATCAGCTCAATATTCGTTTTAACGCTGTTCACTTTTATAAGACACTTCATTTTGTTGGAAAGGGAAATACCTCGAATAATTATTTACTGGCAAAGCGAAAAAGATTTGAAAATGAAGATGAAGACCTGAGGAAGCAGATGAAAAATTTAGCGCCCGCTGAGTTTCTAGTATACATGGAAGAACAGCGCACGCTTCGTATGGAGTTTCTAGGGAACTATGAAAAATCTTATTCCTTTGAATCCGATTTTGCCGCTTTAGCGAAAGCAGAAGTAATTTACTGGTATGCCAACCAATTGATGAATTACCCTTGGGAGCATCCTTTGTATCATGACGAGGAAGCACCAATGGCGCTGCCAGCAAATTATTACGACTTTCTACAAACGATAGAGGTTTCTGACCCTGATGGCCTCGCCTACGAACAATATACTTACTTCCTAGATCAGTACTTTGATTATTTGATTGACCTTCCAGAAAACAATGGATTTACAAAGGTAGAATTGGCAGAGCAACACTTAGATAATGAGGCCTTGGCTTTTTATAAAGCTCGTCTGTTTACGATTGCTTGTAAAAGAGGAAAGGCCAAAGCAAACGGCCCTGAGATTCGTGACTTCATCGCTTCCAGTGATAATGAAACGTACAACGATGTATTGCGCCAAGCATATAACGAAGCGAAAGGATTGACGAATGGTACTACTGCTCCTAACTTTAAATTGCAGGACGCAGTTGGTCGTTCTGTCAGCCTTCAGGATTTAAAAGGTAAGATTGTATATCTTGATTTTTGGGCATCTTGGTGTTCGCCTTGCGTTATGCAAATGAGAAACAGTCAGCAATGGAAATCCAAATTTAAAGGAAAGGATGTCGCCTTCGTTTATGTTTCTTTAGATAAGAATACTTTAGATTGGCGCAACTTTGTAAAGATACTTCCCGGCTCTGCTGATGGCATTCACTTGATTGCTGCTTCCGGGAATGTTTACCAATCAAAAATCGCGAAATTATACCACGTAAAGCGTTTGCCCAATGTCTTTATTTTGGACAAGGAAGGAAAGGTATATTTCAATTCTGCAAAGGATACCGCACAACAACGAATGTCGGATATGATTGAGAACTTGCTGATGCTTAATTAAAATTAGTGTTTATTCCATATAAAATGGTACGGTCGCCGGATACCGAACGCCGGTTACCGGAAACCGAATAAAGTATATTATATTCGCGGAATGTACAGAATAGTAGCAGGCCAATTCGGCAATTTTGAGAAAATAACCCTAGAGAGTTCTGATGGCCAAAATAGTTTGAGTCTAATTCCTGCCTTTGGCGCAACGATAATTGATCTCCAACTGAAAGGGCATTCCGTCCTGGATACCTACCAGACTTCAGATGAAATGCTGGCTTACAAATGGATGAAGAGCGGCGTTTTGTTGCCTTTTCCTAATCGGTTAAAAAGTGGACGCTATATCTGGAATAACGATGCCTATTCTTTTTTTATAAATGATTCCATTACTGGAAATGCACTGCATGGTTTTGGCCTGGACAAAGCTTATGAGGTGATTAAAACGCAGACAGATTCACAGCAAGGAAGTATCACTTGCCGCTATGAATACAACGGAGAGCTGGCCGCTTATCCTTTTCCTTTCACTTTTGAAATACAATATCAATTAAAATCCAGCGGGAAGTTTTCTATCCGTATGGCCTTTTATAATGACGGTTTTGAAGCTATCCCCGTCGGGTTGGGCTGGCATCCTTATTTCAAAATTGGAGACGACATCGGAAAGCTAAAGATGAAAATGTCTCCTTCCGAAATGATTGGAATAGATCAACAGATGATTCCAACAGGTAAGCGCTATGAATATGATGAATTTAATTTAGGTAAGCAGATAGGCGCTACTATTTTAGATAACTGTTTCACCTTTGACCAAAAAAATAACAATAAATTTGCAGAGGTATTATTAGAGTCAGAAACAATGAGATTACGTTTTTGGCAACGATTGGGTGTGAACCAATTTAACTACGTGCAGGTTTTTACACATCCAGATCGGCATGCCATAGCTTTGGAGCCAATGACTTGTAATGTGGATGCTTTTAATAATGGCGAAGGGTTGACGGTTTTGTTGCCTAATGAGAAGGTTGAGGTGAGTTGTGGAGTGGAGGTTTCGGTTGTTTAGCCTTATGCGTTTTGACTCCGAAAACCAGGTAAGTAACCAGCCTTAGTGGTAGAATGTTTTGAAATAAAGTCTAATAGAAATTTTTAAATTAATAGACTTTATTCTGTTGTTAGTTGATGGTTCGTAGCTGTTAGTTTCCTCATACGAACCTATTTGGAATAAAGTCTAATAAATCCACTCCAATATCACATTGGAATGGATTTATGTAAGAATGAATGGTTACTATTTTCTAGTAAAGGTCTCTTCAATACCTAGAACAGAAAGTTTTATTTCATCACATTCGTTTTGAGTAACATCATAATTAATGGAAAAAGACGAACCGCTTTCTGTAGCGGTTACCTTGAGGGTAGTACTATCTACTACAAAAGAAGTTGCCCCTTCAAGAACGGCACCATTTGGATCAACCATCGTACCGTCAGCTTTAAACTCTGCCTCTTCACCTGTTGTTTTTCCTTCCCAAGTTCCAATGATGTTTTCTGAAATAACAGGAGCTTCGCAATCGTCTTTTTTACAAGAAGATAGGCCAACGATAAGTAGTGTGGCCAATAATAAGCTGTTTTTTAATAAGCGCATGTAAATGTTTTAAAAGTTAATAAGGGCCGCAAAGATAAGTAAAATCTTATGTTGCTAAGGGTTTTAATAAACATATTGTGCACGTATTGATGTTGCTTTTTGAAGAATAAAATAAAGAACTATTTTATTCGTCAAAGTAGATTAATATTTAACGTTTTACGAGAAAGAATTATACAGGAAAATACCTATAAGTAAGCTAAATTATTCCAGTTCAATTATTTCAATACTTTTAAACAGAGGAGCTTTGGCATCCTCTACTGTCTTTTGATAATCCTTCCAGTCCGTAGCAAAAAAGCCATTAACTTTCTCAATGACAACCGCGGCCTCCTTCTTCATTTTTTTAGTGGCAAACTCCGCCATCTGATTCGGTTCTCCATCAGAAGCGCGTAGATAAGAATAAGCGCCCCAAATATAAGAAGTCAAATTTTCCGAACTTCTTTGGATCCCTTTCAGCCCTTGTGGCATAGTGTATAATTTCATGAGTTGTTTGATGCTATCTTGCATGGCCGTTCCTAATTTCTTGATATTTTCCTTTGTACTATCTGGAGCATTTACCATTTGGCTGTTGACCAATTTGATGGTCTTTTTCGCAGATTTCAAATGCTCAAATCCAGTAGTCGTATTCTTTACGAATTTATAAAAATCATTAATGGCGGTATCTTCCGCTTTAAGGTCTGAAAGTGTACTGTTAGAACGAGGGTCCATCTTTACATTTACGTAAGTAGAATCAATGTTATCATTATACCTTAAAACCATTTTGTAACGACCAGGTAAAACAGACGGCCCACCAGGAGGGTCACTGTCTGGCTTTACATCACGGTAAGAAGGGAAGTGGATGCCGTCCCGATTTAGTCGCCAGGTAATGCGCACCATACCCGTGTCTATCTTCTCGGAAAAACTACGAATGGTATCTTGGGATTCATTGAAAATCTGTACATAGAGTTTGTCTTTTTTATATTTGCTCTTTTTGTCCTTTTCAGTGTCAACTTCCTCTTTCTCTTTTTTATCGTTCTTTTTCTTTTTATCCTTTTTGATTTCTTCTTTCTTTTTTGGCGCTTTATTCCAAATGGTAACCATAGCACTGGTGGTTCTATTTCTTGCCCGATAAGTCCCGTCGGCAATGAACCGGGTACCATTGATGGAACGGAAATCCGCTAGCCAAGCATCGGGCGCCTCAAAGACTTTGAATTCTTTCAACAATACATTTCCGTTACTACGGGCTAATTCGCGCAAAGGGCGAATGTCATCCATGATCCAAGCGGCTCTACCAAAAGTACCGACAATAAGGTCATGGTCACGCTCATGTATTTTTAGATCACGGGTGGAAACGGAAGGGAAGTCCTTCATCCATTTGTTCCAGTTTTTTCCTTTGTCAATCGTAAAGTACAAACCATAGTCTGTGCCAAGGAAGAGTAAATTTTCTTCAACAGGATCTTGAACAATGCTAAGGCAATGTCCTTTTACTTTAAGGTCGTCTGCGATGCGGTTCCAGCTTGCGCCAAAATCAGTAGTGTGGTAAGCATAAGCCGACCAGTTGTTGCGGCGGTAATCATTGACAATAACAAAAGCTTCGCCTGCATTCTTTTTGGACACTTCGATTTGCGGAACCCAGGCACCTTTTGGACAGTCATGTAATTTTTTTGTTATGTTTTTCCAGTTCTTTCCACCGTCAGTTGTCAGTTGCAAATTGCCATCATCCGTACCAACCCAGATGACGTCTTTGTCTACAGGGCTTGGCGCAATCGCGAGGATGGTGGTGAAGTTTTCTGCAGCAGTAACGTCTTTGGTGAGTCCGCCACTTTCATCTTGTTTCTGTTTGGTACTGTCGTTGGTTGTCAAATCAGGAGAAATGATTTCCCAGCTTTGTCCACAGTCCAAACTTCTATGTACATATTGACTTCCATAGTAAATGCCACAAGATGTATTCGGAACTTTTGCCAAGGCAGCATTCCAGCTAAATCGCAACTTCTCTCCATCCGGATGAGCCGGGCGAATGTATTGCGTATGTCCCGTCAGACGATCAAAATAGCTGAGGTAACCTCCCTGCGACATTCCCCAACCATAGCGGGAATCATCATGGCGCAAAGCCACATCGAAACCATCGCCGAAGAGGACCTCCTGCCAATCCGAATTTCGGATACCGCCTCTTTTCCAAACAGAACTAGGCCCTACCCAAGAACCATTGTCTTGCATACCTCCACAGATGTTGTAGGGAATTTCCATGTCGTAATCAATGTGGTAAAATTGTGCAAGTGGAAGGTTTTCAGCGAAGCGCCAATTCTGCCCACCATCATAACTGATATTCAAACCACCATCATTACCATCAATCATGAAATTAGGATCGTCTGGATGTATCCAAAAGGCATGGTGATCCGGATGGACATTCCATCCTACGAAAGATTCAAATGTTTTTCCGCCATCCTCACTCTTTGTTATAACAGAGTGTATGCTGATGATGCGATTTTCGTTATGTGGATCTACAAAAATATCCGAGTAGTAAAAAGGGCGATTTCCGATCTTGTCATCGGTCGCCATTTTTTTCCATTTTTCGCCACCGTCCGTCGATTTGTAAAAAGCATTTTCTTTGGCTTCTACCAATGCGTACACAATGTTAGGTTTGGAAGGTGCAAATGCAAGTCCCATTCTTCCCAGTTCGCCTTTTGGCAATCCTTCTTTAGGTGTTATCTTTTTCCAAGTCTTTCCGCCATCGTAAGTGAGGTGCATGCCGGAGCCTTTTCCGCCAGAGTTGAAGGTCCAAGGTTTACGACCAAATTCCCACATGGCGACAAGGAGTTTATTGGGGTTGGAAGGGTCGACGACCATATCAGCTACACCAATTTCCTCGCCGATGTACAGAATCTTTTTCCAGGTTGTTCCGCCGTTGGTAGTTTTGTATACGCCCCGATTTTTGGATGGGCCCCAGGCAGAACCAAGCACACCCGCATACACTGTGTTAGAATTTTCTTTGTCAATTATAATACGATGAATCAGGCGGGTGTTTTTGAGCCCCATATCCATCCATGTTTTTCCACCATCTATACTTTTATAAATACCATCTCCACTGTTGTGTGAATTCCTGGGATTCCCTTCTCCGGTTCCTACCCAAATTTCTGCCGGGTTCTTCTGATTAATAGCAATGGAACCAACAGATTGTAAAGGCGCTTCATCAAAAACGGGTTTCCAGGAGATGCCCCCGTTTTCTGTTTGCCAAACCCCGCCAGAAGCCGTACCTGCAAAAATGATTTGTGGATTTTTAAGATTTACATCAATAGCGGTAACTCGGCCACTCATACCTGCGGGGCCAATGTTTCTAATTTTTAAACCTTCTAATTGGCTAACGTCTATTTTTTGAGCAGGGAGGGTAATGGCGTAAATTAAGCAGAGTAGGAGGTAGCGTAACTTGGTGGTCATGTGGCTGTTTTATGTTGGGTGATTTGATGAGGTGAAGTTAGGGAAAATATCGCCCCTACAAAGCCACCCCAAAAGTAATATTCAAAATAGGCACAATACCAATATTATTCATCAATAATCTCCAAATCAAGTTCCCATCCGTCTTCGAATAAAAAGCATCTCTGTGTATGTCCCAGGAATCCGCCAGGCTGTCTGGTGAAGCATATTTGTATTGCTGTGTCCTAAAATAATGGAATGAATTTCAAGACTATCGAGTCGGTGGGTTTTATTTGAAAACGGTTAAAGCACAGCTATTTGTGGACATTTTACATGTTTTAGGACTAACACATTATTGTTGATTTAATACTAAGCAGAATACAGGATAAGTTAGGCCCTTAATCAAGGGAGGTCAATAGTCTGTAACCATGTCTTAGTAAGAATATCCTATCTTTGCGCGGAATTATTTATTATATTCAAATAGCCGAGCGCAATTTTATATTCAATGTTCAAATTGGCAGCTAAGGAGGTTTGAAGTTTTTAAAAAAAAACAATAATATTACGTATGTTACAAACACGATATTTCTGGCTGCTCTTTACACTAGTTTTTACGCTAAGTTGTCAGACAGAACCAAAAAAAGAAGAGCCTGTTAAAAAAGAAATGACTACAGCAGAAAAGCGAGATGAAGCCTCAAAAGACTGGCGGGCCTTTTGGCCAATTTTTCAAAAGGCAGTAAAGGAAGGTGACGTGGAAACCTTGGTAAGTCACATTGAATTTCCACTAAAAGGTTCTGAAGTTTTTAACGATGGGAAGCAGATTAGCAAAGCGAGTTTTAGTAAACATTTTTCCAAAATATTTGATGCTACGGCCAGAGCGACCTTTGCAGAAACGGATAACATGTCAGACTTTGCTACGAAAAACCAACAGGTCGCAGATCAATTAAACGTACCTGCTAATAAAAAGATAAAAACCATGATGGTGCTTTATATAACGGATGAAGGGAAAGAAAATCAGACAGAGTCTTCCGTGACTTTTCAATTTGTGGAAGTGAGCCCGATGCGCTTCAAATTGTATTCGCTGGTGACGGCAGGTTAATTGTTTAAAATCAAATTGTCAATTAAAATAAAAAATCCGAGACGTGATTTCCATGTCTCGGGTTTTTATTTTTATTAATAAGATCTTATCTAAGAATAAGGTTAGCAATCAAGGCCAGTGTAGAAATCGCAGAGAGGACCACCCCAATGGCCTTCGAACTGGCATCAAAAGACTTTGCTTTCACCGGCTCTACATACACAATGTCATCCGGACTAATGTAATAGTATTCGGTATATACAAAGTTATAAGTTGTCAAGTCCAGATAAACAGTTTTGGTATTTCCATCTCGAAGCGTACGTATCAATTTCACATTTGTCCGACTGGCGAAATCTGTAAAATCACCACTTAAACCAACAGCATCCAACAACGTTGTTTTCTCTGAATAGAAATAGTGAACCCCAGGGTTGTTTACTTCTCCGATAAAGGTGCAACGCATGTTAGCCAATTTTACGGAAGTAGAAGCATACTTCAAATAATCCTTGTAAGCTGCATCCAGCTTTCTTTTCAGCTGTGTTACGGTCAGATCTTTCACATATACGGAATCAATCTCTGGAAGGTAAATATAGCCTCGCTCATCCACACTATAGCTATTGAAATAAAGCGCCGGAGGATCGAAACGGATTTCTCTCTGATAAGAATTCTCTTTGTTTATGAATTGTTCTGTACTTCCTTCATTTGCATTGACCTTTATCATCAACTGATCATAAGGCCGAATGAGATGTGCCTGAAAAGGGTAGACCTCAGACTCATAAAGTGTTTTACCACTCTTGGTTTCTTCCTGATTATCCATCCTGTTCAAGGATACCAATTCTTTGTACTTTACGCAAGACTGCAACTGGAAAAGGAAAAAAATGGAGAGAAGTAGTAGCAGGAATTCTTTATATTTCATCTGTTCTTGATTTTACAGAGACCCGCAGGTTTCTGTTGTAGCTGTTCTTTTTATTTCTGATTGATCGTTTAATCTCCGAAGTCGCGATAGTGGGATTTAGCAGTTAATAACTAACACTTAAAAGTTACACTAAGTAGTGGGAAGTTAAGCACTAAATAGTGGGAGGTTAAAGTTTAAGTTAAATCACGCTGGAATCTGTGTTTCTAAAAACCAATCTCTAAACAAATCTATCCCGGTTTCAAAAGGCGTAGTTGGATTATAGTTGAGTAATTTTTGCGCTTTAGTGATATTCGCAAAGGTTTTAGGTACATCACCTGGCTGCATTGGAAGACGATTGATGATGGCTTTTTTGCCAAAAGAATTTTCAATGGTCTCAATCATTTCCGTTAATGTAATTGTCCTGTTATTACCTAGGTTTATGATTTCATAAGGGCTGTCTTCGTAAGACATTGCACTAATGATACCCGCTACCGTGTCTTTCACATAAGTGTAGTCACGCCGGGTGGTACCATCTCCAAAAACAGGAATCTCTTCCCCAGACATGATCTTTTTGGCAAACTTATGAATCGCTAAATCCGGACGTTGGCGCGGACCACAAACCGTGAAAAACCTCAGACCGATAAAGCGAATGCCATAAAGTTTCGAGTAAACATGCCCTAACAATTCCCCACTAATCTTCGAACTCGCATATGGACTAATCGGTTGCAATACATAATCGTCTTCCGACCAGGGAACCTCTGGGTTCACGCCATAGACACTACTGGAAGAGGCAAAAACAAATTGCTTGATCTCTAATTTCTTACTCAGCTCTAACAGATTCTGCGTACCCAATACATTAACAGATTGGTACAAAACTGGATCGAGAATAGAAGGACGCACTCCGGCCTTGGCAGCCAAATGAACGATAACATCATATTTGTCAGTCAAGGCTTCTTCTAAGGCAGCATAATCTCTGATGTCCACTTCTATCAAACGCGTATTCGGATGATCGATATAGCTATCGACATTTGTTCTCTTTATGGATTCATCATAAAAAGGATCAAAATTATCTATGACCGTAACGTGCCAACCTGCGGCAACTAATCCGTCTACCAAGTGGCTACCGATAAAGCCGGCTCCTCCGGTTACTATTGCTTTTTTACTCATTAGAAAGAATATCTTATTTTTAGTAATTACACAAAAAATAACTTTCCGACTTATTTCCAATTTGGAAAGTTAATTTTTCGTAGTTGCTTAGATTCTGATTTATTCTACATTCCTTAGGAATAGAGAGTTTACTTAAAAAGCTATGCCAAGTCATTCGCTAATTGCTGTTTAAAACAATAATTAATCACTAACCGTCTGATTATCATTTAGTTATAAATGAAGGGGATAAGTAAAATATTTAGATAAAATAAAGTCACTCCTGTTGAATGCCTCAGGGCACCCCAGGAATTTTATACGGTAAAGGCTGGTAGAATGTTGGAACTAGTTCAAAATGCTGAATTTCGTTACCCTTTGCTCTGAACTTGTGGACAAAGTTAGAAAATAAACCCCATTTGGCAAACCAGTAAGGGCCATAGTAATACGATTTGGCCCTTTTTGAAGTAGGCTTTGTTCCTTAAGTAGAATCCGACCGTGCATATCCGAAATATTCAAGACTGCAGGGCCATCATTAAGCATATTGAAAGAAGCGGTTATGGCTGTTTTAGCTGGGTTAGGAAAAACGGTTAAATAGGGAGAAATAAGATTGCTCTTTTCCCTAGAATAGGGCTTCACCATTTCTTTGCAAAAGATCTTTGTTCTCCTCTTTGCTACTCAGGCCTTGAATCGTTGCTGATTCATAAACACCCAGACAAAGCTCCGCAGCTGTTGCATCATCTTCTTCATGGGAGATGATGGCTTGTCGAAGTCCCTCTCCAGAAATGATTAGGACAATAGGACTATTCTGATCGAAACCAGGTTGATTAACAATTTCCTGAATAAGGGGGCCAATATTGGTACTGCGTTGAGCAGGGCCCGAGTCGCCATCGTTTTCCCATTCTTCAGGAGACCAATTGATATTGGTGCTGGTCAGCGTTCGGTTACTAATATTGTTATTGGAATTTGTGAAAACGGCAGGGCTTGTATTTAACTGACCATGTATCGTTAGGTGATAGGGATTGCTATTGTCGTTGTTATCTACCGTAAATTGAATAAAAGCTTCTGCTACGGAAACACCTTGTTGAAGGTAAGGGCCCCGATCTATTTCGATTTGGCTAAAAAGTTGAAAGCTGCAAAAAAGGAGTAGTGTTAGTAGTATGTTTTTATTAATCAGAGTCCGATTGATATTGGGTATTAGGGTTAAGTTGCTATATACTTGTATCGCCTAGTAGGACGTAACTACAAGGCTAATGCAATCATTTAGTTTCGAAGATACAGTTATACTGGTAATGTAAATGCTGTTGGAATAAATTAATTTGGGTTGGTATTTAACTACTTAGTATTGTAGTATAAATCTATTTTTAGACAGGTTTGCAGCGAATATAGGGAAAAGGAATTATTAGCCAAAAGAATGAAAGGTAAATTATTTTTGTAGGCCACCAAATAGTTCGTAATTTTGCAGTGTCCAAATACGCAATACTTTGTCAGCTGAATCCAGTTTATAAACAGCAGGCGGCGCGTACCTTTTCCTTCTCAATACCGTTTAACACTGTTGTTATTTAGTAAGTCAACCTCTTAAGGAAAGACTGCTAAGTATTAGAGGTTATTTCAAATAGAATGGTACGGTCGGCCGGAAACCG
>JBLHRR010000148.1:0-14551 GCA_047626155.1 Saprospiraceae bacterium | reverse complement strand
CCTCTCTTTTGTTTGGCTTTCGTTTCTATTAGCACAAATGGAAATGCACAATCCATTGAGCAACTGTCTCTAACTGATTTTTTGGAAATGGCCACTCAGCAAAATATAGCCGCACAAGAGGCGCAGTTAGATATCAAACAAGCGGATTGGAATTACAAACTATACAAAGCAGGCTTAAAGCCAAACCTTTCCGCATCTGCTAATTTTCCAAACTTCGCCAGAACGTTCAGAGAGATTGTACAGCCGGATGGAACCATTCAATTTCAACCCATTCGTAACAATAACTCTACACTAGGCTTATCTCTTGTCCAGAATATCCCCCAAACAGGAGGAACCGTATTTCTGAATTCTGGCCTCCAACGATTTGACGATTTTGAAAACGATACGAAACTATACAATGGGAACCCTATTCAAATTGGCTTATACCAACCGCTGTTCGGATTCAATTCCATGAAATGGGACAAGAAACTGGAACCGATAAAACAAACCGAGGCGCAGAAAAAATTTAATGTAGACCTTCTTGCAATTCAAACAACAGCCACTACCCTATTCTTTGATTTACTGGTGGCATATCAGGAAGCTGAGATTGCAAAAAACAATGAGGAAAGTAATCAACAGCTTTTTGAAATAGCAGAGGAGCGTTTGTCTTTGGGGCGTATTTCTAAAGGAGGTTTAAAACAATTACAACTGGAATTAATCTCTGCACAACAATCTAGGCGCAGAGCAGAACAGTCCGTTTTTTATGCTTCTGCCGCGATCTATGATTTCCTAGGACGTCCTTATAATGAAGAAGCGATTCAGCCTGTTTTCCCAGAGGAAGTGAACAAAGAAATTATTGATCCAACAACGGCACTACAAAAAGCACTTACTAATCACCACGATCCCATTTCGCGACAGCGAATGCTGCTGGAAGTGAATCGTGACTTGGAAAAAGCAAAAAGAGAAAGTGGCCTACAAGTAGATATCAACGCCTCTTTCGGTTTGGTTAGATCTTCCAAAAAAATAGGTGACATCTATAACGATCCTAAACAGGAACAGTTTGCACAACTGCAATTAACCGTGCCGATTTTGGACTGGGGGGCACGGAAAGCCCAGGTCGGAATTGCACAAGCACAGCACGATTTTACGCAGCGATCAGTAGCACAACAAAAACGAACTTTTGAAACAACCGTGCGACAAACCGCAGAGGAAGTGAATTTTTTGATTCAAGATTTGGAGCTAACAGAATCGATTCAAAAAATTGCTTTAGAGCGTTTTGAAATTACAAAAGAAAGTTACGTCCTTGGATCAATCAGCATCACGGAGTTGACATTGGCGCAACGAGAAAAAGACCAGGCACAACGACAATATACAAGAACGGTACGGGAGTACTGGGAAGCAAAGGGACGGCTGGCGGGTTTTGTCGGATCGATAAATTAACAATCGCTTTTAGCCATTCGCCAATGCTTAGTGACAACGAAAATTAAATCCCGATTTGGAAATTATTTTTTGTGTAATACTTATATAAAACTAACGGAACTCCCTTCGTTGCGCTTTCGTTGCGCCGTTGCGATTACCTTTTCCTCTATTCATTCCAAGAAAATGCTATAACAATGATAACATTACAAAACATCAACAAAGTCTACCGCACAAAGTCCATTGAAACCTTGGCTTTGAACAACATCAACCTTGAAGTGGCCGAAGGGGAATTCCTATCGGTAATGGGCCCCTCGGGCTGCGGCAAAAGTACCTTGCTCAACATTATGGGTTTGATTGACGAACCTTCCGACGGAACCATCGAAATCAACAACGAAACCATTAAGCAATATCAGGGAAAAGAAATTGCGCGCTTTCGCAATCAGAACCTGGGATTTATTTTTCAGAGTTTTCATTTGATCAATGATTTATCGGTGGTAGACAATGTCGAACTCCCGTTGCTCTACCGCAAAAACATCAGCGGATCAGAGCGACGCCGACTAGCTGAAGAAGCATTGTCACAAGTGGGTTTAAAAAACAGAATGAAACACTTCCCTGGGCAACTCTCTGGAGGACAGAAACAACGAGTGGCAATCGCAAGAGCTATTGTTGGAAAACCTAAAATCATTTTAGCAGATGAACCTACTGGAAACCTTGACTCTGTAATGGGAAATGAAATCATGGATATTTTGTTACGACTCAATCAGGAGGAGAAAACAACTATTGTAATGGTGACGCATGATGAAACTATGGCCAGAAAGACGAATCGATTGGTGAGGTTGTTTGATGGATCGCAAGTGCAGTAGACCTAGTAAACACTACTGAATTATTTAAGAATAAACTATCAAAAAAATCATGTTAAAAAACTACCTAAAACTCGCCATAAAAGTCCTGGGTCGAAGAAAATTCTTCACCTTCATTAGCCTCTTTGGCATCAGCTTCACATTGACCATATTAATGGTAATTACTTCTTTTCTGAATACCGAATTGGGAACGAATGCGCCAATGACCTTGAAGGATAATATGCTTTTTCTTTCTCAAGTTTCTCTGCAACTCATGGCACCGGATACAACAAGAGTAATAGACAGTGTGAAGCAGGACGGACTAATGCTTTATGACACCACTTACACTTACGGCGAAAATAGCAGGTCTACTTCCAATTCTTCTCCGAGCTATCCTTTTCTGGATAAATACCTACGCGATATACCTCACGTGCAGCAATATAGCTTTTACAGCCCCGGAGGGATTTATGACTTATTTTTGAATAATAATAAACTTACACTTTCCGGCATTCATACAGATGAAAACTTTTGGGATATTTTTGATTTCAATTTCCTGGAGGGACAACCATATCGAAAACAGCAAGTGGATAATGCAGCACAGGTTGCTGTTATAACAACAAAAACACGTGATGGTTGTTTTGGTAAAAACCAGCCAGCAATGGGAAAGAAAATCCTTTTAGATGGCAAGAATTTCACCGTAATAGGAGTCGTGGAAACCCCTAGAAACTATAGAGATTACGTCATGGCAGATGTTTATTTCCCCTGTACTGCCATGCCGAAGGAAATGACCTATGACGATAATTATAAAGGATCATTCGCCGCTGTTTTTTTAGGAGGTAGTGCCGAAAGCCCTGAACTAATACGGTCTGAAATAGACAAAAAGGTGAGTCAGGTTCCTTTATTGAAACCAGAAGAATACAATCGAATTTCTGTAAAAAGTGCAACAGATTTAGAAGCGTATGCCAAGAGGGTGTATTATAAAGAAGACCCGAAGGATAGTATTTTCATTTTGAAATGGGCACTCATCGGATTGCTTTCGCTGTTTGTACTTTTGCCTACTTTAAATTTAATCAACCTTAACATCAGCCGCATCATGGAACGCTCTGCGGAGATTGGTGTACGCAAGTCTTTTGGCGCCACTTCACAAGACATCCTATATCAGTTTATTTTTGAAAACATTGTGCTTACATTTATTGGCGGACTCATCGGTTTTGTTTTTGCGCTGATACTCATCCATATTATTAATGACAGCCAGATACTGGAAAACTCTACGCTGATCTTTAGCTACAAAATCTTCTTTATCAGTTTAATCATCTGCTTCTTCTTCGGTATTCTATCCGGTGTCATTCCGGCTTACCGCATGTCGAAATTAGCCATTGTTAACGCCCTCAAACAAATCATATAATGATCAAGCATATCTTCACTTTAATTTGGAATAAAAAGAGAAGTAACTTCCTACTTTTCTTGGAAATATTTTTGGCCTTTCTGGTTTTGTTTGCCGTTTTCACACTCGTAATTTACAATCTGCGTGTTTACCAACAGCCATTAGGGTACAATACACAAAACACTTTGATTACAATTTTATACGATTCTGATCCAGATGCAGATTCAACATTTATTGCAGATAGCAAAATTCGTTTATTAAAAGAATTAAGAACGTTTCCCGAAATTGAAGCAGCAACTTTCACCGGATTCGTAGCTCCATTGGGTAATAACACTTGGTCTACAAGTCATGATCATAATGGCTTTATGATCGAGACGCATCTTTTTTTTGGAGACGAAAACTACGATAAAGTTGCCGGATTAAATATTACGGAAGGCCGTTGGTTCAATGAAGACGACATCAGAGCGAAGTCCACTCCAGTTGTGATCAATCAGGTTTTCAAAGATAAATATCTAAAAGATAAGCCCATTATAGATAGCCTCTTCCATATTTCTGGAGCAGATAATAAGGTCGTCGGTATTCTAGACCACTATCGCTATAACGGAGAATTTACAGCAGAAGACGCGATAGTGATGGTCTATCAGCCCGGCCACATCAATGATTCTGCGGGTTTGCAAATACGTTTAAAAGGAGACCCCACTCCTGCGGTGGAACAAAAAATCGGGAAGGCTATTAAGGACATCATGAAAAAAAACGACTTTGCTATCCAGCACCTGGAACAAAAACGGGAACAGGACAGCAAAGGAACCTGGGTACCCATCATCACGCTACTTGGTATTTGCACTTTCTTAATCATTAATATTGCACTCGGTCTGTTCGGCGTTGTTTGGTACAACATCAATAAACGAAAGGGAGAGGTTGGGCTGCGCCGTGCCATCGGAGCAACTACTGGCGACATCTCTTTCCAATTCATAGGCGAGGTCATGGCCATCGTTTTAATTGGTATTCTAGTAGGTTTGTTTTTCGCGGCACAACTTCCATGGTTAAAATTAGTAGATATCGAAAATAGCAACTATTATTATGCGATGGCCGCGGCTATGGGGATTATTATAGTAGTGGTGTTGGTTTGTACTTTTTATCCAAGTCGGCAAGCGGCAGGGATACATCCAGCTTTGGCTTTACATGAGGATTGATGATGGTAACCGCTACGACGCTACGGAGCGCTACGTTTTGCTTCTCGCTTTGCTCGAAGTTTTTTTAACCACAAAGGGCGCAAAGATTTTTCGAAGTAAGCGTACCAATTAACCAACCCGCCTGACAGGAACGGTCTGGTTCATTTTTTAACCAAACGCGAACTGAGTGGACTAATTAACCAATTCACTATTTAACTATTCAACCAAACAAACGCACCAATTAACGAATCAACCAATTTTCCGATTAACGAAAAGTAAATGAAGAATTCTAAAATCTTAATAATTGACGATGACCGAACGGTTTGCACTTCCATCAGTTTATTACTGAAACGGATTGGGGCAAACTGTACGGCTGTACATCAACCGAAGGAGGCTCTTGAAACATTGGAAACCTTCCAACCGGATTTGATAATTCTCGATATGAACTTTGCAATAGAGACTTCTGGTAAAAAAGGCTTGGAAATGTTGCAGCGGATTCGGGAAGCACAAAAGAAGACGCCGATTATTTTGATAACGGGTTGGGCAACGGTACAACTCGCCGTGCAGGGAATGAAACTGGGTGCCAATGACTTTATCGCTAAACCTTGGGACAACAAGCAATTACTAAACACTGTAAACACATTGTTGGAATTATATAAAAAGAACAGTACTGCTGAGAGTAGGGCCACTTTCTTTGAACACATCATAGGAGAAGAAACCGCTTTTAAAAGTCTTTTAGAAACAGCACAGCGCGTAAGTAAAACCAATGCTTCTGTCTTAATCAATGGCGAAAGCGGAACGGGGAAGGAATTGATTGCAGAGGCTATCCATTACGAAAGCTCGCGTAATAATAATCCATTTATAAAAGTGAACCTAGGTGGTATTTCTTCTTCCCTTTTCGAGAGCGAAATGTTTGGTCATAAAAAAGGAGCGTTTACGGATGCCTTCGCCGATCGGATTGGGCGCTTTGAAATGGCAGACAGCGGGACGATTTTTCTGGATGAAATTGGGGACTTAGAATTGAGTAGTCAGGTCAAATTGCTTCGAGTTTTGCAGGAACAAACTTTTGAGCCTTTGGGCAGCAGTCAAACGAAAAAAATTGACATCCGAGTCATTAGCGCAACCAATAAAAACCTAGAGGCGATGGTGGCAGAGGGCACCTTTCGGGAGGATTTGTATTACCGTATTAATTTAATTAAAATTCAAATCCCGACTTTAGTGCAACGGCGTAGTGATATTCCATTGCTGGCTAAATTTTTCATAAACAACCTCAGCGAAATATATGACCGCCCTTTGAAGATAGACCGAGAAGCCTTGGGCTGGTTGCAAAATCAAAATTTTCCAGGAAATATCCGTCAACTGAAAAACCTAGTGGAACGTACCGCTTTAATCAGTGTTCAAAATACGTTAACGATTAAAGACTTTCAACAACAGTATTCCGGAAGTGACCTGCGCACAGGCAAAATCAGTCTACCAGCCGTGGGAAGCATGTCTTTGGAAGAGATGGAATTGCAGATGATAAAAAAAGCACTGGCGTTTCACCATCACAAGATTAGTCCAACGGCGAGAGCTTTGGGAATTACGCGGAGCGCTTTGTATCGGAGGTTGGGGAAGTATGGGATTGAGGGAAAGGATTAGGACTACAATCTTAGCCCATTTACTATATGTATTACACAAAAAATAATCTAGGCCACTATACACTCCATCATTTAGCTAAATCACTCTCCTTAAGTCTTTTAGCTTTAACTAAATGATGGCAGTGGCCTAAGTAAATTTTTCGTTGTTCCTATTCAAAACATTTATGTCCTTAAAAGTAAAATACACCCTCTTCATCATAATCATACACACGCTGATTGGCTACCTCCTATTCCTACTTCTGGAAGATCAAAAGCTATACTTTCTCCTTGCCGAAGTCGCTATCATTTTTTCCTTATTTCTCTCTTATCTGCTCTACCGTTCTTTCATCAAACCACTCGACTTTATAGCTAGTGGCTCTGATGCCATCCGGGATAAAGACTTCAATGTCAAATTCATAAACACCGGTTCTAATGAAATGGATAAGCTCATCAATGTCTACAACGAAATGATTGACAGCATCCGGAAAGAACGTACGCAAGTAGAAGAACAGCATTACTTTTTAGAAAAATTAATACAAGCTTCCCCTGCCGGAATCATACTGTTAGATTACGACAATCGCATCTCAGAAGTAAATCCAAAAGCCGCCGAATTACTACAATGGAAAAAGGAATGGCTAAATCAGAACATCGCGGAAATCGACCATCCTTTACTACAACAAATAGCAACCTTGCCATCCGGGAAAGCCAGTATCTTACAACATAAAGGGATCGAACAATACAAATGCGAAGTCTCCGAGTTCATGCACAGAGGCTTCCATAAAAAATTTATTTTACTTCAGGAATTGTCTAAGGAAATCCTTGCTGCTGAGAAAAGAGCCTACGGAAAAGTCATTCGCATGATGGCCCACGAGGTAAATAACTCTATCGGTGCCATCAATTCTATTCTGAATACGACCCTGGATTATAATGAAGATTCGGATGTAAAGTTAGACCCGGACATTCAACAAGCGCTGGAAGCTGCTGTCGAAAGAAATGATAGCTTGAATCAGTTTATGAGCAACTTTGCAGCTGTGGTTCGATTACCAAAACCTAAGTTCGAACTTTGTGACCTGAACGAAATATCCAAAAGCATCATCGCGCTACTATCGCCACAAACCAAGGAACGAAATATCGTCTTCCAACAAGAGTTAAGCTCCTCCCCCATCCGTATTTCGCTTGACCCCAAACAAATCGAGCAAGCCTTAGTCAACATTATCAAAAACGCAATGGAAGCCATCGAAGCAGAAACAGGAATCATTCGTCTGGAGACTTTTGCCTCTCCTCGTGCGCGAATTGTTATATCTGATAATGGAAGTGGCATCAATCCCGAAGTTGCGCCCCAATTATTTACGCCTTTCTTCAGCACAAAGATGACCGGACAAGGCGTTGGACTTACTTTAATACGGGATATTTTGGTAGAACATAGGGCTATCTTTTCTCTGGAAACTGTCGGAGAATGGACTCGCTTTGAGATACAATTTTAGTACTACACCATTTCCAAAACAAACTTTACCAATTGACGCCGACAGGCTGGCTACGCGATCAAAAATTATTTTAACAACAATACAACTACAAAAGCCATCAAAGTCAAAAACACCCCAATCGTAAATACATCAAAAGCAGTCCGTATCCAATTCATTTTCTTTCCTAATCGACGACCGATATAGTAAAGATCCTGTGCTACATGTAATTTCACCATAGAAGAGTCAGTCATCAATCCTTTTATAGATGCAAAATACTCCTCCACATCCATTTTGTAAAAGTTACCAAAAAAGAAAGGACTGGCAGGCATCTTTTTTTCAATTTCCGCTCGCATGGCATCAAAGTCCGTAGGTTTCAAAACCTTAGCGGCGTAAAAGATGGTACCAAAACAGGTAGCACCTAATAAAGCGAGTGGTATATAAAGATATCGTTCTATTACAAAGTCTATATTACCCAATACCAAAGGCACCACTACTGTGATGATCAAAGCATTAAGAGATAACAAAACATTTGCTTTGTTATCAGCAATAGCGGTAAGGTCAATGTTATTTCGCTGAGTGGTACGAATAACATTAATCGTCTCCCTACTTATTTTTTTCTTCTTTTTATTTTTTTCAGTATCCAATTGTAAGGTTTGTAGTGGTTGCACCATATTATTTGTCATTGTGATTTGTGTTTCGGTTTTTGCAAAGTGAAATTCGATAAACACTTAAAATACGAGATGAAGTAAACAGTATCACCTGTTTACTTCATCTCTAAATCTTAGTGTATTTGAAAAGAGCTCAGTGCTATTTCTCTGCACTTATTGTTGCGGCTGTCTCGCCAACAATAGATGGCTGAATTTCTACTTTCTTTCCAAAAGCAATTTCTCTAGGATCATTGAAATAGCTATTCAAATAAGCCCAAGTTTTGTTTCTTATGCTACGGCCAAGTAGCTCATGACCTTTAACTACTTTTTTCAAAGTAGATCGCATAGCGGTCAATTGCTTAATGGTAGTTTCCAGCTCCTCTGCATTTTTTTTAAAGCCCAGATAAGCTCTTTGCTTAATGGAAGTAAGTCCAAAATTAGTATTTGGAACGGCATATGGTGCATCTACCATTCCAGAAAAATCGAAATCATAGGGGATGGCGATCAATTGACCGTCCTTCTCCAACACTTTTATATTCCGTCCAAAGATAGCACTCCAATCCGAATTTCCAATCCAATATTGAAAAAGAGCCATCGTCTGGAACTGAGCACTATTAAATTGTTCCTCTTGAAACCCTGTTTTCTGACTAGGTTTATTAGCACCAATACGATCACGAACCTGCGCCGTATCTTCAATAAAGAAACCAGAGCGGACAACAGACTCCCCTGTATTTACATCAGTGAAGGTGATGTTTAGGAATTGAACGCGGAAGCTTTCCGGAGTCAGTTCGTTGTACAGCTCGTAGGCTAAATATTCTTTCAGTAACAATTCTTTTCCTACTTCTGCATCTGACATACATTGGTTAACCAGCTTAAGGTCATCGAACTTCGTCAGGCCAGCTTCGCGTAAGTCATCTTTATCAAAATGAATTTTCAATGGAGGGATTTCGGTACATCTCATACGTCGAAATTTTCCACGAACAGCCACCTTGATGTCCCAGTTGTGAGAAATGCCATCAGCATCTGTAAAAGAAAGAGTCGCTTTATTTTTTTTGTCGTTTCGCTTATCTGCGATGGCTACTAAGTCTGTAGTAATGTTTATATCCAATACTTCAGTGTAGCTCATTTTGTCAAAGATGCTTTTTTTATTCTGCGCTTCTAAGTTGAAACTGAATAAAAGTAAAAGCATGCTGAAAAGTAGATTGGTTTTATTGAGGTAGTTTGTCATGGTGTATCAGTTTTAAACAAAAGTGAAAAGTCAGATATACTATTTAGTTGCAAATCTAATTGATTGACAATTCAGTCCTTCTGTTTTTTCGATGAATAGATTAATTTTTTCTTCCAATACTATTCTGAGTACATCCACAAAAATGCAACAAAGGTAGAGAGGTGGGCAGGTTAAAAGAAGGTAAGAAATGGTCAAAACGGGACATAAAGCGTAATGCCGCTTTTGGAGGAACAGAATAAGGTTCTGTAAAGGCACTGAAGGCCAAACTAGACTCTACCAAAGGTAATAAAGCCATTTTTATGATGGTACAATGTGGCTAAAGACGAATATTATTCTATTATTAAGAGGGTGTTAATTTAATATTTGAAATTAGTTAAATGGTAAAAATGTGGTATCCAGCATATAACAACACTTTAACCTCATTCAACAACAATCTTAGCAGAGATAGTACCCTTATCTCCTTCTAACTTATAAAAGTAAACACCAGAGCTTAAAGAGCTAGGAATTTTGACCTTAGCAGAACCCTCTTGATTTACGATTGCCTGGTTGTGAATTTCTCTTCCAGTTAAGTCATATAAAGCAAAGCGTCCTTTGAATGAAGGCGCTAATAATAAGTGTAGGTCGAAGCCTGCCTTGATGGGGTTTGGATAGCTACTAAATAGATTTTCCGCAAGGTTCAAATCCTCTGAACTGGTCAACATGCAGTTTCCTAATTGATATTCGATATTGTCTTCGAAGTGGTAGCAGTTAAAGTCATTCCAGCAATCTAAAGAAAACATAAATGCAGGATCCATCGTAGATAATTCAGACCCTATTCCTTCAACCCAGTAGGTTTTGGAATTTATGTTTGAAGCTTCTGCAATTTCTAGTCTTTTTCTTTTCTCACCAGAAATTAACGTTACAGAGTCTACTGATAAAACCTCAATTAGTGTTGGAGGCCAAATACTTCCTATTTCTAATGAATCCCCTTCCTCTAAATTAAAATCATAGATGATGGCTTCTTCGAAGTCCTCATTGAATTTCTTATAAACCACTCCATTCTCTTCTCTATAGAATTGCCCCGTGAACGTTGACAGAGATGAATTTAATTTATAATAACTGACCGTATCAAATACAACTATTTCATCAAAGAAGTATTCATGGGTTTCACAATCGAACACTCCCTGGGAAAAACAACAGTCTGTCAAATACCAAAGGTTTGATTCATTTACAAATTGTTGCGATTTAGCAGTATTGGAATAGCAAGAGGCGATGATGATTAGTAGCGTGATTTTGAAATTCATAGTTATTGTTTTTTGTAGATTAGTTGTTTCCACCGGGGATTTACCTCATTCAATAACAATCTTTGCAGAGATAGTCCCCTTATCTCCTTCTAACTTATAAAAGTAAACACCAGAGCTTAAAGAGCTAGGAATTTTGACCTTAGCAGAACCCTCTTGATTTACGATTGCCTGGTTGTGAATTTCTCTTCCAGTTAAGTCGTACAAAGCAAAGCGTCCTTTGAATGAAGGCGCTAATAATAAGTGTAGGTCGAAGCCTGCCTTGATGGGATTTGGATAGCTACTAAATAGATTTTCCGCAAGGTTCAAATCCTCTGAACTGGTCAACATGCAGTTTCCTAATTGATATTCGATATTGTCTTCGAAGTGGTAGCAGTTAAAGTCATTCCAGCAATCTAAGGAAAACATAAATACAGGGTCCATCGTAGATAATTCAGCCCCTATTCCTTCGACCCAGTAGGTTTTGGAATTTATGTTTGAAGCTTCTGCAATCTCAAGTCTTTTTCTTTTCTCTCCGGAAATTAACGTTACAGAGTCTACTGATAAAACCTCAATTAGCAGTGGAAACCAATCATTTCCTATTTCTAATGAATCCCCTTCCTCTAAATTAAAATCATAGATAATGGCTTCTTCGAGGTCTTCATTGAATTTCTTATAAACCACTCCATTCTCTTCTCTATAGAATTGACCAATGAAATTTGACCGAGATGAATTTAATTTATAATAGCTGACCGTATCAATTACAACTATTTCATCAAAGAAATATTCATGAGTTTTACAATTAAGTACTCCCTGTGAAAAGCAACAGTCTGTCAGATACCAAAGGTTTGATTCGTTTACAAATTGTTGCGATTTAGTAGTGTTGGAACAGCAGAAGGCGATGATGGTTAGTAGTAGCGTGATTTTGAAATTCATAGTTATTGTTTTTTTGTAGGTTTAATGTTGTATTAGTATTTTTTTCGTTGTATTTTTTTCACCTGCTACCTTTTTAGTAATGAAATAGGTTCCATTGTTTAAATGGGATAAGTTCAAGATTGTTTTTGGTGCCATTGGCTTATATTGAGTTATTAATTTCCCGTTAAGATCAGAAATTTCAATCGTTCTGTTTTGTTTCATCTGAAAATCTGAAAACTCAATAGTAATAACTCCATTACTGGGATTGGGGTAAATTTTTAAAGTTGAATTTGCCATCGTCAGAGGATCATCCGTGTCGGTCGTCGTCTCTCCATTTATAGCAATGTACTTGTCACAATTGCCATTCCAGCAGCCATTTTCATCTAATGTTAGAAACCAAACATCAGGGTTATTCAAAAACGGAACGCCTGTTGGGTTTACCATATCCAAATCCCCTACTATTGCATAGCCATCTTCATTGTTATGAACTGCATGCCAAAAACGCCCCGATCTTGAGTCTCTTAAATCAGCTATTACTCTTTCCCACAATAAATTCCCTTCCGTGTCGATTAAAAAACAAAATCCGTCATATGCTCGATCATAAATGTCATTAGCAGAAAAATAATCCGATGCTCCTATACCGAACATTTTCCCATCGTTTGTCTCTATACAAGAAATAAACTCTTTTGCTGTTCTGTGTACAAAAACATATTCCCATTCTACGTTAGCCAAGGAGTCCAGTTTGTAGATAGCTGAGGGGTAAGGATATAATGGCGGGAAGACTATAGTATCCCAAAGATCTTTATACCAACCTAACATATACCCTTTATCCTCCGTCTCAAATATTTCTATACCGGGGAACAAGTTACCTCCTTCCAGAATTTTTTTAGTAAAAACCACTTCAAATGAATCATTCAAATCAGCTATGACAGCACTATTTATTGAAGTAGAATTAGGATGCGGTTCTGAGTAGGCAAGAATAAAACCTTCACTTTTTTTCTTTCTTAATGAAATAAAACCTTTACCTAAATCGGGAATAGTTAAATGGTAAAAATGTGGTATTCAGTATATAATTACACTTTAACTTCATTCAACAACAATCTTAGCAGAGATAGTACCCTTATCTCCTTCTAACTTATAAAAGTAAACACCAGAGCTTAGAGAGCTAGGAATTTTGACCTTAGCAGAACCCTCTTGATTTACGATTGCCTGGTTGTGATGATCTTTATTTAATTATATACTGTGGTCTTAGCTCGACTTTAGCCATTTGAAAAAACAAAAGTCGATGTAAAAAATAGAATAAAAAAGAGAACCCAGTAGAAAAGCATAAATTTGGATTGACTAAAATCTGAATATTATGTTTAAGTATCCCCCTGAGTTCTCGACGATAATATCGGTATTTTCGCCGTTATTTTCAAAAAAGATTTTTGACCGTGCTAGTCAGTTATTGTTAGGTTGTATTCTTACACATGGTAAACGTACCGTGTGCAGTGTGTTAAGAACTTTAGGATTGAACGGTATTACCAATTGGGATAAGTACCATCGAGTGCTTAGTCGTGCAGTATGGAGTCCTTTAAAATGCGCCAGGCAATTGCTCAAGTTGTTAATCAAACGGTTAATCAATTCAGACACTTTAGTTTTTGGTATGGATGAGACAATAGAGCGCCGTTGGGGACCAAAAATCAAAGCCCGTGGTATTTACCGTGACGCGGTTCGGTCATCTAAAAGCCACTTCGTAAAGTGTAGTGGTCTCCGTTGGGTTTGCGTAATGTTGCTTAGCCCCATTCCATGGGCAGGACGAGTTTGGGCTTTGCCATTTTTAACCGTTTTAGCTCCATCTGAACGATATTATTTTACACAAGGAAAACGACATAAAGTCTTGAGCGATTGGGCACGACAAATATGTTTATTGCTACACAGATGGCTTGCTGATTATAAATGTATTATGCTTGGAGACGGCTCTTATGCTGTGTTAGAATTACTTGAGGATACGCGTCGTTATGTAACTTGGATTACACGCTTTCGCATGGATGCTGCTTTATATAATTTTTTACCAAAGCAATCAGGAAAACGTGGTCGAGGCAGACCTCCAGTGAAAGGAGAAAGATTACCTTCTTTAAAAGAGCGGTTAATTGATCCTGAAACTAAATGGGAGCAAGTTGTTTTCTCTCAATGGTATGCAGAAACAAACAAAGAGATGGAAATTACTTCTGGTACTGCTATCTGGTATAGAGGAGGTAAACCGGCTGTTCCTATAAAATGGGTCTTAATCAGCGATCCACAAAACAAGCTCAAACCAATGGCTATCCAATCCACAGACTTGGATTTGGAACCCATAGAAATTGTTCGTCACTATCTAAAGCGATGGTGCGTTGAAGTAACGTTTGAAGAAGTCCGTGAACATCTCGGTGTCGAGACACAAAGGCAATGGTCGAACTTTAGTATCCTCAGAACTACACCTTGTTTAATGGCGCTTTTTAGTATCGTTACTCTTTGGGCAGATCAACTTGTAAACATGCAAAAACTGACAGTATTTCAAACAGCTTGGTATAAAAAAACAAATCCGACTTTTTCGGATGCTGTTGCCTCTGTTCGTTACCGAATTTGGCAATATCAAATTTCTTTACGGT
>JBLHRR010000147.1:0-14579 GCA_047626155.1 Saprospiraceae bacterium | reverse complement strand
GCTCCTCCGGAGGCTGGTGGGGCTTCTCTGCGGGCAATATGCGTAAGATCGAAAAAGCCTTGCGGGAAATGTTAGCTATTCAGTATGAAGAAATGACGGATTAATTCTGAAAATGGAGAAACAGTTCTTACATTTATGACGTTAAAACGGCAAGCATTAATACACCCTTTACCGCTAATTTTATTTTATTTTATAGATAAGATATAACGGTTTCTAATTTTTTTAAAATGAAAACAGCATTAATCACAGGAGTTACCGGCCAAGATGGCGCTTATCTTTCTGAGCTTTTACTTAAGAAAGGCTACATTGTACACGGCATTAAAAGACGGAGCTCTCTCTTCAATACAGGCCGAATAGATCACCTCTATCAAGATCCACACGTAGATAACCGGAACTTTATCCTTCACTATGGAGACCTTTCCGATAGTACCAACCTCATCAGAATTATTCAGGAAGTACAGCCTGACGAAATTTACAACCTCGGGGCGATGTCTCATGTCAAAGTGAGTTTTGAAATTCCAGAGTACGTTGCTGATGTGGATGGGGTAGGGACTTTACGATTGTTGGAAGCAGTTCGAATCTTGGGGTTAAATAAAAAGACGAAGATTTATCAGGCCTCCACTTCTGAGTTGTATGGTTTGGTACAAGAGGTGCCACAGTCAGAGACGACACCGTTTTACCCACGTTCTCCTTATGCAGTTGCAAAAATGTATGCATACTGGATTACGGTGAATTATCGGGAAGCATACGGCATGTATGCTTGTAACGGAATTCTCTTTAATCATGAATCACCTTTACGGGGAGAGACCTTCGTTACCAGAAAAATAACGAGAGCTGTCGCTAAAATATCTCTAAAACTTCAGGACAAACTCTACCTTGGAAACCTCGATGCCAAACGAGATTGGGGACACGCTAAAGACTACGTAGAATGCATGTGGAAAATTCTCCAACAAGATGTACCCGAAGATTGGGTTATCGCGACTGGAGTGACCACCAGCGTCCGTGATTTCGTTCGGATGTCCTTTCGGGAAATAGGTGTGGAGTTGGAATTCAAAGGAGAAGGGGGCGACGAAATAGGGCTCGTGGCAAGCTGTAGCAACCCGGATGTTCAGTTAGAAGTTGGAAGGGAACTGGTAGCTGTTGATCCTAAATATTTCCGCCCAACGGAGGTGGAATTGTTAATCGGTGATCCGACTAAGGCGAAGACGAAATTGAATTGGGAGCCTAAGTATGATTTGCAAATGATGTGTAGCGAAATGGTGCAGGCGGATATTGAGATTTTTAGGAGGGATCAGATTTTGAAAGAGGCGGGCTTTGATGTGAAGAATGAATTTGAGTAGGTAAGAGGTAACCGCTACGGCGCTACGTTTTTGATTTAGGGTGTCTTCTGTTAAAAAAAAAAGAAATAGTTTTCTTGATAATCTAAATATTTAAATCCGCATGAGATATTGATAATCAGGTAGATACGATTTATGAAAGTAAAATTTTAAAAATAGTTGATTTAGTTTTATGGAATTAGAGCTTTTCTGCAACCTATTAGTAGAAGTTTGTGAAAAGAGCTTTTTTATTTTCTAATTAAAACTAAATGAATATGACTAACAATGAAATTGCAAAAATCGTTTTAGACGGTACTTTTGATGTTCACAGAAATTTAGGGCCTGGTTTATTGGAATCAGCCTACCAAAAATGTATGATTTATGAGCTTGAAAAGAGAAACCTCAAAGTTGAATCAGAAAAAAATATTCCACTGATTTATTAAGGAGTTGAATTAGGCCACGGCTACAAAATCGACTTATGGGTTGAAGATAAGTTTATCGTAGAATTAAAATCAGTTGATGCCTTGAATCCCGTACATGTAGCTCAAGTTATTACCTACTTGAAGTTAAGTAAGACAACACTTGCATTGCTGCTGAATTTCAACGTTGGTAAATTGAAAGATGGAATAAAAAGAGTAGTAAATAATTATAAAGAACAAGCTTACTAAGAATAAAGTGCAAAAAACGTAGCGCTTTCGTAGCGCCGTAGCGGTTACCAAAACACTATAAAATGAAACAAACAAAAAAAATATACATCGCCGGCCACCGAGGTATGGTAGGTTCCGCCCTCCATAGAAAACTCAATAAAGAAGGCTACAACAACATAATTACAAGAACCTCCCATCAACTAGATCTCCGCGACCAAGCCGCCGTGGCCAAGTTCTTCAAAGACGAAAAACCAGACCACGTCTTCCTCGCAGCAGCCAAAGTAGGAGGCATCCTGGCCAATAACACCTACCGAGCCGACTTCCTCTACGACAATCTCATGATTCAAAATAACATCATTCATTCTGCTTATGTGAATGGTGTAGAGAAACTAATGTTCCTAGGTTCTTCCTGTATCTATCCCAAAATGGCACCGCAGCCGCTTAAGGAAGAATACCTCTTAACGGGATTACTTGAACCGACCAACGAACCCTACGCCATCGCTAAAATAGCAGGGATCAAACTATGTGATGCTTATCGTGCCCAGCATGGTTGTAATTTCATCTCCGTTATGCCGACGAACCTTTATGGGCCGAATGACAACTACGACTTAGAGAAATCACATGTATTGCCGGCCTTGTTGCGCAAGTTTATAGAGGCAAAGAAACAAGGTGCACTCGAGGTAACTCTTTGGGGGACCGGAACACCAAAACGAGAATTCCTCCACGTAGATGACTTGGCCAGCGCTTGCTTTTATCTGATGCAAAATTACAACGAACCAGGCCTCGTGAATATCGGAACAGGGGAGGACATTGCAATCAAAGACCTGGCCTTGCTGATTAAAAATATCGTTGGTTACGAAGGAGCGTTAGTACATGATCTTTCTAAACCAGATGGTACGCCACGGAAATTGATGGATGTATCCAAATTGAAAGCGCAGGGTTGGACGGCTAGTATTTCTTTGGAAGAAGGCGTGCGGAAAGTGTATGAGGGAGTTCGTTCTGAAGATTGGGCGGGAGTGAGTTAATTTTTATAACAATAAAATAACGTACATAAAAAGAGCGCAGTGAAATCATATTCACTGCGCTCTTCCTATAATATCAAAGTCGTGGCGAAACCGTAGCGCTCGTAGAGCCGTTGCGGTTAAAACCCTCTACGCGAAATACCAATAAATTCCAATCACAATCGCGCAAATTGAAGCTCCTACAGGAACTAGGAATTTGTACGGCTCAATGGATACTTCTTCTGTATATGGTAAAACAAAATCAGTTTCTCTTGGCTTCAGTTTTCCAATCACTAACATTATAATTACATTCATTACAAACAGAATGGCCATCACGTGGAGGAAATGAGGATAAGCTAGTTTTTCAATTTCTGCCAATTTATCCAGATCTGTAATTCCAGAAGCTTCAGCGGCAGCTACGGCTTTAGCAGCCATGCTTGGCTTGAGGACAAACTGAGAAATGGAATATAAGACAACACCTAGTCCCATTGCTACTTTTGCAGCTAGCGCAGGTACGCGTTTAGTGAGATAACCTACAACGATAATAGTTAGAATCGGAATACTGTAGCAACCATTTGCTTCTTGTAGCCATCCAAAAATACCAGCATCCATTTTAGCAATCATTGGTGCCATAAACATCGCAGCAACTGCTAATCCAACACCAAACATCTTTCCATATTTTACAACAGTAGCTTCATCTGCTTCCGGATTAATGTGGGCTTTATATATGTCCAAACCGAAAAGGGTTACAGAGCTATTCAAGGCAGAATTGAAAGAACTCAAAATGGCTCCTACCAAAACAGCCGCAAAAAAGCCAAGTAAGCCTACCGGCAATACCTTGTTAACTAGCATTGGGTAAGCTTGATCAGGATCGTCTATTTTACCTTGGAAAATATAATAGGCAATGATACCTGGAAGTACCACAATCAGAGGACCTAGTATCTTAAAGAAGGCTGCAAGTAATAATCCTTTTTGCCCTTCTTCCAGATTTTTTGCGGCAAGTGCTCTTTGAATAATAGCCTGATTGGTTCCCCAATAAAACAATTGTACTAGCATCATTCCTGTGAAAATAGTTGAAAAAGGAACAGAGGCTGTCTTAGAACCCATCGAATTAAATTTCTCCGGAATACTAGTGACGAGTGTAGACATCCCTTCTCCAACACTTCCATCTCCAATATATTTCAACCCAAAATAAGGCACCAGTAAACCACCGATCAAAAGTCCAACGGCATTTACTGTATCAGATACGGCAACCGCTTTGAGCCCTCCAAAAACAGCGTAGATAGAACCTACAATTCCAATTCCCCAAACACAAATTAGGATGGAAGTCGGTTGGGTTACGCCAAAGAGATCTGGTAGTTCAAACATGATAGAAAGCGCCAAAGCACCAGAGTATAAAACAATAGGTAACAATATAACTGCATATCCAGAGAGGAACAATGCAGAGGTTAGCGTTTTGGTAAATTTGTCATAACGGACTTCTAAAAACTGCGGTACCGTTGTGATCCCACCTTTAAGATAGCGGGGGAGGAGGAAGACAGCGGTAAGTACCATAGTGATGGCTGCGAGCGTTTCCCAAGCCATTACTAAAAGACCTTCAGAATAGGCCGCTCCGTTCAAACCGACAATCTGCTCGGTGGAAAGGTTGGTCAATAACAATGATCCGGCAATGACGCCAGCAGTCAAACTTCGACCTCCTAGGAAATAACCATCGGAAGTGCTTTCATCTGTATTTCTGGTGGACCACCAGGCGATTACCGCTACCAAAAGCGTGAATCCAAAAAAACTAATTATTGCCATCTTTGTTGGTTTTTATGGAAGTTATACCGAGTAGTATATGCTTTCCATTTCGTTTTAAAAGCTTAAAGATAGCGAAATGACTGAGTTTACAAAATATTGAAAGAAGTCTTAGTGTATTTTTTACGTAAATGGAGGTAGCGGGTTGATCAGAGTGGATCAGGGTAGATAGGTAGATTAGGGTTTCCCACAGGCGTACGTTGACGCGAATTAAGGGAACCCTGATCTACCCTTTGATTTACTCTAAGAAGAACTTTCCTTATCTTCGCAAAACAAAATCAACGAAATGAAGGACTTCCTAAAACGATACCGCACTCGATTGAAGCTCGAAGCTACTCAGCAATTAGAAACGACGATCACGAAGCTTTTCAATATTATCGCTGACGATTCTGCCTTGAAAAATACCATCATTATGGTGCAGGCTCGTTATCAAAACCTGGAACAAGATGAGATAAGAGGCATCATAGCAGCACCTGATCGGTTATTGCGAACCAATCAGATTATGAACGGCCTTTTTCAATTAATTGACAATATAGAACCTACTGATTTACAGGAGTCTGAGGACGTTTTGCTCAATGGGTATTTAAACAAACAAAAGGCTAGTTTGACTTCGCTTGCAGACGCAGAAATGTTAGAGGCGGCTTCTGGGGAGCAAACTATAAAAACGGGATTGCCAACAGATTTGCCCAAGGAAGAAACTCCAGTTGCTGATGGTCTTTCACCGGCAGCTTCACTAACAGGTGCAGGAGGGCAAATAGAAACGAATGAAGTTAGACCAAAGTCTGCAAAAGACCTAGAGATATTTTCAGAAATACATCGCAAAACGCTAACCTTCTTTCCAGTGATTTATCGGGATCTGCGTTCTTTGGTTTTTAAAAATGGAATGGCAAGTTTGGAAATGGGACAATTAATGCAACAGATAGAAAAGGTAATTCTGCGTTTGCATTCCTATCAAAATAAAATGGAACAGTTGGAACCCATTCTCAAAAAGGTTAGAGTAGACCTTGACAAGAAAGTATATTGGATGCAGTTCCAGCAACTGATGAATCAGCGAACGGGTTTGAAGATGGAGAACCTTTCGGAAATAGAGACAATGAATAAGGAATTGGATGTATTTATTGAAAGACTAAAAGAGAATGGAATTGTGGAATAGGTTGAAATAAATCACAAAAATAATAATGATCATGCAGCACATTTAATGGCTAAGCCAGTCCTTAGAATACAAACTAGTTTACAATGCATTTGTTTTTTGACGCTACTTTTCCATTAACAAAATTAAAAACTACCCTTTTATGAAAATATTATATTATCTACTTTTTGCACTACTGTGCAATTTCAGTTTGAGCGCTCAATCTTTCGTTCCTGACTTCACTTACGATGATATCAACGGCAACTCCCATTCTTTATACGCTGATTACCTGGATCAGGGAATTCCAGTAGTCATTCATGTCGCCGCAGCTTGGAGTCCCTGGGATTTTGTCTGGCATGAAAGCAACTATTTGGAAAACTTTTATCAGGCTTATGGACCAGATGTGCAAGTATTAATGATGGAAGTAGATCCTTCAACTGATATTACTTTTTTAGATGGAACTAATCCCGGAAGTGCTGGCGATTTTATAACAGGAACCAGCTATCCAATTATTGATGTACCAGATGATTGGTTCTTGACCACCTTTCAAATTGCGGCTTTTCCTGCTATGCTAATGGTTTGTCCAGGAGGACAAGGTTATGCTGATTTCCAGGCACCAGGTGTGGTGAATTTTGATGACGAAATGTTTTATGGCAACTTAATGGATAACACATTTGCATTGGAAGAGCGCTTGGCTGAAAATTGTGGATTCGCTATAAATCGCAGTGCCCTACATGGTCTTGTCTATGATGATGACAATGATGATTGTGTAGTGGATGCTGATGAAACTGGGCTTCCTGGGTTTTCCGCTCACATTACCGGCCCTAATTATGATGTGATCCGTTACTCTAATTTTGATGGTAAATTTTTCAGCTTGCTTGATTCTGGAACTTACGAAGTAAGTGTCTCCGGACCGAATAGTCTCTGGACGGTTTGTAACAATCCTCAAAGCATTGAAGCAATTAACAGTATAGATTCATTTGCGTTGGACTTCGGTGCACAGTCTGTTATAGATTGCCCTTACGGAATTGTAGACATTACCTCTCCGGCTTTGATTCGTTGTTTCAACAGTTATATTTATGCAGGATATTGCAATGCGGGTACTGCTCCAGCAGAGGATGCTTCCATTGATATTACACTAGATCCTTTCCTTACATTTATCAATTCTAACCCCGCACCAAGTAGCCAAACAGGCAATGTACTTACCTATGATTTGGGAACGGTAGGTGTTGGAGAATGTGGCGCTATCTTCATGACCGTTAATGTTAGTTGTGATGCGGACACCGCACAGATACATTGTTTTTCCGCTCAGTTCTACCCAGACACGCTTTGTATCCCTCCATCGTTTACTGGAGAAAACTTAACTTTCGCAGAAGAGTGTCAGGCCAATGTTGGTTCTTGGGATCCAAACGACAAACGTGGTTTTCCAATGGGCGTAGGACCAACAAATGACATTTCACCTAACAGTAATATGAAGTACCAAATTCGTTTCCAAAACGAAGGAACTTATTTTGCCAACAAAGTAGTGATTGAAGATGAACTACCTGAAGAGTTGGATATCAGCACTTTCCGATTAGGTACCTACAGTCACCCATGTGTGGTAGAAATTGAAGGTCGCGTATTGCGAATAACTTATGAAGACATCAACTTGCCTTGGGCTGATCAGGACGAACCGGCCTCTCATGGTTTTTTCAACTTCTATATTTCGCAAGTAGAAGATTTGCAAAACGGAACCCAGATCTTAAATGATGCCGCTATTTATTTTGATTTCAATGAAGCCGTTATCACCAATAACCATTTGTACACCATCAATGACATGTTGACTTCCAACAATAATATTACAAATGTTGATTTCTCGGTTCAACCTAATCCGGCAAGAACTGCGATTCACATCTTCAAAGGACAGGAGTTGGGAACAGAGGAAGTACAGGTTAAGTTACGGAACCTCAATGGTCAGACTTTACAAAATGTAATAATGACAGGAACACAGTTAACTCTTTCTTTGGATGACATTAGTAATGGAATGTACTATGTCGAATTGACGAAAGCGGATGGAAGTAGGGGAGTAGAGAAAGTAATTGTGGCGAAGTAATGAATTCAGACATTTGATTAAGCTAATATACCCGAAGCACTTCGCACTGGGTATTAGATAGAGTAAAAAGAGTCTTTGGTAGGTATTTCCTGCTAAAGACTCTTTTTATATTTAATAATTTTACCAAATATTAACAACTCTTAATCTTTACTCCTTTAAATTTGCATTACTTTCGCAGATATCTAAATTAAAACTAATATATTTTTTTAAACAAATTCATTTCTACATTTTCAACCCATTGGAACGGTTCAGAGAGATAGGGCATTCAAAACGGCTTGTTCTATCATTTGATAATAAAATCTACTTATGCACCCTTCCTTAAAAGCTTATTTATGAAAAAGATATTTACATTTTTATCCATTATGATGGTTGCGGCATTTGGTATGGCCCAAGACCATTTTGTACAAACCGTAGGAGCAACAGCTTTTGATCCTGCGACGCTTACCATTTTTGTAGGGCAAACCGTAGAGTTTCAAAACACTGGGGGCAACCATAATATCAATGGAACGCAGGCCACTTTTCCGAGTAATCCAGAATCCTTTGGTAACGATGTAGGACCTGGGTGGACTTACCAATATACTTTTAATACCGCAGGTGTTTATGACTATCATTGTAATCCTCATCAAAATAATATGATTGGTCAGATCACGGTAGTTGAAATGGGAACGACTGGACTTATTATCAGTGGTGTCTTGGATCCGCAGCCAAATGATGGAACAGGTAGTGCAGGTTTTGGTGCAAAATCTTTAGAGCTATATGCTATTGAAGACATTGCAGATCTTAGCATATACGGTATTGGTGCTGCAAATAATGGAGGAGGAACTGACAGTATAGAATTTACTTTTCCTGCAGGATCATTGGACGCTGGATCTTGTATTCTTCTGACGGACACGGCTAGTCTTGCAAAATTTCAAGCCTTTTTTGGATTTGATCCAGATTATTTGGTTCCAGGTGGAGGCGCTACAGCCATCAATGGAGACGATGCGATTGAACTATTTATGAATGGACAGGTGGTAGATGTCTTTGGTGATATTGATGTAGATGGAAGTGGTACCGGATGGGACTACTTGGACGGCTGGGCTTATCGGGTAGATGGAACAGGACCTGATGGAAATACCTTTGTCGAAAGCAACTGGACTTTTAGCGGCATCAATGCATTGGAAAGCGATATGTTTACGATGAACTCGGAATTCGCAAGTCCATTTCCAAATTGTACTTATACAACCATGGGCTCCAGTGAACTTGTTGCCAATAACGACAGCGAGAATCTGCCAATGAACATGGCTTCCAATATTGATGTCCTAGCTAATGATATGACACCAAATGGAGTGACTACTTTAACGGTTACCAGTGTCTCTATAAATGGAATAGCAGTAGCAAATGGTACTACAGATATTACTTATACACCGAACATGGATTTCTGTGGCACTGACGAATTTACCTATGAGGTTTGCGATGCCACCACTTGTGCAGAAGCAACAGTGACCATCACGATAGATTGCCCAGTGCTTTATCCTGCCTATGATATTGGAACGGTAACGGCGGATGCTGATGGGAACGGCGTGGGAGATTCTTTAAATGTAAACTGTACTTTGACAGGCGTTGTTTATGGTATTGACTTGAATGGAGGAGATGCTTTATCTTTTACTATTATTGATGATCAAAATGAAGGAATTAATGTTTTTAATTTTGAATTGATTGATGGCTATGTAGTGAATGAAGGAGATGAAATTACAGTACAGGGAGAGATTATCCAGTTCCGTGGTTTGACAGAAATCGTTCCGATTACTATTGCTTTAAACTCGTCGGGAAATATGTTGTTTAACGCAACAGGGGTGACTTCATTAGGGGAAGATACAGAGTCACAACTAATCGTGATGACACTGATGACAATAGTAGATGAGACTCAATGGCTGGGAGATGGTTCAAGTTTTAATGTAGACATCACCGATGGAACGAATACATTTACGATGAGAATCGATGATGATACAGATGCTGCTTCAATGTCGGTTCCAACAAGTCCGCTAGGTATCACCGGGATTGGTGGACAGTTTGATAATGATGAGCCGTATACAGAAGGATATCAGATCCTGCCAAGGTATATGGCCGATATTGTTGAAATGATAGGAGGATATGCAGTTAATCCAGAATTAGGCGATAAGATTAAGAGTTATCCAAATCCTGTAAATGATTTGTTACAAATTGACTCTGAAGTAGCGTTGGATCAGATTTGGATTACCAATGTTATAGGCCAAAGAATGGGGGAGTGGTCCGAACCAGATGCGCAACTATCAATTGATGTGACTGCGTTTCAGTCGGGCGTTTACTTCTTGACAGTTGTGAAAGCCGATGGAATTTGGACATCTTCTTTTGTGAAGAAGTAATGTTATAGGAATTATATTTTAATAGGAAGCGCCTAAAGTTCTTAGTCTATAAGAATTTTAGGCGCTTTGTTTTTTAGTCGAGATTGTCTAATCGATTACTTAGAGATCTCTATACTTCATTTATTAATCGGACTATTGTTTGATGAAAGTTTATTTCATCAATATTCAATATATCTTTAAGATTTTTAAAAAAGAACTCTCCTTCGTTTCCAGAGTATACCAATTTCAGAACATCTTCAAATCCTTTCTTTTTCATGACTTCTTCACATAAAAAAGCACTTATTACATAAAATGAAAAATGTCTATTCACTGAAGATTTTCGTCCTTTTCTGAATTCTTCCAAGAAATCGATATTGGAATTTTTCTTTAGTTCATTTTTAAAGTGCTGTTTTAGCTCTTCCATGTTTTCATAGCTCAAACCATAGCCTCCATAATAGGTTGAAACACCTTGTACGAAAGGCCAGTACATATTCGCTTCATTTGGGAGGTTATAGTATAAAAAGTCGCCAATAAACCCAAAGTTATAATTTTCATTGTTTGTACCGGTAACGTAGGTTTCCCCTTGGTTATCAGTAAAGCCTAAGTCATAACACAAAAAAATACATTATCGGGCACTGTATAAAAAACCATATGCCTTTAGGAGTTCATCTAAATTTTCAAAGCAATAATAATCTAGTGGTGATTTTGGTGATTGAGTAAGTTCGGATAATTTGTCTTTAAATGCAGCAAATTCATTCGCTTTTTCTTCATTTATTGTTCCACTATAATAGTAGATCACGTTCTTAATTTTTTTTGTTTTAAAATTTGATGTCCTTTCTTCAAATGGGCTGTAGAACCTATAGTGGTTCTCATACGGAACGGCTTTAAGTTCCGTTACCTGATAAATAAATGGTAAGTTCTCTTTTACACCCGTAAAAGCTACTGTGATTTGATAGCTGTGTTCGTCAGGAGTATATGATTTAAGAATGATAGGTTTATTAAATGTCGGATTATTGTTTTTTCCTATACCTGGTAATTTATTAAAGAAGAATTCATATTTATTTAAATGAACAGAGTCTACATATTCGTTTGAATAAGTTCCATTTTGCGCCTCAGATAAAAAAGTGTTAAGTGAGCTTTCTAATACGGTGGCTTTCAAGCTATCTTCGGATAGCTCAAGGTTAAAGTTTCGATTAATAGAAGTTTGACTGTATGAAAGATTATAAATAAAAAAGGTTAATAGAAAAATAGCTTTAGATGTCATAAGAAGATTACTTGTATTGGGTTTAAAATTCGAAATGAATAATCCTAACTATGGATTTTCAATTTCTTTCAATAAAAATATCTATAATGCGATTAAGTAATGCTATGGTTAACAATCATTAACAGCTAGTTTGAAATTTATTAACAGAAATTTTATAGGTGAGTTGGATTTATTATTGAGTATAAGATAGATAAACAATACGCGCACGTAATTCCTATAAATATAGTTATGTTAAGTAGATTTTCGTAAATCCTATCTTATCCTGAAAACAGTTGACCACTAAAAGGGAGGTCACATGAAAAAAGAGAATCCCTGTTACGTAGAAAAGGCAAAAAATAAAATAGTCTTCGAGTATGAAAGCAGCACCGTGTCGGCAACTGAACTAGTAAAATTAAATGGTATTTTAGGTAGCAATACTATTGGTGATTGGATGAAAAAAGATGCCTTTCCGAAGAAGATAATGGGGTTTACAGTGTTTGGAGATATGAAAGCCTCCCTACCCTAGTCGCACTAAAAATAGCATTAGCTAACAAACAATATACAGGATCACTAATTCATCATTCGGATCGAGGTTCTCAATATTGTTCTGCGGCTTATACTAAACGATTAAAGAAGCACAATATTCAAATTAGTAACAACCAACCCAAAAAACAAAAAGAAAGCCGACCCAAAATGAGCCGGCTTTCCTGTTAGGTATCAAAATATAGGTTAAAACTTATATTTTATTCACGATTAACTTCTTAGAAATGGTCTTGCCATTCTCTAAATGAAGCGTTACAGTATACAAGCCAGATGCAAATCCGTCAAGCGAAAATGGGATGCGTTCAGATGGTAGCTCTGCAAAATTGCGAACAGTCATCGTTTGTCCCAGCGCATTGACCACTTTGATACTTCCCTCTTGTCCGGCAAATCTTCTTATGTTCAAAAAGACTTCGTTACTCGCAGGGTTCGGATATAAAATTAATTCAGACGGATCCAAATCAAAAGTTAAATCACGGATGATGGAATACTTGACAGTACCATCTTTGTGCATCTTCTTAATACGGTAGTAGTTACTTCCTACCTGAGGTTCCTGATCCGCTTCTGTATAATTGAAGAAGGTATTCCACTCATCATTATCACTTACTACCTGATTGATCGCTTCGAAGTCAACTCCATTGCTTGATCTTTCTACAACGAACATGTCGTTTTTAAACTCGGTGTTAGTTGTCCAGGCTAATCTCACATCACGGTTATCTTTGACAGCCGTAAAGAAGAAATCATCCTGCTCTTCATCAGACACTAGGTTAGATCCACCACAAACAATGTAAACTGCTTTATCACAAATATACTGCCAGCTGCTGGTATAGAAACTCACTTTTACATAGTAAGTACCTTGACCAAGACCAGGAATAGTTTCTGTTTCATTACAATCACCTGAGCAAGCGAAAATCTGATTCCATCCTGGATCGAAAACCTGTAGGATAGCAATAGGAGCATTAAGACCAGAAACCTGAATCGCTGTATTGTTATTGATTACGTTGAAATCTACAGCGTCACAATTCGGCCCTCCATTAGCATCATCATCCAGTATGGTAATCTTACCTTGTGGATCGGCACTAGTGGCATTGTTCAAATTAGAAAGATTGACCACTAGACTTTCTGTTGATTCCGGACTATTGTCATCTACAATTGGCACTGTGATATTGGTACACATATTCCCCGCTGAAATATACTTCGTACCATAAACAGTGTCATAGTCATACCCAGCTTGAGCGGAACCATCAGCAGTAGTATAATCGAAAGATACTGTTTGACTACTAGCTGTGTTTAAGCAAACTTGAAGTACAGCAGTTCCATCATCTTCATTAACCGTTACATCGTTAATCGTCAGTTTTGGGTTTCCGCCGCCAATAGGAGTGCCTTCACAGTCACAACCGTCAGCGGTGACTATATCGTTAGATGTATTTGAATTGTTATCATTACAATAAGAACCTGGTGTTGCAGGGAAAGCAGCATTGTGAGGTTGACAATCTTGATTATTACAAACGCCATCGTTATCAGAATCTCCTCCTTGTCCAGCGCATGGATCTGTATTACAACCACTTAGGGTGTAAGAATCAGTGTCCCCACATGCCTGAACGTGGTAAGTACCATTTGACAAACCGGTAATTGTTTCTGTGTTGTTACAACCGCCGTTTGCCCAAGGATTACATTGCCAAACGATACTCCAATTAGAGTCGAATACCTTGGTATAATCACTTGAGTTCAAACCAGTAATGGTAATCGAACAGTTTCCAACAGTAACATTACAGTTTCCACCTACAGGAGTACCTTCACAGCCACAACCGTCAGCAGTTACGAGATCGTTGTTTGTGTTTGGATTTCCATCATTACAATAAGAACCTGGTGTTGCAGGGAAAGCAGGGTTGTGAGGCTCGCAATCTAAGTTGTTACAAACGCCATCGTTATCAGAGTCTCCTCCTTGTCCAGCGCATGGATCTGTATTACAACCGCTTAGGGTATAAGAGTCAGTGTCCCCACATGCCTGGACGTGGTAAATACCATTTGACAAACCGGTAATTGTTTCTGTATTGTTACAACCGCCGTTTGCCCAAGGATTACATTGCCAAACGATACTCCAATTAGAGTCGAATACTGTGGTATAATCACTTGAGTTCAAACCAGTAATGGTAATCGAACAGTTTCCAACAGTAACATTACAGTTTCCAACTAGAGTACCTTCACAACCACAACCGTTAGCCGTTACGACATCGTTGTTCGTGTTTGGATTTCCATCATTACAATAAGAACCTGGTGTTGCAGGGAAAGCAGCATTGTGAGGTTGACAATCTTGGTTGTTACAAACACCGTCACCGTCACTGTCACCACCTTGGTTCCCACATGGTGAAGTTTCACAAGCATCTCCGGTTCCATCATTATCCGAATCTGCTTGATTTGCGTTAGACGTATTTGGACAGTTATCACAAG
>JBLHRR010000146.1:0-14586 GCA_047626155.1 Saprospiraceae bacterium | reverse complement strand
ATATCCTAATTACCTTTATTGCGGCTAAGCAAGTAATCGATGGCGAAATGACGCTCGGTATGATGCTCGCTATTCAATACATCATCGGTCAGTTGAATGGTCCTATTGAACAGCTTATCCAATTTATTCTCTCTGCTCAGGATGCAAAAATTAGTCTGGAGCGAATGAATGAAATTCACCAGGAAAAGAACGAAGAAAATATAGAAGAGAAGATTAGTATTCTTCCGGAAAATCAAGACCTTAGTTTTGAAAATGCGTTTTTCCAATATGGCGGTTCAGCTTCTCCAATGATTCTAAAAAACATCAACGTCAATATTCCCAAAGGAAAAACAACAGCCATTGTCGGCTCCAGTGGATCTGGAAAAACAACAATGCTAAAACTGATGTTGAACTTTTATCAGGCAACAGATGGGCAGGTAAAATTGGGAGATTTAAGTTTGAATAATATCCAAAACCGACTCTGGCGTTCAAGCTGCGGAGCGGTTTTACAAGACAGCTATATCTTCTCAGACACCATTGCCAGAAATATAGCATTGGGTGAGGATATTATAGATCAAAAACGTTTGCTTAAAGCGGTGAAAGTAGCGAATATCCAAATGACAATTGAGGCGATGCCGTTGAGTTATAATACGAAAATAGGTTCGAATGGTATGGGCTTGAGTCAGGGACAAAAACAACGATTAATGATTGCCCGAGCTATTTATAAAGACCCGCAGTTCATGTTTTTCGATGAAGCAACCAACGCATTGGATGCCTATAATGAAATGATCATTATGGATAACCTGGAAGAATTCTTTGAAGGGCGTACAGTTGTCGTGGTCGCACATCGGTTGAGTACCGTAAAGAATGCAGACAATATTATTGTATTAGAAAAAGGAGAAATTATAGAAGAAGGGACACATGAGGAATTGACAGCGCAGCGAGGAGCTTATTTTCATCTGGTGAAAAATCAGTTGGAGCTAGGGAGCTAGTAAGACTATTGTTAATTATTAGTAGCAATGCCTCATTTCACCGATATGCCCGCGCGTAGGTTTCCTTTTTAGGGGCTGGGGGTAGCGCTGGTTTACCCCCAACGCCTAAAGGGGAGCTAGATAGTAGTTTTATTTGACTTTTTAAGCTAAAAGAGTCAGACCATAACAATAGGCATACGTAATGGCAGATCTAGGGCATGCGTAGATCTCCCCTTTAGGGGCCGGGGCTAACGCTGGTAAAAGTTTATAGTAACTTATTCTTGTACAACATTCAATGGAAGAAGAACAAAATATCAACGAGCAAAATCAGGAAGAAAACTTCATCGAAATAAGAAGCGAAGAGGTGCAGGAGATCTTGGGTACGCCCCCGAGCTGGATGGTTCGTTGGGGGACGACCATTGCTTTTGGGGTACTCTTGGTTTTGATCTTTGTGGCTTGGTTGATAAAGTATCCTGAAATCAAAGAAGCACGTTTGGTTTTGACAACGAGTATTCCGCCTTCACCAATTGTAGCAAGAGTAGATGGCAACATTGAAAAGGTATTTGTAGAAGAGGGAGGAGCTGTTTCTATGGGACAATTGCTAGCCGTAATGCAAAGTACCGCTGACTTTGATGATGTATTGATGTTGGAAGAGGAGTTGGATGGGTTGAGCTTATTGGATGAAAGTAACATCCGAGAATATCAGCCAGACCGAACTTTAATACTTGGAAGCCTACAACCCGGCTATGCCACCTTATTGGAAAACTTTGAAACCTACGACCAAGGAGAGTCTACCGATTTTGTACAGGAATCTGTTGTAAGATTGGTTCGAGAAAAAAACAATATACTTGCAAGTATCAACGTAGAAGAAAATCGTCTGGCAGATATTTACTTAGAATTGGAAAATTCTAAACTGAACCAGGAACGATTCAAAAAATTATATATGAATCGAACGGTCTCCTTACAAGACTTGGAAAAAGCACAGGCGGCAATATTAAAAATCAGAGAACGCATCTCGAATGTTAAGGCGGCTATCCTGGTCGAAAAAAGGAAGATCATCTCCAAAGATACCGAAATCGCTCAAGTAAGAAACACCAAAGAAGTTTCTTCCGGCGGTAATTTCATAAAGCTAAGAGAAGAAGTCCTACGTTTACAAAGCGCAATAGACAGCTGGAAGCAAAGTTTCCTAATGTATTCCCCCGTCAATGGTCAAGTCGCCTTTAACGGCCTCATCAAAGAAAACCAATTTATAAAGTCCGGGAAAACATTGTTACGAGTCATTCCCGCAGAGGAAGATAAAGAATGGATCGGTAGGGTAGAGCTACCAACTTTCGGCTCCGGAAAAGTAGAAGAAGGGCAACGAGTAGTCGTAAAATTTGATAACTATTCCTTCGAAGAATACGGCGTGGTTGAAGGCACCGTCAAAAATAAATCACTACTCCCCAGCGGTGATACTTACTACCTAGAAGTAGATTTCCCGAAAGGTCTCCGAACAAGCTACAAAAAGAACATCCCCTACAAACCCGAAATGCAAGGCAGCGCAGAAATCATCACCGACAACAAGCGCTTCCTAACCTGGGTATTCGATAAACTAATCTCCCGCTTCAAATCCTATTAAAAAAATCCCCACGCGCTAAAGCCGCATGGGGATTTTTTAAACCTGTTTATTTACAGCTTCGCTGTAGAAATAAACTTTCTAGAATTCTACAGCTCACTAATCTGAACAACAATAGTTCTCGAATCGCCAGTGCCCTCACCCTGGAAGCTCATGCGATCATCGCTGATGCCAAGCTTCTTCAAGTAATTGTACACCGCTCTTGCTCGTACATCATCCAAAGAAATTTCTTTAGAACCTCGGTAGGAACTACCTTCCCTTTCGCCGATGTAGCCGTAGATGTCAACCGATGTGTTTTCACATCCTATCAGACAAACAGCTAAGTCATCCAATGACTTTTTACCCGCAGTGTTCAATCGAGCACCGTTTCGGCTAAAGCTTACCTTGTCTAAAGTGAAACGCTTTGGATAAGTAGATTCCGGATCGCTCAGATAAGAAGCAACATTAGAACCAGCTCCCGCTGCTAACTTCATGTCACCTGCTGCTGGGCAAAGGGCCGTCTTTACTACTGGCGGAACTACTTCTTGCTTGATGGTATCCACCACTACTGGAACTGGAGGAATAGCTGCGGTATTACAACCACCACAACCACGCAACAACAATAATAATAATAACAATAATAATGGAATCAACCACAATAACCATCTCCAGTTGAATCCGCCGCCTGCTGCTGCCGCTGCTATAGGTGCCGTCGTTGCTGCTGCAACTACTTTCACTTCTCTTGGAGGAGGAGGGCTATGGAAATCCTTCGCCTTTGGTGCCTCCGGTTTCGGTACGGCAACAGGTACAACTACTTTCTCTTTGAGCTTGGATGCTTTACGGTCAGCCTTACCACCAGCTACCTTGGAAGCGATGGTACCTGCAAGAAGCGCACCTCCTGCAGCCATAGCGCCAGAAGAACTTGAACCACCTACAGCCACTGGTATTACTGGTACCCGTTCTTTCTTCATACAACTACGACCAACTTCTCTTCCTGTTTTGTCTTTTAATAGATTGATGTAGTAGCCACCTTTCTGGATGGTTTCGTACATGTCTTTATTGTTGACATTTTTTAATGCACCAGACAATTCTTCATCACGTCCTTTAGTGGTCCCGAAGCCTTCACTACGTAGACGAACAGAACCATTTTCGTTGTAAATAGCGAAGTAGTACTGACCATTTTCGTGTTTGAATAAAGCAACATTGTTTACTTTATCATTCACTTTACGGTTGGTATATTCTTTACATCTTAGGTAATCATCTTCTTTTTCCTTTGATTTAGGTGGAGCAGCTGGAGCCACTTTTTGCAAGCAACTACGACCCACTTCTCGGCCTGTTTTGTCTTTCAATACATCAATGTAGTAATCGCCTCTTTCGATACGATTGTACATCTCTTTATTGTCAGAATATTTCAATACGCCAGATAATTCCTGATCTCTTCCTTCTGCAGTTTCAAAACCTTCAGAGCGGAGACGGACACTGCCACCTTGACGATAGAGTACAAAGTAGAACTGACCATTGTCGTGCTTGAATAAAGCAACGTTGTTTTGCTTATCATTGATCTTCTTTCCTTCGTATTCTTTACAAGATAAGTAGTCGTCTTCTTTTTCCCTCTTAACTGGAGGAGGAGTTGCTTTAACTACTTTCGAAGAAGAACTAGAAGAACTACTACTTGTCATAGAGCTGGCTAAACCTGCCCCACCAACAGTTGCAAAGGCACCACCTAACAATATGTAGTTGGTATTCATCTTCTCGTTGTCTTCATAATAACAGCTTCGCGCAATCTCCTGATTGTTACCAGCTTTTAAGGTGTAGTAATGATACTTGCCATTCAGAGCCGTCTCTTTTTTCCAACGTCCTTCGATTGGAGCATTCTTTTTTACAGATGAAATACCATTGTTACGGGCAGCAGCGGTTGTGTAAGCCTCTGAGCGTAACAAGGTGTTTCCGTCTTTGTCATTATATGCGAAGAAATACTCTTTACGATTTTCATCAAAGAAAGTATGGAAACCAGCAGCACCGACATATGCTTCACATGGCATGTAATCGTCTGGTATTTTAGACGAAGCAGGCGTTGGAGCGGTGGCAGCAGTTTTAGTCTCGGTTACCTTTGTGATAATTGGAGTAGCAGTAGACTTTACAACTACCGGTTCTGGCTTATCTTCAAAGGCATATCGTACACTAACAAAGGCAGATTTCATTTCCTTCTCAGTAGCGTAGTCACAACTACGAGCGATTTCTTGGTGGTTACCTGCTTTTAATGCGTAGTACCACTGGTCATCGTTATCGCCCATTGTCCAGCGCTTTTCAATAGGTCCATTTTTCTTTACGGAGTTGATGCCGTTGTCTCTTGCGGCTTCTGATTTGTATCCTTGAGAGCGCAATAGTGTTTTTCCATTTCCATCATTATAAGCGAAATAGAATTCACCCTCTTTGTCGAATATGTGAAAACCAATGGCACCTGCATAAGCATTACAACCTAGGTACTCATCATTTTCATGACTTGCATTTGCGGAAGCAACAACTGCTGGTTTTTCTTCAAAGGAATAAGTCGCATCTACATAGGCAGATTTCATTTCCTTTTCAGTAGCATAGTTACAGCTACGTGCAATTTCCTGATGGTTACCTGCTTTCAAAGCATAGTACCATTGGCCATTGTCATCGCCCATTTTCCAGCGCTCATGGATCGGTCCGTTTTTCTTAACAGATGCGATACCATTATTTCTAGCCGCTTCAGATTTATAACCTTGAGAACGAAGTAGTGTTTGACCATTAGCATCATTATATCCAAAGTAGAATTCACCATCTTTTTCGAAAGAAGTAAACCCTTCAGGACCTGCGTAAGCATCGCAACCGAGATATTCATCCATTTTATGACCTGTGTTTGCAGCCATAGACTTAGCCTTTGCAGGTGCAAGTAAAGATGCGTTTCCAGTAGTCAATGCTTGAATGGTCAAATCAGCCTCAGCTTCGTCTGCACACCATCTGCTGGTTGCAATCTCCTGATGATTGCCTGCACGTAATCCAAAAAAGTGCTTACCATTTGTATGGACACCTTTCTTATAACGATCCGCATTGCCCATATTCTTCTTAACCGACTCGATCCCATTATCTCTTCCTGCTTCAGCGTTATAACCCTCACTAATCAGAATAACCTGACCATTCATGTTATAAGTGAAGTACCACTCATCGGAGTCTGTACAAGTATCAAAACCATTTTCAACGCCAGAAATATTTTCTTGATAAAAAGCGAGAGGCCTGTAATCATCTCCTCTTTTACTACCTGATCCTCCGCTGCTGCTACCTGAAGAAGAGCTCGTCATAGACGATTTGGTTACTGCTGCTTTGGGTGTTTCCGTTGTTACTCCAGAATTTGAAATAGGAATTTCCTTCTGGCAAAGCGCAATCATATTGTTCACTTCGTCTTCAGTTACATAACCCACACTTCTTGCAATCTCCACATTGTTACCTGCTTTAAGCTTAAATGCAAAAGCACCATCATCACCGGGTACTGCTTCGTAATGGTCAGCATTGCCAGCATTGTCTATCACAGACCTGATTCCGGTAAAGCAATCAGCTTTACTACTGTAGGCCTGGCTTTTCAACACAGCATCACCACCATCAGTCATAAACTGGAAGTAAAATTGGTTGTCTTTTTTCGTTCGAAAGGCACGATACCTCATAGTTATATATATTGATTAAGAAATAAAATTGATTCCAAAAATGATTGGTTCCTCTAATCATATTCTCTTGATTAGGGGAGTTTAAACAGAATAACAAGACACCTGTAAAAGGCGAAATTATTTTATCCGGTATATTTTTAATCGAGAATTTGGCAATAATAATTACAGCGTTTATATTTTCTCTAATAGTGTAGGTTGTAACAAGGCTTGCTGCTGTAATTCATAAATGTTTATATATCAACGGGTTGTATCGTTTATTGCGTTTTACTCTTAGTATGTTTTTTAAGTCCATGGGAAGGACATTTGTTGTAGTTGCCTAAAAGTAGTAAAAGGTTCTTAGAAAACAAACATATTTTATATGCGTAGTGGGTTTAGGTTGTTTTTGGGATGGTTAAATAACATGTTATATTATTGTTATTTTTTCCTTTATCTCCTCTAAGTGCACTGGAAATTAAGTTTCGTCCGAATTAGAATAGGTTATTTTGGAATTAATCGAGGCAGAGACGACGCGAATAGCCTTAGCTATTTAAGGACTTTCTAACGAAGAGTAATTTCAAAAGAAGCATTCAAATCGGAAAATTATTTTTTGTGTAATACCTAACCGAGGTAATCCTTTTTTTTAGCCTAAAACCAACACGCACCGACCCTCTTAATTAAAGAGAACCGGTGCGTGTACACCTTGTGAAGAGCGTTTATATTACACCTTCTTAATCGAACAACCAATAGCCTTCGTAAAACTAGGATCTGGTGTTTTTCCTGATTCCAAAGCCTCAATGGCATCCTTTACATAATGCGTTTTTACAGCAGAAGCGTCCTTTGCATTGTCATCAATGGCACCGATGTATTGAACGACCATGTTCTTATCCAATAGGAAAACATGAGGAGTTCGGGTAGCTCCAAATTTAGGATATACCTTTTGGCCATCGTCAAATAAGTATGGAAATGGGAAGCCCTTCTCTTTTGCACGAACTTGCATATCTACGAATCCATCGCCAGGTTGAGCCGCAGGATCGTTAGGATTGATCGCAATCACAGAATAGCCTTTTGATGCATATTCATTGTGTAAGGCAATCAAACGATCTTCATACAAAACAGAATAAGGGCAATGGTTACAAGTAAAAGTAATAATGTAACCTTTGGCATCTTTAACATCTGCTAAAGACATCATAGAACCATCCACATTTTTTAATTTAAAATCAGCCGCCTTATCACCAACTTGATAGCCATTGGTTTTTACAATTTTGATAACTTTTACGTCACCCTTGTTTTTCTTTTGAGGCTTTTCATTTACCTTAGCAGGGGCTACTGCTGAAGTTTGATTCGCTACCTCTTGCTGACCGCAGGAAACGAAAAGTATTCCCATCATACAAATAGCGAAAAGGGCATTCAGTACTTTTTTCATGATCGTTGTATTTTTATTATTATTAATTAATGGATTCTATTATTTTGTATGAATATCTAAAAAGACTTTTTCTAAATCTTCATAATGCTCAAAGGATTGTTCGTAAAAACTTCTTTTCTTTCCTTGGTAAATAACGGTCGCTGGAATGGCTCCCGACCATTTCGGATCCACTTTATCAATCCAGCCATTAGCATCCGGATCATCTAGCACAATCACTTCTGACTTTAGTTGCCGTTTTTCCAAAAAAGGAATTAACTTCTTTTCGATATATGTGCTAAAGTCCAAGCTCACTAACAATACTTTTACTTTTTGATTTTTGTATTGTTCTCGCAGCTGCTCAAAGTAAGGTAATTCTGCTACGCAAGGTTTACACCAAGTCGCCCAAAAATTAACGATGTATGTTGTATCGTTATTGATATGCAGTAAGGGTTCGAAGCGTTTAAAATCGTAAACGGGAATATTTCCGACAGATGCAGACTTTGTATTGCTTTCCTCACAAGACGAAAAGAAAAAAGTTGTAACAAGAAGAATAGCGTATCTATATTTCATAATTTGATTTTTTAAAAACGAATCTCCACATGCCCTCCAATGGCATACACCGAATTACTTTCATCATAAACGCCAATAGAAGCTTTTACTCCCAATAAAAACAAATCTCCAATATGAGCATCGTAATTTAAAATAAAGCCTAAGCCCGGTTTGAAAAAAACGATCTGTTCCGCTATTCTCCATGTTAGCCTTCTTTTGCCAATCTGCCTTAAAGGTTCGAGCAGAGAGTAGAAAACCGGGGCGAACATCATGTGTAACCAGCGCCAACCTTCAAAGCGTCTCTGCTTCGTTGCCCAAATATCGAGCTTATCCAAAGGAAAAAACAGCAAATTTAAACGTAGAAAGGCGACTTGCAGAAACAAGTCGCCTTTCTATAACGGTTCAAAGGATATATAGTTTTATGATGGTGTTTCTAAGAAGTTCTAAGCTAAATTCGCCAAATCACGAATTAAGATGCTTCTTCTATTGAAATAAATCAAATCCGATTTTCTCAGATCATTTAAAACAGAAGTAACCGTTTGGCGGGAAGTACCAGTAAGATTAGCAATGTCTTGCTGAGTTAAGGAATGCTTCAATAACATTTCAAAACCTACTTTACGTCCACGCTTCTCTACACTGTCTTTTAAGAAATCAACAATCCTTGTTCGTGCGTCTTTAAAAATCAAAGATTCTAATCGATTCTCTGCTCTTCTCAGCCGTTTTCCCATTAAGGAAATCACACGTAAGCATAAGCTATGGTTGGTTTCCATTAATTTTTGAAAATCATCGACCTTAACCACGATTAGCTCAACTTCTTCATTCATCGCACGAGCAAAATCCTGACGAGATTCTTCTCCGACCAGTCCCAATTCGCCAAACATGGCAGTAGGGTGGAGGATCGCCTTAATGACTTCTCTTCCATCACTGGAATGTGTTCCAATCTTTACATTTCCCTTGGTAAGGAAGAAAAGGTGGGTAGAAACCTCATCGGGCATGTATACAAAAGAGTATTTTCTCTTAGTTCTCAATTCCATACAGTCAGCTAGCTGTTGCTTGCCTGCCTGATCTAGGCAATTGAATAATGGGAGATTCTCTATAAAAGATATTTTTGTGGCAACGTCCATAATCAAATTCATTAGTGTAGTGAAAAAATATAATTAAGCGCTGTGCTGATATTCCTTTTCTTTCGCTTTGTTACACCAAATATGGAGGTTATAAGTCGTTATAAAAATTACATAAAGACATTAATGTTTTGAACTTTGTAAGGCTAGGTAGTTTTTAAATGATTGATTATAAGGTTTTTATAATTTTTTTATATAAACTTTGTACTTGATTATATGTACTAGTTCGGGTGATTTTTATTTTATTTTTGTAATTAAAGACCTCAAATTGCTTGAATTCTAGATATTTAGCCAAATATTTTATGCGGATTGGTGCAAAGTAACCAAAGAAAGTATGTCGCTCTTGAGACTGAATTTGACCTTTCGTGGGGCTTTGATTGATTAACTTAGAGAAAGGTGCATATACCGCTGAGAATTCTAAGGATACGCTTATACCCTTTTTCCTGTATTTATGCTATACATTAATGAAATTAACCTAGATCTCGATCTATTTTTTGTATATTTGGATAGTTACCTCTTAACCTATGTAGGTTACTAGATACAAGTTATCTTTTAAACCTCCTCTTTTTCAGATTCTGATACGATAATGACCTCCCAACAGATGCTCCCCGCGTTCCTCCGCTTTTTTCACTAAGGGCGATTTTAGGAACCGTCTAGCATCTATCCCCAATTATTATCGAATATTAGAAATTACCTAAACCCACAATCACATACGGAATTTGTGACCTTTTTTTGCTTTGGCTCAAGATTATCAATTTGAGTAGCCCAAAGGTCTGATTTCTTTTCATATGTTTATTTATTTAAATGTGAAAAATGTAAAATCAGTCCTCTTTTGCTATGGATGGATATCTCTGAAAAGCCACTTATTTTGAACAACCTTAATATATTTTGGAATAAAGTCTAATGTACAACAAGCAAGTTTTCAACCTCAGGGTTAAGGGCAAGCTAAATAGTTAAATATCCTGCAATTGGATCTTACAATCAAAAAATAAAACTCACTATGGGGCTAATTATACACACCCTGCCGGTCGCAGTACAACACCTATCTCGCATATTATTTGTTTTGATAGCTGCTCAAGTGATGGCACTAATTGGAAGCAGTCTTACTATTGAAGCTTCTAACAATAGCCCACTATGCGCTGGACAAACTTTAGAATTATATGCCACGGATGGGGCAGACAGTTATCTATGGACAGGGCCAAATGGTTTTACGTTTACCGAGCAAAATCCAGTGATTCCAAATGCGACTTTAGACCTAGAAGGAGAAGTGTTTACCGTTACGGCAACGGGAGGAACTTGTAGTGGAACCGCCTTTACTCAAGTAGGAGTAAAACAGAAAGCTAATGGATTTGCTTCTACAAATAGCCCGCTATGCCCTGGAGAAGATATTGAATTGTTCTCTAGCGGAGGAGTCAACTTTACTTGGGTCGGACCGAATGGTTTCTTCTCTTCAGATAATGCCCCTACCATTTTTAACGCAACTCCTGCAGGTGCCGGAATCTATACCGCTATTATTGGAGCAGGAATTTGTAAAGATACTTTTGAACTTTTACTAGAGGTATTCCCAATGCTTACAGCAGATTATAACATTATACCTGCAGACTGTGATAATCCGGGTGCCATAAATATAGGAGTTATAGGAGGACAACCACCTTATACTTTTGACTGGGCAGATTTGCCTGGAAATGATGATCCCGAAGGTCGTACTGATTTAGAAGTTGGACCTTACAGCGTTACCTTTTATGATGGTTCTGATTGTGGTTTCCCAATTAATAACTTATTTGTTGGCGACTTCTGTGGCTGTGCTGCCAACGCTGGCGATATTACCGCAGACGATACTTCTGTTTGTATGGAAGCTGGTTCAGCAACATTGACCGCTACCCCCTCAGACAATCAAATTGTTCCTGCTGGTTTTACTACTGCCTATGTGTTGACCCAAGGATCTAATCTAATCATAATGGCAGTGAATACCACTCCATTTTTTGTGGTAACTGATCCAAGTGATTATACCATTCATACTTTGGTCTATGAACCGGTAACCTTGGACTTGAGTATCACTCAATTTGGAACAACTCCAGCAAGTAATGTACTCGAATTGATTTTGCAAGGAGGCGGCTCTATTTGTGCTGATCTTGATATAAGCGGCGCTTCATTCGTCGTAACCAATATAATGGCTTCCGTTAGCGCTACCTCAGATGCAGGTTGTAATGTGTGCAACGGAACCGCTTCTCTTTCTCCATCTAATTATATTTATGAATGGAGTGATAATGGATCGGGAGCGAATAGAAACGATCTTTATGCTGGGTCTTATAACATTACTGCTACAGATAGCAACGCTTGTACGACTGTACTGAATTTGGTGATCGGTGATGATTGTACCTCAGGGTGCGATGAACCGAATGTACTAAACGTAGTCGTTGTAGAGTCCAGTTGTGGAGAGTCAACAGGTTCCATTTCGTTAGAATTAAACAACCCCGGAAGTTATGTATACAACTGGACTCCAAACACAGGAACAACAACTGGAAATGGGAATGGAAAAATAAATCTAAGTTCTGGTGTTTACACCGTAGAAATAGCAGACTCAGCCGACCTTGACTGTTCTACAACACTTACTGTTTCTGTCGGTATTTCCGATGGTCCAGTGATCGCAGATATCATCAGTTCACCTTCAGTTTGTAGTACGCCGAATGGTTCTATTACCATTTTGCCAGCGAGCTACCAATATATTTGGGTTGCGGATAATTTTGAGGGCGATAGCCGTTCAAACTTGAGTTCCGGACCACATGATGTAGTAGTGATTGATCCGGCGAATCCAAATTGCTCGGATATCATTACAGTTCAGGTTGGTGAAATAAATGACCTTTCAGCGGAAGCGATTGTCAATAATAATCCAAGTTGTGGAGAGGCAAATGGGGTAGTGAGTGTCAATTTACTTAGTGGCGGTGGACCTAATATGACCTTCCAATGGAATAATGGTGGAAGTAATGGAACAGAAATAAATCTAACTTCTGGAACCTACGGTGTCTTTATCACCAATGAAGATTCCGGATGTACCTTCAATTTAATATTTGGTTTGACCGATGATGTGGCTATGGCAACTGTCAACGTAGACCCATTCTATGTAGTCAGTTGTGTGGGAAGTACTGATGGGGAAGTTATTTATACCGTTATTCCATCTAACGATTTTGTACTACCTATTTCTGAAAGTATTACAGATGTGAATGGAGTGGTTTATACGAATGGCCAAATGGGGCCAGGACAATATTGTGTGATTGTAACGGATGGAAATGGATGTGTAGCCGGAACAGGTTGCTTCAATGTAATACAACCTGCTGCACTTGATGTTGACCTAACGCTTAATGCCGCAGACTGCCAGTCTCTTGGTTCTATTTCTGCGATTGTAAGCGGTGGAAATCCATCCTACACTTATGATTGGGAAGATTTGCCTGGTACGGATGATCCATTAAATAGAATGGATCTTTCAGCGGGCACTTATAATCTGATGGTGATAGATAACAATGGTTGCACGGTAGTAGCCAGTAACCTAATGATTACCAATGATTGTGGAGATTGTCTCAATTTGCCAATAGTCAATTCCTTAATTATCATCGATTCTAATTGTGATCAGGCAGACGGACAGACCATCATTAACATGACGACAAACTTTGCAGATTTCAGTTATGATTGGACGCCAAATGTTGGAACACCAAATGTGCTTGGCAATAGCCGCTCTGATTTGCCTGCCGGAACTTATGAGGTAGTAATTACAGATATAAACGATCAGAATTGTTCGATAGTAGAAACCATTGCGATAAGTAACTTGGATGGGCCACAAGTCAATGTGGAATCCATTATGCCATCTGCTTGCACTGTTAACAATGGTTCTGCAACTTTAACAACGTTACCTGGATTGAATTACAATTGGTCAGATGGAGGCTTTGGTGCAGAACGATTTGACCTGGCTGCCATCGAATACCAAATAACGGTAACGGATGTGGCAACAGGCTGCCTTGTTATACTAACTTTTGATGTGCCCACCATAGATGAATTAATAATTGATATTGTTGTAAATGCTGAACCAGATTGTAATATACAAAATGGTTCTGTTACTGCAGATGTCCAAGGAGGTTCTGGTTCCTACTTCTACAGTTGGGGAGCAAATGCTACGTTGGATAATTTAGCTTCCGGTGTATATGAAGTGACTGTTTTAGACTTGACAACGGGATGTATCGCCGCACAGATTTTCACATTGAATGATAATGTACCCGGCGCTTCTATTATTGTAGATGCAGTGTTGGAAGTGAACTGTGCTGGCGCAAATGATGGATTCGCTGATCCGCTGATTATTTATGAAGCTGGTTTTGACAATCCACCAAATATCAATATTGTAGATGCTGATGGAAATACCTATACCGATGGCCAGTTAGGAGAGGGGAGTTACTGCATTGTAGTAGAAGATGCAAATGCTTGCCTGGCAGCATCGGCTTGTTTTGAAGTCGTTGCACCTGCAGGGCAATTTGATTTGGACGTAATCATTAGTCCGGTTACTTGCACGAGTGCTGGTTCAATTGATTTGGAAGTGACGGGTTCCAACGCGCCTTATATCTACAACTGGGCTGATCAGCTGGGTAGCATTAATCCACCAGATCGCTTTAATCTAGCGGTTGGTTCTTACAGCGTAACCATTACAGATCAAAATGGCTGTGAAATAATTGCTAATGACTTAATCGTTGGTGATAATTGTAACAATACTTCTCCATGCATAGAACCTCAAGTAATTAATATCGTGAACATTTCCTCAATTTGTGGAGCTGCCAATGGGGCTGCTACAATTACTTTAACAGAAGATGCGTCTGAATATACATACGATTGGACGCCATTCGTGAGTAGCAGCAACACTGCTGTGAATTTACCATCAGGTGTTTACACGGTTGTTATCGCTAATGCAAATGATGCCACTTGTACTACAGAAATTAGTTTTGCGATAAGCAATGCAGACGGACCCGTACCAGAAGTAGTGGCCTCGACGCCAGCTACTTGCTTACAGGAAAACGGTACAGCAACCTTATCTCCAACCGGATTTATCTTTGAATGGTGTAACGGAGGCGGAGGTTTTAATGGTATTAATTTACCAGCCGGAACTTGCTTTGTAACGGTTACTGACCCAGCTACGAATTGTTCTAATATATTGGAAGTGGAAATTGGTTCTATTAATTTACTTGAAGTAAATGCGGTAATAAATACGACTCCAGATTGCGGAGCAAGTAATGGTTCGGTAGCTATAGACGTAACTGGCGGATCTGCCAAT
>JBLHRR010000145.1:0-14643 GCA_047626155.1 Saprospiraceae bacterium | reverse complement strand
GCCAACTGTCCAAGGGCGTTATAAATAAATAAATCGTAGAAATTGTTAGGCTCTCCTTCAAATTCTAAAATAGCGGAATCTAAATATGGATTAGGATAAACCAATGTTTGCCCCTGTTCTGCTATAGGTTGATAAGCATAAAGTTCCTTGAACGAGCCATCCATCCAATCCATTCGATCCATCAACCAGGCCTTTAAAAATTCAACCTCTTCCACGTGAGTATTCCCAATAAAACTATTCGGCCAGATGTACTGCCCAAGGATTGGCCATTTCAAAAAATTACGTTCCTGAGCCTCCGACAATCCCCCACTCATTTCATCTATCTTCTCACAAAGCTTCTCTTTTGTCCAAATCGACTCCCGTAATTCCTTCCATCTGTTTTCTAAAGCCTGCGTAAATCTAGGATCACTTAATAACTTATCCCAGTAAAAAGGAATCAGCCAATTATCATCCGGGCATATATTGTTATAATTCAACACCCAGCCTTGTGGATCTGGGCCGGCACAAAAATCAACATTTCCAAATCCCAGATTAAAATCCCATACCGGACCAGCTTTCAATCTAGGGTCATCAGCACTTTCTCGGTCTTTGTACAAATAGGTACTTAAGCGATAAGCATCTACATTCTTACATAATTCATTTACCAAAATAAAATCAATAAAAGTGGTCGGGTCAATATGTTGACTATACCCTTCCAATGAATCATTAAAGACCGGAGCATCTTCCTTCATCAATCGTTCCCAGACTGTAATATAATTTTCAATATAATAAACCTGGTCAAGTGTAATATCCTCAGGCTTTGGGTAATGGTATTGATAAAAGGTTTCCTGATATCCTCCGTCTCGCGGTTTATAAGGCGAAGTCCAGCCTTCTGCGTTTTGCCCTGTTCCTTTATCCAATTTAACAATATAACCACCCGTTACTTCATCACCAATATTATCATCCTGCCCCATTTTAGAAATGGCTACTCGATTTTTATCTCTCTTTATTTTTTCTAACAATAAATAGACGCCTTGATAATTTCCATTAATGACAACTTCACAGAAATGGTATCGAGGGGCATAAGCCATTATTTGTCCGGCCAAATCATACGCAAGTGCATTTCTAATTAAAGACTTATCACCATAAGGCCCATTAAGGATCCAGTCGTTTTCTTCTGGCAAACCCAGCAAGGAGATATTATTGTTAGTTCCATCCTCTTTCCTAGTTTCAAAGGCGTAAGATTTTTTATCGTAAATACTTTGAGAAGAAGAACCACGAAATTCAATTCCAATTTTGCCATCATAGTCTGTAGGAGTATCTGTCCAATAATTTCTATTGCCCGGTCCATTAGCTACAACCTTTAAATCTACCGTTCTTTTCGGTTCATCTACAATAATGGAATCATTGGTATCTATAATAAAAATCGGTAAGTTGGATGACTCAAAATTGACTTGAGAAAAGGCGGAGAATCCATAAAATAGAACCAGAAAAAAGGTACCAATCGGTCGAGACATAAGTTTTATTATTTTCATTGAAAAATTAATGACCTATAAAAATCCGCAGTATTTATACTACCCTGCTTGAGTGGGTTCCGATTCATATTTTTTATTAATATTGCTCTTTATTAAAAGAGTACAAAGCGCTGCAACCACTAATAAAACACCGGCAAAAGTAATCGCATTTCGAGGATCATTTCCTAAAAAGTTCTTTAAAATAAATCCAAAGGTCAAGGTTTGAATAATCATTGGGATCACGATCATCATATTAATAATTCCCATGTAGACCCCGTATCTTTGTTTGGGAATATCCGGCACAACTATTAAATAGGGAATCCCCATCATACTAGCCCATCCAACACCAAAGCCAGTAATGGCAAAGAATAATAAGTATTTATTTGCAATATGTGGGAATGCTAAAAATCCAATTGCTGCTAAAATCAAACAAAGCGCATGCACATATTTAGGGGAATATCTTTTTGTTAAACCAACCAATAAAAAGGCAACCAAAAATGTAACTACATTGTACCAACCATTCACTAATCCTGACCACCCCACTGCTTCACTGTATAGTTCCTCATTTCCTGAAGGAGTAGCATTCCAAACGGAAAGCGCAATACTTTTAGAGGAGTTCTGCCAATAACAAAACAACGCATACCATTGAAATAAATACACTAATGCTAATTGCCACATTACCTTTGGCATATCTTTAATCGCAGCAAAAATTTCTATGAGAGGTCCAAACGCATTACTTTTCTCACTTCTTAGTTTTGCTAATTCTTCTTCCGTTGGTGGTATTTCTTCCGTTTTACTCATACTCCAAAGAATAGAGGTGATGGAGCAAAAAGCACCAAGAAAAAAGGAAGCATAAACCCAAGATGGCAACGAACCCGTTTTTCCAATTATGATGAGCGGAAAAATAAATAAGGATAAATTAGATAAGGTTTGCCCTAATCCAGTAAAAAAACTTTGCATCTGAAAACCTAAAGGCTGCTGCTCTTCATCTAACTTATCTGCTATCAATGCTCGATAAGGTTCCATTGCCGTATTATTACCAGCATCCAAAATCCACAAAAGGCCAGCCGCCATCCAAAGGGAACTACTAAAAGGAAAAATCAATAAAGTGATGCTACATAGTAGCGCTCCGATTAGAAAATATGGCTTTCTTCTTCCAAGTTTCGGACTCCAAGTTTTATCACTCAGTGCACCAATTATTGGCTGAACCAAAAGTCCTGTAACGGGGCCAGCAAGGTGAAGCAATGGAATTTGATCTGGGGCAGCTCCCAAGAAATCATAAATGGGGGTGACTGCACTTTGTTGTAAACCGAAACTGTATTGAATACCGAAAAATCCGACATTCATATTTAGAATCTGCCAAAAAGATAATTTAGCTTTTTTCATTATGTACTAATTTGGTAACTGCAACGAGAGCGCTACGTCTTTTTAATATGTAAGAATTTCAAGCTCATAAATTTCGAGTCGCTTTCTTCTTATAAGTTCTTCCTTCCCAAGGAGCCAGTTTTTCTTTTTCAGAATTTACTAAATTGTAAAAATCCAATTCGTAATCGGCTAAGTTTAAATCATTTTTTTGTTCACGATCACTATGATTTAAAAGAATAATGTAACTCCCTTCTTCATCTTTTCTTTCATAAACAAAAAGGTCTTTTGATTCTTGGGTAATTACTTTAAATTCGCCATAAACAAATGTTTTATTTTGTTTTCTATAAGCCATTAATTTTCTATAGAAATGAAAAATAGAATCTTCATTATTCTGAGCTTCACCAGCGTTTATTTCTTTGTGATTTGGATTTACATTTAACCAAGGCGTTCCAGTTGTAAAACCAGCGTGCTCGCTTTCATCCCATTGCATTGGCGTCCGCGCATTGTCCCGGCCATGCTCATGAACGCGCTTTAGAAAGTCTGCTTCGGATAGGCCTCGCTTTGCAAATTCCTTATAAAAAGTATGCGTCTCCACATCTTCATAATCTTCCAAATTCGGAAAATGAACATTAGACATTCCTAATTCTGAACCTTGATAAATACAAGCAGTACCACGCAAAGTAAAGATCATCATCGCCAGTAGCTTGGCACTTTCAACGCGGTATTCTTTATCATTTCCAAAACGAGAAACCAACCTCGGAAAATCATGATTGTCTAGAAAAATACTGATCCATCCGGAGGTTCCCATTGCCTCATCCCATTTCAAAACAATATCGACAATGTCGTTCCAATCATAAGGGACCGGATCAAATTTTCCAAAAGGACCGTGCCCCAAATACATGTGATTGAGGTGGAAAATCATACTCAGTTCTCCTCTGTTTTCATCTACGTAATCAAGACCCACTTCCGTCGAAATCCCTGGGCCCTCTCCCACTGTCATAACATCATACTTACTAAATACTTTTTGATACATCGTTTGAATGTATTCATGAACTTTCGGGCCATTGGAATAGACCTGAGCAATTACATCATTTAAAGCACCCAGCTTAGTATCAGCAAATTCCAAGCGTTTGGATATCAGCGAAATCACATCCATTCTAAAACCATCAATTCCTTTCTCCATCCAAAAGCTTAGTATTTTATAAAATTCTTCTCGTAGTTTTGGGTTTTCCCAATTCAGCTCTGGTTGTTTTTTAGCAAATAAGTGGAGGTAATACTCCTTGGTTCGTTCGTCATATTCCCAAGCGGAACCTCCGAAGAAAGACTTCCAATTATTGGGCGGCCCTCCCTCTTTCCCAGGTTTCCAATAATAATAATCTCGGTAAGAATTCTCTTTTGAAGACTTCGATTGTTCAAACCAAACATGCTCATCAGAACTGTGATTAACAACGATATCCATGATTAATTTCATCCCTCGTTTATGAAGACCTGCGAGTAATTCCTCGAAGTCTTCCATTGTTCCATACTCCGGATGGATCTTGTAATAATCGGAAATATCATATCCATTGTCGTCATTGGGCGACTGGTAGATGGGGCATAGCCATAGGATATCTACGCCCAAATATTTTAGGTAATCTAGTTTTGAAATGATGCCTTGTAAGTCACCGATCCCATCTCCATTACTGTCTTTAAAGCTGCGCGGGTATATTTGGTAAATTACATCCTCTTTCCACCATATTTTTTTCATGGATCTTGATCGTTAGTTGTGATTATCTAGCGCTTGATTACACACTTCCTTTTTAACTTTGTGAAAACTTCGTGCTCTTTGTGGCCTCCGCCTGTCGTGCGAACAGGTCTGTGGTTTTTTCACACTAAGCCGGAGCTCATGAAGTTTTAATAAACTCCTTCAAAGCCAAATAAACCCCATTACTCCAACCAAAACCATCCTGCACCGGATACTCCCCTCCCCCAGCATCCAAAGACAAATCAACCACATTATATTTCTCCATAAACTTCCCTGTATTTTGATATACCTTCTCATTCAAACTCGTCCATCTTTCCGCTACAGTTAAAGCCTCTTTGTCAAAACCATATGCTTCGAGCCCAGCTACAGTCATCCATTGCAAAGGCGCCCATCCGTTGGGAGAATCCCATTGTTGGCCAGAAGTAATTGGTGTACAAGCAACACCGCCTTCAAAAAGCAAATGTGTTGTTATATTCTCAGCCACCTGCGCCGCTTGTTCTTTCGTAGCTATATTAAAACACAAAGGATAAACGCCGGCAGCACTAATGACTGCGGTCCGTTTTGATTGGACAAATTGATAATCATGAAAGAAACCCGTTTCAGAATTCCAACAATACTTTTGGATCAATTCTTTTCTCTTATCTGCTTTAGCTAAAAAGCTTTTACTTTCCTCCATATCATTTGACAATCGACAAGCTTTCGCAATGGTCTGTTCCAAAATATAAAGCAGGCAATTCAAATCTACTGGTATGATTTCAGAGGTATTGATCGTTGACAGCTCTTGTTCATTATCAAACCAACGGGAGGTAAAATCCCAACCAGACTCACAAGCAGAACGAATATCAAGACAAAGTTTTTGGCTCTCCCTAGTTGATTCTTCAATTAATTCTGCATCGTCTTTATGCATCTCCTGACGAGGCAGAGGGCTCCTATCATAATATCGGTTCAAGACTCCTCCCTTCAATTTAACAACATGTTCGAATGCCTGATTTGTATCCGATAGTTGAACTTGTCCATTCATCCAAAAAGCATACTCTTTCTTCAACTGTGGTAAATATTTCACCAAAACCGCATCTCCTTTTTCTTTTGCCAAAAGCGAAACCATCATAGCAAAAAATGGCGGTTGCGAACGACTCAAAAAATAGCTTCGATTGCCGTTCGGAATAAAACCAATGTTATCAATGAACCAAGAGAAATTCTGAATCATCCCTTCTATGATGTCCCAACGATTATGGATTTTCAAACCCAACATTGTGAAAAAACTATCCCAGTAATAAATCTCATTGAAACGTCCTCCCGGCACTAAATACGGATGTGGTAATGGAATAATAGAACTCCCTTCTTCCGCTACATCCGCAGGGCGACTCAGCACATCCCACAAGGTCCGAATATGCTCTTCCGCTGATTTGGAACGATCTGTTTTGAAATTACTTTCAACTAATGTATTGACTTTAAAATGTTTTTTGAAAAAAGCAGGAAGGTCAAAACCAGGACTTCCTTTCTCCACATCATATGCCGCTACAATTTCCGCTGGAGGAAATAGCGCTGTCGCATCAGAGATAAGTTTTCCATCTTTCAAAACCGGCTGGAGATGCAGATCTACAAACAGGTCACCATAAATTTGGTCAGGCGTTTGGTATTTCATATTGCTTGAGGTTTTCTAGTTAATCGATAAAGGGCAAAGAGTGCTATAAGCAAAATACCCATTGGAATTAAAGTATAGCTAAAAGCGGATTCTGCTCCGACGTTTTTAAATAAATAACCGATTAATCGGGAACCTAAAGTTCCACCTATCGCAGAAAATATAATGATGAGTCCAGTCATTTGACTATGCAACTTCTTAGGTAATGCGCTAAGGACGGTAGAGTTTATCAAAGGATAAATCGGCGCTAAGAATAATCCAACAATTGGAAAAGCGAAACCCAGTAAAGGCATTTCCCACAATGAGGTTACACCGACGATTTTACTATTGATTGCTTCTGGCAAAACGAAAAGAACCGTTGCCATGGCCAGCAATAAACAAACGACCAATAAAGGAAACCAGTTGATCCGCTTCACCAGTAATCCAGCCAGCATCCGACCCACGCCCATGGCGATGAACAAAACGGCAGTCATCATAATGGCGACGTTTTCCGGAATGTCAAATACTCTTTTGTTAAACGTCGGCAACCAGGTCATGATTCCTTGTTCTACCATCACAAAAAGGAAGGCACTGAATACAAAAACAAGTACTAATAATTTGGACATTAGTTTTAGCATCTGGCTAAAATCATCTTTCAAATCCACTCCCGCTATTTCTTGTGTTTCATCAAAATCTGCTGTCCACAAAAAAGCAAAAGACAAAGCACATAACAATGCTATCAACAAGTATACATTCAACCAATCATTTGCGGTTCCTTCTGTATTAAATGCTGGAAATAAAAAGTAGGCGAAGGTAATTCCAAACATAAAAAAGCCTTCAATATTACTCATCAAACTGTTGTGTTCTGATTCATTGGAGGTCACCAAACCAATGGTGGCATAAACCGATACTTTTATCAAAGCGAAGGCCGCACCTACGCACAAAAACAACATTTTGGCAGAGAGAAATGAATTCCCCGCGTACATACCCAGGGCCGCAAAGGTTACGATTCCCAAGCCAATGAGCATTGCTTTTTTGTAACCCAATCGAGGTAAAAAGGAAGCGACTAAAAAGGATACGATTGCGATGGGTAGATCTTTGAATAATTCTAAGATACTAGCTTGGACTTCGTCTACGCCATAATTTTCCTGGGCTTTTAGGATTACAATTCCAACGCTATTCAACAAGATCGCGAATACGAAATAGTTGATGTATAGCGCTGTTTTTATTTTGAAAGTTTGGCTTAGCATGGTTTAGTTGGTTTTGAAATATTTGTAATTGTATTGTTTAATTGGTTCCGAACGCGACCCCCAGCCCCTAAAGGGGAGACCTAACGCGCACCCAAAGTTCAACAAAGTGTAACTCCCTTTTAAACTCACCGAAATGTAACTCCCCTTCAGGGGCTGGGGGTCCACCCTAACAAAAAGTGTAAAGCATCATTCCACAGTATAAGTCTTCTTCTCTTTTCCGACACCCGTAATAATCAATTTCTTCCAGCCTTTCGGAATGGTAGAATCAATTTGTTGAATGCCGTCTTCTGAGAAATCCAGGCCACCAAATCCAGACAAAATGGCTTGCAGCATTCCTCCTGCTCCCGTTGCAAAATAAGGATTCGTTCCGCCTGCTGCTTCAGATATTACTCCGAATGGTGGCACCTCATTTCTTTTGTAGCTATATGCAAATACATCAGCCGCCTTGTCCGCATCGCCTAACCGATTATACAAGATAGATGATATCGCAAAACCCATTGCCGGACCGGCTGGAGACATTCTGGGCTGGTAATATTCAAGGTCTTTTTTTATTTGTAATTTATCTGTTATCAGCTTAAGCGGATAAGCTAGAAGGTTTACATCCGCTTGTTTAATTTCTTCTCCTTTGTAGGTCGCATGCTCCTGAGTAACTCCATCTTCAAACTGTAGAATCGGAATATTATCAACCACATGTATCCAATCCGGATTTGCTTTTTTGCCCAGGCTTTCTGCGGCTTTTGCTGCGTAGCGCAAGGCCAAAATAGCCACTGCATTCGTAAAAGCATTGTTGTCTACATTTTCTGCCCACTCATCTGCAGCCACTACATTGTTGATATCATATCGTCCCTCGCCGTTCCGTTCTACCCGACTGGCCCAGTAATTCGCAATTTCCTTTAGTACCGGATAGCCTCTTTCCGCCAACCAACCCTTGTCTTCTGTCACTTCATAATATTTCCAAAAGGCCCAAGCCACACAACCGGTAACATGATGCTCAAAAGGCCCGGTCAAAGCCCAAACGGGTGTATCTTCAGAACCATCTTCTGCTGACTCCCATGGAAACATCGCTCCTTTATAACCATGAGCAAAGGCGTTTTGCTTAGCTGCTTCCAATCTTTCAAATCGATATTCTAACAATGATTTTGCAATCTCCGGCTGCATCATCAAAAGTGGTGGGTACATCCACATTTCGGTATCCCAAAACACATGACCATTGTAGCCCAAACCAGACAATCCCATTGGAGACAGAGAGTAAGCCGTTCCCGCTCTAGCGAAAGAATATAAATGATACAAAGCAAAGCGGACATCTCTGGTTGTTTCTTCATCGCCTTCAATTGTAACATTGCTTTCCCATAGTTTTTCCCAGGCCGCTCTATGTCTTTTCAACAAACGATCCCTCCCTTCCAACATCGCATAAATACTTAAGCGTTCTGCTTCGTTGTACGGATCTTGATATTGTGCGGAGGAGCAAGTAGAAGCAACGACCGTAAAAGAATAACTTTGTCCTGCTTTTAGCTTTTTATGAAACTTGGTCAGGTGCATATTGTAATCCCAATCTTCGTGAATCAAATCAGGCTCCTGCCCATGTGCTTCTTCAAAGATAAAACTGTTGGATGCCGCTATTTTTATATTTCCAGAAGGGCTTAAACCTACAGAAGTCATTAACGGAACTTTGACATGAGGCCGGTCAATTTCTGCATAAAAATTCCGAACATCATTTAAATGAACGGGGGCTTCGATTACAGACATCGGAGTGATTTCAATATCTTGCTTTGCTGTTATTTCTACCATAATCATAGCCGTGTACGGCAAATGACGCAGGGCCATCATTGTTGTTTTCACTGCTGCTTTTTCGCCAACATTAAAAGTTGTTTCCAAAGCGGCTTCCTTCATATTTAATTTCTGCTGATAATCCTGAATGTTATTTTGATCAATTCGCTGACCGTCAATATCCAGATTCATGTTCAGGTGATTGAATCCTTTTAGGATATTCGAAACGCGTCCTCTCTGGTAATAATCATAGGTACCATTCAGTACAACGTCTTTTACTTTCATGGGCTCCGGAGAAGAAACGACGCCAATAATTCCATTGGCAACCGTTACCCCGTAGTAGTTATTGGGATCAATATCCGAGGCTACTTTTTCCCAACTGCTTTGCCCTTGAAGTGCGACGGTGATGAGCAGGAAAGAGAGCGTTCCTATTAGGAATCGGTTAAACCGAATGTTTAAAAAAGGTGTCATTTTTTCTTGGATCATACTTTTATTTTTTACAGTTGGTTAATGTTTAGCCTTGTCTATAAGGTGCGACCCCGATGGGGGCGTAATTAATATTGTATCTTTTTGGCTAAGCTACTGTGACCGCTCTGCGGTCATATAAGCTGACCACAGCGTGGTCACAGTAGCTTAAAAATTTCAACATGGAAATTTCATGACCCTTTCGGGATCACGCCTTCCAAAAAAGCACACAATCGCCACTAATCCCTAAAGTCAATTATTTTCAAATAATCATTATTCGTTGCGATATAAAGCTTTTCATTTTTATAAAACAAATCACGAATCGCTCCTTTCACCAAAGGCAATCTCAACTGACCTGAGGCATCCAACCAATCCCCCTCCGCGTATTTAAAAGCAGACAGGTAAGTAGCATCCTGCCGTCCCCAATTGGGGTCCACTTCATGAAAATTACCTCCGAAGAAAAAGGTATGGTCTTTCATTTTTTCAATGGCAAAAAGTGGAGCCATTTGCAAAGTCAGAGGTAAAGTCTGCTTTTCCCAACTTTCATTTTGCTGTTGCAAAAAACAAGCGGAGCTCATCATAACAATCTCATTACGTTTCCCGGAATCTAGCAGCTTAGGCGATAGCAATTCACTAATTCCAGCGGAAACATAATCTACATTCTTCAAATACTTTTTCTTTACCGCCGGAATCTGAGACGCAAATAAACTTTGATTCGGATAAGGCACTTCCACGCCATCTTTGACATAAGTAACTAGTGTTTCCGTATAACCATTTTTGTCAAAATCATTTTGGTAAAAACGTATTGGATTTTCTATGCTGGCTTTCAGACCGTGATTTGCCCCGTAATTCCCAGCTATAATGTCTTTCTGGCCATCGCCATTCAGGTCATCAATTAATACACTAAACCAAAGGCCGCTACTTTCGGGTAATTCTATTTTCTTAAAATCCTTTCCATCATTGTAAAAAATAGTGATCGGCATCCAGTGACCGACAACGACGAGATCTGCATAGCCGTTGCCATCAAGATCAGTCCATTGAGCGTCGTAAACCATTTCAGCTAGCGGGAGCATCTTCTTTGTAAAACTATTATTTTCATTTAATAAAATGTAAGAAGAATCTGCTGCTCCGTAACTTTCGGGCTTGGCGTTCAATCCAACAAAGACATCTTCATCTCCATCTTTATCCCAATCAAAGAAAGCTGAAACGGCACTATTAGAGATTTGCTTATTGGTAGAAGGCGTAAACTCAGTTGACGATAGATTCATCATTCCTGAAGGCGTATTTTTATTACCCCTCAGGTAAATTTCATTTTCATTCACCTCCGTCATTCGGGGGCCGAAGTTCGATAGATTATAGAGCAGCCATTTGTGGGTTTGTTGATCGTTGAAATCATTCTTTTTATGCTTATACGTTTCCAGATCGTTGCAAGAACGAGGTTTACTTAATGTGGCGTACTCTTGCTTTTTTGTATTCCTTTTTTTGAATTCGTAAGTCGTATTAATTTCCGATATGGTTTCGGTTTGCGTGAAACCATCCGGCCAAAGTATTTTTATAGAATCAACCTTTGTATCATTGTTCAAGCCAAAATGCGCCATTGGTTCGCTGAAGGATTGAAAACCGGAGGAGGTTTTGATATGGCTTAATTGTGTCTTTCCATTTTGGTAAACATAAACAGAAGCGCCAATGCCAAAAGTATTCTGGCGTTCTCCGCGCAACTTTACATTCACGTAATTCTTTTGTTTTTCACCTCCGCTATTTTTCAAAACAGCCGCAGGAGCATTGATGTTATTGATTACGATATCCAACAAGCCATCCTGATTAAAATCAGCGACAGCAGCACCTGTAGAAATACTGTTATCGAAATAATCTTTTTTGTTAAAGGAGCTCGTATTCAAATCATTTTCAAAATAGGCATTCGGTACTTTTCCAGACGGCATCTTCTGAACTTGATTAACTTTATTGGGATCTTTAGGGTCGAAATCAAAATTGACAAAATCCATATCGTTTGGTCGGCGGACAATTCCATTGGCAATAAAAACATCCTTGTCTCCGTCGTTGTCAAAATCAAAGACGAGAGGCGACCAACTCCAATCCGTAGCATCGAGGCCGTAATAAGCCGCTTGCTCTGAAAACATCGGAAGGTCATTATTCAAACCGACATTGATTTGCAATGCATTACGGGCGCTTTGGTGATGGTAACCAAAACCGCGTTTGAAGTTATAAATCTCAATACTCTCCCAGCCGCCGCTTTTTTTATACACCTTTTCATCAGAAGGCTTCATGTCTAAAGTTAGGATGTCTGCTTTTAGGTCATTATTAATATCTGCAATAGTACAACCCATGGAGAAGTTACTGGTATGGCCCGTTGATTGAGCGATGACCTCCTTGAAGGTTTTATTTTTTTGATTGAGGTATAAGTAATCATTTTCATGAAAATCATTTCCTACATAAATATCCAGCCAACCATCATTATTAACGTCTGCAATATCGATTCCTAATCCAAATCCTATGGCCGAACTGTAGATCCCTGTACTTTCGGTTACATCCACAAAACGGCCATCCTCAAATTCTAACAATAAATCTCCGGCCAAAGAATCTTTCCGCTCCCGAATATCAGAAGGACGAAACTGCTCCGGGTTCTTCACCGAATGATTCAATAGATAACAATCCAAATCACCATCTTGATCGTAATCAAAAAAAGCAGCTTGCGTGGAGAAACCAGAAAAATCTAAACCGTAATCCTTGGCCGATTCTACAAAACGTTTCCCCTCCTTATTGATAAATAATTTATTGTGGTTCTTATACGGGCCATAGTTCCCCAACTTGCAAACATAGATGTCCAACCAGCCATCCTGATTGACATCCGCAAAGGTCACTCCGGTAGACCAATCACTCAACTCACCCTTATCGAACAGCTCAGTTGCATCTTTAAAAGTAAAATCTCCCGTATTAAAATAGAGTTTATCTTCTCCTAGGTTTGAAGTAAAGAAGACATCGGGAAGTCCGTCGTTATTGAGATCGCCTGTGGCTACGCCACCTCCGTTGTAGAAGTACAAATATTCGAGGATATTGAATTCCGGAGTATCTATTATTTCGTTGTTAAAGGTAATATTACTTTGTGTGGAGGAGATGGAAATAAACAACGATTCTGTTTCTTGCTTTACGCAAGAAGATATAAATAACAATAAAAATACAAGCCTTGTAATTTTCATTTCTTTTTTTTGGGAGGTAACCGAAACGACGCTACGGAGCGCAACGTTTTTTCTTTTTTCGCACCAGACGTAGCACCTCTTTGCGCCGTTGCGGTTACCTCTTTAAAATCCAAAGATCTTCACCCCCGCATCATTTCGCCCCACCACCAAACATTTCTTCTCGCCAATATTAAGCACTTCAATATCCCGAATCTGCCCCTCTACCATAAAACCAGAAACCGTATTTTCTATGACTTCAAAACTTCCTTTTCCATTGCCTTTCAGAAACAAACCGCGGCTCGCATCATAGCGTCCAACCTCCGGCTTTGCTTCATATAGGTTCCCACCCAACAATAAATCTACATGGCCGTCTTTATCAAAATCCTCCGCAGCAATGGCGTAGGTTGGGCTATATTGAACTGCTGTTGGTAAATTTGCTTTTTTAAATTGGCCTCCATCATTTAAGAAGAGTACGGTTTCCATTTCCTTCACCTCCAGGGTCAGCATATTTTCCCGTTGTTCCTCAGGGAAAATTTCTTCTATGGTTTTCAAAGCATAATCTTCATACTTCAAAAACTGTTTATTGAGGTGCGGCAATTGTTTAGTGATGTCATGACGGAGCGACATCGGATATGATTTCGCTCCACGATAGGTGCAAAGAATTGGATCGATGCTTCCGTTTCTATCAAAATCATTTAGGTGGAGGCAAAGTGGTTTTTCTTTGCTGGCCGGGAAGCGAGAATTGGTTCCGTGGTTCCCCGCGATAATGTCCAGGTCGCCATCTTTATCTATATCTTTTAGCTCCAACGTATTCCACCAACCTTGTGTATCTGCGAGACCAGAAGCGGTCGTTTGATATTCCCAATTACCAGAAGCGTTTTGAATCATCAAGCCAATGGGCATGTATTTTCCGCAATAAACGATGTCCATCTTTCCATCCTGATTAACATCCGCCCATTTTGCATCGGTATACATTCCTTGTTGGTTCAGTCCTGGAGCCTTTGCCATCGTGACGTCTTTGAAAGTACCATTGTCGTTTTCTATAACAAAAGCATTACAAGGCACACCATACTGGCCTGTTTTAATTCTTTCTGTGATTAAAAAATCCGCATCTCCATCATTATCATAATCCGCTACATCTACGGAGGCGGAGTGAATGTAGCCAGTCGGCAAAATTCGTTTTTCAGAAATAGAGAATTGACCTTTGCCATTATTCACCAATAATCGGTCTTTAATTTCAGAGGATTGATTAGAGAACTCCCCTCCCCCACTACAAACATAAATATCTAAATCGCCATCTCCGTCTATATCCGCAAAAGCGACATCGCGATCTTCTGAGTTGACAAACTTCTCTAATAAGGCTGTATTCGTTTGTACAAAACGGCCTTTGCTTTTTTGAATTAAAATTGAAGAAGGCTGTCCTTTTGATCCACAGATAAAGAGGTCTGATTTTCCATCACCGTTCAAATCGCCAATTGCCATTTTTGGGCCTTCGGTGGTGTTCATATGAAAGAGTAAACGGTCTCTGTCAAAATCTACGAAATTGTTTTCTTTATGTGCAAAAGGAATATCTACTTGGCTTGTCATTTCTTTAAAGACTGTCTTAGTGCTGGCCATCTGCTTTTCTTCAACAATACTATTACTAGTTTCTTTTTGATCAATCACATGATGTTTATCAATAGCAATCTCTGCTAGCTTTCTCTCTGTTTGATCTGGCCAGATAATTTTTATAGAATCAATTGTT
>JBLHRR010000144.1:0-14652 GCA_047626155.1 Saprospiraceae bacterium | reverse complement strand
GTCCAAACCCCGCAGAAAATGGATATGATATAATGGGACTTATCGCAAAAATCTCAAAAGAAGGAGATAGCCTTTGGACACGCCGCTATAATTATGTCCAAAGTAGATCAGACGATCATGTGTTTTACGATATGGAAGAAACACCCGATGGCGGATTTGTAATGGTCGGGCAAGCTGTTGACTTTTTCCAACCTGAGCCCCCAGCCCAACGCGCCTGGATCGTAAAAGTAGACCAACACGGCTGCCTCGTCCCAGGCTGCCACCTCATTTCTCCAACAGTAGAACTACAAGAAGCCAATTTCGAAATAAAAATCTATCCGAATCCTGCTACTGATTATCTGAATGTTTATTTCCAGCATCCGAGCCTAAAGGAAACCGCTTATTTTAGTTTAGTAAATTCCTCCGGAAAAATAATGTTAGAATTCCAAAACCGTCACGGAGGTATTACGCATATGATTCCGGTGAGTGGTTTGGCGAGTGGGAGTTATTGGCTGAGGTGTCGGGTGGGGGAGGAAGTGGTGAGTCGGCAGGTGGTGGTGGAGTAATCTTTATCTTGTAATTTTATTGTTTTCCATTGTTCTTTTGCATTGCCAACCTGCCAACCTGCCTGCCAGGCGAGTAGGAAGGAAAGAACCAAAACGCTAGACAATTTAAACTGGCCAGCCCTTTCGCAAGCGGGGCGAAAGCTATACTTTCGAATAGTCAAACAGCAAATTGTCGGGCTTCCCGCCGCTTGGTTCGTGGCCTTCTTTCGTACATGGTGGGTGGCCATTCATCGTAAACCGTCTACCGGATAAACTCTTTTGTTTATTAGGGATTTATCAATAGAGCTTATTCTGTTCATTTTCGTATAGGGCGAACCATCAACTAAGAACTATCAACCGATAACGGAATAAAGTCTAATTTTTAACGAGAACATACAAAGAGAGCACAGAACAAACGAAATTTATACCTACTGGTTCCGTATTCGTCGCCTGCTCTGTGTGATTAAAGTCATCAACGCATTTTTATTGCAACTAATCCTTTATTTTACGCACTTTCTAATATCTTTACATTTAAAGCTAGTAACAACTAAATACTGGTACACACACACCTGCCTTTATCTACCTTTGTATACCTGAAATTCTAACACTGACCTTAATTACTATGGATTACTCTAACCTTAGAACTAAGTTTAAGCTATTTCTTAGCGGTGCACTATTCATGGCACTGACTTCAATTAATCATGCTCAAATCCAGCCAGAATGGGATGCCAGTCTAGGCGGAAACATCTGGGAAGAACTCAACAGCGTTGAGCAAACGGCAGATGGCGGGTTTATCATGGCAGGTTTTACATCTTCCAGCCAGGACGCAGACGTAAGCGGAATGGCAAACGGAGGAGGAGATTACTGGGTCGTAAAAACCGATAACCTAGGACAAATTGAATGGGAAAATAATTTTGGTGGAAACCAACTAGAACGCCCATGGAAAGTACTGCCTACTACTGACGGAGGATACATGGTAGCTGGTTACTCTCCATCAAATATCAGTGGCGATAAATCAGAGAATAGTAGAGGCGGTGATGATTACTGGGTTGTAAAAATGGACAACACCGGAAACTTTCAATGGGATAAAACTTACGGTGGCGATGGCCTTGATTTTTGTTATGATATGATTCAACTCAATGACGGAGGATTCTTGTTGGGTGGTCGATCCCTCTCCGGAATTTCAGGCGAAAAAACGGAAGTGAATAAAGGGAACTGGGATTTTTGGTTGGTGAAAATAGATGCAACGGGTAATTTTATATGGGACAAGACCATCGGTGGCGATCAAGAGGATTTACTTACGGAAATGCAATTGTCTCCAGATGGAAATGTAGTGATCGGAGGAGGTACTAGTTCCAGCATGAGTGGAGACGTGACCTCCATGACACAGGGAGATAAAGACTTCTGGTTGGTTAAAGTAAATAGCAATGATGGCGATTTGATGTGGCAGCGCAGATATGGAGGAACGAACGAAGATGAAATGTTTTCTTTCGTTCAAACCTCTGACGGAGGGTTCTTGTTAGGAGGTGGTTCTCGTTCAGATGCAAATCCGCCTTATAAGTCAGAAAATAATTTTGGTATCGTTGATATGTGGATTGTGAAAACTGGAGCTCTTGGAGCGGTACAATGGGATAGAACTTTTGGAGGAGATGGTTTGGATAACTGTTACAGCGTACGTCAAAATTCAATTGATTACTACATCATTAGTGGATTTTCAGATTCGAATATGACTGGAAATAAAACCACCCCAACCAATGGCGGTTTCGATTATTGGATGCTTTACTTAGATGAAAATGGAACGAAGAAATGGGAGTCTAGTCTGGGCGGTGCTCAAAACGATGTACTGGAAAAAGCTTTTCAAATTGATGATGGAGGCTACCTCCTCGCAGGTCATTCCTCTTCCGATGTGAGCGGTGATAAGGTAGATCCTTCTAATGGAAATAACGATTTTTGGATCATTAAAACAATTTGTGATCTTGATCTAGATCTGACCGATATGCTGGTTTGTCCAAACGAACCCGTTCTGTTGGATACCTATACCGGGACAGATTGCGTTGGTTGCACCTGGACCTGGGGAGACCTCAGCACCACTGATGATTCCATTAGGTTGATTACGACTGATGTAACCACCACCTACAATGTGACGCTGACAGACGGCGTCGGTTGCTCCCGCGAAGACGAAGTAACTATTACTATTATTCCAACTAGTATCAACCTGAACCTAGATGATGCCGTAACTTTATGTAGCGGGCAATCTACCGTTCTGAATGCAGAGAATTCTGGCAATGATTATAACTGGTCTAATGGCGGAACTACTCAGATCATTAATGTCTCTACTTCTGATACTTACACTGTTTCTGTAACAGATAACAATATGTGTACTTTCGTTGATAGCACCGTAGTAACGGTGTTGGATGAGCTATTAGTCGATCTTGGAAATGATACAACCATCTGTGCAAACTTTGGTAATTTCATCCTAAACGCTGGAAACCCAGGACTAGACTACGAATGGTCACCGGGAGGCGAAACCACTCAGGTAATCCCTGTGAATGCCGCAGGTACTTATTCGGTGACCGTTACTGGCAATGCATCTTGTACGGGGACAGATGAAATAATAGTAGCCGTATTTGACGCTCCTATAGTACTGAGTACAATGACTCCATGTAATGATACCAACACTTTTTATACGGTAGTGTTGGAAATTGGTGGGGGAGATGTCAACACTTATAACATTACAGGCACGGGAGGTTCTTTTAATGGTAATATTTTTACTAGTGTAGATATCCCTAAAGATGGAAACTATACTTTCTTTCTGGGCGATGGCAGCGGCTGTCCTCCCACATCAATCAATGGTAGCTATGATTGTGACTGCGTGAGTACCGGAGGGTTTTTAACACCTGGAGCGATAAGTATTTGCGGTGACTCCATCACCGTCGAAGTACAAGTTGCCGCCACAACGGATGCCAACGACATTGTACAATATGCATTACATGAAAATGCTATTTTTGATAACAATACAATTGTATATTTTAGAGATACCCCGAATTTTGATTTTCAGCTAGGAATGGTTTATGGTCAGACTTACTTTGTGACTGCTTTGTCAGGTAATGAACTGCCAGTCGGGAGTATCTTGTTAGAAGATGCTTGTTTAGGAATGTCCAATACTATTCCGGTTACATTTAATCGAGATCCGATAATTGTTGTCGAATCGCAAACGAGTCTGGAATTAACTTGTGAAAACCCTACTTTGGTGTTGGATGGTAGCAATTCCACTGTTCCAGATGGCGGCCCTATTTTCTATAATTGGGATGCAACCAATGGAGGAAACATTACGGGTAACCCAAATGTAGCTACTGTAAATATTAATGCTGCAGGGACTTATCATTTAACCGTAACCAATTTGGCGGGTTGTACCGCTGTTGACAGTTTGGCTATTATTGATGACGCAGGATTACCCCTTGTTTCTATTATCATGCCGCCACCTTTGTCTTGCCGAGATACTTTGGTCATACTGGATGCCACGGCTTCAGACAATGGGCCGGAATACACTATTCAGTGGATAGGAGCAGGCATCGCCGGGGATACATCCTTAAATCCAAGTGTGGCAGCTCCCGGTCTTTATTTGCTGACCATTACCAATACATTGAATGGTTGCAGTAGATCGCAGCCAGTAACAGTGCTGGCTAATTATGATACACCTACCGCAAATGTCAATCCCATTCATTTCATGAATTGTACTACAGGAATGGTAACAATGCAGGCTTCTGCTTTTCCACCTGAACCTGTTTATCTGGTAGAATGGACTACTGAGGATGGTGAAATTATCAGCGGTGGAAATGATTTCACAGCTGTAGGTGGAGATATTGGTCTTTATGAAGTGCTAATAACGGATTCTATAAGTGGCTGCTCTAATGGAACGGCAACAACTATTTTACCCAATCAATTCCGACCAAGATCTGCTTTCCTAAAATGGACATTTCCACTTTGCCTGGGAGATAGCAATGGTACCATGCGGGTAGATTCTGTTCTAAGTGGAACAGCTCCTTTCGAATACTCCTTTAATGGATTGCCATTTAGTATCGATACTTTTAATAATCAATTGTCAGCTGGAGAAAACAATATTGTCGTTCGTGATTTCTTTGGCTGTCTTTGGGATACCACCGTTGTTTTTCGAGACGGAAGAGAATTGTTAGTTGACTTGGAAGAGCTTTATGGTTTTGTAGAATTAGGAGACAGTGTTCAATTAATGGCCTTTGGTTCTGAAGATATAGAAACCATCGTTTGGGAAAGCCCCATCGCTTTGTCCTGCGATGATTGCCTTAGCCCTTGGATACGCCCGACCGATGACTCTATAAGTATTGCAGTTCAATTATTCACGGAAGATGGTTGTACCAACAGAGATTCAATACAGGTGAAGGTTTCCAAATTCCGGAGGGTTTATATTCCAAATGCTTTTACACCTAATGGCAATCGGAAGAACGAATTTTTCAGTGTTTTTACCAATAAGGAAACTAAGCGGATTAATTACCTCAAAGTATATAACCGTTGGGGAGGACTAATCTACAAGGATCAAGGACTTACTTTGGAGGATAAGAAAAATGGTTGGGATGGTAATTATAAAAATGGTAGAGCGGCTTTACCGGGGATATATATTTACATTGTCGAAGTGGAGTTTTGGGATGGGGAAGTGAGACAGTATCGGGGCGATTTTACTTTGTATAAATAGCGATTAAATCAAAATTGAAATCAAAATGTGAATCAAAAAACCTATACGTGGGTTTCGCGATAGTGGGTTTTAATTTCCATTTATTTCGCGATAGAAGGTTTAAATTTTAAATTTGGACGAACTTATGAACGAACTCCTGCAATGGGATATCGCCCTCTTTGAAGCAATCAATAGCGGCTTACAAAATAGCTTTCTAGATACGGTCTTGCCCCTTTGGCGAAATAAATACATCTGGATTCCAGCCTATCTTTTTCTCATTAGTTTCCTTTTAATCAATTTTCAAAAGAAGGGACTCCTTATTATTTTGGTAGCAGTGCTCACCATCGCCATTGCTGATATGACAAGCAGCAGAATCCTCAAAAAATCCATCCAACGCTTACGTCCCTGTAAAACCGCACAAATAGTGGATCAGGTTCATCTTTTGGTACCCTGTGGCTCCGGTTACAGTTTTCCGTCCTCCCATGCGACCAATCATTTTGCTTTAGCCTTGTTTTTAATAGGCGTAGCAGGTACTCGTTTTTCCAAGATTAAATTACCTTTGTTGCTTTGGGCAGCAAGCATTGCTATTTCACAGGTCTATGTCGGGGTTCACTTCCCCTTGGATATTCTTGGTGGAACTTTGTTGGGCTGTCTTATTGGTTTTACTATGAGTAGAGTGTTAAACATAGCGTTCTTGAACAAATACCCCCTGGTAGCACCTGATTAGGTGGACGGGAAGACGGTGGAGGATAGACGGTTCCCGCGATCGCAGGCCGTCCACCTTAAAACCGTCTACCATATAGAATCACGGGATTTGTTAAAGAGCTAAACATATTATGGAGATAACAGAATACATTATTTTATTTGTGGCGGTACTCATTGGAGGAAGTGTCGCTTTATACCTTCAACAAGTAAAGACTCAATACTTGAGTATGCTGCTCTCGTTTAGCGGAGCTTATCTTCTAGGTATTGCGATGTTGCATTTGATGCCCATTGCCTTTCAACAACCAGGGACCAACCCAGGCCTTTGGATACTCCTCGGTTTTTTTGTACAGTTATTGTTAGAACAACTCAGTGGTGGGGTAGAGCACGGTCATATTCATCCACATACACAGTCCGGAAATGGTCATATGCTTCAGCTCATGTTGGGCCTTTGTCTTCATGCATTTTTTGAAGGGTTACCCTTAGGAAATTACGAAGCCCTCCAGCAGCATTATCATGGAGATGTCCATAGCGGCCAGCATTTACTGGTAGGTATCATATTGCACAAGGCACCAGCCGCCTTTGCCCTTACTGCTTTATTGCTTGCCAGTCATTTCCGAAAGAGGACTGTTATAATATGTTTGGTCATCTTCGCATCGATGTCCCCTTTAGGCGCAGCGTTAGCCGCAACACTAGGAGAACAAGGCGTCTTAGATCAGGGTGTGCAAGAAAAAATCATAGCCTTCGTCATAGGTTCCTTCCTACACATTGCAACCACCATCCTTTTTGAAACCGATGGCGCTGCGAATCACCGATTGCCTTGGAAGAAGATGCTGCTAATTGGCTTGGGCTTGGGACTTGCCATTTTGAGCGCGCACTAAGCATAGCATAAAAGAAACCTTAAACCAATTCTCTCACGAAAGAAGAAAAACGTTGCGCTCTCGTTGCGCGGTAGCGGAACGCCAACAAAAAAAAGCAGCAACATCGCGATGATGTTACTGCCTTTGTAAAATGTTCAAAATGGGATCACGTCTGTGAGCTAATTCTTTTTCGGTTAAGGGGATTATTTGACCAATCTACGGTCTTTTAAAAACTTTTTTATCCCTCCTCGGAGCAAATGCTCCTGTCCCTCAGAGTCGATGTAAAACAACTGCACTTCGTAATTTTTTCCGGTTTTCTCCTGATTGTTATAATGCGCAAGTTCGATGAGATTACCATCAAACTTAAATTTGATACCTTTTGCATCCTTGTCGGATTCTGGGAAGTTTGGATTGTTCTCGATGTAAGACAAAATCTCTCCCGTGTCTGAGTCAATAATTTTTGCAATGAATTGCTCATCCAATAATACCTGAGTTTCATCATGGATTAATTGGAACTCCAAGATGGTATATGCCCAAGAAGTATTCTTTTTCCTAAGCTTCTTCATGGTCTTTCCAAAACGTGCTTTTTGTGTAGACACTTTTTTGTAAACCACTTTTGTATTGTCAATGATACGAGTGATCTGACGCAACCGCTCCTCTCTCACCTTTTGTTCCAACAAAGCCTTTTGAGTTGTCTGCTGCGCTACTTGTTCTCGCTCTCTCTTGATTTCTACAGTCGCTATTTCATTACGGAGTGTTTCTTTCTCTAACTCCAATGCCTGAATCCGGTCCATTTCAATATTTTCCTTACGAGTCAATGCGGTAATCTCTTGTTTGAGAATATCGTAATCGTTTTCAAAGTTTTTCAATTTCTTAGACAAGGCTTTCAAAGTTCTCCCTTGCTTTTTTACTTTTTTCTTAAGGCTTGCAATGTTTTCCTGAAGGAAAGAAACACTGTCCCGTAGCTCTCTGATTTTCCCTTCCAAATCCATCACGGTTGCTTCCGCAGTCATTCGAAGTTGTGTTTCCTTAAAGAGATCATCATCCAAACGAATGATTTCTTTATGTTGAGTTTTGATTACACCTTCCTTTTTATTGATGGTGCTGTACTGATAGCTGGCATATACGGTTAATGCCATTAGTAAGAAGGATCCGGAAACCCAGGCTATGTTTCTGCTCATGAGTAATTGTTTTATAGTGTGATAATTTTAGGATTGTTGTTAAAATAAATGATTTATACGGTAGACGGCCTGCGATCGCGGACCCCGTCCGCCGTATCTCCCATCTTCCGTCTCCCATCTCCCGTCTTCCATCTCCCGTCTTCCGTCTTCCGTCTCCCACCTTCCGTCTTCTGTCTCCCACCTTCCGTCTTCCATCTCTTCTAGTTAAAAGCCAACTTATAGCCTTCTGATTTTGTATATCTATTAGTGGTCAAATCCAGAGCCGACCAAAAAATAGTACTGTCTTGCTTATTCTTTATTATTGCTTTGCCGCTCAGGTGAATGATTGATTGATTGGCATCTCTTGTTAAGTTTTCCAATCGCAATCCTTTACAAATCCCGCTTTTCCTAAAGTCTTGAAGTAAGGCCGATAAAGCATCTTTTAGTTCGTTGCCTGTGCTCTTCTCAACTTGTATCGCAGTCCATTCCAATTTAGAACGTTGTTTATTATATTGATAAATAAAAGTGATGATTTCATCTTGGGTTTCAACAAATGGCAAGTGAAGTAGACTAGCCTTAGAGATGTTGATGTTTTCGTTTTGTGGTTGACAACTGAATAGGGTACATAATAGTAAGCCCAGTATCAACCATTGATAGCATTTCATGATGGTCTGTTTTGATTGATTATTATTAAAATCAGTTCTGGGTCTTACACTTGCCGGATAGGTTCTGTATTTGCAAATATTATTCCAAAACTATATACGTAATGATTTTTAAATCAATAATTTGTGACGGAGTTTGTCGTTTAGGCAATACTATCTTAATTGCTGAATTGTTGTTTCGCCAATTATTTTTCACCGCAAACCTGTTGGGCCGCCAGGTTTGCGGTGAAAAAAACCGTAGAGCGAAGTGAGAAGCAAAGCACATGAACTTAAAACTTTACATATGAAGTTGAGATAGTTACTTATATTCGCATATTCAAAACGAAACGAAAAATAACGGATGAACCTTCAACAAATAACAGATCAGCTACTAATGATCCGGCCAGCTAACTTTGGTTTCAACTCGGAGACCGCCTCCAGTAACGCATTCCAAACCGACAGTAAAACTTTAACAAGAGCTGAAGTCAGTCAGAAAGCCTTAGAAGAATTTGACAACTTCGTTTCTCTTCTACGATCCAATGGTATTCATGTTACGGTCATCGAAGATCAGGCGGAGCCTGTCAAGTCGGATGCCATTTTTCCAAACAACTGGATTAGTTTTCATAAAAATGGCTACATCATTACTTACCCGATGCAATCGGAAAACCGCCGCTTAGAACGCCAGGAGCACATCATATATCAGCTCTCTGAGGAGTTTGAAGTGCAAGCCGTTTTCCCACTAGAGACTTTTGAAGATTACGATCAATATCTGGAAGGAACCGGTTCTATGATTCTTGACCGAGTTCATAAAATCGTTTATGCCTGCCTGAGTCCGCGAACAAATGAAACGGTGTTGGATAAATTTTGCAAACTAACGGGTTATGAGAAAGTCGTTTTCAAAGCCATAGATGGAAAAGGGAAGGACATTTACCACACCAATGTGATGATGGGACTAGGAGAAGATTTTGTTGTCATCTGTTTAGAAACCATAAAGCATCCGGATCATCGAAAAGCCATTAAAGAAGCTTTCGCTAAAACGGGAAAAACCATTATTAGAATTAGCCTAGATCAAATGATGGCCTACGCTGGTAATATGTTGCAGCTGCGGAACAAAGACGGAGAACGATTGTTAGTGATGTCTTCACAAGCTTATAATTCGCTTTACCCGGAGCAGATTCAATTCATCGAACAGCATACTCAGATTTTGCATAGCCCAATAAATGTGATTGAGGAAGTAGGAGGGGGGGGAGTGAGATGTATGATGGCTGAGGTGTTTTTGAAGAAGAAGTAGGGGAGGAGGGTGGTGAAGTAAGAAAAGTAATTTAATATTAAAAACAAGAAAGCCAGTTCTAAAAGTTAGAACTGGCTTTCTTTATTTCGGAAGATTCAAAGAGTTTACTTATTCAACTAAAGCATAAGCACCATCTTTAAACACGATATGAATAGAACCAGTACCTGATGCGCCTGAATACGTATCATAAGTAACTAAATATTGCTGTTCCTCGACTTGAGGAACGAGATCCAACATTAAAGTAGTGATAGCAGCAAAGATTTCATCACTAGTCCATAAGCCCAAATCAAAATTTCCATATTGTGAAATACTAGCTGATCCATCAGGGTTAGAAGTCAATGTAGCCTCAGCAATGGCATCATAATCAGCAGAGCCGAGTGTATACTTAATGGTATTATCAGGAACCCAAGTAACTCCATCATGACCTAGCTTAAGTGAGCTTTGAACAACATCATTAAATGGTTGCCAGTTGGCTCCATCAAACTGATAAACAGTCATGAAATCAACGAATTGACGTACATCATCATCATCCTTAAAGGTATAAGTGAAAACAGAAGTACGAATGGTACCTTCCTCATCAAATATATAGCGAGTATCAAGTAGTTTCCCAATATTAGCTCTGCCCTCACTTCTACTATCAAAGTTTGGAAAGCTTTGTCCCATGAAAGTGTAATCGTCAGAAGTTGGTGCATAAGCTACGTACCAACTTTCGTCGTAGTAAGTTACTTTGCTTGTCCGTGTACCTTCATCCGCACAACCCCCACAGTACCATTCATAAGTCAAACTAACGAGATCATTGTTCTCAGGAGTAGGGAACTTGTATTCCGTTGCGTCTAAGATATCTCCATCGCTACTTAAAGTACCAAAGGTTTCTCCAAGTGCATCGTAATCTTCTTGCGTTAATTCAGCTTCAAGTTCATTATTGATACGAACAGGAGTGTAGTAATCGTAAGTCACTAGCGCAGCAGAGCCATTTCCAAACTGAGGATAATTAGTAGTAAGGACCTGTGGAATATAAAACTTCGCGCTATCAACGTTACTGAAAGTCCCATAGGTTCTGCTGACTAAGTCATAGTCATCATCAGTAAGGGTATAATCGAGTGTCGAAACAACATTGTTATCTAGCCCCAATTCATCGATGTCAGAATCGAGCGGGTTACAAGATTGGATTATTGCCAAAGCAATAAGGAGTGATAATAATTTTAATATTTTCATAATTAATTAGTTTTAATTTTTTTTAGAATCTAACTTTAAGGCCTAAGTTCCAATTAATGCCAAATGCATAATGAACCCTAGCGGATTGAGCATCACTTCCTGGACCATCTTGGGCGTCCATTACGTATTTCTCATTAGTCAAGTTATAGACATTAGCGTAAAGAGAAGATTTCATGCCTCCAATTGGGAAATCATAAGTCATACCTAAATCAATAATTCCAAAGGATGGTACTTGCCATGCGTCTACTCCTTTGTCGGTTTCATCTCCACGGTTTGCAGGATCATAATTTGCAAAAAGTCTATCGTAGTAATTATAATCAACAGAGAACTTCAAGTTCTTCATCAATTTATAATTCAATCCTAAAGCCATAGTTGTTTGTGCGGCGTCGCCAACGTGTAATCCACCAATAAATAAACTAACAGAGTCAATTTTTTGATTATTGTCATCAATGATTCCAACATCATTAAGGTCGTTCTCCCAAGTCCAATCACCGATAGATACCATACCTGTTATGGTTAATTTAGATGTCGGTTTCCAAACTCCGTCGAATTCTACACCTTGGTGTAAAGCATTTACACCTAAGATATTAGCAAAATTAGGCTCCATCGTTGTTTCATTAATGAAGGTATTCGTTAAGGTTCTATCTTTCCACTGAGTACGGTAGGCATTAATGTTAGCACTAAAGTTTCCAGCTCTATAGCCATACCCTAGTTCAAAGCTTAAAATTTTCTGATTCTCAGCATCGTCATTAACGTCGGTATTATTAAACCTGGAGAAGACTGCGTTGAAATAAGGTGCTCTTTCAAGATAACCTAAGTTAGCAAACACGTTAGAACTTTCTGAGATGTTATAGTTCGCACCACCTTTAGCACCATATCCAAAAAAGTCGATTCTTTCAGAAGTTTGATTTGGATCTGAGTCTAGGTAAGTGAAGTAATCTACTCGAGTATATGAAGTATTTGAACCGTTCAAAGTTACAAAAGCAGAGAGCTTATCTTCGCTATATTCTGCTTGTAAAAAACCTCCAGTCCAATTTACAATTCCATCATTATTATAACTGAATTTGTCTCCAACTTTTGTTACGTTATTTGGATTGTTAACATCACTATCATCTAACCAATATTCGGCACCTAATAAGTCAGTAATTTCTCTAAAGTGAGAGCCTTTATAATATCTGAGATCTGCACCTGCTAATAAAGAAAAACTACTGGTTAGCTCTTTAGTTAAAGTAGAAAGTACCCCATACCATTTGTGGTCATTTCGAGAGGCTCTAAGTGCGCTTACCGCTCCAAAGTCTTTTACCGCTATGTTCTCTTCTACAATTCTATCTAAGTCAACAACACCGTCTACTCTATAACTAGGATCGCTAAATTTTCTTTCTCCTAATGTACCACCACCACCACCAGTACCAGAAGAAGCATATGCCGCTGTAGAGAGTCTAGTCGTAGGGTTAATGGTCCAGTAGTGATTTAAGCTAACTTGAGGCTTGTGGTAGAAGTTATCTTCGATATGAGTTACCTGTCCATTTTTATAACCCCAGTCAGGATTGTAGCGAATGTTACGATCGCTTTTTTCATAATCAGCTAATGACAACTGAGTCTGTCTTTGACCATGGTTTTGCTTTGCTCCTACAAGAGTCATAGTCAATTCATGGTTCTTGAAGGTCTTAGAAACATTGGCATAATAAGCATAAGAAAGAAACCCTGTTCCATCAACGTAGCCATCACCTTTTGTTTGACTTCCGTTAACGGTAAAAGCCCATCCATTGTCCGTTAATCCTGAAGAAAGACCAAACCCAACTTTTGAATAAGCGTCGTTTCCTGTGCTTAAAAAAACATGGCCTCCTTTTTCAAAATCAGAAGCTTTAGAGATAATGTTAATCGTTCCACCTACAGATGGTACGGCAACTTTAGAAGCTCCAAGTCCTCTCTGAACTTGCATTAATTGAGTAACGTCAGTCAACCCAGCCCAGTTAGACCAATATACCCGACCATTCTCCATGTCGTTGACAGGTACTCCATTGATTAATACCGCCACATTCTCAGAGTCGAAACCTCTAATATTAATACGGCCGTCTCCAAATCCTCCACCAGCTTTAGTAGCGTAAACTCCAGGAGTAGATTTCAAAATCTCTGGAAATTCCTGGCTACCAATCTTAGCTTCAATTTCTGCTGCTTTGATCGTAGAAACAGCAACCGGTGTTTTCCGGCTAGTGGCTACAGAAGCAATTACTTTTATTTCGGAAAGTCCAAAAGAGCTTGGCTGAAATTCTACAGTTCCAATGTTCGCATCCTGTGCTTCAAGCACCTGTACTTCCATAGTGACATCCTGGAAACCAATGTAAGAAATGGTTACGCTTTGTGTTCCTGCAGGAACATCACTAATTGTAAATGCACCATCAAAATCGGTGACGGCACCTTGAGACGTCCCTTTTACAAGAACGGTTGCACCAAAGACAGCTTCTAGCGTTTCGCTATCTGTAATGGTACCGCTAATGCTACCGTTTTGCCCAAAAGCAAACAGTGCAAAGGCACAACATAAAAATGTGGTAAAGATCCTTTTCATAAATGTTTATTAAGAAAGTTAAGTAAATAATCTATTTGACTTTTCGGTATTACTTGCGCAAAAGTAGGAATCAATTGGGGCTTAACATAACATAGACGGTTAACTTAATATGAATAATATATTAAGGAAGTAGGACACCGTTTTACCTTTTAGGCAAATGACAAAATGATGTTTGTTGTTTCAAGCCAGTTTCATAGAATAATACTCAAAATTTGGCTTGAACTTGTGATATGTTTTATGGAATTATTTTGTGTAAGAAGAACGAAATGAGTTAAGAAACAGTTGCTTCTCCTCATTTTTTTTTCAAAAGTACTACTTTTCCGATAGGATACGGCTATTAAATTCGCGTTCCGCAAATTATATTTTTTATCGCAACCCTGTCCGCCGGAGAGGCGGAGCCGCAAAGAAAGGCAAATAAGGTGCTTTTGTCGTCTTCTTAGTATCAATATAGCCCCGGATAACACCTCCCAAAAAAGAAGCCCTGCAAAAATGAATTTGCAGGGCTATTTCTTTACCAAGTAAAGTATCAAGTAAAGGTAATATTACTTTCTACTAGTTGCACGCTTAGCAGGTGCTCTTTTGGTAGTTGCTTTTTTTGCAGCGACTTTTCTAGCTGTTGTAGATTTAGCAGCTTTTCGTGCTGTTGCTTTTTTTGCAGCGGTTGCTCTTTTCGCAGTAGTTTTCTTAGCTACAACTTTCTTAGCTACAGCTTTTTTAGCAGTAGTTTTCTTAGCAGTAGCCTTTTTAGCTACAGCTTTCTTAGCAGTAGCCTTTTTAGCTACAGCTTTTTTCGCAGTAGTTTTTTTAGCTACAGCTTTTTTCGCAGTAGTTTTTTTAGCTACAGCTTTTTTCGCAGTAGTTTTTTTAGCTACAGCTTTTTTCGCAGTAGTTTTTTTAGCTACAGCTTTTTTCGCAGTAGTTTTTTTAGCTACAGCTTTTTTCGCAGTAGTTTTTTTAGCTACAGCTTTTTTCGCAGTAGTTTTTTTAG
>JBLHRR010000143.1:0-14657 GCA_047626155.1 Saprospiraceae bacterium | reverse complement strand
TAAAGAAACCTTCCTGGCTATTATTATAGATAGAAAAACCGAAGTCATCTTTTACAGAATTGAAAGGAAAACCTAAGTTGATGACTTTCGCCCAGGCCTCTTCATCTTCTGAATCGATCCAAACACTTGTAAAAATATCCAGACCTCCTTTTCCATGGTGGCCATCTGAAGAAAAGTATAATTTGTTTTGTTGATCAACGTAAGGAAAGATTTCATTGTCATCGGTATTGATCTCAGGGCCAAGGTTAATCGGGTATTGCCATTCTCCATTTACCTTATGACTTACATAGATATCCATTCCTCCATAACCCCCATTTCGGTTAGAGGCGAAAAACAATTTAGAGCCCTCTTCTGAAATAGTTGGGTGACAACTAGAAAAACCATCACCATTGATATTTTTAATTTCTTCTATGCTGTCCCAATTCCCATCAACTTCTTTTGCCGTGTAAATCTTCAAATCTACTTTACCGAATTTGTTTTTCCCTTTGTTATTGTTTCGGGTAAAAAACATAGTATCCCCTTTTTTATTAAAGGTAGCAGCTCCTTCGTGGTATCTTCCGTTGATCGCACCTTCCAAAGGCTCTGGACTTCCGAATCGGCCTCGATCATCTCTTTTTGCAAAGAATAAGTAAGAAAATTTCGTTTTATAGGATTTGAACCACTCTTTCTTCTTTCCTTCGAAAACCCGGGTTGACGTAAAAACCAATCCGTCCTTGTAAACCAATGGACTGTAATCCATATCATTGGAATTTAAATCGACTAAATTGCGAACGGCAACCTCTCCAAGCGCTTGACTTCGAGCAGAGATCGTAAGAGCTTCTGAAGATTTAATGGCAACATTAACTTCCTTTTGGGCAAAAAGGAAGGAAGAACTTAAAAGTAGTGCAAGTAGTGTTATTAAACGTGCTTTCATTTTCAACTTTTTTTGAGCAGTGAAAAACGGTTATGTCATAGATTATAGTACATCCAAATCTATAACAATTCATAGTCCACAGTATGTACTAGACATCATGATTGTGTTGGATTTAAGTCTAAATCCAGTTTTAATGTGACTGCTTTAAAATCGGGTTTAAAACTATAACTGAATACATACCAAAATTGGACTATATTCAAGGCATAGTAAATCAAAAAGATAGGAAAGGAAGTACCTTAAAAGGGGTATAAATAATGTGACTAATTCCTACTATCTGTGTTTTATCAAGCTCCTTAGGGTATAGCCAACAAAGATAGGTTTCTATTGGTAAGAAATATTCAAAAGAAACAATTTGTAAAAGTTGGTTATTCGTTGCTGTAAAGATAGGTAATTTTGTTGGAATTTGTCTCATTAAAGTTAAGCTTTCAAGCCCTACTAATTCTGTGGAGGCCATTTTCATTTCAATGGCTTCAAAACCATCTTTCTGAATATGAAAGTAATAGTTCTGACCATTATGAATGTCAAATTGGAATTGCCCAAGAGAATCTGATTCGTAGCTGAACACAACACCATGCCTCAAAGGGTCCGACAGCTTGAGAACGGCTCCAATAATGGGTTCCTTTGTAAATTCGCTTTCCAGGGAAAGGCGTTTCCTTTGTGCCAAACTATCGAAACCAATTTTAGGAAAAATATTGCTAGTAGAGTGAAAGTCTGGTCCGGGGATACCGAGCTCAATAGCAGTATTTGCCCGACTGTTTTGGCAGAGCACAAGCAATAGAATGAGCGGTTTCAGAAGAGTAAGACGGTACATGAAGCAAAGATCGTTATAAATAGATATTATTGTTATTGTTAATTTAATTATCACACCGGATTCACTTATTGTTCCATCAATCCAAGTGAATCTGTCCTGTTTATATCCTTATTTTCCAAGTATTTGTTCCATACTCATACGTTCTATATACTGACATGTACGGAAGCCATTCTTCAATGTTTACTTTTTTACCTAAATTGCCGTCCTAAAACCAGAACAAACGCTTTATGAAGAAACTTGAATTACATTGGCAGATATTAATTGGTATGGTCACCGGAGTCCTATTTGGTGTTCTGATGACCAAAGTTGGCTGGGGAAAAGAATTCATCCTGGATTGGATAGCTCCTATTGGAACCATGTTTATCCGTTTCCTAAAATTGATTGCCATTCCTTTAATAGTAGCCTCCCTTATCAAAGGAATTGGGGAATTGAAAGACATTTCCACGTTCTCAAAAATGGGTGGACGAACCATTGGACTCTATATTTTGACAACCATCGTAGCCGTTACCATTGGTTTGGTAACTGTAAATGTTGTTCAACCGGGCAAAGGCGTTTCTCCAGATACCATTGCTAAAATGACCGCTACCTATTCTAATAATTCCAGTGTAAAAGCCAAACTCGATGAAGCGAGCAAACAAATTGACTCCAGGCCTTTGGACTTCTTCGTAGATATGGTCCCTGATAATATCATCGCTGCCTCCTCCAATAATGGCCGAATGCTTCAAGTTATCTTCTTCATCGTTATTTTCGGAATCAGCTTATTACTAATTGATCCAGTCAAAGCAAAACCGGTTTACGATTTCTTTGATGGCCTCAATGAAGTGGTTCTGAAAATGGTAGACCTCATTATGCTAATAGCGCCATATGCGGTCTTCGCTCTATTAGCCAATGTGGTGGTTACTTCTAATGATCCGGAGCTTTTACTCTCCCTCGCAAAATATGCAGGAACCGTTGTTTTTGGGTTACTACTTATGGTTTGCGTGTACCTAATTGCTGTAAAAGTATTCACCGGACGTACTCCTGCCTCTTTCTTAAAAGGGATCAGCCCCGCACAGCTTCTTGCTTTTTCTACCAGTTCCAGTGCGGCAACATTGCCTGTTACGATGGAACGAGTGGAAGAACATCTCGGCGTTGAAAAAGAGGTAACCAGTTTCGTATGTCCTGTCGGTGCCACCATTAATATGGACGGTACTAGTTTGTACCAAGCCGTTGCTGCAGTATTCATTTGCCAGGCCCTCGATTTTCCACTGACTTTAATGGACCAGTTAACTATAATTATTACAGCAACCTTAGCTTCTATTGGGTCTGCAGCTGTTCCCGGAGCAGGGATGGTTATGTTGGTTATTGTTTTAGAAACGATCGGCCTTCCTCCTGAAAAACTCGCTATTGGACTCGCCTTGATATTTGCAGTTGATCGCCCGTTAGATATGTGCCGTACTGTCATCAATGTAACTGGGGATGCGACGGTGGCGATGTTGATTGGTAAAAGTGTAGGGAAGCTAGGACCTCCGCGAGTGAAGAACTGGGATGATAAATATACGAAGTAGTTTTTTTTGGTAACCGCTACGGCGCGACGAAAACGCAACGTTTTTTTTCGCGCACTGAGCGAATCTCAGGATATCTCATATCAAGTCCTGAACATATCAGAATACAGTCGGTGTCTTTGCACCCCCTTTATCTAACTATCTATCAGAGGATAAGTTCGTCTAACGACTTTCAAGTCGTTGGATGAACACTAGGCAAAGTCCTGAAAGGACGACGTAAAATGCGATAGGGCTTCTGTCCTATTCACACTAGAACCAACTCTCCTATCGTTTCAATACCTGAAACATAATCGCACATAATTTAAACTTCAGAAATCATACTAAAAAATGGCGTTCTCTTTGCGCCGTAGCGGTTAATTAGACTTTATTCCATCACCTTTCAACCCATCAGTGCATGATCCGTAATAGCTTCATTCTTTTTCTATTATTATTTATCTCCGTTTCCATTTTTGCGCAGGCAGAACCACCTGAAGCTGAGGCGATTGAAGTATATGATGAAAAGACAGACAAATTAACCATCGGCATATTTGCAAACAATAGTTCCGATACCCCAATTACAGTCACCATTGACTTTCCAGAGCAGAAGAATATAAAACTGAGGGTCAAATTACCTTATGCTGCGGTTATCCCTGCTCGGGTAACGCGCCATCATGTGATGGATATTACTATAATCCCAGGCAAAAGTGTCAGCTTCCAATATGGGTATGGAATGGTAATGGGCGATACTAAAACGGCCAAACATGATGATGACTTTTTATACCATTTACCATTTAAAAAAGGTTCATCTTTTACCGTTGGCCAAGGTTATAATGGTCGTTTTTCTCACCAAGGTACCAACGCTATTGATTTTGATATGGACATCGGAACAAAAGTTTGTGCGGCACGTGCAGGTACTGTTGTCTTTACAAAAGATGATGGCAGAAAAAGCTGCCAACATCAATCCTGTGATGCAGATGCTAACTACATTATGATCTTGCATTCTGATGGCAGTTTTGGTCGCTATGTTCATTTGGATTATAAAGGAATTTCCGTAAAACCGGGGCAAAAGGTGAAAACGGGTGAGGTGATTGCCAGTAGTGGAAATACTGGTTATTCTTCTGGGCCACATCTTCATTTTGAGGTGTTTGTTCCTGTCCCTAATGGATCCATTACCGTAGGTACCAAGTTCAAAGCAAATGAAGGGAACGGGATTTATTTGAAGGAAACGGAAACCTATAGTTGGTAGCACATCACTTGCTTAATTGGTAATCAGTAATTAGTGTCCCAACTGTAACAAGCCCGCCCTCAAATCGTATAAACCAGAAAACAAATCACAATGAATTATGGAAACAGTTGACACCCAATTACTCGGCGTTGGTTCCCGAGTGAAGCACAAAGCCTTCGGTGAAGGCGTCATCATTAAATTGCACGGCATCGTCTATGATGTTTGTTTTATGACTTACGGCATTCAGCAAGTCGGAAAGCATTATGATTGGGAGGTGATAGAAGCCATCCCGACAGCAACGAAAGTCAGTTTTTCTGATGCAGAAAAATCACTGATTCGGATATTGAGAGAATTCTCTGACATTTCTGAAAAGGTAGAATTAAATGATCGCTGGAATGGCGGCAAAATGATTCTCCAACCAACAGATCCTTCGCTACAAGCTAAAGAAATTACTATAGAAAGTTTCTTCCACAAAATTGTGATGGTTCGAGATCGCCTCCGCGTAATGGAGCAGCGTATCAATGCCAGTAAAAACCTCAATGATGAAGAGAAAGTAAACTTACAGCAATATATCACTCGGGTTTATGGATCTTTAACCACTTTCAATGTATTCTTTAAATATAAGGAGGATCACTTTGTAGGCGATAAGACAAAATAAGAAAAACCGTTATATATAGGTCCTTTCACCTTGTCTTTTCGTAGTTTTGCTTGATCGGTTTAAAGGTCTCAGATCTTAGGCCCAATACAACAAACAAACTACTACCTTTTATGCTAAAAAAACACTTACCAGGCACCTTATTTTTGATTTCATTAATTGCAATTTTTAGTGGCTGTCTCGTTATGGAAAATAACTTCAGCAAGGTTGCTCCTGGCATCTGGCGAGCGACCTTACAATTGGACGACAAAGAAAAAATTTCCAATCCTAAAGGAAAGCCATTACCGGAATTGATGGAGTACAAATTTGAAGAAGTTTCCGGAGGGGAGCTGCCTTTCAACTTTGAGGTTAAATATGTAACCGACAGTATCTTTTTTGTCGAAATCCACAACGGAGAAGAACGCATTGAAGTGCGTGATATTGAAACCTGGAAATTGAAAAGCTCTTCCAATGACTCTATTCGTATCTCTTTTCCATTATATGATTCTTATATCGAAGCCGCTTTTGAAGAACGAGTGATGTCGGGGGTTTGGGTGGTCACTAATCGTGGTACTTATTATTCCATTCCATTCACGGCCAGATTTGGTCAAGGACATCGATTTACGGATTTGAAAAAAGAACCGATTACTTCTGTCTCCGGCAAATGGGCCGTCAACTTTGGTATTGACGGAGATGATCCCTGGCCCGCCATCGGCCATTTTGAGCAAAATGGTAATGACCTTACAGGAACCTTCACCACTGAAACCGGTGACTACCGCTACCTCGAAGGAACCATTCAAAAAAACAAAATGTACCTCTCTTGTTTTGATGGTGCTCACGCTTTTCTATTTGAAGCAAAATACAATGAAGACAGTACTTTAATTGGCTCATTCCGTTCTGGAAAACATTACAAAACACTTTGGGAAGGAAAACGGAATGCAGCGGCTACTTTAACAGATCCTAATCAATTGACTTTTTTGAAAGAGGGATATGATGAAATCAGTTTTTCTTTTAAAACACCGGATGGAAAAACCATTTCTACTGAAGACGAATCCTTAAAAGGCAAAGCCAAAATTTATCAGCTATTTGGTACTTGGTGTCCTAACTGTAAAGATGAGACGGCCTTCCTAACAGATTATTTACAAAAAAACAAACCTGATGACCTTGTGGTGATTGGTCTTGCTTTTGAGAAGCATAAAGATCAATCCAAGGCACATGCGGCTATCAAAAAATACAAAGAGCGTTTTAAAATGCCTTATGACATTGTATTGGCAGGACCGGCCAATAAGGAAAAAGCGGCGGAGGCTTTGCCAATGCTCAATCACATACTCTCCTACCCCACTTTAATATTTGTAGATAAAAATGATAAAGTTCGTAAAATCCATACGGGATTCTATGGGCCGGCTACGGAAGAGTATCAGGCATTTAAAACGGATTTCGCAGAAATCATTAAATCCTTGTTAAAATAAGTATTACACTAAAAATAATTTCCCGATTTCTTTGGTGGAAACGATTATGTAAATCACTCTCCCTTTGGTCGTTTTGATTTACATAATCGTTTCCAAATCGGGAAGTTAATTTTTCGTTGTTACTAAAGCATTTAAAATTCCAATTATTTATCACGATGAAAAACAATCCAAAGTTACTCGCTTATTCTCTCGATAACAAAGCTGCTGCCAAGGAATTCGAGGCTGACCTTTCGAAAGCAGGGATTACCTTTAGACATTTCATTGGAGAGCATTCTAACAGTAGCATTGCAAAAGAGTTGCTCAAAGCAGATGGTGAAGTCTTTATGTTGATTAGCGACAATTTCCTGAAGTCAAGTCATTGCATGGTTGATGCATTAGAATTGTTGGCAAAGGGAATTCAGGGAAACCGAATTCAGGCCATAATCGTAGGATCCAATCCAGAAAATGGAACGGAAGCTCAACCAACGCAATTCAGTCGTATTTCAGATTTGATTAACTATATGAACTTCTGGCAAGAGCGGTATCTGAAGTTGCGGAAGACTAAGGATACCATTCCGAAAGGAAAAATGGACGAATTTGAAAAGGAATTAAAATGTGTTAGACTTATTTCTGCCGAAATTGGAGAGTTCTTACGGATGTTGCGAGACACCGACTATTGGACTTTAGAGCAACTACAATCGGATCATTATTCTTTGTTTTTTAATAAAATTGGTAAACAAGATCTAATCAACACTTTCCAGAAAGAAAGCCAGCCGCCTACCCCACCCGAGCAGGAATTAGAAGCCATCAAAAAGGAATTGAATATTTCTAACACCCCTGTTACAGATCCTGAAATTAATGATCCGGAAATCCAAGAGTCTGCGATTCAGATGAAGAAAGAACAAGAAGAGACTCAGCAAATTTTTTCTTCTATTTTTGAACGAGAAGAAGGGGAATCCGAAGCAGAAACTACTAATGAAGATATTGATTCCGATTCCTTCCAGAACTGGAATGAAATTCAAAACGAGGAAGACTCTGAAAGTGAGTTAACCAATAAAATGAAACTTCGATTCTTCGAAAGAGTTGATCAACTAATTGAAAACGGAGACGAAATCACTGCTGCTCGGGAGCTAAATCAGTACTTGAACGCAAACAGAAAAAGTGCAGAAGCACATTATTATCTGGCGCTGATTGAGAGCAGTAACGAAGCTTTTGATTTGGCAAAACAGCATGCCGAACAAGCTGTTGAGTTTCGCCCAGATAACTCCAACTATCATTTGACACTAGGTAGAATTCTATTTCACCATTTTTCCGATAATCCAAAATCAGCAGAGCATTCTTTTAAAAATGCCATTCAAATGAATCCTGCGAATATTGCCGCTCATTACGAGTACGCCATGTTATTACATGAAGTCTTGGAGAAGCCTAAAAAGGCCATCAACCAACTAGAGTTCACCCTTGCCATTCAACCTGAGCACCCTTTTGCAAACTACGACCTGGCTTTAATTTATTACGGAATGGAGAAGAGAGAAAAAGCGGCTATGTATTATGAAAAAGCTTTTTCGATTAATTCTGAATTAAGAACACCGGATAATGACATCGCCTTTTGGTATGAATCATATTTGCAAGCTGAGTTAGAAGAAACGAATCAAGCGGTAGAACAATTGGAAGAGGTAGAGGAAGTAGAACAATTAGAGGAGTTAGAGGAAGTAACTCCAGAGGTAGTAACTCCAGAGGAAATTGAAGATTACCTTGATCCTGAAGAAGCATTAATGAATGAAATGAAAGATCAGAATGAGCTCGATCTGGAAATTGCGGAACTATTGTTGGAAAAAGATGAAGTTGAAGACAGCCTTTCAGATCGGGAAGTTATTATCGTCTCTCCAGAACCAAAGGCCGAAGAAGAAATCGAAATAGATTCTACTCCGCTCACGCCTCCAAATAGACAAAGCAATAATACGGTGAAAACCATTATGATTACCGGCGCCACCTCTGGCATAGGAAAAGCAACTGCCATTCTTTTTGCAAAAGCTGGACATCGTTTAATATTAACCGGAAGACGGGAAGGACGTTTGAACGAATTCAAAAAAGAATTACAAAGCAAATACAACAACGACATTACAGTCCTTGACTTTGATGTCCGTTATCTTTCTGCGGCTAAGAGATGTTATAATTCCATGGGGCCGGAATGGGAAAACATTGATCTCTTAATCAATAACGCTGGCCTCGCAAAAGGCTTTGACCCTATCCATGAAGGAGATGTAAAACATTGGGAAGTCATGTTGGACACCAATGTAAAAGGACTGTTATACACGACACGGATTGTTTCCCCGGGAATGGTGGCTCGTGGCCATGGGCAAATTATTAACATCTGTTCTAGCGCTGGACATGAGGTTTACCCCAATGGTGCTGTCTATTGTGCTTCCAAACATGCGGTAGATGCCTTGACCAAAGGTATGCGTCTCGATTTGTTTAAACATGGTATTCGAGTCGGACAAGTTAGTCCCGGTCACGTGGAAGAGACAGAGTTCGCAGTAGTTCGCTTTGATGGCGATAAAGAACGTGCTAAAATTTATAATGACTTCAATCCATTGACTTCTTCTGATGTAGCCGATGCGATTTTCTATATGGCCAATGCTCCTGCTCATGTCACTATTCAAGACATCGTGATAATGGGGACGCAACAGGCAAGTAATATCTTTATTCATCGTTCTGGCAGAAACAACTCATAAAGACTTCTTTTACAACTTTCGGATTTTTTATCAAAGAAGATAAAAAATCACCTGCTAAATTCTGATTTGTTTTTTTTGTTGTTTACCTTTAATATTACACACAAAATAATTTCCCGATTTCTTTGGTCATTTTGATTTACATAATCGTTTCCAAATCGGGATTTAATTTTTTGTTGTCACTTAGAGTATTCAAGGCTTAGTTTACTTTAAACAAGGCAAAACAAAACGACGAACAGAATGAATCCGACCTCTCTTAACATATCAAGGCTTAAAACCTTTCCATCTCAGAGCTCCAACAAAAAATCGAAGCTTCTTATCTTGTCTCTTTTACTCTGTCAATGGGCATTAAGCCAATCTGCTATTTCTGGGAAGATCACCTCCCAAACCGAAGATCCTCTTGCTTTTACAAATGTACTTTTATTGTTACAAGAAGATTCCAGTCTTGTAAAAGGAGCGGTTTCAGATGAAAATGGTTTGTACCAATTCAATCAGATATCAAGCGATAATTATCTTATTTCGGTATCTATGATTGGGTTTGAAACGGTTTATGCACAGTCATTTCATTTTGATGGAATCGTCGATCTTCAGATAGCGCCGCTAACCTTGAAGGAGAATGAAGCCCTTATGGAAGAAGTCGTAGTAGCCGCTTTACGACCATTGTATGAGCAAAAAATGGATCGAATTGTTATCAATGTAAACAACAGTATTACCTCTGCTGGCGGGAATGCGCTTGAAGTTTTGTCGCGCTCTCCTGGTGTGGATGTTAATGAAATTGGCGAGGTCATTAGCATTAATGGTAAGTCAGGTGTTCAGGTTTTGATTAATGGGAAAATTAGTCGGTTGCCTATGAATACCATTTTGGATATTCTTCGGGGAATAGATGCAAGTAATATTGAAAAAATAGAATTGTACGATACGCCTCCCGCACATTTGGATGCGGAAGGAAATGGTGGAGTCATCAATATTTTGCTAAAGAAAAATAAAGAACTGGGTACGAATGGTTCTTACTCTGCCAAGATTGGTTTTGGTAGAAAGCTAAAATATAGCGCTTCGGTAAACTTAAATCACCGGACAGAGAAATACAATCTTTATGGTAGCTACTCTTTAAGTCATCGTTTTACAAAACAGACCTATCTCTTTGACCGAAAGGTAAACCAAATGGGCGACCTCGTAACCACAGATTCAGAAAATGACCGCGATGGAGAGAGCTTAAGGAATTCCGTTTCCATTGGATTGGATTACAACCTTAGTAAAAAGACGATCCTTGGCGTCCTGGCATCTGGTTATTTCACCAACTTCGAAAACACTTCCAACAACATATCTACATACCTAACATCAAACAATCCTTTTTCAATTATTGAAAACCTAAATGAAGAAAGTAGTGAAAAACGATATGGGATGTTTAATGTAAACCTCCAACATAAATTTCAAACAGCGGAAAGCATCAGTTTCGATGTCGATTACTTACATTTTAATAATGACAATCCTTCAACTTACTTTAATGACTTTTATGATGGAGAGAATAATCTATTGTCCAAATCAGAGGTTCTACTCAACAGCAAAACACCGATTAACAATATATCTACAAAAGTGGATTATAACAAGAGCCTGAACGATCAGTTAAGTTTTCAGATCGGTCTGAAAGGAGCTGGTAGTCAATTCGGCAATACCGTTATTGCTAATGAAATTATTGGTGGAAATGAAATAAAACTGGAACAATTCAGTCAGGATTATGAGTTAGAGGAACGCATCGGAGCTGCTTACGGATCTGTCGATTACAGCATAAATGCCAAAACAAAAATGAGTATTGGCCTTCGTTATGAGTATACCGATTACCTACTTGCTACTCCTGACAATCCGAAATTTCTTGACCAACAATATGGCAATTTCTTTCCCAGCTTTTTCTTTTCCCGAAAAACTAATGAATTAGACCAATTCCAATTATCCTATAGCCGAAGAATTTCCCGACCGGCCTTTAATGAATTGGCTCCCTTTGTTACCTTCATCGATCCCAGTACTTTTTTCATTGGCAATCCTAAATTACAACCTGGATTTTCTAACAATCTAAAAACGAGTTATAAAGTTAAAACCGTATTGCTAACCTTACAATACAGTTACAGCACGGATATCATTGCGACTTACCAACCCGTTCTTGACCCGGAAACCAATACGCAGTTCTATACGACTCTTAATTTGGATGAAGAACATTCAGCCGGACTGAGCATCCTCATTCCTTTTAATCCAACAGACTGGTGGAATATCCAAAGCAAGACTTCAGGAAGTCTGGAACGTGTCATTGTTCAAGAAAAGGATTCGGATATTCACTTAGATAGTAAGCGCCTAATTTTTGATTTGGTCAATACCGTAAAGCTACCCAATCAACTCACCTTGGAAGTTGCCGGACAGTATAAGACGGCGGCTTATTATGGTTTGCTGGAAGTGCAGCCACGTGGCTATCTCAATTTAGGTTTACAAAAACGTTTTAGAAATGGGATGCTTCGTTTGAATTGTAGTGATGTTTTCCGAACGAATATTTGGAAATCCAAAACGAATGTTCCGGAACTGGATTTGGAAAATACGTTGACTGTTGATGTTGAAACGCGGGTTATTCGCTTGAGTTATTCTGCTAATTTTGGTAAAAAAACAGTGAAAGGAAAACGTCGTAGATCGACTAGTTCGCAGGAAGAGCAGCGACGGATTCGGTGATTTGTTTTTTTGTATTATTAATGTTATGATTACGTTTTCTAAAATTGAGTTCCCTACGAAAAGTCAAAAACAGGCTCCATTTGCAAAATATTTGAGACCTGCCCGTTGCGGGAGCAGGCGGGTTTACTAAATTTTTCAAATCGCCCCTTGCTATGACTTTTCGAAGTAGACTCAAGTTTAGGGAATGTTAAACACTAACGCTCATCAGGTTCCAAATCTACTTCAAGCTCCACCTCAACCAATTCACTAACACCACCTCGCTTCTTCACTTTACCAACATTAAACACCTTCCTCGATATTTCACAAGTCCCTCGAACCCGCAGGGGAGATTCCGACAACACTTCAAATACAAAAGAAACAGGAGCTTTCACCTCTTTCATTTCCAAAACCGCTTCTCCCGTATATGTATTGTTACTATTTTTCTTAGCCCCTCTTATTTTAATCCGAGCATAAGGATAAACCTCCACATCCAAAAACTTATCTGACTTGACATGTTTGACTAGGAGACTACTCTTTTCAGTAATACTGGCGAGATCAATTTCCAAATCTGCCTCTATTTTTTCCATATCCCCATTTGGAATATTGAGTTTGGTAAAATTCCATTCGGTAAAATTCCCTTCTGCCTTGTACATTTTTGTAGACGCTCGCCATTTGATTGTTCCTGTTTCATTGGTATTCTTCGTTTCAGGTTCTATTGTAGTGGCTCCTGCTAAAACAGGTTTTATAGTACGAGCTAAGGTTTCAAATTTCTCCGCTTCTACCAATTCCAAAGGTGGGCGCATTAGAAAATTGAGTTTAAACTTTAAATTATCGCTCGCTTCCTTGGGGCCATCAGGCCCTTTAATACCATAGAGTTCTCGCAGCGCCAGGTTAAACTGCCCGGTTACGTGCAAGCGAGGCTCCCCTTTTTCATTGGCGATCAGCTCCACTGTTCCAACTGCAGGAAGTTTTACTTTTTTACCGTTCATCTCGAAATCACCTTCTAATTCAATGCGTTGAACTTCACCCGGAATTAGTTTGTTAGGTGCATCTACAATAACAAAGCGATAAGAAGAAACTGGATGTTGTTCTGTTTTTAAATAAGAATGAAATACATGGTCATCCAATGCCGCATCTCCCATCGTAATGGATTTGGTCGCTACAAATATCTCCCCCTTAATTCCTTTCAGTGTCCGGATATCCGGAACATCAAAATAAGCATCCACTTTTTTGGCTTCACCTGCATAATGATCGAGTGGAGATGGAAATTGAAATTGCAAAGCAGGCAAAGATTCTAGCACTGGCTTTTCAAAGGCCCAATAATCTACGGTCTTGAGGTCCCCATAATTTGGTTTTAACTTTTCTTCTCCAGTATATTCCGGCAAAGGCAAGCCTAGGCTTTCAAAGGATGCAACAGATAAGCTATTCAGGATTGGTTCAATACCATCCCCGTATTTTGGATTGTTTAATTCCGCCAAAACAGCCTCCTCCATCTGACGACCCGCTTGTTCAAACAATGCACTTACATTTCCTGACTTATTATATAGTGAGCTCTCTGACTCATAAACCTGTTCCACACAATTGAACATGGAATATACTCGTAGCTTCACGAAGAGTCCCCCTTTCTTGTCCCGGTAAGGATAGAAATCCATGTAAAATAAACGGGCAGCAGCAGGTAAAGTCATTTCCTTTTTGTATTCAAATTCGGACATTCCTTTTATCAATCCACTTCTCGCCTCCTCATCAAACTCACTGGCAGAAAAGCCCTTAGGTATCGTTCCCGAGAGTGCGGTTATTTTTACCGGAGACGCTAAGACGGATTTGCCTCTGCGGAGATACATGATGTTTTTCTTTTGGTAATCAGTTGCTTCTTGTGGTTCCCATTGAGCAGCACGGACAAAGTTTGTTAGACGCCCCAGGGCTTTGTATCGGCCTCTGAAAACCGAACGCCCCAAATGATTTTGGAATACTAACGCAGGTGTAAAGCTTATAAATTCAGGTGCCTCCCCTTTCAAATTAACGACCTTCAATGTTACATTTTGTCCAGCAGCTACTTTTTCAATAGCAGCCAAATCTTCTGCTAGTAATTGTTGTGAAACCTTTTGATCTTCCTGAACAAAAAGGATCAATTCACCTGCAGTTTGCGCAAAAAATGTTTCGGTAATTCCGAGGAGTAGAAAAACAAAAATAGAAATTCTCATTATTTGATTAGCGTTTATTGTTATTGGAATAGTTAAGAGACCTTTGGCTTTTTTCAGCTGTGCTTAGTGCACTGGAAATGAAGTACGTTTCGAATACTTCCAAAACATAACAGGTTTTCGAGCTTCAATGTTGCAAGCTGAATTAGTCAAAGTGCCACATTTTGATGGAGCTTTCAGCAGCTTATCTACCTGATCCGCTTATTCAGTAAGAATTATAGAAATTTCCCATCATTTCCATCATTTTAAGGCCTATACATTGTCTCAACCTCAAAACTTTCCCTACCTTTCCTGCGTAATACATTACCATTTAACACCACTAAATACAATACAAACCACCTATGACTGATATAGATATTGCAAAAAAAGCAACCTTGCATCACATTACCAAAATTGCCAAACAACTCAATATAGCCGAAGATGACCTAGAGATGTACGGAAAGTACAAAGCCAAACTTCCCTTATCTTTAATTGATAAAAAGAAAGTA
>JBLHRR010000142.1:0-15123 GCA_047626155.1 Saprospiraceae bacterium | reverse complement strand
TGGGTTCTTGGTCATATTAAGTGGATTTGGAATAAGGTACATAAGGGTTGATCAGGGTAGATGAGGGCGGATCAGGGTTTCCCACTTGCGTGAATTAACGTAAGGTGGCGCATATTAAGGGAACCCTGATCTACCTATCTACCCTGATCCGCCCTGATCTACCCACTATATATGACGGAGTACCATAGAATGTCCTTTTTTCAAATTCGAATAATTAAAAGCTCCGCCTCTAACTCATCCTTAGCATTTTCCTCCGTCGTTGTTAAAGTCCCATTTAGCAAGTCATTAATTTCATAAGGATCACTAATTAAATCATACATTTCTTCATTTCCATTCTCATTAATAATAAGCTTAAAATCTCCATTACTAATGGCCCACAAATCATCTGCACCATTATTCATTTCTGAATACTGGAATTCTCGATGTACAGACGCCGTAGTCAAAAGTGATTTAAAACTTTTACTATCGTAAATTTCAGAATTGTCACCACCTGCCAATTCAGCTATTGTACTATAAATATCTGTACTACAAATTAAGCTGTTGTCTTCCCCCGTTCGGTCCACTCCTTTTCCTGAAATAAACATCGGCACATTTATTCCGCCTTGATACAAACTACCTTTAACCGTGTTACTTGAATACGGGAATTGAGCTACTTGATTAGGCGTCCCATTATCTCCCAAAAAGATAATGATGGTATTGTCCAATTCCTCTTCCGGTATTCCGTCTAAGAGTTTTCCTATTTGAAAATCCATGCTTTCTATAGCCGCCAAATAATAAGGCATAGGATCTAAACCATCAACATAAGCTGGCAAGTCACCTTGAGAATGCATCTCAGTTGGCGGAGCATGGAATGGCGTATGTGGGGCATTGTAGGCCAACCACAAAAACCATGGTTTCGATTGGCTGTTAATCCAATCTATTGATAAATCAGTAAATACCTCCGAAATATATTCCGTTTGAAAACTCGCAACACCATCTTCTGTAAATTGCCATTGATAATAATTTTGAACGGCACCTCGTATTAGCCCAGCATAATAATCTACTCCAAAATCTTCTGGATTGACAGTTGTATTGTCACCCGACAAATGCCATTTGCCTACCACTCCTGTGGAATAGGCGTTATTGGTCTCTTCGTTAATGTATTGTTGTAAAAGCTTTTCCGTTTCATTCAATTCATCACCCGCCCATTTGACTCCAGTTCTATAACCATACTTTCCCGTAATCATTGATGCTCTTGTAGGAGAGCAGGTCGGATTAACCCAAAAGCTGTTAAAAGTCAACCCTTCATTTTTTATCTTATTTAGGTTTGGCGTATTGGGTTTTAAGTCCCCCTCAGAAAATCCGGAAGTCGCATCTTTCCCCATGTCATCAGCTATGATCAGCAGAATGTTGGGGGAGCTTGATGTACCTGTATTGTTAGGTTCACCATTAGAGTTGTCATCTTTGCCACAGTTGCTTAGAAAAAGTACGCATAAAAAGAGGTATAAATATTTCATATTATTTGTTAGATTCAAAAATTCTTAATTTAATAGTGTTGAATAAAATACTATAGCCTTTTGCAACCCCCTGTCCCTAAAGGGGAGCACCCACTCGCTGCAACCGTATCCACATCACCACCAAAATCAACACTCTTCCTCAGCATCTCTTTTAAGGAATGCTCCTTTCTCAAAACAGTGATAACCGCCTCCACCGTTTCTATCGCATTGACTTTAACCTCTCCCGACCAATCCCCTTTCCATTTGTATTGCTGAATATCCTGTAAGTATTCTGTTAGGTTTCCTTTCTTCCCCTTTTTGTAAATAAAGTAATGATTAGACAAAGCGATCGCTTGAGGGGATAACAATGCTTTTTCGGTCTGATGCGTAATAGAAGATTGCAAATCACATTTTTCAATAATCTCCTTTTCGTCTTTTAGTATCCCTAATGGATAAGCCCTCATGGCCGCTCCGTTTCGTTCACTCTTTGCCACGATCTTATCTAGCATTTCTTGGCCGTCCTTTATGTCGGTCAGAAACTGTTGGAATCGTTTGGCATAACCTCTTCGGGGGTCTCTTTTAAAGACTTCCACAAACTTATTGGCGATCATTAAGGAGGTCCAGTCTTTTTCTTCGATTAAGAGCTCTGCGATTCCTATGGCCATTTGGGTGTCGTCGGTGTACTTTCCTTTGATTTCTTTGTAGAGTGGGTGGGTTTCGTATTGGCTGAGGTTCTTTTTTGATTTGATTTTAGAGGGGAGGGCGAATTCGAATCCGGCTCCGTATGCGTCTCCTATGGCGGCTTGTAGTAGCATTGTTTTATTTTGTTTTTGTTTCTATTAAAATGACCAGAGGTTATGCGCTGACTCGGGTGAAATGCTAGAGCATTTGGCCAATGTGGCTCGTGGCCTCCGGCCACTTACATTACTATTTCTATTAATCGATTCGTCAGCAAAAGCAATTTTGAATCCGTAATCTGAAAGCAGAGAAATATTTTTTTTCGTTTTCTGTAGTTCGAATTTACTACTTTTCACCAAACTTGCTGTTCTTATTTTCGTTTTTTCGGATAAAAAACCTACTCCACCACAACCCCACCCACAAAAACCCTCCTTCCCAACAAAACCCTTACAACATAAACCCCAGCAGCCTCCCCCTCCAAATCAACCTCAAAATCCCTCACCTCAACAACCTCCAAATCCATCCTCCAAACCAACCTCCCCAACACATCAAAAACCTCCACCCCCACTTCCTCCGCCTCCTCCAAATCCACCCCCACCACAAATTTCCCAGTCGTCGGATTCGGCGAAATATCCACCATACCCGCCAAGTCAATGTCTTCCACCGCTAGCAAACTCGGTACTGTAATATCAGCAGACAAGAACATACAACCATTCGCATCCGTGATTAAGACTTTATAATTCGCAGCAGACTCCAAGTCGCTTATATTTTGCTCCATGGAGATGATGTCTCCACCCAGCACCCAAGTAAAAGTGTAGGGCGGCGTCCCACCAAGCACATCGATGGAGATGGCCCCATTCGACATATCGCCCACTTCTCCGACTACGTCAATGATGGAAACGCTCAGGATAGGCGGCGCTATGATGGTGGCTTGAGCCGTATTCGTGCAATTATTGTTATCCGTTATCGTAACCGTATAAATCCCTGGCACTAAATTCGTTACCATGGCCGTACTTTGTCCCATCGGATCGTCCCAGAGGTAAGTGTAGCTGGCCGTCCCCCCTTCTGCGAAAGCGGTGGCCGTTCCATTGGTTTCACCAAAACAAGTCACATCGGTAGACACCGGAACAGAAGCCAATAAAGGAGCAGCAGGGCCGACTATAGTTACAGGAATCGTTCCGCTACAAGCGTTGGCATCGGTAAAGGTCACCACGTAATCGCCCGGCAATAAAGTGGTTTGCACCGCTCCGGTTCCGCCGCCTGGCCAACTGTAGGTATAAGGAGCCGTTCCGCCATCAACGTCCAAAAAGGCCTGGCCAGTCGCTTCTCCAAAACAAGGTACTTCCGTAGTCGATTCCAACAGACCAACCGTAGGCTCAGGATCTGAAATAGTGGCGGTGGCTATATTCTGACAAGCATTGTCGTCCGTGATGGTCACGGAGTAAGAACCCGGTGGCAGGTTCTCCAAAGTCTGCGTGGTCGCATTGGTAGACCATTCATAGGTCGCCCCCGTTCCATTCATCAATTCGGCGGTAAGCGTTCCATCATGAGCGCCGGAGCAGGAAATATCCTCCACCGCAATATCAATCGTCAATAAGCAATCAAAACTATTGACACTCACCGTAGCAATCTGGCTACAATTATTAGCATCGTAAATCACCACGGAGTAAAAACCCGCCAGAAGCCCCGTTATGGTTTGCGTATTTTCATTGTTATAGCTCCACAGATAAGTATAAGGAGGCGTCCCACCAGTTGGCGCTGCGGTAGCCGTTCCATCGTTTGCATTTTGTCCAGTTTCACCGGTAGCAGATGCATTTCCAATAATCGGTTGAGGATTAGTAATGGCCGCAGAGAATATCTGAGAACATCCCGCTGCGTTTTCTACGGTTACAAAATAAATTCCCGGCGTAAGATTTTCCCGAAGTTCATCGGTATTTCCATCATTCCAATTAATACTGAACGGCCCGGTGCCATTGGAAGTATCCACAAAGGCAAAACCATCACTTCCGTTATAACAAGATGTACCCACCACATCCAAATTGGCGCCAAGTACACAAGGTAGGTTGCCACAATCCACCGTTCCGCTGATCGCTATTTCGCAACCTACCGAATCGGTCACTACCGTAAAGTAGTCCGCCCCGGTCACCAGTGTATCTCCGGTAGCATCTCCTTCTACCGTGTAGCTCCCCTGCCCTCCTGTAGTTAGAATATTCAAAACAGAGATGCCGCTATTAATACAATTCGTTTCTATGATAACCACCATCGGATCGAAAGTCAAGGAAGTAGAAGCTATGTCTACGATACTAAGACAAAGATCGCCCAGCACATAACCAAAACCATTTTGCGCCGCAGCGACTTGCAGAAAATAAGTCTCCCCAGGCACCAAGTCAATCACTGGAAAATAACCCGAGCAATAGAGTGGATTTTCCATACATAATATCTCCTCAAAATTAGTACAGGTACCGCTGTAAACGGAAACTACGTGAGGGAAATTCGTTCCCGTATTTAATTGTACGCCTCCGGATGTTGGCGCTATAAATTCAAACCATACATTGGCCGTTGGGAAAATTTCGCAACTCGGACTCGGCCCGTCAAAAGCAGCAAATTGATTCGCGCCTTCCACGCAAGCTCCATCTAGGGTAACCGCCAAGGCATTTCCGCAAAGGTCATTACCGACCACCTCGCTTATCGGCGTTTCCACTTGCATACAAACATTGCCTTCTAAGGTTGCAAAGAATCCACCCACCTGCACGAAGTAAGTCTGTCCTATTGTCAAGTTTTCCAGTAGCAGGCTTTGGCCAAATTGGTTGACCGCCACTTCCGTTAAACCCCCACAGGTGCCAGAATAAACTGAAATGACATCTGCAAAGTCAGCTCTGGTACTTACTTCTAAGCTACTCGCTGTCGCTAAAAAAGAATACCATATATCGGATCTTGTTTTTAAATTCAAAGAAGGTTCTGGTCCCGTAAAGTCCGCATTTTTATTAGAACCTTCCGTACAATCAATCGCATCTACCGTCAATGAAATTGCATTGTTACAAATATCATTAACTGGAGTCGGAGGAAAAGAATCAACCTGATCTATCGACAAACAAAAGTCTCCTTCTCGCAAACCAAAGTCCGCATCTACGCCACTCACTCGGATCAAATAAGAGGTTCCAAAATCCACATTCATATAAGCCGTCTCTCCAGTAAAACCATGTTCGTCCCGATTGAAACAAGCCAAGTCAGTCATCCCAGCACAATCGCCTTCAAAGACCGTAATCAAATCATTAAAATTAGCAGCGGTCTCCATTTTCACAATCCCCGTTATCGGCGAATCAAAACGATACCAAAGAGAACCGATGTTCCTATCAAAACAAGAAGGCGCAGTCCCCGTAAAAATTGCAGTGCTATTGTTAGTTGGCAAACAGTTGTCACCCAAAGCCACCTCAACTGCATTATCACATCCATCGTTCAGCACCCCTAAACCCGTTACCGCTATATTATCTAATCCCACCCACCAACCTTCATCGCCTCCATCATCGTAATGAAAAACGAGTTGCAGTGTTTCCGTTCTAAAAGGAGACAAGTCAAGATTTATAGTTTGAAAATTATTAAACTGTTCTCCCCCAACCGCATCGTAATATTTGTTGACCAGCTGAAGTGTCGTTCCATCAAAAACAAAAACAGAAAAATGTTCCAGATCTTCCTGCTTCCTAAAAACAACATCAAAGCTTAAATTATATTCTGCGAAAGCGGCCCCATCAAAAAACGGAGAAGTCAAACGCACCACAGAGGGCAATGTGTTTCCGCCATTCGCTTCATCATCAAAAAAAGCAAAGCAGGAACCATTCATGGAATTACTTGCCCAAGCATTGCTATTGTCAATAAAGCCAAACTGCCAGTCTACCAGTCCTTCCACTATCGTAGTGGACCAACCCGGCGCGGGTTCACAATCATTGAAGCTTTCAGAAAGTACCACGGTTTGGGCACTGGAAAGAGGTAAGCCAATAAATAATAATACAATTGCAAGAGGCAAGTATTTTAGTCTGGCGAAAAGCAATGCATATAGGTTTGTCATAATTCTGGAACTAAGTAACCACAAAGGGTCAACCGGTTATTCGAATATAGTACTTATTTATGAAATCGCTTTCATCATTCATATCAACTGACGCCAGTAGCTCATAAAAAAGCACACGAAATAAAGTTACAAGTACCACTTTTTAAAATAACATATCAAATATAAATATGCGTTTTGTAAAAAAATTATCTAATGAAACTAAAATTGGAATATATAAAAGCGGTTGCGAAATAATAACTCAATGATTAAGTTTAAAGTCTGTCGAAAGGGCAATGTTTTTACACTTCGTCAATTTTTGGTTATAATTCAGTATCCTATTAAGCTGCGACCTAATCATTTTGTTTAAAAACACGTTAAGTCTAAGTAGGTTGTGGCTAAGAGGTTTGGGTAACTTAGCGCTGTAATCGAGGAAGTTACCTCTAGGCTCGTGCCTCGCTCGAAATGAAAGAGGAGACGAGGGCTTAATCCCTCGACTCGCTAAGCTCCCTCGGGATGACAGAACAAGGGCTCTCATTGACTTAAAACAAATGGTCTATTCTCTGCAATTGCTCGGGCCGGCAGGATAAACCTCCCGCATTATAGGATTGCGATATAGGGCCATGATTATATTCGCGAATTCGTCTATTTTTGGTTATAAAAAAAAACAACTTTAAGCTGCGAGTTCGATAGAAGATTGAAATAGCTTGATTCTGTGGTATTAGTGGGGCTAGGCTGCAAAAACTAAGAACCAACAACCGTAAACAAAATAAAACAACCGCTTCTTATGCTACTACAAAACTGTGCCGTTACAGAAATAGCACCCTTCGCAGGTCAATGGAACCGCCAGCGCGTAATGCATCTCTATCGCCGATTAGGCTTTGGAGCTAGCGAGGCAGAGATTCAGGCAGGGCTTTTATTCCCCAACGCTTCTGCTTTAGTCGACCACCTACTCGATGCAGCCGTTGCGCTACCAACGCCCGCTGCTCCCTATTGGGCGGACTGGGACGATGATGATTACGATTCCAGCTCCGAAACCAGATTCGATCACTACCGCTCTTTCGAAAACCGATGGATGCGTGAAATGATAACAGAAAGCATCCGTGCTAAAATGGCCCTCTTCTGGCATGGTCACTTCGTTACAGAAGTAGAGATCTATAAATGTACCGCCTTTCTTTGGCGCTATTACCAACTATTGCACGACAATGCTTTTGGCAATTTTAAAACGTTCGTGGAAGAGATGGGGAAAACACCCGCCATGTTGGTTTACCTCAATGGCAATGTAAATGAAGCCAGCGAGCCCAATGAGAATTACGCAAGAGAATTGTTAGAACTATTCACCCTCGGCGCCAACAATGGCTATACCTCCGAAGATATTGTAAACGTATCCAGAGCACTGACCGGCTGGAAAGCGGATCAATATAATTGCACTATTCTAGATCCTCTTGACTCCGATCCGGATGGACGCCCCATCATTCCCGAGGACCACGACTTCGATGAAAAAATTATTTTTGGTCAGGCCATTCCAGCGATCACCAATCCTGTAGATCAAACCAGCGCGGCAGTAGAAGCAGAATATACCGCTGTCCATGATTTAATTTTCACGGAACGTAGAGATGAAGCGGCCCTTTATATTTGTGAGCAAATTTACAAGCACTTTGTCTATCCCGAAGTCAACCCAGCCATTACCAATGCGATGGCGGCTACCTTTAAAGACAACAACTGGGAGATCCTTCCAGTCCTCAAGCAAATTTTCAAAAGCGAACATTTCTTCGATGAGACTCTCGTTGGTGGCCATATCAAAAGCCCGGTAGAATTATTTGTCAGCCTAACTAAAAACACGGAATTACAGTACCCGGCAGATTACAGTGAAGACGAATTACATGATTGGGTAGAAGACTGCGACAGCCTCGGGCAGCTCCTTTTTGAGCCAACCAATGTAGCCGGATGGGAAGGCTATCGCAGCTGGGTCAATGAAAATACGATGACCAATAGATGGAGTCGAATCAGCCAATTGCTTTTTGATTTTTCAGAAGAAGCAAAAGACCGATTGCGAACCACCATACGATTAGCCGTTGCTGATTCAAACGATCCAGAAGTGATTGCAGCTTTTGTGATCGACCTCTTTATCAACAGACCATTGGAACCACAACATTTAGCGGTAGCGGTTCAATATTTAAAAGCAGGAATTCCGGAAAATTATTACGATGATGGTACTTGGAGTTTGTATTGGGAAGAGGCGCCTGATCAGGTTATTAATTTGTTGGGGTATTTGAGTCGATTGCCGGAGTTTCAGATGAATTAAAGAATGAAGGTGGATAAGGGTTTCCCACTAACGTAAGGTAACGCGAATTAAGGGAACCCTGATCGGCCCTTTAAAAATAAGGAAGAGGGGAATCTTCAATTATGGGTGTTTTAAATCAAAATCAAAAAATCAACCATGTGCGACGAACATAAAGAACGCTCTCTACATAAAAAAGTCAAAAAACGTTACGGGGCCTCTATCGACCACGGAACAAAAGCGCACAAAGCAGATCACAAAAAATGGTCGCGCAGAGACTTCCTGTTTGGCAGTGGCGTCCTCGCTTTAGGCAGTAGCCTTAGTCTGGGCAATACCATGGTCAAGGCTTTTCAGCCAACAGGATTGATGAATTCGCTAAGTGCAAATGGTTGCGACCGTACCTTGGTCCTCATCCGCTTAGATGGTGGTAACGATGGACTAAACACCGTCATCCCCTACACCAATGATGAATACTATAACATTCGTCCTACAATAGGAGTCACCAATGGAAATTACGGCGCTCTGAATGACGAATTCGCCCTACCCAATGAAATGTTCTACCAGCTCCAACCGCTATGGAATGAGGGTCGGATGAAAATCATTCATAATGTAGGCTACCCCAATCCAGATTTCTCCCACTTCCGCTCTTCAGACATTTGGGCCACCTCTTCTGCTTCAGACGAGCACCTAAACACCGGATGGATAGGGCGAAAACTGGATCAGGAATTCCCAGCATATATAGACGCGCCTCCTGTTATTCCTCCGGCTTTACAAATAGGCGTATCCACCAATTTATTATTTCGGGCGGATCATGGCAATATGGCATTGGCTATTTCCAACCCCACAGAATTTTATCAAATTGCTTCCACTGGAGAGTTATACAATTCCAGCAATCTAGGTAACTGCGCCAATGATTCGGAGCTAACCTATCTCCGCCAAACCGCCAACAATGCCTTCCGTTATTCTGAAACCATTCGGGAAGCTTATAACGCTGGCAGCAACAACGTCACCTTTCCCAACAATAATCTTGCAGAACAACTAGGTATTGTCGCTCGGTTAATAAATGGGCAGTTGGGCACTAAAATATACATGGTCACCATCGGCGGGTTTGACACCCACGCCAATCAGCCAGAAAGCCACAGCATCCTCTTAAACAACATAGCCTCCGCGGTAAGCACCTTCTATCAGGACTTAGACGCCAGCGGCATGTCTGAAGATATTTTAACGATGACTTTCTCTGAGTTCGGAAGAACCATTTTCGAAAATGGCTCCGAAGGAACGGACCACGGAACAGGCGCCCCCATCATGCTTTTTGGCGGTACCAATCTCGGCGGCGGCTTCCACGGAACGCCTCCAACACTCACCGGGATAGGCCCCAGTGAAGATCCTGCCTTTTCCGTTGACTTCCGCTCCGTCTATGCCACCATCCTTCAAGATTGGCTATGCACCGACCCAACGGTCACCGACTTCGTCATAGGAGAACCAACCGAAACTATAGACGGACTGGTTCCTACGGGCATTTCTTCTGTTGGCTCAAATGAGACCGCAGCCTTACTAGGTCATAACAGTTCCGCTACAAACCCTGGCTATATAGATATTAAGTATTCTATCTTCCGACGAGGTACGGTCCGCATCCGCATTTTAGACGCTTCGGGGCAGTCATTACGTACTTTGATGAATGAGTTCAAAGAGCGAGGGAGTTATATTATGGATTTCGATCCGGCTCCTTTGTTTTTGCCTTCTGGAAATTATATTTATCAGTTGGATACTGGAGGGAGGATTTATGATCGGCCTATTTGGTGGTAAGTTGTTAGTTGGCGTTTCGCCAATTGTTATTTTTCACCGCAAATCTTTCCGCACCCTAGGTGGAGGCGCAACGAGCGCAAAGGAACGCAACGAAGGTTGTTTGCAGGTTCCCCAGATTTTTTAAATTTAGAAAATTCAGAAAACCTCTTTCCATATAGCTGTTCTTATAACAACAATACCCCTACAAGTCGTGAATTTTACATAAAAACGGTTACTAAACTCAAAAGTCTAGTAACCGTCCGATTGCATTATCTATACTAAAAATAAGTTATCATTATCCTTTTTTCAAAACCTCATAATCCGTTTTCAATTGCTCAAAAGTTCCCTGAAGCTCCGCAAATTTCTCTTGTGCCACCTTTCCCTGCAATTCAAAATCCCCAATTCGGTGACGAGCTTTAGTCAAATCCTTACCCTTTTTTTCAACTTCATAATTCGCTTGTGTAAGCTCCGTTTTCAAATCAACATTCTCTTTTTTGACCTCCGTAACTTCTGTTTCCAGATTTTTAATATTACTAAGCAAGCCGTTCTCTTTTAACAGCTTCCAGAAAACCCAACCGAGCCCCCAGGCTCCGGCCAACATCATTAATAAATAAGGCGTGCAGCCTGCACAAAATATATCTAGTAAAAGCATAGTTGTAATTGTTTTGTTTAGCTACTGTACATTTTTTCCGCGCTGCCCCCAATCCCATCCCTAAAGGGGAGATCTACCCGCAGGCATATCGGAGGAAAGGAGCTTATTCCTGAAAAGTATACAGTAGTTTATAATTTTGTTTATAATCTGTTTAACACAGTGACATTAACCTCCAGCCACGATACTTAAAACCGTTCTTCTGTTTCGATACCTGCCGTCTTCTGTTTCGTTGGTTGTCGCAGGTTGCGCTTCCCCTTTTGAATCTATAGTGATGCGATCGGCAGTTACACCATTTGCAATTAGAATAGCACGTATCCCTGCAGCCCGATTTAGACCAAGGGTCTGGTTGGCCTCATCCTCGCCTACATTATCTGTATGGCCGATGATAGAAACCTTCTCTGTTGTTTGATTTAAGCGCTCTGCTAATTTGAGAAGATAAGTATCCACTTCCTTATTCTGATCTTTCACAGAAGAGTTGAAAGGAAAATAGATCGTACTTTCATTCTCAACTTCGACAATCGTAGTTTCTTCCTTTTTAAGCGCTTCTCGCCAGTTGAAAGTCACGCCCTCAAAAGGAGTATCCTTCATCGTTGCATTATCAGTGACGAGACGGGACGAAATGTCAACCCGATCCATAGAGATGTGGTCTTTAAGTATTTCACGAACAGCAGCAGCACGAGCGAGTCCCATGTTGTCAAAACCTTCTATAGCTGTTTCGTCTTTGAAATAATTCCCGGTGATTTGAAGAACGTTGTCTTCTTTCATGCCTTTCAAAATTGAATTATTTTTGAAGGTATCAAAGTCGGTTCCCAGCGTCGGGTCCGCATTCATCCATTGAAATGCGAGAGGCAAGGCAGGCGCTACGGCCAGTACGGCGGCGTCCTTTACGGAGTTAGCAGCCATGGCTTCCTCGGTTTGGTCATCTCCACAACAGACCCCGGCGATATTATTGCTATACCACCATTGGGTAGCGAGGAAGTAAAAGACCGTAAAGACGGATAAGAGTATGAGCTTTGTGTTCATATTAAAAGATTTGATGAAAAAATTGGTTCTCTCTGTTTTTTTTCATGAAGTCAACTGGGGTGAATCCATACATTATTTCAGTAAAAGTAGTTAAAAAATTACAATGTTCTACCTTTTAAACACTTTACAGTATAAAAACAAATCACAACTATTCAAAAACGTCATCAAATTCGAATAGTACAGACTAAGGAGTAAAATCAGCATTCCGCCAAACAGCATTGTTGACGAAAATGGGAATCCTTAGCTAGACCATGATGAGACCTGGGACATCCTAGAACCGAAAATTTAGAAAAAGAAAAACGACGCGACGGTTCTTCTTTTTCTGATTCTTAGAAACTGGGCTCCGTTCCACCGTTTACTAAACTTCAAAAGTAAGAGGCTCCAGGCCTCGGATTTTAAAGCCGGGAGCATCACTCCTGGCTTTACTTTTTCATGAAGTTAATTGGCCATCCGGAGGGCCACAATAGCCTTTGGATACAGTGCACCATACATTCAGGAATTGTATTGTGATAATTTAATGTCTCTCCTAATAAGTTGATATAATCACCAGTGCATCATTAGTAAATATTATCAGCCCCTCAGCTAGTCAATTCTGCCTCTATTATCCATTCAAATAATTTTGTGATTTAACAATAAAAATTTTGCGAGGATGGGATCTAAATCTCAGACGGAAACCAATTTTAACGAGATAAAAGGGGGCTAAAAAGTCATTTTTTCCTTGTTTAACTATTTAGCAAAAAGGCTAAACAGCGTTTAGATGTAATCTAAATAAAAAAGTATAACTGCATTAATTTAAACCATTAACCACTTTAAACCACTTTAAACCAAGTAGTTATAACCATAATCATTCCAGCTCAATATCTATTGTGTTTTCAGAATGTTTTGAAAGCCCAAAACATTTCACCTCCATTTATGTTATCTAATGAAATGTCAACTGGGAGAAAAACTACTTTCAATTGAAAAAGCAGATTGGAAATGGATTATTTCCATCAATAGATGAACAATAAAAAGCCTATTTATAACAATTTAAATACGTTTATATTGATTTAAGTATAGATCTAATAATTATTAAAAAATAGCAGTAAAAAAGGAAGAGAGAAAAAAGCAGTCAACTTGTAAACAAACATTTTCTAACCATAACAAAACTTAACTAATTATGATGTTTTTAGAAGTCTTAGCTATTCCAAAAGATGACCCAATTGCATTTACATTTTTCACGGGTTACATGGCCATGATGGCCGCCTCTGTTTTCTTCTTTTTTGAAAGAGGAAGCGTCGCAAAAAAGTGGAAATTATCTATGCTGGTTTCAGGTCTGATTACTGGTATTGCTGCAGTCCATTATTTTTACATGAGGGATTACTACATGGCCACGGGAGAAAATCCTACGGCGCTACGTTACATTGATTGGACACTTACAGTTCCATTAATGTGTGTTGAATTTTATTTACTTACAAAAGAGGCAGGTGCTAAATTGAGTCTGCTATGGAAATTAATTTTAGCCTCCGTTTTGATGCTTGTTGCCGGTTACATTGGTGAAGCATTTAATCCCGTAGGAGGAAGTACTTCGCATTCTGTTATGTGGGGAGTGATCTCAACAATAGGGTATGTTTACATTTTGTACACCGCATGGTTTGGTGAGGTTGCACAATTGGCAGCTAATAGTAAAAGCGCGGCTGTTCAAAAAGGTATTCGTTCTTTAGCTTGGTTTGTATTGGTCGGTTGGGCTATTTATCCAATTGGCTATATGTGTATGCCTGGTGGTTGGTTGAATTCTGCCCTAGGTTGGGAGTCTAGTAACGTAGATTTGTTTTATAACATTGCAGATGCAATCAACAAGATTGGATTTGGTCTAGTTGTATATAGCATTGCTGTTACAGAAACAGAAAAGTTAGAAATTGCGTAGCAATTAATGATTAGATCGTGATAATATATTTAGGAGGGGGTGCATTTATCAAATTATGTACCTCCTCCAATATTCTCTAATTTAACCATATGAAATTCACCAGTTTCCTTTTCATTTGTGGGTGGTATCTAGCCCTAATATTTTTTGCAAATCCTGAAGTAATTGGATCAAATATTCAATTAGCAATAGCAGCTACGCTTATTTTTTTAGTAGGTGTTCCTCATGGTGCAATTGACCACATCATCTTTTTAGAAGAAAACAAAACCACTCCTCCATTACATTTTTACTTGTTTTATTTCAGCCTTATGGGGGGATATATTTTAGCGTGGTTTTACTTGCCAGTTTTGAGTTTCATCTTTTTCCTTTTGCTTTCAGCTTTCCATTTTGGGCAGTCCCAGTTCTCAGATGTACAAAATACTTCTAAAGTAATTTCGAGAATATTATATTTTTCATGGGGGGCATCGATTCTCTCTGGTTTGATTTTTTACCAGCCCTTAGAATTACATTTAATTTTTTCAGAATCTGCTGACCTTCAATCTTTCACTGGAATTTTTAATAAGGAAATCTACTCCATTTTACTACCCGTAAGTACTTTAGTCTGTTCGTCCATCCTTGTTTATTGGCTATGGAAAGGAATAATTTCTTCCCACAAGTTTTTCATGGAAGTGCTGTTACTCCTATTGATTCATCTTTCCTTTTTCACCCTTCCTATTGTCATCGGATTTACACTCTACTTTGCAACATTACATTCAACACGAGTCTTAGTGGAGGAGTTTAACTATCTAAAACGACACCGAAAAACCTTTAATTTCCAAGCGTTTATCCAAATACTCTTACCATATACTTTAGTAAGTGCTGTAGGCGGAGGACTTCTATTAATAGCTAGTCACATGAATTGGATCTCAATATCTAGCATTTTTCTAGGACTCATTCTAATCTCTATCCTAACCCTACCTCATAGTATTGTAATGGACGGATTTTATCGTAAAATGACCAAATAACTCGCCCATTCTCTACTTAATTTAGCCAAGCACCCTTTTATCATTCCTCACTATAAAAGCAGTGCGAACCTATCTGCTAATAAGCACAACAGATAGTACCTCGCTTCCAATTCATTCTATTCGAATTCGTCAAAATCTAAAGATAAAAGATCCCTCCTTTTCTATAAGTACCTTAAATAACGAGACGCTACAATTCTTTTTTTTCAACATCTTACCTCTACGGCTACAAAAAGTCAAACAAAACAGGAAAAAGCCCTCGCCAATCCAACATATCTTTCTATCTTAC
>JBLHRR010000141.1:0-15280 GCA_047626155.1 Saprospiraceae bacterium | reverse complement strand
TCATCTCCGGTTGCATCTTTGTAGTCGTCAGCATCTTGTTGTAAACTATCTAAATCAACTTCAGCAGGAATCGCAAGTTTGGAGGCGTACAATTCCATGATGCGCATCATAGCCCAAGGAAATGCAAGTCCTAATGTGAAAATCAATAACAAGGAGTTTACAAGTGTGACCACTAATACATCTTCTCCTTTTAGTTTTGAAATCATGGCATCGCTACCATTGTTGTGGTGCATGACGATGTTACTGAACGTAAAGTTAAATCGTTTTGCCATCCACCAGAAGCTATAAATTCCAAGTGTAAGCATAGACAACAAAACACCTACAATGTTAATGACAAAGAGCTTATCCCCCTCTCCTTCAAAAGAAAATTCCATATCTCCTAACCTGGTTCTATCAACTAGGTATTTCATAACTTTCACAATCATCCATGGAGCATAAAATCCTAACGTGATAATAGTTAAGAATAGATTTTTCAAGTATAATTTTACAAATTCTTGCATGTCGCCTTTAAAAGAAAAATAGATTCCTCGATAGGAAGTTCTGGACATGCGGTACCTCCATCCGCCATATATAGCGATGGGTCCTAAAACTAAAAGTGCGATGTAGAATAGAATTATTCCCATTGGAAAGACAAATATGAGTGCGATCAAACCGAAAATGATTCCATAGGCAATAATAAATCCTCTGAACATTTCTTTTCCGGTTCCATGAAATACAAAGCGATCTCCAGCTACGGTGGTTTCATTCCACATAAATCTTCGAACGGCTGCTTTTGCCCAAGGATAATAAAGTCCCAGAGTGATAATTGTCAGTATGATGTTAACGGCCCAGATGCCGAAAAAGCGGGAACCTTGCCCGGTGAATGAGAAAGGTCGGCGTTCGTTTGGATTGTTAGTCGATTGGATTGGTTCATTCATTTCCATAGTTCTTTGTTTTAAATTGGTTAGTTAAGTTTTTTTGTTGAATGACAAGTTAGTGAATTCTTGTAGGAAAGAAGGCGTTTTCGTTTGTTAAGTTTTTAATCTTCTTATGCTTTTGTTCATGGTTTGGTTTGGAGGATTTATGTTGTGGTGAACGACTATATATGGCATCAGTGATCTCCAACGTTCCTTCTGTAGTTACTCCATGCGCCATATGTAATTTTTTTGTTATAAAAATAGAACGCGGAGGAATGTTTTTTTTTGTTAAAACAAGCCGCATTATTTAGTCTAAATCGTATTGAAAAATAATATTTTTGATGTATATTTAACTTTATGATAATAATAATCAAGCAAATGAAAACAATACTCCCACTACTTCTATTTTTCTTTATTTGTACAAATATTCTTTCAGCCCAGCAATCAAGTAGCCTTTGCATTATCATCAATCCAAGCGATGCCTCTATCAAAATAGACGGCAATGTGTATCATTTGAAAGGAAAGTCATTACCCTATTGTATTGACATAACCGTCGGCAATCACCTCATTGAGATTTGGAGTCCGTATTTTGAGCCCCATGTAGATACCGTTCAAGTGTTCGATAGAAAGGTAAATAGGTATATTAAGTCTCTTAACACAGTATCAAGTGAATATGCCATTTATCTTGATCAAAAAAATGCTTACAATACGAGAAAGGGAAAAAGGATAGTTAATTTTAGTTTATTGGGCGTTGCTAATATAGGTTTATTAGCAATTATTGCTTCACCGAGAGGTATTCGCAAACTAGAGAAATTGGAGGAAGAAACCAATACGGCAAAATTAGAATACGATACTAACTTAAGTTTAGATAATATTTTTTTAGCGGAGAAAAGGTATGACAACAGGTTGAAAGAATATAACAAGCAACGGAGGCAATTGATCTTTAGTAAAAGTATTGCTATACCTGTATTAATAGGGTCGGTTTATGTCACCTGGAGATATTTCAAAAAAGTTCGTAAAAACAAATTGACAAAACCTACTTTTGAGCCACCAAAAAGTCCGTATACTTTTCAATTTAATATAGACCCCGTTTACCGGACCGCAGGTATTAATATGTCGCTCTCCTTCTAATCACCATCTTAGTATCCCTTAACAAAACAAATAATAATGAAGAATTTAAGCGTGCTCTTTCTCGCTATACTATTATCGATTTCTTCCTGTTATACAGGAGAAGTTGATGAGCTAGATTATAACTTACTTTATGATACCGGGGAAGTATTAGTCGAAGTCATCTCATCCCAAGTGTTACCGGTAGGTAATAGTAAAAAGGTAAAGTTTGTTATAAAAAACAGATACAATGAATTAAGTGATTTGCAAAAAGAAACCATTACGGATCTTGTACTTACTTCATATGGGATTGTTGTACAAACATTTCCTCCAGATGTGACAGAATTTACCACTCAGAAATTTGACCCTTTCAGTACTTATTGCTTTAAGTTTAGTTATGGTAATAGCGATGGGGAAATAACTCGGGAGACGATTGAGTATTGTTTTGATTTTTAATTTTCGCCACAAGTTTCTTTAGAAAACTAAACTATTTTGCATCCCATGAATCGAAAAAGCAATCTTAATCTTTACTCTTTAGAATTGCCTCTTCCAACTGCCTTAACAATTCGCTTTCATCAGGGTTGTACTGAATGAAAGATATTATTTCCTCTGAATTCGTTGCTATAAATAATGACGGGTGACTACTGTGATGATATTTATTAGTTAAGGAAACATTCAGATGTCCAACTGTTCTAACTACTCGACTTTGATTTGAGTAGTTACTTGTCACTTCAACTTGATCCTCCTCTGGTAGTTCTCTTTTATCATCCACATACAATACCGCAATAATGAAATTTTCATTCAACATTTCTTTCACCTCGTCCTGGTATAAAAAATCACGTTCAAAATATTTGCAATTTACGCAGGCAAATCCGGTGAAATAGATAGCTAATGATCTATTTGTTTTCTTAGCACAGTCTAAAGCTAGCTCATAATTGTTGTAGCCAATAAGTCCTTTGGGAAGTTCAAACGTTTCTGAATACTTTGGAGTTTGAGTACACATTTCATCGAGTGCTATTGCATTTGTATTATTACATCCAATAATAACTATATAAACCAGGATATAAACACTGAATAGTTTTAATTGACTCGAAAATAAATTGTTATATTTCATATTTTTTAGTTTAAAAACAAGGATTTGTTTTTTGAAAACGAAAAAAGCCCACCCTAAATTGGATGAGCTTTTTTCTATTTAAGTTAGGTATTCTTATCGAATCCCTATCCCAAAACCTACATCTTCACAAACCTCTCATACATCATTTCTCCATCCACCTCCACAGCTATGAAATAAGTACCTGGTTGCAACTTCGAAATATCCACTTTCTCCTGAACCGCCGTCACATTTTGCGAAAGCATTAAACGTCCAGTGATCGAGTAAACATTAATAACGCTAGCTCCTTCTGCCAAACGAATATTTAATTCCTCTCTAGCAGGATTTGGATAAATAGATAAAGATCCAGAATCATCTTCTTCCAAATCCCTAGTTTCTGCATTTCCATAATCTGCAACTGGCCCAGCTATCGGTTTGATCGTTTGACCACTAGTAGTCGCTAACAATGTGTTGCCGGAATTACCCGTTAAGGTTACCTGATCAATGTAAACCTGATCATTATTGCCACTCGCATCGCATTGGAAACGGAACTGAGCGTTAGACGCAAAGTTATAATCATTAGCACTTAAGGTAACTGTAGCTACATAGAAAGTGTTGTTATCGAAATTAGTTCCTCTAGCATAAGCTGCTACGGTAGTCCAACTAGAACCATTGTAGTATCTTACCCAGAAGTCTTCATTGTTTTCCATACTTCTAGCATAGAAATAGAATTCCAGATCAACAGAAGAATAAGCACTTAGGTTAACTGAAGAAGAAGTCATCGCAGAACCTGTTCCTGAATTATCTCTGATCCGAATTGAATAATTCCCTTCGTAAGATCTTGAACCACTATATCGGTAGCAATCAGAACCTCCATCGGACCAACCATCCCAACCAGACTCAAAGTAAGATCCAAAAACGACCTCGCTTCCTCCTGTTGGTGTACCAGCACAATTACAATCGTTTTGTACAACATCACCTGATGTAGTTGCATCACCGTCATCACAGGAAGCACCTGGCTCAGGGCCAGTACAAATGTCCTCTGCGTCACAAGTCCCATCATTGTCTGCATCTGCAAAAGTACCCGCACAGTTACAATTGGAATCATAAACGTCTCCTTCTGTACAAGCATCGCCATCGTCACAGGAGTTGCCTACCGTACAAAGTGGTGTACCAGCACAACTACAATCTGCAAGAATGACATCTCCGGTTGTAGTTGGATCTTCGTCATCACAAGTAGTACCTGGCTCAGCTCCTCCATTACAAAGGTCATCTGCATCACAAGTCCCATCACCGTCGGCATCAGCAAAAGTACCTGCACAGTTACAATTAGAATCTAAGACATCGCCCGTTGTACAAGCATCTCCGTCATTACAGGATTCCCCTACAGTACAAGGAGGCGCACCACCTTCGGTACAAAAGGAGGTAGATTCAGAAGAAGTGAAATCACCTCCACTTGCTACATTACCAGATGCGGCATCCAAAGAGTAAGAACCATTACCATAAGAACAGCAAATACCATCGCCGTAGCTGTCATTAATAGTGAAGGTATAATCACCAGCCGGAAGGTTTGCATTTATACTAATTGTAGAACCATCAGCCTGACTTCCGTAAGTGCCTCCAGAAGCTACTGTAGTTCCACCCGCATTTATTATTGTCCAACTGGTTTCTTCAGGATAGTTATCAAATGTAATTGTTAAAGTAACATCTTCTTCTACACAAACTACCGGTGGTGGAGGACCATATGGTGCGCCCACTCCTACTGCATACCATGCATCTGTAGTCGCTTCTTCTTCCGCGGAACCAGCACCGTATAAATCTATAGCAGACTGAATGGCACCTGTTCTCGCATCTGCATAATTGGAATTTGAAGAAAGATAAACCGAAAGATTTCGGTAGGCAATATTACCCGCTGCATCCATTCCAATTCCAGAAACACTATAAGCATCTCCATTGTCATTCGTGCCTGTTTCTCCTTCCGTTAAAATGTAAAACCATTTATTTTGAACGCCTGAATTATAGTGAACTCCTCCGTTATCTCCAGAGCCACTATACCAATTCGTTCCAAGATAAGTATCTGGATCACCGTATTGATTTGGGTTACTCATAGAACGCAAAGCACCTCCAGAACCACCTGCTCCGATTTGATCTCCCATCAACCAGTCATTGGTTCCTGTTGCATAATTTTCAATAGATTCTCCAAAAATATCAGAGAAAGATTCGTTCAATGCACCTGACTCATAACTGTACACGAGGTTCGCAGTATACTCCGTTACGCCGTGTGCAATTTCATGACCGACAATATCCAAGGATACTAATGGACCATAGTTAACACCATCTCCATCTCCATAAGTCATACGTGATCCATCCCAAAATGCATTCACATAATTGGTGGAGTAACTTACATAGGATTTGATGATTGCACCATTTCCATTATAAGAATTTCTATTATGATTGCTCATAAAATATTGGTGGGTTTGCTCTGCACCAAAGTGAGCTTGGTTGGCGGTATGTGTAGACGCAGCCGTGAAGTTCGGGCTAGGACTAGTCACATCAGTAGCATTGTTATAATTTGTACCATTGTTCAAATCATAAGTCTCAATACCATTACCATCTGTGGTTTGGCGTAGCCGATAATTAGAACCTGTATTATCAACTGTGATGTTTTGCGTACCATTATATAAAGTGGTACAAGTACCTCCTTCATCCGTATGGTGAATACGATGGTTTTCAAATAAAATGTCTCCGTTTTGCGCATCTACATATACATAAGCTCTGTATAAAGGTTCGCTCGCGTAGATGTCATATTTGTAGGCAAGACGCACCAACTCCTTGTTTGTAGGATGTGCAAAAATAACGAGATCACCTGTTGGCTCACTGATATCCTGGTTGTCATGGCTATGTCCTTCGTGCGATGCTTTATGTACGCATTCTTCGCCTTCCCATGCATACTTAGTGGCACCGACATGTGTCATAGCGGCTTGTAATCCTGCTGCTCCCGAAATCGAAGGACTAGTGTTAACATCTTCCATAGGTTTGAAGTCACCCGTTAATTGTTTGACTAAACCATCCTTGGAGTGAACGGTAACTGTTCTGTCGTCGACAATAATTCCATCGAAATATTGTTGAAATTTTTGGTGCGTCTGGCCAAGTTCGTCTTCCTTGGAAGAAAGCAAGATCAATTGATCTTCATCTGTTGTTTGTAGTTTTTGCTGAAAGAGCAAATTGGTTTGGTTAATAGAAATATTTTCTTCCACTTTCTGAAAAGCAGGCATGTACTTACCTGTTTTGGATTTGCCTTGCGCAAAAATAGTGGTTACACTAAAGATAGTGAGCAGTAAAAGGGTGAAACTCTTCTTCATAAAAATTATGGGTTTAAAAATTTTAAAAAAGTAGTTCTGAGGAGACATAACTGTCTCTATTTCAGTTCTAATAGCAATAGTATTAAACTGAACTACGGATAGTTGCCTGGAGTTTTCAAGTTCTAGTGGATTCGTTTTCTAGGGTTAAGTACTTAAAGAGGAGTAATGAGGTATTATTGTTAAGTACTTAGTTTGACAAAGTAAGTTCCAAATATAGCGCGAATAATCGCTAAAAAGGAATTTTCATTGAAGTTGTTTTTAAATATTGCAAAATATTATACTAGTCAAGAATGCGTTGTGGCTAATAAAAAATTGCATAAGGTGCAATTTGACGTATTAAATTCCACTTACTTGGAGGGGTTGGGGAAAATGGTTTTTTATGTAATGTCTGGTTTTCAACTGGGCAGATGTATGGCTTTTGGTTGTTAAGACTCTAGTGCTTTAGCTGATTGTAGGGTGCTATTTAGAGTATTGCTTTTGTAGTGTTTAAGTTTGTAGGTTTATTGTTTTGTGGCGAGAGGTTGCTGGCTGACTTGGGTGAAATGCTGGAGCATTTAGCGAGCGAACGTGGGTGCCTTGAATTGAGACGGTAAAGGTAGCTCCAGCGGGTCGTAGATCTTACTAAGTGGCGATGCAGTTCGTTCTCTTAAAGTAACTAAAAAGATGCTGATGCTTTTGAAGTAAGCTTAGATTACCTCACTGGCGAAGGAATAAACGTCAACATCGATAAACGCAACCTCAAAAGGTTAGAAGAACTTCAAGTACTCGATTCTAACAAACAAAATACATTGTACGACCTTATTGATACTTATATTCGAGACGCTAAAGCTAGACTTGCCTACCAATAGCAAAGCCCCTGATTCCTCAGAGGCTTTGTTATTTACTTAATGGCCAAAGGCCATATACCACACACGGTTAGAACGCCGAAGCGTTCACCTAGCTAACGCGAGGTCGCCAGCAGTAGGCACAGCGGAGTTTATTTTTTCGAATAAACAAATTGTCCTACCTTATTAACCGTCACTCCAATCCTCTCTGTTGATACCATCGGATAATTCAACTTATCTTTTCCTGAAAATGGAATAGGTACTAGATTTTTATCCTTAAACTCTGCTGTGACTTGATAACATTCCAAATAACCGTCTTGATGTGTATTTATAATATATGCTTCATAAACTCCATCGTCAATATTCATAATAAAGTCGTAGTTGTTCCTTTTCTCGCCATAAATAAATATATACAATTTGTAACTGCTTGGGTATCGAGCTCTAGCATTGTAAACAAATGGATAGGAATGCGAAGCGCCAACAAGGAGAGTATCGTATCCAATAACAGCGTCATGTCCTGTTATCGGATATCCTTTTGCCTCAACAAGACTATTGTCTTGAAAAATCATCTGTACTTCTTTTGATCTACCTTTAATTCCGTTAATATTATAACCAATTGATATTTCCTCAGAAGTCACATTTGTTGCTCTTAGTGTCAATGGCAAATTACTAGGAATCTCTATTGGTTTACTTTTATCGAACTCATCATTAATTATTAATTCAAATACTTTAGGTCTTATATCAGAGACACTACAAGAAATAAGCACTAGAAATAAAAATATCGAAACTCTCATATTTATTAATTTTTCAACCAATACAATATTCTTGATCTTACATCGGGGGAAAGCATATCATCACTTCCTCTTACTGCGCCTCCCCTCAATAAATTTGGTCCTATACCATTATAATGTCCACCACCTTGATTGAATCGCCAAAAATCTTTCTGTCCTCCATGCCAAATATGAGAATGATAATCCATTTGGTGCGCATATTCATGAGCTACTCCAAATCCAACTTGCCTTTCCCTTTCACTCTGTGATACAAATAAATATGAACTTACAGATTCATAACTTTGGAATTCGCCATTATAATGATTCCAAATTACACCTCTATTTATATCTATATCTGTTTCACCCTCACCTGTTACATCAGCCTTATCCAAAATGGCAATGAATAATTTTTTATCCCAAGCGTCAAATTTTGCTGGTAATTGGCTCAAAGCAGCTTCTGAGCTTAGTTCAATATAATTGATATATCCCCCAAATCCATTCTTCCTAAAAACACGATCTGTTTCATTTATTACTGCACTTGTATTTACTTTTTTTTCTGAATTCTTAGTATCATTAACGATATAAGCGTTTACTGCATATTCACCATCGTCATATTGTCTATTCCTTTCTTCTTCTTGCTCTTCCTGATTCCCAAACATTGATGATGTTCCTGTAAGTTGAGGTTCAAGACCTAAAGGATCTATATATTTTATCGGATTACTAAAAACATAATTATATGGACTCAAGTCACCAAATTTAGCTGCGAGAGGGTCAAGACTCAGAAACCTCCCCACATCACTATCATAAAACCGCGCGCCCCGATAATCCAGCCCCGTCTCATAATCCCGCTCATGATAAGTTGTCAAAAAGCGCTCACGCGGATTCTCTGGGACGTACTGTCGTAGTACTTTTCCGTAGGGGAAATAATCTATTACGGAATTCAGCCAGTAAGTTACATCGGGATTTCCACTTCCTAGGCCTCCATCGCAAGAAATATTTGGCGTGTAGACGACTCGACTGTTGCCGAGGTGGTCGTAGATGTAGTAGGTGGCATGTGGTAACGGTGGTATTGTGGTCTGTGGAATCCATATGTCAAAGGGGTCTCCAGTTTCTGGTTCAGGGTTCGGTTCTACCGGAGGTCTTGGAATCTCACCGCCTAATGCCAGTATCAATGGCAATAAAATAGTATCCTGATCATTGTTGGTAAAAGGGATGAGTCTTCTTGGATGATCAAGGGTTGTTTGATTTTGTATTTCTGCACCAGGCGGGAGGTTGGAAAGACCTGCTTCTAGTGAGAAGCGAACGTCACCTCCTATTTTTACTTGATATAAAGTGTCTGGGAATAGGAAAATGGGTTCTCCTGATTGTTGGTCTGTGCCAAGTACTTGTTGTAAGCTCTGCAAACGCCGTTGGTTTTCGATTTGCGAAAGATTGACATCTAAGAGGCTTCCGAATTCTGGGTTTACGGCTCCTCTGAATTTGGTGCATTTTGTTTTGTCAGTTACATGACTGCAACCATCCGGGATATCTGTTCTTTCGTTATTGTCAATCTGGTGATCTATTTTAGCGACCCGTTCATTGCCATGAATATACCAATCTACTTCAGTGGTGTTCAAGTCAATAATAGCCACTGTATGGTGGGATTATAGTTTCACTATCCTAGTATACGCTTTAGTTAAAATTTAAATTCTTTGCATGATGCTAATCTATAAAAGGTTTTTCATACATACAAGCTTTTACGAATTAAATAAATATTTAATGTAAAAGTGACAACAAAAGTCTTACAGGATGAATAAAAAAGGAATATCTTACTTTGGTAAAAAAAAACTTTAATTATATCTAAAGTAAAAGAAAGACCTAAATCCGACATTAAGCATGATTAGATAGTGAATTAAAAGGGTTCAAATTGTTCTTAGGGTCTACAGGGACTGGAAGTGTCTCTCTAGCAGTTTAGTCTAACCCAAAAAAAAACGGCCACCCCAAAAGGCAGCCGTCCATTTTTTCTATCTAAAAAACCAAACCCCTACTCCTTCACAAAATTCTTCCCCCAAACCTTTCCATCCTTCTCCATCCGTATCACATACATCCCCACAGGAAACGATTCCGTATCTATCATATTATTGTTAGAAATATCCTCAACAACATAAACCAATTGCCCCAATTGATTGTAAACCGTAATCCCATCCAACACCTCAGGTGCATTTACGAACAATACACCCGCAGTCGGATTTGGAAATATACTAACCTGTGCCTCAAGTTCAATATCATCCGTAGCAATCGCCATTTCGATGTCAGCAGTGTAGCGAGGTAGTAATTGGTAACCCTCGTCGTAAGGACTATCAAAGTCGAATTGACCACCGATACCAGTGATGTTTAAAGTACCGGTCGGAGCTGGTAAAGAATAAAGCGATACATCATTATCAATTCTTACTTGAAACTGATTGGTACCATCTGTAACCGTTACATTGAAACCAGGACCAGCGCCTGTCCATTGAGTCGCATCTTCCAGCGTTACATTGAATATTTTAACCAATTTTGATTCTGCACTTTCGTCCAGACTTGTAATTGTAGCTGGGTTGTGTAGCGTAGCTCCTGTAGAAACCACATAAACAGAATCCACGTAAATTTGTGTCAAACCATTGAACTGTCCGATCTCTCCCTGACAGGCTACCAGATCGCCTTCGTTTACGGTGTAACCAAAAGTGTCTCCGCCATCAAAGACTCCGATTCCTGCATCAGGATCATTTTCATCAATGATGGTGAATTGTAGACCATTGGCATTCATGTTCACCCCATATACGACACCTCGAAGCTCACAACTAATATCAATAGAATCAGAAATTCCCTCTGTATCATTTGTGGTAACAACAGCAATATCATATAACGGATATGCAGAAGGACATTCCACCGTAATGGTCACCACTGCTGTTTCACAAACCATCATATTATCACAAACGGTATAGCTTAAGGCGTCCATTCCGCAGAAGCCCAGATTAGGGGAATAAGTAATTGTAAAATCAGTGTTAATTACAGCAGAGCCAAAACTAGGCATGGCATCAAAAACGACGTTGGTCACCATGTTTGGTAAGTTATCATTGGCCAATATGTCAATTGTAATCGGCTGATCTACTCCCGTTACGGCAACATCATCTACTGCTTGTAAATTCGGATTGACTGCCTCCATAATGTCTTCCAAATATCGAGGAATTAACTGATAGCCTTCATCAAAAGGAGCGGAGAACTTAAACTGCCCGCCAATTCCAATCACATCAAACATCCCTGTTGGTGGACTGGTACCATAGATGTCTGTGTCAGCATCTATCCTCATTTCCACCTCGTTGGTTCCATCAGTAATAGTAACGTTGAAACCTGAACCACTATTCGTCCATTCTGCAAGGTCTACAATAGACATGTTGTTCAAACGAACAATCTGGGATTCTGTCGATTCATCCAATGTAGTTACAATGTTAGGATCAAAAAGTGGTGCACCTGGAGACAATACTTTAATGGTATCAGGTACGATTTGAGTTAAACCTCTAAATTGCTCAATAACACCATCTATAGTTATCAAATCTCCTTGAGTAACTGTATAATCAAAGGCAGAAGAATCACTGTAAACTCCGATTCCATTTTCATTTTGATCGATGATGGTAAACTGAAGAATGTTGTTCGTGAGATTTAAATTGTGTACAATCCCTGTCAAAGAACATTGTACGCCAATAGAGTCAGCTACCTCATCTATTCCATTGGTGGTAACGGTTCCTACTGGATAAGTTGGATAAACATTTCCATCATTGTCTTCTATAGTAATGGTGTATAAACCAGTTGTAGCAATGGTAGCGCCACTGGCATTTTGCATTTGTAAAACTATTGTTTCATCTCCTTCAATTTCAAGATCATCAATCAATCCTATTTGAACTTCTGCTTCTGAAATTTCTCCAGGTGAGTCAGGAGAAAAATGCAAAGTGGTAGAAATAATAGAAAAATCAATACCTTCTGTAGCAGTGGTAAGACCATCTACAATGATCTCTACATCTGCAGAATCTGTAGTGGTCAGTACCGGCATTCTTATAGAAAAAGTACCAACCATTTCTCCTTCACCAACGGTACCTGTGATGCCATTGAAGAACAACTGAGGTCCTGATGGACAGTTATTTGCTGCACCAGGACTAGCAAAAACGAATTCGTTACTTCCCGCAGGAATTACATTGGTATTGTTAATAGAATGAGACCAGTTTGTAGGATTATTGTTGTCTGCTGAAGGATCACAAAGAACTAAAGAAGGACCTTCTCCATTTGCGATTTCTGCGTAAGGACTGTTATTGTCATAAATAACGACATCCACCTGATTACCAAGATTGTCTTCCAAAACAATTTCCTCTCCACTATTCGACAAACCACCAGAAGTCCACTGTCGGGCTGGTACGCCATATAAAGCTTCAAAAGCAACTGAATCACTAGCAACCATAAGATACTCCCCTGCTCCGATACTTAGAGATGGGAACGTATATTCGACACCTTGCGTAAATTCAAATCCAGCTAGATCAATCGCTGTATTTTGATTGTTATATAATTCAATGTATTCTCCGATTAGGTCTGAGCTAGGAGGATTGTACATGATTTCGTTGATCACGATGTCATAAGTTGGTACCGGGATTACGGTTACAGTTCCAACCATTCCTGCTCCAACGTGTAGGTCACATTGGTAGTCGTAAGTACCAGGAGTATTGAAAGTATAGCTGTAAGTCCAGTTAGCTGATGAAGGAGGGCCGCTAGTAAAATCTTCCGGAGCATTTCCAGGGAAAGTAGCTATAGATCCATTGGCGTTATGGTTTCCGCTAATGTTCATCCATTCTACCGTTTGTCCAGCAAAAATAGTAACGTCAGCCGGAGTAAAAACTAAGCCAGATGAAGTTACAGTTACAGATGCGGGGTTACATACGATTTCATTTTCAGCACCAGGGCTGCCAAAAATAGGAACGGACATTAATACAATGTTCGCATTGGTAGCTGAAGGATACCAGTTGGAAGGGTCAGCATTGTTTTCGCTTGGATCACAAAGTTCCATAGAAAAACCATCGCCATCTGCTTCACTTGGCCAGAAGGTCCCATCATCATAATCTAGAAAATCTACGACCATGGTCGTGTCCGCATTATTGAGTTGAAGATCTTCTCCACTGTTATTCAGTCCGCCAGTAGTCCATTGGAGTGCAGTGATTCCGAAGAAGCCCATCATTGCATCTGCATTGTTAGCAACTACAACATATTCATCTGCATTAAGCATGTAGGAAGGAAAAGCGAAGGTGATGCCTTCTGTGAAATTGTAACCTTCCAGATTGAGCGCAGCACCAGAGTTATTGTACAATTCAATGTACTCTATGGTGTCTGTACCTGGGGCATTGTAGAAAATTTCTGTAATGACAACCTGAGCGTTTAAGGTTGTGCAAAAAAGAAAAAGGGCTATAAACAAGCCGGGTAATTTTTTAAACATGGGTGAACTGTTTTGAATGATTTGGTAAATGAGTGAAACACCTAAGACTTGAACCACTGAGCGACTCAAATCTTAATCTTTAACTTATACTGGAAGAAAATGTTAGGTTATACAGGGGAAATTTTGTTTTAGTTTCCTTTGGGTCATTTTACAAGTTTAGAATAATAAAAGAGTTCCGTAAAATGAATTGATGCAAAGGTAGTAGATATTCTGAAATTCTAAGTCTTTGTGTAATCACTATCCTGTTTAGTAATTGACAAATTTATTGTAGAGAAAATTTCGTCTGAGTATTATCACATAAGGAAATAGTATATTGGATTATTAGGGTAGTATCAGCGATTCTCGGTATGGAATTTCCAAGAAGGAATCTATTATCCTTGGGGATGGAAGAATTAGAAATAGATCGCCTTTTTCGGTTCACTAAAAGTAAATTTGGCGAATTATCAGATAAAAGGGCGGATAATATACAGTTTACCTTGGCAGACACCCTACAAAGTGGCTTGGCGATGTTCAGTCTAACCAATCGGGTTGGATTTTGCACTTTTAGTGCAAAGAACATATAAAGAACTGCTGAAAATTACACCTGTGAATGAAAGCTACATTACAGCAAAATTTGATTGATTGACCACTCAATCTCTACTAAAACACCTTCTAATCTCGTCTATTAAACAATCCTCTCCCCCACCTGTTATCCCTATTAACTAAATAAACTAGGATCAAGGCCACTATTTAACTTTGAATAACTACTTTTGCAAAAATTCTGAAAAACAACTATGGCTACTATAAAAGTAACTTTCGAGGATAAGAACATCCAACCAGTAACACTGGAAAACATCGAAGCTGGATACTCCTTACTGGAGGCAATCGAAGATAATGATCAGCACGACATTCACTTGAATCACAACTGTGGGGCGGTTTGCGCTTGTAGCACCTGTCACATCTATGTTAGCACAGGGAATGAGCAACTAGAGGAAATCTCTGAAAAGGAAGAAGACTTCATTGACCGAGCTATCAATCCAAAACTGGAATCAAGATTGGCTTGTCAATGCATTATCTTGGATGAAAATGCAGAACTAGAAATTGAAATACCTGATCAGTCAAAAATAATTGGACACGAGCACTAATCACCTAACAACCTTTCTTTGACTGCTGAGGGGTTCCAGAATACAGCATTCGTCAAAGAATCATAATACAATAATAATGAGTTTTAAAGGAATAGACGATTTACCAATAAATTGGTCAGATCACGAAGACATCGGAATCAAACTATACGAACGTTTCGGTGACGATTTTACAGAGGGGAAAATTTACAGAATCCGTTTCACGGAGCTTCTTGATTGGATTTTAGAAATCCCTACTTTCGAAGGAAAAAAAGAAGGTTCTACCGAAGGTCACCTGGAACAAATTCAGGCGAAGTGGGTTTATGAGTGGAGAGACAATCAATAAGTCAGATGAATTTCCTGGAAAAACTTAGAGATATCGACACCTTCGTTCTTGATGTAGATGGCGTGTTGACCAATAGTAAACTTCTGATTACAGAATCAGGTGAACTATTGCGCAGTATGCATACCCGTGATGGTTATGCCCTAAAACGAGCAGTCAATGCTGGCTACAAAGTGGTCATCATCACCGGTGGAAAATCAAGAGGGGTCACTACTCGATTGAATAATCTTGGAATCACGAAAGTGTACTCCGGTGTTTCTGAAAAAAAGGCGGTACTAAAGCAGTATTTAAAAGAAA
>JBLHRR010000140.1:0-15419 GCA_047626155.1 Saprospiraceae bacterium | reverse complement strand
CCCCGAAGAAACGCCTATTATTACTGATGAAATTTAAGATATAAGTTAAATCCTTTTCTTTGATGTTACATCTTTTAATAAAAAAAAGATAATCAATCTCAAGATACTTATGTAGATATTCCAAGAAGCATATTCTTATCAAATTTTGTTTCAATCGGCTCAAATAACTTTACTAAATCATTAGAATTTAATTCAATAAGTCTTTTATGATATAGTATTAATATATCTGTCCATAATGTATCTGAAGACGATCCAATTGCATACTTAATAAATTTGGCAAAATCAATCTCTTTTATCTTAGGTTCTAATGAACTAATTTTATCAATTGACAATCCTTTATAACTGAAGCCTAAAAAAAGACGATTCAATTCCTCAAGTAAGGTCTTAAAATTTTCATTAACCATCAATTATTCTTTAGCTTATAAAGCAACACTGTTTAGTACTCTTACTCTCCCCCACGAGATCCCCTTTCGCTCAAAAAACGTAACTCTCGTTGCGCTTTTGTTGTGCCGTGACGGTTACCTCATTACAAATAAACAACCTTTATTACCGAAATGGAAATTCCAAACTTTGTATATTTACAGCCAATGAATTTCTCTTTATGAAAAAAACCATCCTCCTATACAGCATTTCTCTTGCGCTGCTGATTTTTCATTCTATACTCGGTTGACCGCTAGAAGCACTAGGAATAGAATCTAAGTAAACCTTTTTAGTCAACCAATACAAATACTTTAAACATCTTCACTAACTTGCAGCTCAATTTAAAACACTAATTATGGACAAGCCGAACAAAGACTCTTCCGAAAATAAACCCACTCCCAAGAAGGAAGAGAGTGGAATCAAGAGCTCCATTGATAAAATGGAAAGTAATATCAAAGAAGGTCTAGAGCAAACAGGTGATAAAATATCAGCCACTTTTGACAAGGGAGTGAAAAAGACCAAATCCTTTTTCAAGCGTTTGTTGATGGCCGGTGTACTGGTTCTTATTCTCGCTGGAATTGGCTATACTATCTATGCCAACTATACCTATAGCGAAGGTACTCGCGCCGGAAACCTGATCAAAATATCAAAAAAAGGATTCCTCTTTAAAACTTATGAAGGACAATTAAAATTGGGTGGTATCGATTTGGAAAACCCCAACGATGGGCTGAGTGATACCTGGAGCTTTTCTGTCAGAGACGAAGCTGTTGTAAAACAATTGGAACAACTTCAAGGACAAAAAGTCATTCTGCGATATAAAGAAATCAATCAGTCGATGCCTTGGCAGGGAGATAGTAATTACTTCATCTATGCCATTGACAAATAAAGAAAAATAGATTCCCTTTAATCTCTAAAAAAGGCAGCTATGGAAAACCATAGCTGCCTTTTCGATTTTTATTCGATTTAAAAATCTACCTGAACTTAATTAGAATTCAAATAAGTTTCCAAAAACCATAAACCATAAACAAATATCAAAACCGATACGCCACTCCCCCATTCACGCCATACAAAACATAGCGCTGCGAAAGTTGATTAGTAGTGCCCGCAAAATCGCTTGGATAAATACGTAGCATCGGCGCTACTTTCCATCCCAGTTTTTTAGTTATTGAACCACCAATGGAAAGACCGAAATGATAACCCAAACCTACTTTAGATTTGAATAGATCGTTTTTGCTGTTGTCAATATCCTGATCTCTCGACAACGGGCCTTGGACTTCTAACAATTCATTTGGGACAATGCCTTCTGTTTTCAAGGAGAGGTTTACTAAAATACCTGCTTCTACTCCTAGGTTCCATTTTTTGAGAGGATACTGATAAGAAACGATCACCGGTATGTCAAGCAGACGGTAACTGTTATAAATATTTTTATCAATGGTGCTTGTCGTGGTTTCTAGGACATCTCCCATGATGTTGATGGTATCTCCTTCGAGATTTATGCGGCGAACCTGGACTCCAAATACCATTTGTTCCTCAACCTTTTCTTTTTTGTAGGTGTACCTCTCAGCTATGGTTGTACTTTGCAATCCGATTGTTATACCAAGGTTATATTTCTTATGTTTGGCTCCAATAAAGAAACCGTAGTGGCTCGTTTCGAGGGATGATTCGTATTCATTTCTATTTTGCAACAATATACTCCCTTCTCCTACTTTTTGACTTAAATTTCGATTAGCGAAACTGAGGCCACCAGTAATCCCAGCAGTGAAACTAAATGCAGGGGCAGACTTTCCAAAAGTGGTATACTCTTTATAACGGGGAGAGAAAGCGGGCACATCAGAAAGCGAGTCACCTTTCATAGGGAGGAGTCCGTTTCGCATGCTTACTAAAAGACCGCTTATATTAATTCGGTTTATTGTTTCTTTTATTAAAACAGTATTTTGAGCAGCTTTTTCTTCAGCCTTTCTATTCGGTTTTTGTTTTTCGGGAGAAGTCGGAGAATCCTGCATTTCCGTAACCAAAGAACCTTCATTCAAATTCGTTTGGACGTTCACTATTAAACTCCTTTTAGGATTACTTTTTAGAGCTATTACCGATGAATTATTAGTATTTTTATTTAAATTAACCAACTGGTTAATTTTTACTACTTCATTATTTTCAATTGTTTTTCCACTTTCAACTTTAGCGGAGTTTATAGAAATCACTGTTTCATTTTTTTGAAATACATTTGAGTTAACACGTAATAAATCTCTTTTATTTTCAGTCTCTTTCGCCTTTGCAATCAAATTGTTATTTACATCTCCTCGCTTAGACAAAACGCTTACTTCTTCTACCGCAGTTCCCTTCTCTGCCACCGCTCCATCTGCAATGGTCTCCTCATTTGACAAAGCAAACCAAGCCGCCGTCAAAGCCACCCCAACGCCAAAGAAAAGCCAAAAGAAAAAACGCCTCCGCTTATCTTCCTTTCCATTGAGCGCATCTACATCCGGCTCAATCGCAGACCATAGTGCATCAATATCCACCGCATCTTCCTGTTGTTGCGATTCCCTTTTCAACCTATTTTTAAACAAATCCCATTTCATGCGGATGTCTTTTTTTGGTAATTAATAGCGTTAAGCTTTTCTTGAAGTATTCTTTTAGCTCTCGTCAACTGTGAGCGCGAAGCACTTTCTTTTATTTCTAACAGTTCTCCAATTTCTTTATGAGAATACCCTTCAATCACATTCAAATTAAACACAGTTCGATAACCTATTGGCAGCGTTTCAATAATTCTCGTAATTTCTTCCAAACCCAAATAATTAAAAACCTCAGCTGCTACTGACGAATCTAAATGATGATCCGTTAATTCAATTTCTTTTTTAATCTTCGTTTTATCCAGCGCCGTAAAAGCACAGCGAACCGTTATCCTCCTCATCCAATTCTCAAAAGGCCCGGTTGGTTGATATTTTTTAATATTGGTAAAAATCCGAATCAAACTTTCCTGTAAAACATCTTTAGCACTCGCTTCATTTTTAACATACCTTCGACAGGCCGCCATCAGCATCGGGGAGTATCGTCGAACCAGTTCATACTGGCTGCTTTTTACCCCTTTTTGGCAATCTTGAATTATTTGTTTTTCGGTCAGCAAGTGTTTTGTTATATTTTAATAAATAGCTATAGTTTTTCCTATAGGATCGAGCTTTTCATTTTGAGTTTCTAACTTATAATTAATATGACTATAAAATAATTTATTTTCAGAGAGCAACCAAAAGCGGCTACTCTCTGAAATAAATTTCGAATTAATTCTAGAGCGCTATGTTAAAATCAAGTTCAACCAACGATTCCAGTCCTGTAACGCTATTCGTAAACATCCCACTCGCCGTACCCATCAATTGGGTATCATATTGAGTAACAATAAAGGTATCAAAACCTGTATTGTTAAAGAATCCCCATCCCATTGTGGAATCAAATATACCTTCTAAGAAATTATTGTTACTGTAATCTCCTACATCTCCTCCCTCAAATGCAAAGTAAATGTAGTCATTTGACATCCCGCCAAAATCTACCGATATATCAGTAAAACTTGCACTAGCATTGATATTAACATTGACTGCAAGATAGATTTTTTCCACTCCATCAACCGATACCGTAAGACCTGATAGAACCGGGCTACCACAAGTACTCAAGTTGCCCAGGTCAGTCGTTGCATTCGCTGGAGCAGTAACCTCAGCACCTTGCTCTAGAGCATCCAAATCAATTCCAGTTACAGTCACATCGCCTGCACCTCCACAAGTCGTGAATGTGTAAGAGAAATTAGCAGAAATGTAATGATAAACCGTTTGTCCATTGAAAGTTGCGATTATCAAACCATTGGTTATATCGTTACCGTCGCAATCTACTAAAGTTCCTGTAATTGTAGTAGCATTTACAGTACTTCCTGAAGTGGTAATAGTTTCCGTTGCATCAGCTGAGTAAGGTCCTACCGTTGTAGTAAACAATACTTCTCCGCAAATGCCGATCACTTCCAAAGTCAATTCTTCGTTAGCTGGGATTGCTCCGGATACACTTCCGTTAGCATCCGTCCAGCCAGATCCACTTGTCATTGGCGCATTAGTTCCTGCTCCTGCGGTGAGGGTTACTAAGTAATTGCTCAAAGGGTTTCCGTTATCGTCTATTAAAGTCAAGTCCAAGTTTACATATTCAAAAGGCAAATCACAATTCCAGAAAGAAAAGTGAGAAACTTCTCCTACGTAAGCGCCATTCTGCAAGGTCGCTGTTGATTCTTCCACCCACAAACCATACTCTTCGTTGTAAGACCATAATGGAATTTCACTAGGAGCTGCGTTCAACATATCTGCAGGAACCGGCATTGAGATCGTTGCGGTCATATTGTTAGCGATATTAAGTGCTTCTCCATTTTCGCCTTCCAATTCTACAGCGATCATTCCGTAAGTTGCCAAAGTCATTTCTTCTACATCGGCGTTCAGTCCTTGTAGGTTACCAGGCATTTGATCGAGGGTCGCAGTTAAAGAAGGATCCATCCATTTGGTCGCTACTTTTACCGTTCCGGAGTAAGCCGCTCCTGCTTCCGTGCGTATGCTGTTAGCAGAAAAATCAACCGATGCCCCATTTCCCATAGTAATGGTACCACCATCAGCAGTGTTGAAAGATTCATCAAAGCTTTTGGTTAGCAATTGAATTTTAACGCGGTTGTCCTGGCTAGCTTTTGGAAAGAATCTTCGACTTCCTTTGAAGTATCCTTCTTTCTGTACTTTAACTAAAGTTCCTAATTTGTTCAAGCTTTCGCCTTTGAAAAAGAAGTGGCCATAGTCATCTGTAGTTGTATTGTTACCATCCAATGTTACATTGGCAGCTATCACAGGTTCGCCATTTTCATCGATGATATATCCGGTGATGTCTCCTGTGATGGTTTCAACTTTTGGTTCGTAGTTTTCAATAGTTGGATCTGGAGTTGATGGATCTACCATTTCATCATTCGTATCCTTTCGGCAAGAAGAGAAGATAAGTAGGCAGAGTAGCGTGAATATTCCTAATTTTTTCATTGTTGTATTTTTAAACTGTTTTTAATTAATGTTAGAATAGTAAGAATCCTTTTGTTGCGCATATTGTGGATTTCAACTGCCTAACTTGGGCTTTGTGGAATTCGCTGCGCGGAGGTTATAAAAGATATTCACATTTTTACAGCACAAGCATAACACACTGATTTACAAATTATTATGCGATGCAATATCTTTAATTAATTTTCATAGAATTAATCAAATCGATTATTCAGATAGGAGCCTTTGGTACGTTCGGTTCGTTTACTAAACTTATACGTACCCCTATCTCGGCACGCCCAATACGTCCTACATGCGCCTAAAGTGCGAACGTTTACCAAACTGGAAAAGTTTGGTAAACGCGCCAATACGTACCACCAAACACTCGCTGAATCTGCTGCATTTAAACCGCTATTTTGTCGCATCTGAACAATTATCCAACTCTTTAGTTACTCTTAAAGATAATTACAATACAAATTACTATTTCAAAATCAATAAGCTGTACATTTGCGTTCTACAAACTAACCGAAAGTTATAGCTTAATCGCTTCCCCACACCATCCAGTCAAAAGAAACAAATTGAAACTAAGATCGTGACCACTCCCTTAGGAATAGTACGCAAAGGTCTATCAATATAAAAGTTATTAAATTGCAAAATCATAGAAAAGAAGAAAATATGAATCTTAAATTACAACTTACATTGGCCTTCATAGTTGGGCTATTTTGTTTTGGCCAAGCTCAAACGGTGACCACCACACAAATGGAAAACTTTGAGGTATCCAGCACTACAGCAAAATTCTTAGGAAAAACAAAAGCCGTGAGGGATCTACCCTTGATACCTTCCACCTCCAAAGATAAAAAGGCGGCGGCCAAAAGAATGAAAAAAGTACCTGCCAACTTCAAAGGAAGAAAGCCAGGTGGAAAATCTACGAACATGGATTTGGTACATCAGGGGCCAGATCCGATTCGTCAACTTAATTTTGACCGCAGTCCTGCAAGGAGTCTCAGCAGAGGAGGCCTGCTCAATGAACCACTTGTCAATAATAATGGACTAAGTAATGGATCGTCACCACATGACCCAACCGGAGATGTAAGTGATGAGTTTTTCGTTCAGTCCATAAATTCCACTACCGTCGGGGTCTTTGATCTTAATGGAGGCTTGGTGCAATCATTTGCCATGAATACCCTTTGGGCTGATTTGAATGAGAGCTCCCTTGGTGACCCGATAATTTTGTATGACGAAAACGAGGAGAGATGGTTCATTACAGAATTCACTGGTCCTGCAAAACTACTTGTTGCGGTAAGCGATAATAAAGACCCGCTCGGTAGCTATAGTGCTTATTCTTTTGCAACGCCTAACTTTCCGGATTATCCAAAATATGCCATCACGCCAGAAGCTTTGGTGGTTACCACCAATGAACAAGGTGCAGGAACCTTACATCAATATTTCTTAGATATAGAAGCCCTCTATGCCGGTGCTGCAAACGTAGACCTGATCCGAGTATCTCTTGGTGGGAACTTCGATACCGAAGCTGGTTTTTATGTATCGACTCCAGCGGACTGGAATGGCACTAATATGCCTTTTGATAACAGACCTATTACATTGGCTATTAATGACAGCTCCTGGAATGGTGGCCCAGCAGAAGATCAAGTAGAAATCTATACTTTCAATCTCGACTTTGACACACCTAACAATACAACCGTAGAACAGACTGCCATCGTTATTACTCCCTTTGATTCTTACCCCTGTTCTGCTACCGGACCAGGATTCCATTGCGTACCTCAATTAGGAGGCGGTGGTTTGGATGCAATCCCTGAGGTGATTATGAACATTCCGCATTTGAGAAATTTCGGAACACATGAATCTTTGGTTTTCAATTTCATTACGGATGCTACCGACGGTTTAAACTTGTCTGCCATCAGATGGGTAGAACTAAGAAGAACAGCCACTACCGATTGGGCACTTTATCAGGAAGGAACCTTCGCTCCGAATGATGACTTAGATCGTTTCATGGGTTCTATTGCGATTGATGACAATGGAACTATTGGAATGGCTTACAATGTCTCTAGTCCCGATACTTATGTGGGTATTCGCTACACTGGACGTTTTGATACGGATCCACTTGGCGTAATGACTATGCCAGAAACCACGGTAATTAACGGAGGTTCTACCATCAACTCCAGCGGTCGTTTTGGTGATTATTCTCAGCTTTCAGTTAGTCCAGAGGGAGATAATACTTTTTGGTTTACTACTGAATTTGCTGCAGGAAATGGTTCAAATACTCGAATCGTTGCATTTCAATATTCTAAAGATTCTTTCGACCTTTCTTTGGAGGCCATCACCGAACCAATCTCTGCGGACGATTTGACGGCCACGGAATTGGTGACCGCCCGAATCAAAAATAAGGGGTTGAACTCAATGGTTGACTTCGAAGTGGGATTATTGTTAGATGGAACGCCGATTCAGACATTGACTATAACAGATCCTCTTGAAGCAAATACAGAAATGAATTATCAATTTACGACTTCAGTAGATTTATCTGTCATTGGTGATTATGAATTGTCGACTTTTGTCAATCATCCTGCCGATCAGAATTCAATGAATGATACGCTTGTTATGACAATCTCCAAGGTTATTGCTTTTGATGGAGCAGTGGAGGCCAGCGTTCCTACTTTTGGTTGTGCTGATAGTGCGCCTGCTGAAATCACCTTGATCAATGGAGGTGGACAGCCGATTACTTCTGCGATGATTGACGTAACTGTTAATGGAACCTTTGTAGAAACAGTACCTTATACTGGTGACATTCCTGTAAATGGTTCTGACATTATCGAATACGATGTAACAGAGAACTTACAACTAGGAAATAACAATATCGATTTTGCCATTACCATGATTAATGGTTCTGCTGACAATAACACAGCGAACAATACTGCGACTGTTATTTTTGACCGAATGGAAGATGATCAATTTGTCACATTGCTATTCCGGACGGATAATTCTCCTCAGGAAAGTAATTGGGTTATTACGGATGCAGATACTGGCGAAGAAATAATCAGTGGTACCTTGTTCGGGCAATCATCGAATACGCTTTACACCCAACAAATTTGCATGACGCTAGATGCTTGTTACATCCTAACGGTAACGGATACTCAGGGCGATGGTCTTTCTGGACAAGGCTTTTTCCAAATTGTAGATAATGAAGGGAATATCTTAATAGATAATGATGGAAATTATTCATCCAGTGTCAGTGAAGAATTTTGTCCAGGCCAGGGTTGTACTTTATCTGCAACGATCAGTGTTGAAAATGCTTCTGATAATAACGTAGCCGATGGGCGAATCTTAGTTACGAACCCTACGGGAGGAGTGGCTCCTTTTCTATTTAGTAATGACGGAGGTGCTACGACACAATCGAATGGTCTTTTCCAAAACCTCTTACCGGATACTTACGAAATTTGGCTATCTGTGCCAATAAATGACTGTATCTTTTCAGAGACCGTAGCAGTAGGTTCTGCAACGGGCGTGTACAATATTAATAATGAAGAGGTGATTGTTTCTATTTTACCGAATCCGACAGAAGGCGTATTCAAGGTTATTATTTCTAATCTTCAAATCAATGATCCTATGTTGAAGTTGGAAATTATTGATGTGACCGGAAGAATATTGCAGGAGAGAACGGTTAGTAAATATGACAATGATTATATCGGAACGCTTTCTTTGTATGACTATCCAAATGGACATTACTTTATGCGAGTGGTGAATAAGGAGGTTAATATTTTGGAGAGGATTGTGAAAATGAATTAATTTTTTGAGCAGGTTGATAATGGTGGATCAGGGTTTCTCACTAACGTACGTTAATGCGAAATTAAGGAAACCCTGATCCACCGAATCTACCTTTATCAACTCTTTTAAAGCATTCTAACTCTTTGAATAATATGAAACCATTTACCAATCCAATCCGCTTCTTTTTTTTTAGTCTACTGGCCCTCTCTTCTTTTTCCAGTTGCAATACAACTAAAGAGGCTACTGCTCGCCAAAGTATTGTTATGACACTCCTTTTGGAAAATGGAAAAACAGGAGAATACATTACAACAACTTATGCGGATTACAATCCTTCCAATGTCAAACCTTCCAGCCGGTCTCAGAATCAGTATCGGGTTTTCTTTAGTTGTACGGCTAAAGAAAAGGTCGAATTAATAAAAGCTTTAGAGGCAGACCTATTGGTGTTGACTGCGACTATTTCGGAGAGTGAGGGAGTAGAAATACAATCGAGTAAAAATCAGAAATCGGCAAAGGCGAGGCCGGGTGGGAATCAGTAAGGAAAAGCCTCCACTTGCTTACCTCCAGCTCCTAAAGGAGGGCATCCGCCCGCTTTGTAGACCTATGAATTTTCGTTGGAAAACTCAATCATTTCCTTTCCCGAAGGTTTTTGTTTTCAGCTGATCATTAACAAATTCTTCAGAAATCTATCTCCAACATGAAACTCATTATTAATCAGAACTTATCCCTCTTTCTTTTCTACTCAATCATCCGTAATAAATTCAATCTCAGCTTCTACGGTCCCTCTAGTAGAACATAATTAGATCAAATTTTCAAAGTTGTTATTCGCTCTGATGTATTCCAGCTTTGATTGAAAGAGGGCGCCCATTTTAATCGCCCGCATTTTGACCTCCTCTGCTTTTTCGCCTTCGATTACTTATTTGATACATGGATATACTATCCGCTGAGGACAATAGGAGTTCATCCACTCCGATGGTAGCGAGAAAGCCATTCAATGAATCACAGAAAGTAAGGCAGCGGAAGAAGGTTTCTTCTCTGCGGAATTTGGTTTCCCAGGTTTGGCCGCGGTCTTCTGTGAGTAGGAGGTATCCTCCGCTATTGATTACAAAGCCACGTTCTGGACTGAAGAAAAAGAGGTCGTCTGTACGGCCATAATCCAAGGGATAGCTGCGGACTTTTTGCCAGGACTGATCTGAAAGGAGTTCAGGGTTTGGAAGCGAAATGTTTTTCTCTTTGCAATAATACAGGCTAAAATTAGGAAAAAAAAAGTATTACCTTTGTGCTTTAATCGAATTAATATTTAGAATTTCCGTAATGGGTCTTTTTAGATATAACTCTAACTCAGTATAACACAAAAAATGCATTGTCCCATTGCATTTACCAACCATTTACAATGAAGTCCATAAAGGTAATTAAGAACAGATCAGACATTGGAGCAGGTACTAGAGGCTCCGACATGGGGATAGATGCCATGGAAATAGCGGCCATTAAAGCAAATGATGATTTCTTTGGTCGCTTTCCTATCCTGGATCTCAAAACCAATAATGAGGCGATTTACAACAAAGTAACTACACCTTATGGTAAACGAATCACAGAGATTGTCGATCAGTGCCAACGGGTTTCAAATTCCATAAAAGATACATTAAGTGAGGGTTCCTTTCCGCTAATTATTTCTGGAGACCATTCTTCTGCTTTGGGGACATTGAGTGGTATTAAAGCACAGTATCCTAATAAAAGAGTTGCTGCCATTTGGATTGATGCGCATGCAGATCTTCACTCCGTATACACCTCCCCTTCTGGTAATGTACACGGAATGCCCCTGGCCGCGGCCCTTGGAGAGGACAACCTGCCCGGTCAAATTAATGAGATAGATGACAACACCGCTACTCAGTGGAACAACTATAAAAACATAGGCAACCCCGGGGCAAAAGTGCTGGCGGAAGACATCGTATTTTTTGGCGTAAGAGATACGGAAAAGCCGGAGGACAATTTAATGAAGAGACTCAATATCCGCAATTATAAGGTTTCTGAAATTCGCTATCGGGGAATGGAAGTTTGTCTAAAAGAGGCCATCCAACAATTAGACAATTGTGATCTGATATACATTTCTTTTGATGTGGACAGTATGGATTGTGACCTTATTTCTAAAGGTACTGGAACTCCAGTTCCTAAGGGTTTTGCCCCACAGGAAGTGGTGGGAATTATTACGCACCTTTTCAGTACCAATAAAGTAGCTTGTCTGGAAATAACGGAAGTCAATCCGACTTTGGATAATAAGGGGAATGTTATGGCGGAGACTGCTTTTTGGGTTTTGCAGAAGGTTTTGTCGGTGATGACGTAATGCTGACTCGAAAGACTCTTGTTATTTAGTCACAACAGAACAAACGCTAATCATTGGTCACAATAAACTTCAAACTCTTAGTCCGTGAAATCTTCAGAAAATACATCGCCGAAGCAAGCCGCATTTCCTTCGTTCTAATTTCGTAAGTATGTGTCCCTATTTCCAAATCCAATGTTTGCGTGTTCATCAGGCGGCCTAGCTCATCCCATATTTCGAGCTGCACCTGCGTTTCCATTGTACTAGTCACCTGGAAGTTTAAGTTTTCACCAGAACTCACCGGGTTTGGATAAAGTAACCAATCTTGAAAAATACAGTTGTCTTCTAAAGAGACGGTTGATGAATAGGTAACCAGATCTGTAGCTAGACCAGGTGGAATCATTTTTATACGATAATAAATGGTAGTTGCTTCATACAAATTTTCATCAATGAAAAGGTAGTTCGTATAGGCCTGTAAAGCACTTAGACTTCCCAGAACTTCTCCAACTTTTGTAAATTCTATGCTGTCATAACTCATCTCAACCTCATAGTTCTGCACCACGCTTCCAGTAGCCATGACCCACTCAACTCTGATAGAACAATCCTCCTCATCCTGTGTTATTGTCGTTACTACGTGATTGGGATTGAATTTGCGTCGTTCGGCAGTCGTGTAAAAACCAAATTGTGCTAAGCGCTCTTCTGTTGTGATACCCATAGGTAGAGTAGATCCGTCAGAAATGGAAGGAACGATTTCCCACTCGTCTCTGAAGTGGACTATTTCCACATATTCTAATTCTGTAAACAAATTACTATTTTCGTCGTAGTTGAGTGTCAGCTTCGGAAACTGCTCGGACTCTATGTTCTTAACATCCCAATAACCCTCTTCGTTTACCTTTAGCAAAGCAACCTCTTTGAGGTCATCAAAATAAGTTTCGTGAATATATTCCATTTGAAAAATACCGGAGGCTTCCAATTCAGAAATAGCCGCAGGTCGGTAATTTCCTAAATCCCCTATAGGAAAAACAAAATCCTTAATTCCAGTTTTAAACGCCGGACCATCGATGTGCGAAAAACCATATGCACCAGATGTAGAAGCTTTGTTTTGAAAAGAAGTTAAGGACGCTATACTCGTATAAACGATACCATCCAGGAAATTGAAATTGCCAAAAACCTGCAGATGGTTTGTCCCATCAAAATTAATTCCGGAAGGATTATCTATTTCTACGTTGAACATTCGGAGGGTGTCGTATAAGGTCAGGTTCTGTTGGTCAAAACCGATAAAGCGGTAGATGCCTGTTCCCTCATTAGAGACATTCACCTCGCTAATAAAATTTCCCGTCAGGCGAAAATCGCCATTATTCAGGAGCAGGGCGGAGTAGTTGGAGAAGCTTCCATTGAGGTGAAATAACTGGTCATCTTTAATGGTCAATATGCCTTCGTTGACTACCTTGACCTGAGCGTTTAAGTCAGTAAGTAGAGCCAATGAAAGCAGCATTGTAAAGAGCCAAAATTGTTTTCTCATTGTATGATTAATTATGTTTTGTTTTAAACGTGACGTGTCGACTTATCTAGTTCAAAAACTTCAAGTCCATATAGAATAGGCCAGCCAGAACCACCAAATTCTATATTCAAAGATCCATCTGTAACGGTTGTTTCAAAGCTTCTACTTCCAGCTACAGATACACCAAATTCATTTTGTGGCGTATAAGCTGTTATTACATTGCTCCCTTCTAGAAAGATCTCTGTAAGTATTAAATCTCCATTTCCAAAACCATCAGCCCAATGACAACAACATATGAACCATTAGAAATCGGTAAGTCATAACTGAATGGACCTGGAATTGACCAGAGCTATCCCAGGTAGCTCCGGGCAACTGGTCACGAGCAGTAGCATCGGTATCCACATAAGTTGCGGTTGGACCACTTCCACCATTCATCGTCCAATTAGCAATCCATCCGTTGGTACCAGCATCACAAACTCTTCTTTCTGAGTCATCTAAAATTCCGTCATTACCATCATCTGATTGTCATAATGAGCTAGCGCTTATTTTACAACAAAAATAACATTGAAGGCCGCACAATTATTAGTAGGTATCACATCCACATCATAGGTCAAGATACCATCTGCACTAATTTCCAGATCGCTAAAAACATCCGTGTCATAATCAGTCACGTAATAAAACAGTTCGGTTTCTCCATAAGTTGGAATAGCTGCCGGTGCTCCAGAACTAACTATGGCAGGTGTTCCGTAAAGGGTAACATATTGTTTATGTAAATCTAATATTCTATTGTCACCAATAGAACTTACGTTTATTACTAATGCTGGTGGGTAAAATATTTTAGAGGACTTGGCAGTGTTGACTTCTACAACATCTCCGTTTGTGTCTACGGCTAAAGCATAGGTTGCATCAGCGAGTACAAGGGTGTCCGCCACATCGAGGTAAGTTCCTCCGCCATAATCGGAAAAACGGACGTTGCCTCCTTCTACATCTAGTCTGGCATCAGGAGTAGTGGTTCCAACACCAACATCTCCGCCAGATTCCACTATAAAGTTACCACCAGAGTAAGTTCCATTAGCGGCACCTGAAGCGTTTAATAATAAACCGCCAGAAGACCATATTCGATTATCTGAAATATTCACGCCCCATTCAGGTGCGCCTTCATCTGTTTTCCTTCCGGAAATCCAGTATTTATCATCTGTTGGATCTGTCCCAGTATAAGTTAACTCTACTAAGCTATACCCAAAATCAGATGGATTAATGCTTGCATTCTTGAGTACTTTTAGCGCCGAACTATGGTCTTGATCTCCTCCCCCGACATCACTATCAATGATCGTAAAAACATCTTTTTCACCTGTCGATCCATTTGAATTTGAAAAAGTGAATGCATCCACATTTTCTGTATTAACGGCGTTGAGTTGTCCAATTGGAGTGGTTGTTCCTATTCCTACGTCACCATCTGCTTCGATAATCACATCTCCATTTCCAATTCCAGTTCCATCAAAAGTCAGATCGCTTCCATCTAATGTCACAGTCCGGTCTGCTGTAAGGGTATCACTAGTATTATAAATATTTTCGACACCACTGCTTTCCAGGGCCCAGGTGGTTCCATCCCAACGATAGTGTTCGTCAGTAGCTTGAACAAATACTTTCTTACAGGTAAAACTATCACCTGAAGGGTCAAAAGCATTCATAGTGGCAACTGTGGCAAATTCACAATTGCCCCAACCACCATCTGCCTGCCCCGAGAGAGAGACAGATAAAAAAACAGAAAAAATTAGGGGGATAATTTTTCTCATTTGCTCAGTAATATTTCTATTTTTTTTTGTTTTAATTCACGGTCAATAATAACTTTTACCCTATGCCTATTTCCATCACATTGCAAATTAAAACCTATTATTATTATTTATACTATGAAAATATTATGCCTATTTTAAGGACTCTCACATTTTTATAGTAATAATATCAAAAAAAGCACCTGGAAAGGAAACATCCTGGCTAAAGATAGTAACCACTCATAAAGTGCATTAGAGATGAAGATTGGATCGAGTACTTTAATCTAATGAATCCCTTGCGGTTTGAATCGGGATGGCGTAGTACTCAACGGCAGGGATTCGCAGCTTTTATAGGCACTAATGTGAGCTCCAAGTAATTTCAATTTTGTGCCGCTAGATTAATTAGTCTGCCTAAAAGAAGAAGAAAAAGAGTGGAAAAGTAAGGAGAACGAATTAGCTTAAACGAAAAAGTTTTCGAAGCATACATTGGTGTACGCTTCGAAAACTTTCAATATCCTAATTAGAATTAGCTCAAACTAGTTCTGAATAAGGAACAATACCGCACCATTAGCTGTCGCCGGCATACCGAATGTATTCTTAAC
>JBLHRR010000139.1:0-15490 GCA_047626155.1 Saprospiraceae bacterium | reverse complement strand
ATGATTGAACTGTTAGTTAAAAAAGGATTTATCAAACGAGCAATGCATCCGACGGATCGGCGTCGTTTTTTGTTGTCTGTCACCAAAACTGGAGAAAAAGTGATTACGGAACCAGAAGGAACAATAAAAAGTAATCGAGCAAAAGCCTTAAAAGGTATCTCTAAAAAAGAGATTGAACAAATGAATAAAACCTTAAATAAAATTATAATTAATTGTACTCAGTAAATATGACACAAATCATGAAAATAACACTTGTAAAGTCAATGCTTTTTTTATTGCTGCTAACTATTGGAATTGCACCAATGTATGGCCAAGGGAAACCACAACCATTAACAGCCAAGGAGAAAAAAGAAGTGGTAAAGTCTATTGGAGACCTGCTGAATGAACATTACATTTATGAAGAGACAGCCAATAAGATGGCGGAAGCCATTTCGGCTAAATTAACGAATGGAGACTATGACAAGATCACCGACCCTGTGGAATTCGCGGATTTATTAGGAGCGGATCTGATTGCGGTGAGTCATGACAAACACATCCGGGCTCGGGTTGATCCGGAATGGATTATGCAAACAAAAGAAACGGTATCTGAAGCAGACAGTCTGGCTTTTGTAAAAGAACAAGTGGGCTACGCTCAAATGGATAACTTTGGTTTCAAAGAAGTAAAAATTCTGGAAGGCAATGTTGGTTATCTAAACTTGACGGCTTTTTACGATACAGAATATGGTGGAGAAACTGCTGCTGCGGCCATGACTTTATTGAGCAATGCTAGTGCCTTAATTGTTGACTTAAGACAAAATGGTGGCGGTAGCCCGGCCATGATTCAATTGATCTCCAGTTATTTATTTGGCCCGGCCCCCGTACATCTCAATAATTTTTACACGCGTTCTTCTACAGAGCCAAATCAGACCTGGACTTTGCCTCATATTACAGGAAAAAGAAGTCCGGATATCCCGGTTTATGTATTGACGAGTAAGCGGACTTTTTCAGCAGCAGAGGAATTTAGTTACAACTTAAAGAACATGGAAAGAGCGACCTTAATTGGTGAAACAACAGGCGGAGGAGCTCACCCCGGTGGCACCATGGCTGCTACAGAACGCTTTACGATATGGATACCAACAGGTAGGGCTGAAAACCCAATTTCGAAAACAAACTGGGAAGGAACTGGCGTAAAACCACATATAGAAACCCCCGCAAATGAAGCCTTGGATAAAGCCCATATGAAAGCAATTGAAGCTTTGATGGAAAAATATAAGGGAGGTCAAATGGAGGAGAAATTAGCTTGGTCACTAGCAGGAATGAAAGCGAAATCAAATCCGATAACCGTTTCAGAAACAGTACTAAAAAGCTACGAAGGAAAGTATGGCCAAAGAATCTTATCGCTTGAAAATGGAAAACTCTTTTATCAAAGAGAAGGCCGAGGTAAGTACGAACTCAAAGCAATGACCCAAGATTTATTTATGATAGACGAGGTGCCTTCTTTTAGGTTGAAAATATTGAAAGAGAAAGGCAGTGTTGTGGCATTAGAGGGTTTGTATAACAATGGTCGTACGGATAAATCTATGAAAGATAAGAGGTAACATTAAACCGTATTTTTTATCCCCTTGTTTCATAGCTCGATGGGATAATGAATTAGATGACAACTCCGAGGTGTAATGCCCGGAGTTGTTTTTTATTCCTTTGTTCTCCAAATATACAATTTGTCTCCGAAATTCAAATGTTCTACCAGGTATCGCATTTTCAAAAAACACATAGCACCCAAAACAGAAAAAGCCACCAGGTGTAATACCTGGTGGCTTTTTGAGAAAAAAAATTATTATGAATACTACTGATCGTTCATTGCAGTCAGTAACAAGTCGTTTTCTTTTGTAATGTAGACACCATCTTCTGTGGTTTCCATTTCTTCAAGGAAAGCTGCAGGAACTTCGTTTTGAGCAGCATTCGAGGTCGCCTCTGTATCTGAGAAGAAGACATTCCATACCAATATGTAAGCGAGAATGTTTAATGCGAATGGTGCGATGAATCCGATATTTTGCTTAGTCATGATGATGTGATTTTGGTTAAGGATGTTTTTCTTAGTCCCATTAAATGATTAAATATCTACTTTTATTTTAGATATATTATCTGATATGCAAAATTCTTACCGGAATTAACCATTTGTTTACATATAACGTTTGGACTTAATGATAAATTAACCTCTTTTATTCTAAATAGTTTTGTTTTAATATATAACTGTCTTACTTACAATTCCCTGGAAATGACCTTATTTTTATTACTCCTTGATATTCAGACCTTTACACATGACACACATTTCCATGCCGCATTCTTAACCCTTTTGCTCAATTTCTCTCTTTTTATTTCTTAAAAGGCATAAACTCCAAATGACTCATTTTGGTCATTCTCGCTTTCAGAGGCTGGAGCTCCATTTTATCAAATCCCCTCACTAAAAAAGGGCAACCTGAAACCAGGCTGCCCTTCTGCAAAAACATTTCTAACTTTCCATCTTTGACCTCTAATCCACTTCCACCTTACGCCTCTGGATATGGAAATCCTCCAACTTAGGCAAAGTGATTAGCAATACACCATTTTCATACTTCGCTCCGATATTTTCACCGTCTGTTCCTTCCGGCAGTTCAAATCGGCGCTTAAAACCGCCAGGACTAAACTCCTGCCGACGCCAGTTTTTATCGTCCTCCCCTTCTTCCTTTTTCGAATCGGTTTTGATAATGAGTACGCCATCTGCTACTGCAAGCTGAAAGGCCTCTTTCACCAAGCCGGGCGCATAGACAAATAGTTCGTACTTGTCGTCTTCTTCCCTGACATTTACGGGTGGATGATTCCAGGTACCACCGAAACTTTTCATCCCGTGGAGCTTTCTTTTAAATTCTTCTTTAGCCCCCCAATGGCCATGACCTCTTCCATGATCTCTTTTTCTATTTTCAAATTTTTGACACATAATAATTAATTTTTAAATTTGTAAACTATACACTTTTGCCAGCACTGCCCCCGATCCCTAAAGGGGAGATCTGCCCGCAGACATATCTGTAAAAGGAAAACTATTTCTGAAAATGTACAGTAGTTGAGTAAAATCGTAGCCGAGTAAAGATCCGGCTATATGTTGTTTTTAATTCGGATTAAAGGAATCAATAGTCCCTTATCGAACTTCTACAAATCGGTAATCTGGTATTCTTTCTGAACGGCTGTTCGCTCCATTGTGGTCCGTGTGAAAAAGTGGTTCGTCTCTGGATTCCCAATTGGGCAAATCGTGATTGTATTGTTTTCTTCCGTAATGGTCATCCACCAAAGCGGATCGGAGGCCTCTGAAAAAGAGGTACGGAATACTGATTAAAGCGGCCAGAAAAAAGGCGGCTACAAATACTTTTGCTACTACAAGGAATACAATGATTCCGATAGAGAAGGCGAATATCTTTCTGAATGGTCGTCGCATATTTTTTAATTTTATAATTTTAATAATTGGATTTAATGCTTTTGCAGAATCCGGTTTTCTGCGCTTTATATTTAGGTAGACGTTGGGAATTTTATTTTACTTTAATTTTTTTACTTTTTTTTTAATTAATTAATTTTACTCGGTAGAACATAGTAGATTGGCGTCTCGCCAATTATTTTTTTTCACCGCCAAGGCGCCAAGAAACGCAACGTTAACTTCTTTTACTTAAAAAAAACTTAGCGCTCTTTGCGCCGTTGCGGTTACCCTCACAAATTGGTACGTTCGGTTAATTTTCAATTTTTCATTTTCAATTAACACCTCACCGCCGCCCACAGCGTTCTTTCCAACGGTTTTTAAACTCCGCTCTTTCCTCCTCTGTCATATTTATCCATTTCTCCTTCCATGCTCCTTTTTTACCACGCATTTTCTTTCCCATACCACCACCTCTAAACCTACCTGTCAATAAACGAAAAAGGGTAAGTAAGCCAATGGCTTCCCAAAGTTTGATCGGACGGGTATTCAGAATATTTGGAATTATGGCATTCCACAACAACATAACTACAGTACCGACCACCGCTGTAAAAACGATAATAGCTGCAAGGACAAAGAAAATCTTCTTCACCTTACGCTTCTTTTTAAAAAGATTTTTTTCGTTGTACATGATATTGTTATTATTAATCAATAATGAAAATCAAAAATCCGAAACGCAAAAATAACGGTAGAAGGTTTTGATTGACATTCTAATTTTAAAAATTATTAATCAAAATTTCAATTGAAATCAAAGACCTGAAACCATGGGAATCACGATAGAAGGTTTTGATTTTCATTGCCATTTTAATTTTTATTTTAACCCCTGAATTCCTCATACAAAGCCTCTAACCTTTTCCTTAAATGTTGAACCGCGTACCGTTTTCTTGAAATCAGGGTCTTTATATTCTCTCCCGTTCGATCTGCTATTTGCTGAAAAGTTTGATCTTCTAATTCATTCCAGATAAAAACATTTCTTTGATTTTCTGGCAGTTCATCCAGTGCTTCGAAGAGTTCTTCCCAGAAAAGTTCTTTTAAGTTTTCTTCTTCCGGACTTGGCGTATCTGCCATTAAAATGTCTTTCAGATAAAGATCCCCTTCGTCGTTTCCATAAGCCTGGTCTTCTATCAACGCCGGCTTCTTTTTTCGGTAATCGTCCGTCAATCTGTTCCGCGCAACCCGATACAACCAGGCACTGATTTGCTCAATAGAATCAATGTTCCCCACACGACTGAGCTGGTACCACACATCCTGAAGTATGTCTTCCGCATCTGCGGGGTTAGACACACGGCCACGAATAAAACCGAATAACTTTCGATTGTATTCCTTGATGACTCCTGTAATGGTTCGCTGCTTTTCTTCCATCGTTTATTGTGGCATTTTTTGCCTACCGTTTTGCGTCCTTTCCTTTGTAGACGGGTGAGGGGTTAGATTACTTTAAAAATTCGTAACTATTCAGATGGAAGGCTGAAGACGGGAGTCCGAAGTCCGAAGACGGAAGTTTCCATCGAACGTAAAATCCACAGACTAAGGACTGTCAAACTCAAGGTTTGCATTAGTGGGAAACTTCCGTCTTCCGTCTTCTGTCTTCTGTCTTCCGTCTTCCGTCTTCCGTCTTCCGTCTTCCGTCTTCCGCGGCTAAACTATAGCCCACTGAACAGTTAAAAAATTTCTTGACTTTTTTTGAAAATAATAATTTGGTGCTCTCGTCGCCAGTGAATGAAGTATTCACTAGACAAACACAATCTCGATACTTTAGGGTTATGAACTTGGAATTTATGGATGGGAGTCGATAGAAAATAGATAAAGGGAGGTAAATGACTATAGACTTTTTTTTTGCCAGCGCCTAAGCCAACTAAAGAGGGTCTCCTATCTACAGGAGGTATCGATTGAATACGATTGTGTTTTTTTTTGAAAGAGGGTAATATCTTAAAAGGAGGGATCTTAGATAAAGAGGTCTACTTTTTCGTATTGAAGATTCGGAGGTACTTATTGGGAATAGAAATTTGGTGGTAGGGTAATGTTGAGTTTACAAAACTATGTCCTTATTTTACTTTTGACCCCGACACGGGACAATTCGTCACTGATTCTGAAAATCATTTTTTTTGACATTCAGCTCTTCACAAAACTTCCTCAACGCAACAAAGTCACATCTCCAGACAACAATTCTCTTACACCATCCAGATACTCAACCTCCAGCAGATAAGTATAAACGCCAACCTGCGCCTCTTCCCCCTTCACATTGCCATCCCAACCTTCGTAATTTTGAAAATTAATAATACTTTGGTTTCTAAACACCAAACCACCCCATCTATTAAAAATAGAAAAATCACTAACTCCTGCTACGGATATTCCCGGATAGAAACGGAAAAAATCATTGATACCATTTCCATCTGGAGAGAAGGCATTTGGAACATACATCCCATAATTCGGAAGCACATTAATGTCCATGGTATCTCGTAAAATACAACCCGCAGGATTACTAAGTTCCAGATAAACCCTGGTTGAAACAAATGGCTGATAATCTGAAAGCACCACTTCCTCTCCCAAAACAATCCCCGTTTCATCAGTCCATAAAAATTCGGTAAAACCACTGTCGTAAAAAGAAGGAACAAGATTCACCAACTCTCCCAATTTTATAGAAACAGAAGTAGGTAAGTCCAAGCCAATTCCAAAAGACAGATGAGATAGTTCCAACACAACCAAGCTATCGCATCCTCGAAAGTTCATTACAATAGTGTCATAAACTCCTGCTTCTAACAATTCTCTCCCGAAAAAGAAATAGCCTTCGTTTTCACAAACTATATCTTCAAAATAAAAAGTATCGCCTTGAAGCACTTCCAGTGATAATTGCACAATAGAATCACAACCATCGGAGGCAAGTAGCAACCCCTCATACATTCCACTTTCTGAAAGCGTATCTGTTCCAAGCAAATAATATTCATTTTCACAGATACGCTCTTCTACCGTCACATAATATGGAGGTATTAACAATGGATAAGTTACAGAAAGCTCGCAATCATCTGGGCCTATAATAAATACCTGATAATTGCCTTCTGTATTAGTATTTGGATCTAGTTCTAAACTAGCATTCGTTTCTCCCAACAACGCTATTCCGTCCTGATACCATTGGTAAGTATTAGCTGGATCATCGGCTACTTCCAGTATCAAATCCTCTTCACAAATTGCTCCGCTGGTATTCAACGGCGCTGTTCCAAAACTAGAAACCGCTGCCAACGTTAAGCGGTCTACATAAAAATAGGGATCTAAAAGATAATTTTGATTCAGCGCACAACTGGGGCCAAGTACAATGACCTCATAGGCCTCATTCGCTACAAATTCAAAAACAACATTCACCCATTCATTGGAACCACTTACATATTGCTCCCCCAGTTCCGTGTAACCGTTTACATTTGTTGGGCAACCAATGGTCACATTATTTCCAGTACCAAAAGGCAAATTATTACAATCCGCGGAAGCAAAAAGCGCAATATCAAAATTCATACTTCCGGGTCTCTCATCCTGAAAGCCCACATAGAAATCAAGACGATAAGTCGCTCCCACTTCCATTACTTCGGTCAGACAGGCTCCGACATATTCTTTGTAAATAGCTCCGATATTCATTTGTCCATCTCGAAAACCTACGCCTCCTTCGCCATCCGCAAAAGGCAATGGCGCAACAGCATTGATACTGGCATTTCCAAGATAGCCGCCACAAGTGTGTACATAATCAGTAGTGGGCGGAGAGGCCTGAATCCATCCTACGGCACAATTGAGTTGTTCATTCTCCGTAGGACAGCAAGTCATTTCCTCGAAAGAGGGGTTGGGAATTAAAGAGGTAGGGCTTACGGCGTCGCATTTACAATCACTCCAGTCATTAAGGTCTATCAATCCATCGCCATCATCGTCAATTCCGTTATCACAAATCTCCTGTGCAAAACTAGCCGTAGCTATACAAAGCAGAAACAAGAGGATGAGGTGGATTTTATTTATCATAAGTACTTGTCTTTCCGGTTGATGGTTTAATGAAAACGTACCTGATGTTCTTTAAAGCGAAGAATTTGGATTGTCGGTATCTATGTGTTTTTTAATAACAATTACTGCAAGATACTATACTTTTTTTTGTCAGCTTTACCTCCCTGCCTCTTATCATGCGACGCTATGTTGTTTCTGGAAACTCGTGTTGAAGAACAGCCCCATGCTTCAAGGCGATAATGCCCTTACACAAAATCCTCTTCATCCAAATTCCGTAAACGCTCCTCCTTCTTTTGTAGCCGGTTATTTAAATCCAGTCCTTTTTCAAAATCTGCTGGAGACAACCTTGTGCCTTGGTAAGCGCTCAGTTGGCCGTCATAATCTATAAAACGAATTTGCTTCATTTTATCAGAGATTAGCAGCAGACTGTCTGTACAAATTTATTTAAAAGAAATGCTATTGCAAACACGTGAATAAAAATTTCTGTTTTTCCTTAGTATTGCACAAAAAATAATTATTACCTATTCTTTCTCACTGCCTTCATTCCTATTTATTATTGGATTTATTTATTACCACGACAAAGCTTTTGGTTCCGCTTAGAAAAAAGTCAATGGATTTTCGAGTTCGGACTTGGAAGGAGCGAATATGGACGTCATTCTCGGTTCTACTTATTTTTTGGGATTTTACTCAGCTTTGCGGCCTCTGGTTTTGCCATTCATCAACCAGCTGCTTTTTAGATGATGATGATGCCGGGAGTTTTGGAAGTGGGGAGCGCAGAACAGCAGTATCTATAATTGATGGCCAACTTTGGAAGCCATTTCCGTACTTTTGGACATGGGGCTATGCATGGTGGTATCATGGTGGTATCATGTCTGTCTTTCTTTGGTACAAACGCTACCAGGGGGGGGCGATGCCCCTTTGCCTTTTTAGATCCGGGGCACATCAAAAATCATAAAGCGTAACCAATAATTGTTTGCATTCATATGCCCTCACTATATGATAAAATACCCCCAAACGGTTTTTTCTTAAAAAACTGAATTACCCCATCATACTCCGCTGCTCCTACGTCAAATACAATCGCTTCCTGATTCTTAAATTCAATAGTCAAACACCCTGTCCGAATTTCCTTTCCTTGCTCTTCTACTATTTCTGTTTTGAATTGAACAGCCTCTAACAGCTCCAGTTTCTCAATAGCCACCGCTAGCTTCTGCTTTTTGTTGATTCTAACAACGAGTCCGTTTTTCAACAATTCAAAATTAGTCATGGATTTCTCCAAACCTTCTGAGTAATGAATAGCATCAAATTCTGGAATGCCGGAGCGATAAGTCACTTTGGGAGAGCCGACTCCTCCTATCTTCAATTTCTCGAAAAAGGAATACTCGCCACTATATTTGGCAATGATTTTCTTGTAAGTAAAAAAGGGAGCATAAGGGTCTATGAGGCGCATGTTGTTTTAAGTTTAAATTTTGGATGTAAACAATAGGACTGGAGAATTGTTTGATTTTTAGTGCTAATTACTCTAATTGATTTAGTGAAAATTCGCCCGTGGACTCGAAGTCGTTGGACGAAGGGAACTGGCCCAACAAAAAACACTATTTTTGCGTTTCGGTATATTAAAATACTAAATCATATGACCTCAACAGCGATCATTATAGGTGGTGGACTCAGCGGACTCACAGCTGCGCGACAATTACATCAACAAGGCATCGACTTCTTGCTCCTCGAAGCTTCTGATCGCATAGGTGGTCGTGTGAAAACAGAGGTCATGGATGGCTTTCGACTGGATCATGGTTTTCAGGTTTTACTAACGGCATACCCCGAGGCAAAACGGTGGCTGGATTATTCGAAACTGGATTTGAGATCCTTTTCTCCTGGAGCCATTCTCCTATACCCGGATGGTTCGCATGACCAAATCGGAGATCCGATGCGTGAGTTTTCGAGTCTGATGCCGACCATAATGTCCAAGGCGGGTGGTTTTGGTGATAAGCTAAAAATCCTTCGTTTACGCAATCGTTTGTCCGGGATGTCTATCGAAGAAATCTTCCAACAGAAAGAGATCTCAACAATGCGCGCACTTAGTGAGGAATATGGTTTTAGTGCAGGTATGATCAATCGCTTTTTCCGTCCTTTCTTCTCTGGTATTTTTCTGGAAAAAGAACTGAAGACCAGTCGGCGGATGTTTGATTTTGTTTTTAAAATGTTTAGCGAAGCCAATACCGCTGTACCGAATCTGGGCATGGAGGAAATTCCTAAGCAACTGGCCGCTGCTTTACCAGCCACTTCCATCATGACAAATGCGAAGGTAGATCACATCGAAGGACAAGAGGTTCGCCTGGATGATGGCTCTGTTTTTTCCGCACCACATATTATTGTTGCTACCGAAGCTACTGGTTTGGTGAAAAATATAACTTCTGTCAAAACGGCTTACAACAGCACTACACATCTTCACTTTGTAGCGGAGGAAAGTCCAGTAAAAAAACGCTTGATTGCACTCAACACTAAAGAAGACAGTATTTCTAACAACATATGCACTATCAATAAAATTGCTCCAGGATATGCTCCGGATGGTAATGACTTAATTTCCATTTCTATTGTTGAAAAAGTGGATCTCTCCCCTGCTGCCTTAACGAAACAGGTTCGGAATGAGTTGGCATTTTGGTTTGGGAAAGAAGTGGAAGACTGGCAATTGCTGGATAATAGAACGGTTGGCTATGCTTTACCGGAGCAATTTTCTGTACGGCACGATCTTAACAAAGATGATTTGATGATTCGCAAAGGCTTGTATCATTGTGGTGATTATTTGACGAATGGGTCTATTAATTCGGCGATGCGCTTGGGTAGGTTGGTGGGAGAAATAGTTGGGAAGAATGTGTCCTAAATTATGTTCATTTATCCTGAGTCCCTTAGCGAAGATAATAATAATTCCCTGCTCACCCAACCTCCTTTTCCATTCTCTCGTTATCCTATCAACAACCTGTTACAACGCACGGTAGCATAAATAACGAATTACTTATTCTACAGTATTTATAAAGCAATGAAAACCATTTTAACCCTAATACTGGCCGTTGCCAGTTACACACTATTTAGTCAAGTCCCATCCAAACATTCTCTTTTTTTGGATGCGAGCTACAGCTTTAACAAAGACGTTTCGATTGCAGGAATCCCTGTAGAGGGTTCACGTGGTACCAATGTTACCATTGGCGGAACCTATCGGATATTTCGTTATAAAAAATTCCAAACCGAATTAGGATTAGCAGCCAAAACCATTTTTGCCTCAGGAAAACGCAATAATAAAAGCTTCAGTGCCACAACGCTCCGGCTGGGAATGCCCTTAAATTTAACTTTAGCCATTAACCAAAAATGGACTATCTCCAGCGGTTTCTTTTTACAAAACAATGTTGACCTTTCTGAATTCGATCTTCGCCTGAGGGATAAATACTCCTGGCGGGTAAATTTCATTCCAGAGCTCAGATATACATTCTATCCGTTATGGCAGGTAAATTTGAAAGGACATTTCAACATGCGCGATATGGCCGATGCCTATCTTATTAACGATCCAGCTATCGGTTTTTCTGTAGGTGTCTCCAGATCTTTTTTTATTATTGGAAAACCAAAAACTTAAAATAAATGAAAAATATAACCCTCCTTTTACTACTCAGCCTCTTCCTTGCCTCTTGCTCTACTTTCAATGAAGAAAACCAGCTTCCCGATATCGACCAACCGTATACCGAAATCGAAACAACCCTCCCCCTTATCAATATTACCGTTGATCAAGATGACTTTGATGAGATGTACAATAATCCAAAGGATGAGATTGAAATCGAAGCGACTTTCAACTTATACCGAAACAAGGAACTGCTTATAAAGGATGAAATTGTAGAACTCGAAATCAAAGGAAATTATTCGACACGCTATGACCTGAGGAGCATCGGTGTGAAATTCGATGATAAATACGACAATAAAGCGCGCAACTTAATTAATCCAGAGCGTGTGCTGCCTCATCATAATATTGACAAAATAAAATCTTTCCGACTCCGAAATTCCGGTAGCGATTTTGTGAACACCATGATCAAAGATTTGAGTTTCACCCAGCTCGCCATCAATGCCGGACTTAACATAGATCTTACTTATGGAGAACCTTCTTTGGTATACGTAAACAATATTTTCTACGGCTTGCTCAACATCCGCACAGAATCCAATACGCATGGGATCGCGGGCCTGAATGGGGTTTCTAAAAAAGACCTAACTATGGTGAAAGTCACTACCCACGAGCTGATCAAAAAGGATGGCGATTTCGAGCGGGTGGACAAATTAGTAAATGCTATTTCCCGAAAGGACATTCCTTATTTGAAGGAAGAGATTGACCTGGCTAGTTTTATAGACTATATGATCTTCCAGTCGTACCTTGCCAATACCGACTGGCCGCACAATAATGCCCGATTCTACGCCGTCAAAGAAGGGAAATTCCGCTTTGTTCTTTTTGATCTGGATAAAGTCAGTTGGCTGAAAATGGAGAAAAACCCACTCACCATTATTGAAGCTAAAAGAAAATCAAATGTGATCACCGATTTGTTTTTCGCGCTTTATGATGATGTTGCCTTTAAGGATAATTTTTGGAATCGTTATCGGGAACTTTTAAATAGTGGAGATATTTCATCTGCTCAGTTTGTGCCTATCGTGGAACGGAACAAGCAAAACATAACAAAAGAAATACAGATGCAGATTGCGAAGTATCAATCGCCGGAGACTATGATGGAGTGGGAGATTGAGATTGATAAGATGATGGCTTTGTTTGAGGAGCGGGCTGGGGTTGTCGGCTTGGATTTGGAGGAGTAACTTCTAAGTATTATATTATTTACTGACACGTTATTCATCTAGATTGACTATTATTAATGGACACATCTACATTGATTCCCAATACATAAGGCTTCTCATTTTTTGCAAAAAAGTAATCCTCATAATCTTCAAAACGGATTGCAATCAAATTATACATTTTATATTCTACTTCGAGAAACCATTGCCATTTCTCGTTAATCGTAATAGTTTTCCCAACTATTAGATTGGCACCTAATGTAGTATATAACCAGCCATGGAAAGTCAACAATGTCTTGCTTATCGGTTTCGGTAAGCCTACCTATTAGTTGTAACTTTTTATGCTGGCGTTTTTCTTGATCACTTAGTGCACTGGAAATTAAGCTTCGTCCGAATTTGAATAGGTTATTTTGGAATTAATCGAGGTAGAGACGACGCGAATAGCCTTAGCTATTTAAGGAGTTTCTAACGAAGAGTAATTTCAAAAGAAGTATTCAAAACGGATAGAACTTAGTTTACAATGCACTTAGATTGCTGTAATGATCTAATACCTATTTTAGTTTTTAAGGCGATCATCGTGCATGTATGTATGGCTACCTAACTTGTACATTCCTTAATGATGGGATTTTGAATTTGTAGTTATCCTGCTCTTGCTGCGTTATTTTTCTTCTGCCAAAATCATTCAGGGTAGCCAGTCTTTCAATTTCTGATAATTAACAGCTCCGCTTCTAACCCTGCCTTAGCACTTTCTTCATCCGTTGTTAATGTTCCATTTAGTAAATCGTTGTTTTCATAGGAATCATCTACTAGCTTATACATTTCCTCCTCTCCGTTTGAATTAACAATAAGCTTGTATTCTCCGTTACTAATAGTCCATGCATCAGTGATTCCATCATTCATTTCAGAATATTGATAATCTCTAATTGAATTATTATTACTTGTAAATAATGATTTGAAACTTTTGCTATCATGAATTGCATTTTCCGAAACCCCTGCGATTTCAGAAAGGGTTGAAAACAAATCTGAACTTGTTATTAAATTATTATCATCACCTGTCCGATCAACCCCTTTTCCCGAAATAAACATTGGTGCATTTACACCTCCTTGATATAAAGTGTTTTTTACGGTAGAACTAGAATAAGGACTTTGAGCCACTTGACTTGGTGTACCATTATCTCCAATGAAAATAATTATAGCGTTTTCTCTTTCATCAACAGGAATATTATCTAATAATCTGCCGATTTGATAATCCATTGCTTCTATGGCTGCCATAAAATAAGGAATTGGGTCTACCCCATTGACATAGGTCGGCAAACTACCTTGACTGTGCATATTACTTGGAGGAGCATGAAATGGGGTATGCGGCGCGTTATAGGCTAACCATAAAAACCAAGGTTTGGATTGCTCATTAATCCAATTAATAGATAAATCGGTAAATTTTTCGGTAGCGTAGCTGGTTTCCATGCTGCTAACGCCATCTTCGGAAAATTTCCAATCATAGTAATCAGCTACGACACCACGAATAAGGCCAGCGTAATAATCAATCCCAAATGATTCAGGGTTTACTCCTAAACCGTTGCCCGATAAATGCCATTTACCTACCATCGCAGAAGCATAATCATTATCCGTATTATCACTAATATACTTTTGTAAAACAACTTCAGATTCATCTAAGATATCACCAGCTCCTTTTACATTTGTTCTATAACCATACTTTCCCGTGATCATAGAAGCTCTAGTCGGTGAGCAAGTTGGGTACGTCCAAAAGTTGCTAAAAGATAATCCGTTATTTCTAATGGCATCTATATTTGGTGTGTTTGGTTTTATGCTACCTTCTGTAAATCCATTGATGGCGTCTTTACCTAAATCATCCGCTATGATAAAAAGAATGTTTGGCGACTCGACAGTTGGTGGTTCGACATCTGGTGTTTCACTAACAGAATCATCAGAACAGGAGGAAAGAATGATGACGAAAAAAATTGTTGATATAACTAAGATAGATTTCATGTTTTTCATTTTTATGCTATAAGTATTAGAGGTTATTCGGTTTCGGGTCTTCGGTGTTCGGCTTCCGACCGACCGTACCATTCTATTTGGAATAAAGTCTATTACACAAAAAATAATTTATTGTGGTGTTCCTTTGTAACAACCAATATTATAAGGAAAGTCATACGTCCAGTGATAATGATATAAGTCAACCATCTCCCCATCCCAAAGCACTGGATGTGTATGGCCATGACATTCATCCAAGTCCTTAGACCAGAGGACTTCGCCATCTTCTCCGTGTGGGCCATAAATACCAAATCCATCTAACATATAACCCATGATTGCTGAATGGCCAGATTCAGGTGTATGAATGTGGTCTTGTAAGTTTTGGGTTGGATAGTGGTAATGGTAAGTATTAGTACCATCCGAGTGCCCTCCATAGCTATCTAAAATTTCATGAGCGGCAGCATCGGTCCCGAGCGTTGATGCACCATGGTATATAACACTACCAGTTAGTGAGATACCAGAAGCGCCAAAGTTAACACAGCTTGGTTCAGCTGCCACTTCTGGAACAGCAGGGAATTCGTATAGGATTTCACGAGCTAATATTTCATTCATATTACGGTCGTATTCGTAAGCGATACTATTTGGATCAATAGGAAAAACACCGGTAGGGTGGTCTGGCAAAGCATTACCCGTTATTATACGATTACCGTTGCCATCAAGCGATATATTAAATTCGCTCATCCATGTAACGTTTCCTTCAACCTGAGGTTTGCGGGTATAATCCCAGCTGCCATCAGCGTTTGTCCAATCACTTGCATCATTGGCGCCAGCTCCATTTTGGGGTAGTCCACAAAGCCATAAGGATAAAGAATCGGGCTGAGAGTCTCCTTCATTCCTTATCAAGATATTAGTCGGATCATTGCCACCAAAAGGTAATTGGGTAAGATCAACAGATTCAATTACCATTGGGTCTTCTTCTGTAACGGATTCATCATCTTGACAGCCGTAAGCTGTAAATAATAAAACAAATAGAAATAATATTCGAGACATTTTAATAAATAGATTTTGCTTATTTTTCATAATTAAATTTTATTTTTTTATTTTTTTGACTTATTAAAAGTAAAAGGGTTTAATTGAAATTATTATATTTCTAATTAATATACTTTATTCTAAAATGGTACGGTCAACCGGAAACCGGATAAACGCTATTGAATGAATAATTTTCCCATTGTTTCAACT
>JBLHRR010000138.1:0-15677 GCA_047626155.1 Saprospiraceae bacterium | reverse complement strand
TATTTTGCGTTTACGTTGTTGGGGGTGAAGCGGTAATAGTTAGCAATTAGCTTCACTATAATGTGCGATACTGGGAATCTAACTGCCCGCAGCTAAAAGTCAACTGCTGAATTATTATCTTTATTCTAGTTCTAAACCAACATCTTTTTCAATTCTTCCATGAATATCTATGATTTCTATTTTTGTGAAAATGTTGTTACTTTTTATAAAAATAAAATCATCAGCAGGGTTGGAGTAAATTTCAAACTCATTCTTCTCACTTTGAAATGCTGCCGACACCACATTTGAATATTCATAATTCCCATCATAATCCACTTGCTTCAAGCGATAATAATTTATTCCGACAGAGGGCTGGGTATCTGTATATTGTTACCCCTGTAAAAGAATGGAAGTGCCCTGCCCTTTGATGAAGGTCAGGTCATTCCATTCTTTACCGTCATTGATTTTTGGGAGGTAGAAGCCGTCGTTATTTGCTTCAGATGCGGTTTGCCCGTAGAGCATTATGTATTGATCATTTGGTTTTGCGGAAAATTAATTAGCTCTACAGGTAGGCGGTTTAAACAGGCGGTTTCTAATTCGGTTTGGGAGTTGCAGCCGGCGAAGGCGTTGTATTGAATATCTGTTATTGTAGAAGGGAGCTCAAGCGCATAGCAGATAGAGCTTCGTTCTGAGAAAAACATCTATTTGATTCCTATACAAAACATTTCAGCATAAATTCTAATACTAAGCAGACATTTGGTGCCTATTTCCTTCAAATTTAAAACCCAAAAAACAAAACTTCTGCACTTTACTTATCAAAAGCGACCGATACCCACTTTGTCGGCATGGATGCCCCCTTTTTTCAAAACTGAATGTCTTTTCATTTTTTTTTAAAAGATTATTTTAATTATTTTTAATCCTGTATTAGAAAATACTATCCCTGCATTATCGAAGCAATACTTACCTTTAAGCTTATGATCTGGAGAAAGCTCATATTGATTTTTGCCTTAACCTCTCTGCTTGCTGCTGCAATTGGGCAAAAGGTAGAAGTGCCTGTGTGGGAATATCCGAGGAAGACCTACACCATTAAAGATGGACTCTCACAAGGACAAATCATCTTCACTTATTTAGATTCCAGAGGATTTACCTGGGTGGCCACCAAGGAAGGCGTAGACCGATTCGATGGATTAGCGTTTCTGAATTTTAAAACGGACTCGACCTTTATCCGAGATTATGTTCGGGATATTCAGGAGGATTTCAGGGGGAATGTTTGGTTCAGTGGTCGAAAAGGAATTTACAGATATGATGGAAGCAGCTTTTCTTTTTATCCCTTAAAATATAGCTATCGGTCGCCAAGCATTATTTTATTTGAAGATGCGGTTGGCTTCAAAACCCTTGAGATAAATGATCCAACGCTATATAAATATGTTTATGAAAAAGATACCATTATAGAGGGCAGTCTTTTTCCTGAATTAATTGAAAACGGAAAAAGAAACTGGGGTTTTTATCAAAATATCGATAGTGTTTTTTTGGTGAGTCTTTATTCTGGCAGCTCCGAAAATCGAGTTTATAAACTTTACGAAGTGAAGCATAATCAAGTAAAATTGCTTTCAACAAGTAATTATATTCAAATGGTCAAGCAATTTCCTCCTTCCGATTCTATACTATATTTTCAAGAAGATGATCATTTGTTTAAATATCAGGATGGTGATTATTCTAAAGACCAAGCTATTATTCCTCCGAATAAGGGTTCATTAAATCTTATTAATAATCAACTGGTCGTTAGAAATTTTTCTACTTTACAGCTACGTGCGCTAGATGGAGATGAGTATCTTCAGATTTTTAACCACCGCTTTTTTGTCAATCAAATATGTAATGCCCCTCAGGGATTTAATATTTCTACAGAGCGAGGATTGACCAATCTTTTATTTGAAAATGCCTTTCAATTTTATCCCTTCAGTAATGGAATGCCTTCCGGGGTATGGGGTATCCTGGAAGCAGACAATGGAAACATATTATTTTCCTCTTATTCCGAAAGTAAAATTATCCGTTACGATGGGAAGACTTATAAAACCATTTTTGAAAAACCGGGTAACAGAAAATTTCGGTTTTACCCGGCGGAATTAAAAGTTCAAAATGGAGATATGTGGTTTTCTGCATCCAATAAATTAGTGATCATTGATCAACAAGAAAATGTTCAGGTGCAAGATAATCCACTACTCAATTATTTGATGGAATATAATGGGAAAGTGTATGGTGCGGGAAATGGTTTATACGAATTTTCAGGGCCTGACCTGGAGAAAGTCTACTCAGATGAAGATGGTTTGAATATGGATTCCTTAGGTTATTTCGAAGTAGTGGAAGTTGATACTACTGGTAAGTTCTGGATGGGTGCTCACCTCGGTTTGGCCACCTGGGATGGTGTTCATTTTAAAAATTATTATGTTGGTAAGGACCTTAGTTCCGGCATTCTATCCATTCGAAAAGATCATCGGAACAACCTCTGGTTTGGGACCAAATCAGGCATCTCTTTTTATGACTATTCAATGGAATTACCGAAGTCCATTTTTCCTGAAAAGTTTAATCAATCCATCAGGTGGGTAGAAATGATTGACACCTCTTATGTGCTTTTTGGAGGATCTGGTGAATTGTATTTATTGGACTTGCCGAAGTTTTACCAAGGCGAATTTGACCTGTACACCATTACGGAGGAGGATGGTTTTTCAGGCGAAGCATGTTTGCAAAATGGAAGCTTTAAGGATTCGAAAGGCCATATTTGGATAGGTACGGCTGATGGGGTCGTCAAGCTTGATCCATCAAGACTAAAGTTGCACAAAACACCGACTGAACCTCACTTTTCCTATTTTTCTTATCAGAAAGATGGTGGGGAGAAGGAAATTTTACATCGTATTCCTTTAGGAGAAACTGCATATTCGGTAAGGGCCAATTCTACGGATCGAAATTTTGAAATCCAATTTTTCACCATCAATAATCATAAGCCGAAAAGCATCACTTACCAACATCGTTTAAAGGGATACGAGGAGACTTGGTCTGTGCCTAAAGCGACTCGATTTGTGAGTTATAATAATTTACCGGTGGGGGAATATGAGTTCGAATTGCAAACTTGCTTAAACGGAAAATGCACTGCGATAAAGTCTCTTTTCTTGGAAATCAAACCGGTAAAAGCTTTAGATTTTTTTTGGGTAAGACTAGCACTTTGGATATTGGGAGGATTGATTGTGGCGACTGCAATTTGGTATTTTCTAAAAAATAGGCGCACCCAACAGCAAGCAGAGAAAGCGAAATTTGACCAAATGAAAATGCAAAAAAATCTGGCGATTCATAAAATCACGCCACATTTCACTTTTAATGTTTTGACTGCTTTATCGACTTTAGTATTAAAGAAAAACCCCGAAACGGCGGTAGATTATATTTCAAGATTCGCCAACCTCTATCGTCCCTTGATGGTCAACGAAGGCAAACTTTTTCGAACGCTTCGAGATGAAATTCAATTCAATAAAGATTATTTAGAACTGGAGAAGTTACGATTTCCAAAGCGTTTTGAATTTGAAATAAACGTTGCAGAGGAGGTCAACCTGGAGTCTTATGTGCCTTCTATGGCGATTCATTCTTTTGTCAACAATGCAGTGAAGCATGGCATGGAGGCCATTGAAAAAAATGGAATCGTTCGAATAGGAATAAAAGAAATAGATGATATACTTACGGTAGAAATAATAGATAATGGAATTGGGCGCAGCCAATCAAAAGCGTTTTCCGGAAAATATAATAAGGGCGAGGGCATCAAAATTACGCAGGACATTTTCAATTTCCTCAATCAAAACTTTCCTAAAAAAAGTGAAATTGCAACAATAGAGGATTTATACAACAAAACACCTACAGGCACTCGAGTGGTTTTGAAAATTTACGCCAAGTACCCAAAAGAAATTTAGTAACAATAAAAGAAACTTAACGAATGAAAAGAGCCATCATTTTAGACGACGAGCAAAATGCCATTGATTTATTAACAAATCGTCTGGAGCCGTTTGATTTTTTGGAAGTCATTGAAACTTACGATAACCTGCAAGATGCAGAGCGCGGTATCATCAAGTATAGACCTGACCTTTTATTTTTAGATATTCGGATTAAAGCGCAGTATGTTTTCACCCTTTTGGAAAAACTAAAAACGCGCAATTTTCAGTTTGCAATCATTTTTGTATCCGGCTATATTCAGGAGCATATTTTTGAGGTGATCAAATCTGTAGGTTTCAATTATTCTTTTGGTTACATCCATAAACCTGTAAACACACTCGCACTGGAGGAAGCTTTGGGGAAAATTCAAGATACTATTTCGAATGGTAATCTTGATGATGATTCTATTTTTTTCAAAACAATGGGAAATCGGTACGTTCGGGTACGGCATCAAGATATTTTATACTTAAAGGCCGACGAAAAAAATACGGATATTTATTTTTTCAAACACCAAAAACTTACCTTCCAAACGACTAAGGATAGTCTTACCCAAATGGAGAAAGGATTACCAAGGCCTTCTTTTTATCGGATGAGTAATAAATGTATTATCCATAAAAAGTATTTTTCTGAGGCAGAAAAAATAGCAAACAATTGGGTGTGCCGCCTTTCCCACCCTGATTTTCAATTGGAAGCTAAACATGATCTGATTATTCCAGAAAAAAAGTGGACTCGATTCCGCGAAGAGCTTGGAATATGAAAACAAAAGCGCCTTGCATTGCGACTAAATAAGAACGTGCTACTTTAGTCGAGGTCTCCGCAGCATAATTCTTCATTCCTTGTAAAATAATTGTTATGGATACTACCTCTCCCTTTTCTAAGAATCCATATTGCAACCAATTCAAGGCATAATTGCTTTTATCTTTACCTTTAAAATTCTTCTTCGCCAATCTTTTTGATAATGAGTGAACGGAGCTAAGCATAGCTATCATAAAAAAAATGGTTCTTGGTCATATATAGTAGAGGTTATTCGGTTTCGGGTGTTCGGTTTCCGGCCGACCGTACCATTCTATTTGGAATAAAGTCTAGTGGATTTAGCTTTTAAAAGGTAGATGAGGGCGATGACGGAGTACCCCTTTTGATGCGGGGTCTCAATTCCCCTCATTCACATTTTCAACCCTTACATTCTCCGCTCCTATTTCCAATACGACAAACTCCACTCGTCGGTTCATTTGACGACCTTCCTCCGAATCATTAGTTGCTATAGGTTTTCCTTCACCGAATCCCTCAAATCCAATTCGATCATCAGGGATACCATGTTTAAGTAAATATTCATAAACTGATTTAGAACGGCTATTCGATAAACTTAAATTATAGGAACCTGAACCTCGGCTATCGGTATGACCATGAATTGCAATTTTCATTGTTGGATATTTATGAAGTAGCGTTAATAATTCATCAAGTTCTTGAAAAGATGCGATTAATAGATTCGATTTGTCAAACTCAAAATAAATTCGATCTAGCCGGATAATCTGACCTACCTCTATAGCCTTTTCCGCTAAGGTAACTGGTTCTGGTTCTGGAAGTACATTAAGTTGCCACAAGCCAACATCATCTATAAGGTAATAAGCATTGGGAAATAGCTCAACATTCGAGTTCTCCACTTCTCCAAATGTTGTATTATCATTGTTATAAAAATTTCCAATTAATAAAAATCGTTCTCGATTAGCAGCTTTGAAAGTATGTGAAATTTTGATCCATTCCGGTTGGTCAGGATTAATAATTTCTTCGGCATTTACAATAGGATGTATATCGGTCAATGGTCGCCAATCTTGATGCATTGACGGGGCAGGGCTTAAAGCCAATCCCATATTGTTAGAAGTCATTTTAGCATGAATAGATCTTTTGGTCCAGAATTCCACGTAATATTCTTTGCCTTTTACTAGCGGTTGTTCTAATTTAACCTGTAGATATTCCCGATAAGTATCTGATCTTTTAGACTCAGGGTTATGCGTCAGAATCGCGACCATTGCTTTTCCAGTTCTGGGACTATCTACTTGATCAGAGCCCGCATTGATTAGGCGACTTAGGTCTGGCGTCCCTTTGGTAGGGCTCATCCATTTATCAATACTATTTCGGAAAGCAACGGAACCATCTAAATCAGAACTTGGTAGTTTTCTACGGAGTTCTTCAAAGCCAGAGTTTGGAACTAAGTTGGGGCCGGGATTCAATGCTTCTTGAGGTTGGGTATAGGCTTGGCAGATGAAAAATAAAAGAAATACGATTATAGAAAAGCTCCCTCTTTTGTTGGGTTCTAGTTGCATAGGCTCGAATGGTAATTGATATGTTATTGGATGATCTTTTTTGGGGAAATTGTGACGCTTAGTGCATTGTAAACTAAGTTCTATCCTTTTTGAATGCTTCTTTTGAAATTACTCTTCGTTAGAAACGCCTTAAATAGCCAAGGCTATTCGCGTCGTCTCTGCCTCGATTAATTCCAAAATAACCTATTCTAATTCGGACGAAACCTAAGTTCCAGTGCACTTAGGGAAAAGGCAAATAAGAAGCCAAAGTAAGGAGTGAAAACCTCACCGGTTACTTTGTGGTTTTATAAAATCCTTGCTCTTTCTTTTTTTGACAAACGGATTGTCAACTCCTCCCCCGCCGCTGCCTCCACCGTTTCTTTTTTCAATAATATAGCAGCCTCTTTCTTTCCTTTTAGTGAGTGGATTTCGCATTTAGGGTGGATCAGGGTTGATCTACCCACTATATATGACGGAGTACCAAAAAATTACTTCACCAATACTACCCGTTCCACTTTCCGACCATAATCTGTTTGGAGGTGATAATAATAAGCTCCTGCTGCCAGTCCTCGTCCTTCCATTTCTACCTGATGGCTTCCGGCAGTATATTGTTGGTTGGTCAGAATACGCAGTTCATTTCCAATCGTATCGAATAGGCTGATTTTCACCCAGGTATTGGGTACTGAAAACGCTACCATCACCGATTCTTTAAAAGGATTTGGGAAAACCTGCATTGATACCGAAGCTACTTTGGCCACTTCCTCTGTGCTTATAGCCGTGCATTCTCTCAAAACCGATACATACTGAAAGTCTGAATATAACAAGTCTTTTACAACTTGCTCTTCCATATCAAACCAATCCATGAGAATAGAGCCGTAAACCGATCTGAAGTCAAATTGCATCGGAACACCTTCGTTCTGATCGACATCTGGCGAGATCACCGGATTGTCTCCCATGATTCCAGGATTTACGCAAGAACCAAAAAGCATCATCGGAGCAGCAGTGCCGTGGTCGGTTCCAAATGCCCCGTTTGAACGAATGCGTCTGCCAAATTCCGAGAAGGTCATGCCCACTACCCTATCGTCTAGTCCCATTTGATTTAAATCATCCTGAAAGGCACAAATAGCCCCTGATAAAGTTTGGAGCAATCTCGGATGTACCCCTGTGGTCACATCACCATCAACCACCTGTTCAGCATGAGTATCAAAACCGCCAAGGTTGACGACATAGACTTTGGTTTTCAAACCACCCGAGATCAAGCGGGCGACTAACTTTAATGAATTAGCCAAATTATTATCATCTCCATATTTTGTAGACAGGTTGTTACCATTATTACTAGCAACTTCAATCACTTCATTATAAGCATTTGTCTGAATGATACTGGTCACTAAAAAATCCATTTTATCACCATAGCAACTATCGGGAGAAAGCGAGGCATTGACCGGCGTAGCAAGTGCCGATAAATTGTCTGGATCAACGAGGGCGAGACTAAAATTACCCCCTTCACCTTCACAGGTTTCGTTGACACTCGAACCAATAGTCACGGCAAAAGGATCTGTGAAAGTATCATTGGGATAACCCGTTGGATAACCCGGTGCCAACAAATCGAAGTAGCGGCCCAGCCAGCCCGTTGTCCTCACTTCGTCCGCGCTAGAACCAGTTTGCCATATATCCATCGAGCGAAAATGAGAGCGATTTTGATCAGGGTAGCCTACACTTTGTACGATATTTAATTGCCCTGCATCGTATACCGTTTGCAAATCTTCCATCACCGGATGAAGACCAACCGTGTCTGTTAAATCCAAAATGCTGCTTTCCGGAATTATAATGTTAGGTCGTACCTCCGCAAGGTTAGAGTATTGATCTTTAGGCAGAATCATATTGAGGCCATCATTACCACCTCCCAGCTGAATGAGGACTAAGACTTTATCATCATCTACGTTTAAAGCATTGAATAAGGGATTGTTCAGTGCGGCTACTTTCATTCCGCCGAGTACTACTGGGATGGTGGCGGCGGTGGTTCTTTTTATAAATGATCTTCTTTTCATTTTATTTTATTTTATTTTATTTTACAAGATCGGAAATGGTAAAAACTTATGAGTGAGTGACATATTTCCGAAATCCAGATTTTGCAGTTAGCAGTTGGCTACTAGCAGTTGGCTTCGCTCAGACGCGTTAAAAGGCGCGTTCGAGGGAAGCCAACTGCCAAAAGCCAACTGCAGCGAATTCGTCACGCACTCAAATCAGATGAAACTCCGGCATATTCACCATCGCTCCTATCAACGTGCGCAATTTGTTATCAATAGACGATTCCAGACTGGCATTCCCACCGAGATAATCCCCATATTCCACCGTCCATTCAAAATCAGGTAAGCCTGGAATCAAAACCTCTTTCAGTGCGACCAGTTGTTCATTCGTCAAAGGCTGAGCGAAAATAATGCTGGCGATTTCCCTAATCAATTCATTTGGATCAAGCGGATTCGTCAGAGAAGCTGCAAAGTCAAGTACATTTATTTTTAACTGATAGCCATTATTATTGTAACCATCCACAAAATGATTGGCGTATTTCTGGCGAAGCGGAAGGCTGACAGCATTAATCCATAATTTATCATATTGAGGCGCCTGGTAAAAAGCCTTCCATCCAGCTACGGTAGGATGATCGTGAATGCCCATTTCTGCGTCGTTCATGATTAAGTGAAAAAGCTTGTAGTTTTTGTAAGCGGTAAGAATATCAGTTGACATTGGAACTTCGAAGGTATTTGCTACTTTAAATAAATGCTCTATCGGATGAGTCAACATACAGCCTCTAATTTCCATATCATAAAAATGTTGCGAAGACAAAAGCGCTTTCAAGGGGTTGGCAATTTCGTAATTCTCGTCAATCAGTTGTTGTGCCATCGGTTCAATAACGGTCACCTCTACTTCTCCCGTAATTTCGGAATGAATAAACCAGCTATATAATTTCCGACAAATAAATCGAGCCACCTCTTCTTTTTGAAATATAATATTTACGACCGCTTTATATTCGTTCTCCTCCTGGTTCGAAATGATGGCATTGTCAAATCGGGGAGACAACTGCTTATCACCTGAATCGTGCCGACTGGATACAAAACCCGACTCCGTAGGATCATTGTTATTTGCGGGGTTAAAATCTCGCCAGCCCGTCAATGCACGAGCTATTTGCACCACATCTACCTCAGTGTAGTTGGTATAATCGCCTGGCCCTGCCGTTTCTCCTTTTCCGATTGTAAACAATTCCAACAATTCTCTTGCGTAATTTTCGTTTGGGCCATTTTCGGTATTGGTATTGCCGTTCAGGAAGCGCAACATAGAAGGGTCTACAGTCATTTCCTCTACCAATGTTTTAAAATTGCCAAGTGCCTGCTCTTTCATCAAATTGACATAAGTATACAATCGCCTTCCAGTGTTGGTATTAATCACTACAAAATGATTGTGCCAAAAGAGTAGCATTTTTTCACGAATACTTGTCTCTTCTTCTTTCATATTTTTGAAACACCAAGCATAGAAAGATTGCTTGCGCGCACCTCTTAGCCCAGGGATTCCAGGCGTTTCGAGATCATCGATCCAGCTTTCCCCCAAGGCTATATTGGGGTCATTATTAAAGTTATAATAGATGGGTGGATCAGCTAAAGGTTGTGGCGCAAAAAGCTGTTCAATCGTTGCTTCAAGTCCATTGCTAAGGGCTTCCGTGATTTGAGCTTGGGTAGGGCCAAAAGTCGTTCGGCGGAGGAGGTGCGCAGCCTGTTCCCAATCCCAGGGGCCAGTGTATGGGCTGAAGGTAAGGGCCGTAGTAGCGGCCTTTTCTACTTTTGCTTTTTTCTGACCCAGAAACAGGCCGAGGGTGGTTCTTCTATCCATGATAAGTAATTAAGTATGACACAAAAAGTAAATGTGATATGCTCTAGGACTTAAGGAAATGTTAAAGGTTTAATTACACCTGTTAATTTTATTTGGTTCTTTGGTGAAATCTTCACTGAACATTCATCCTTTGGGGGTTGCTCTGACAAAACTATCTATTAGACTTTATCATCCTACAAAATCCCCGCTCTTTCTTTTTTTGACAAACTGATTGTCAACTCCTCCTCCACCGCTGCCACTACATTTTCTTTGTTCAACAGAGCCGCAGCCGCTTTCTTTCCTTTTAGAGAACGAAGTCGTCTTGGGTATCGATTTAGCGATTGGTCAAAAACAGTCAGTGCTTTCTCTACCTGGTTATTTTCTAACAACCATTCTCCGTATGCCTCATGAACGGGCTTCAAAATAAGTGGAGGGCCAAAAGAGTATTTCAAATCCTCATCTAATGTAGTGGCTTCCTCAAATAACTGAGCAGCCGTTTTTTTATCCCCATTCAAAGTAGCCAGATATGCCATTAGTTCCATTTCCATAATGTGAACCATATCAACGTCCAATTGGTTGGGCGGCTTATTGGCAAAGCCCGCAGTACTACACATGGAAAAACCTTTATCTCCTAAATTGAATTTTGCAACATCTCTATCCGTTTTAATTTCTTTAATCATCGCATTGAGTTGTTCTTTATCTTTCTGGTGATAAGCTTTCATTCCTTCTATAAAATAATATCCGGCTTTTTTTGTAAGGTTTAAATCTTCGATGGCTACTTCGATATTTGCCCATTCACTAGTCCAGTCATTCGTTTCTACCAAATGAGCACCTTTCATTGCGACTAAATAAGAGCGCGCTACTTTAGTAGATGTCTCGGTTGCGTAATTTTTCATTCTTTGCAAAAGCATTGTTGCGGATTCCACCTCTCCCCTTTCTAAGAATCCATATTGCAACCAATTCAGGGCATGATAACTTTTATCTTTACCCTTTATATTCTTCTTTTCCAATCTTTTGACGCTGGCATTCCAAGATGCGATATTGGATTCCACCACATTATTCCAACTCCCCAAAGCGACATAAATATGCGAAGGCATGTGTAAAGCATGAGCAGCATCTGGTGCTACTTTTGAATACTTATCCGCTGCCGCCTTCGCCATATGCGCATGCTCCGGATCATCGTAGGAATGAATCAGATAATGCAGAGCGCCGGGGTGATTGGGATTCTCTTTGATGATGCCTTGCGCAATGCGCGCGCTCTTACCATACAGTTCTTCGTCACGACCGTTTCGGGAAGCCCCTAACAAAGAGATGGCGTAGAAAGCAGCCACTTCATGATTCTCCGGATACTTCGCAGTTAGTTGCTCCATTTGATTTTTGTAAGCCAGATCCCGCTCATACTTCGTCCCTTCCCCAAACAGATTTTCAATAGCCTTTAGGAAGTCTTTCTCTAGATCTGTTTTGACATAAGCCAGTCTCGCTTCTGTTGTAGGCGCCAATTTATTCAAAGCTGCCAAGCCCTTATCCTGTTCTTGTTTTTGCCATAAGGAATGATGGTAAGTCATCGCTTCGCCCCAAAAAGCCATTGCAAAAGTGGAGTCAATTTCCTGAGCTTTCAAAAATTCTTCCCTAGCATCTTCATATTCAAAACTATGTAAAAGCAATAGTCCTTTTTCGAAAAATGGCTTGGCTTCTTCTGCTCCTGTGGTTTTGAAATGGATTTCGCCTAGGTGGGTAGACGCAACTGGTGCTTTTATTTCGGGTTGGGATCCTGAGTAGCAGGCGGATAGGATAAGGACGAAGGAGAGAATGAGATAAAGGAGTGAATTTTTCATATGAAATTATTTGAACTATTTTGGAATAGAAAACGGATGAATCAAAGGTAACTCAAAGTTAGGTGTTTTTGAGGGTTGGCTACAGGTTGATAATAACTCAAAAAAAAGTGAAGCGAAAACATGGCAGAAGACCTTTGGTTCTATCACTTCTAAATGCTGTATAAGTCTTTGTAAATAAACGACTTACGAACCGCTAGAAAACAAAAATTGCTAAAAAAGAAAAGAGTGTGTAACATATTTCCGGAATCCAAGTTTTGGCCTTTTGCTTTGGCTACTGGCAGTTGGCTTCGCCCAGACGCATTAAAAAGGCGCATTCGAGGGAAGCCAACTGCCAACTGCCAAAAGCAGGGAATTCGTCACGCACTCAAAAGGAAAGTATCCTTTTTCTATTCCAAAAAAGGGTAGTATGTTTTTTCTTCCTACTCACATCTTTTTTTTGGAAAGCATTGGCACCTTGGCGCCGCAACAATCTAAATCCAAAATATCTATATCACCATCCTCATCATTATCAATCCCATCATTACAAATCTCCGAAAGGCAGAGACCGATACGGTCATAAAGTTACAGGGCAGGTTCTAAAGTTAATTTTTATTGTTGCTAATCGAATTCCTCCATTTATTTTGTAATTTACCTCCAGTTTATCGCCGTATTCATTTTATCATCCAAAACAACAGAGAAAATGTCAACAACCATCATTCTTGTTATCGTAGCCCTTCTTGTGGCTTTTTACGTCTTCAGTATTTATAACAAATTCGTTCGCAAGCGTTCCATGATGGAAGAGGGCTTGAGTGGAATTGATGTACAATTAAAAAAGCGATACAACCTAATCCCCAGCCTGGTAGAAACGGTAAAGGGCTACGCCAAACATGAGCAAGAAACCCTTCAGCAAGTGATTACCGCCCGAAATTCGGCATTAGCTGCTGATGGTGTAAAAGCCCAAACTTCTGCTGAGAACCAACTGAATTCTGCATTGGCCAATGTCTTTGCCCTCAGCGAAGCTTACCCTGATTTGAAAGCCAACACCAACTTCCTGCAATTGCAAAAAGAGTTGTCTGCTATCGAAGGCGATGTGGAAAAAGCGCGTCGTTACTACAATGCTACCGTTCGGGAGAATAACATTATGGTAGAATCTTTCCCTAGTAATTTCATTGCCAATTCCTTTAGTTTCTACGCTCGGGAATATTTTGAAATTGAAGACGCTGGAGAAAGAAGTATGCCAGAGGTGAAGTTTTAGTATACTTTAATAAGTAACAACAAAAAATTAAATCCCGATTTGGAAACGATTATGTAAATCAAAACGACCAGAGGGAGAGTGATTTATATAATCGTTTCCACCAAAGAAATCGGGGAATTAATTTTTGTGTAATAATAACAATACTTTCACAAGACTTACTTTTGCCAGCATATAGAGGTAGGGTCAATTTTTGGCTTTACCAAAAAAAACACTTACGTTAACTGCACGCGGCAATGAATTCGCCGTTCCAAAAACCAGAGCATGAAAAACCTGTTATTTGTTCTCTCCTTATTCTTCCTATTCCCCTACTCCTCTTACGCTCAAGAAGAGCGCATCACCGACTTTGATGTAAGGTTGCAGGTGAATACAGATCGTTCCATTTCTGTGATGGAGACCATTTCTGTAGTCGCTACCGGGCAACAAATCAAAAGAGGGATTACCCGGAATTTTCCATCTACCCGGACATTGAATGACCGCTCCGTAAATATGACATACGACATCGAACGTGTGCTAAAAAATGGAGAACCAGAGCCCTATTTCACGGAGTCTAAGAATCAGGGATTTATGGTTTATATTGGACAAAGGGAAGTGTCGCTTCGTCCGGGAAATTACACCTATATCATTGAGTATAAGGTGCCTAACCAAATTGGGTTCTTTGAGGACTATGATGAAATTTACTGGAATGCCATTGGTACAGATGTCATTTTCCCGATAGACAAGGCCTCTTGCCAAGTAACACTACCTCAAGGAGTTACACCGGTTCAGGAGTCAGCCTATCTGGGGTACCGGGGAGAAAAAAACAAGTCGTACACGTTAAAGACTTACGACAATACTTTGAACTATGTTGCTGATCGCAGTCTTCAGCCGCACGAGGCATTTACGGTAGCCGTAGGATTTCCCAAAGGCGCAGTGGAGCAGCCGGGATTGTTTGAACAGTTTGGGACCATGATTGTGATTATATTGGGTCTGTTGTTTTTGTTTCCTTATTATATTTATACTTGGTGGCGTTATGGCCAGGATCCACCAACACCAGCTTCCTACCCTCTTTGGGAATCTCCTAACAATCTGTCTCCGGCTTCTATTAATTACATTTCTAAAGAAGGCTATCAATCCAAAAGCTTTACTGCCAGCATTATCAGTCTGGCGATAAAAGGTTATTTGAAGATTGAAGAAAAAGAGAAAAGCGGTATATTCACCTCTTCCAAAATCTATGAGCTCCTTCGGTTGAAAGATGCAGATGAATTGTTACTAGAGGAAGAAAAACGGCTGTTTAACGCCCTATTTTCCGGCAGAGACGTTGTGAGTATTGATGGAGAATATCATTCCTATGTAGAGTCGGCGTATGCTGTTCACAAAAGCGATCTGGACAATCAACACCAGGCATTCATCAGAAAAGGGTATAATCGAAAGTTTATAACAATGCCTTTACTGGCTAGTATTCTTATTGGAGCTTTAGCTGTTTTTCTTTTTGCAAAAGACCCTTATGCGCAAGGAGTGAATCTGTTTGCGATATTTGCCTTTGTGGGGACTGCGGTTGTTGGGTTGATCCTTTATATTTGGTTGATTAAAAAACCTACGTCTGAAAAACTGGATTTGAAATCCAAAATCAACGGGTACAAAATGTATCTGGAACTGGCAGAGAAAGACCGGCTCAATTTACTGAATCCGCCAGGGCTTACCCCTCAGCATTTTGAAGAAGCGCTACCCTTTGCCTTTGCCTTGGGTGTAGAGCATACTTGGTCTGATAAATTCAAAACCATTCTGGAAGCTGCTAAGTACCGACCCGATTGGAATAATAGTTCAAACCCAGCCTATTTCTATGGGAGTTTTGGAAATAATTTTTCCCAGAACCTGACCGGGTCTTCTACAAAGCCGCAGGAGAGTGGCGGGGGCAGTGGCTCTGGAGGGGGTGGATTTTCTGGTGGCGGTGGCGGTGGAGGTGGAGTTGGGGGATGGTAGGTTCTTTTGTATTTTTATTGTTAGGTGTTAATAACTACAAGCGTACTATATAAATATTCCTTAGCATTGCACAAAGAACAATTTGCACATTTTCACATCCATCTGTTTGACCTAAGCTACTTTCCCTGTGGTCATTACGCTTAGATCAAACAGAAGCAAATCTGCAAGTTAATTTTTCGTTGTTACATTTATTCGATGGTTCTGACTTTACGATTATGCATGAAAATTCCTATAGACAGAGAATAGGAAGAATGAGTTATAGAGCAAATAATGAACATGTCATTATAAGAAGTCAGGATGTTACAAACATCTTAGAGTGGCGTCAACGCTTAAAGTTCACTTAGAAAACTGGAATGAAGAGACTATAACAGGGTATAATAATTTCAAGCCTAGGCTTGAAAAGTTTTGGTTACTTAGTATCACTTCAGAATAATGAACAAATGATAAAATTTTGTTACTCCTGTTTTAGTCACTAATAACAAAGGCCTTGTAAGCTACTGGCCTACAAGGCCTTATAATTTGACTTTAGTACCCCCGGGGGGA
>JBLHRR010000137.1:0-15810 GCA_047626155.1 Saprospiraceae bacterium | reverse complement strand
CTGAAATTGTTGTCTTTAGCGGCTCCTATCACTAACTCTTTATCAGAACTCAATACACCTGATACGAGTAAGATTCCGCCTGGTTTCAATTGTTTATTTAACGCAGGCAGGCAGTCTAAAATTACACTTCTATTGATGTTCGCAAGAATGACGTCAAATGGGGAGTGATCTACTTGTTTTAGGGTGCCCTGTTGAGTGGTTATAGTGCCTGCAATGTCATTTTTCTCTAGGTTTTCCAATGTGTTTTCGTAGGAATACGGGTCAATATCTATGGCTAGAATATCAGTGGACCCCATCATTTGAGCTAGAATGGCGAGAACCCCGGTGCCACAGCCCAGGTCCAATACTGATTTGTCTTTCCACTCGATAGAGCGCATTTGCTGAATCATCATGAAGGTGGTCTCATGATGAGCAGTACCGAAGGCCATTTTGGGATTGATGATGATGTCATATTCCAGGTCTTCTTCTTTTTCATGAAAATCAGCCCTCACTTGACAAAAGTCATCTACCGTTATGGAGTGATGGGCTTCTTCCCATTTTGCGTTCCAGTTCTGTGGTTCTATTTTTTCAATGGTGTAAGTTAATGGAAGCAAGTCATTTAGATCTGCTAGCTTCTCTGCGACTTTTTTGGCGTCTTCCGTTTCTGCTAACCAAGCCTCAGTGCAAGCTTCTTTTTCTTCAAAGGCTTCAAATGGCAATTGAGAAAGGTGTCCGATCAGCGCTTCTGATAATTCTTCGGAATGGTTGATTATGTATTTGTAGTAGATCATTAAATCTTTATTGAGTTTTTTTTGATGAGTTTTTTTGTGTGCTAAGTAAGAACAAAAAATTAAATCCCGATTTGGAAACGATTATGTAAATCAAAATGACCAAAGGAAGAGTGATTTATATAATCGTTTCCACCAAAGAAATCTGGAAATTAATTTTTGTGTAATAGAGGTTATTCGGTTTCGGATCTTCGGTTTCCGGCCGACCGTACCATTCTATTTGGAATAAAGTCTAATACTAAGAGGTTCCATTTGGTCAAAATAAGCTAGAAGCTTAAGGTTATTTCTCCAAACGTTTTGCCTTATCCAACCAAACCTTAGCATTCGCAGTATCTCCTTTATCCCGATAGACAAAGCCCATATATTGATGCAGTGTTGCATTGTCTGGATCGTATTTTAAAGCTTCTGTAAACTGAGCGATAGCCGCATCAAATCGTTTTTGTTGGGCATAGACAGAACCGAGGTTTCTACGAGCATCGACAAATCTGGGGTCAATTTCCACTGCTTTTTCATATACCTCTTTGGCTTTATCTAGCTCTCCTTTTTGGAAATAGATGATGCCCATATTACTGTATACTTTGGAGTTATTTGGTTTGTGTTTTATGGACAATTTATAATTTTCAATGGCTTTGTCCAGCTGGCCCATTCGGAAGTAGCCAAGTCCTCTTTCGCCATAAGCATCGTGATAAGCAGGATACAATTCAATGGCTTTGGTGTAGCTGTTCATGCCTTCTTCTATCCATCGTCTGTATTCGGGACCTTGTTTTAAGGCCAGTCCTTTTTTGACTTGCTCCAGACCGTGATGGTAATTTAATTTTGCGCTATTGGGCACGTTTGTAATGTCAGCGCTATACAAGCTGTAGCTGTTCTCCCATGCGGGGTTTCGCAGAACGGTTCTTGCGCTATATAACAATATAACTGTAGCGGCCAGTCCGGCCAGTAATTTTGCAGATAGTAATTCATCAAACACTTTCTTTTGCGAAGGAGCCATATTTGCACCACTCCATTTTATCATCCCCCAAGCTAAAGCAATTGTAAAGCCAAGAGAGGCCATATATAAAAAACGTTCCCCAAAGGAAGATCCAATCAGGATGATGACATTGGCAAAGACTGAAAAGGTGATTATGAAGTATAAGATACCGAAAGCTGGAATGCTCTGCTTTCGCAAATTCATCAAGGCCCAAACACCTAATCCGGCCAAAACGACGAAGGACAATATGGCGCGCCAATCGCTCCAACCTACAATTCCCATTTGGGGAAATCCATATTCAGAAATTAAAGTCACTGGTAAAAACAAACTCACTAAGTACTTTCCTAACAATACAAATGCAGTGGCTTTTTGATCCGCGAAATTATCAGTAGCCATTAGCAGATTGTCTAAGGCAGAGGCTTCATTACTGCCTTCAAAAACACCACCCAAAACGAAATATCGAACAGTAAAATATAAGGCTATCGGAATTAAAAAATAGGAGCTTGCCATTAAATTTTTAGTCAAAGACTTATCGGTAAAACAATAGATCAGCAAAGGAATAACCGCCAGAAATGTAATGGCATTTTCTTTTGAGAACATCGCCAAGGTATAGGAAACCACCGCCAAAATAAGCGGTTTTACATTGTTTGACTTCAGATAATCCCAAAGGAAATATAAAGCACCTAAGCAAAATAGAAAGGCTAATATTTCATCTCTGGATTTTATATTCGCCACTACCTCGGTATGGACCGGATGAGCGATAAATAACACTGTCGCTAAAAAAGGAAGCAGAAGGGTGTATTTCTTAAAGATCTTACTTAAGGTGAAAAAGAGCAGCATCCCCGTCAAGGCATACAACAATACATTTACGAAGTGACTTAAACCAGGACTGTCTGGCGCTATTTGCCATTCTAAAGCAAAGGTGATCAGAGAGACAGGTCTATAAAGGCTTCCGTTACTATTCCAATAACCATAGCGGTAACTGGTCTTCAGTATCGTAGGGATACCTTGGACACCCTGTTGAGTCACAAAGTTGTCTTTGATTGCTGAGAAGTCATCTAAAACATAGGAATGGCCAAGTGTATTGGCGTAGAGAAGAAAGGCTAACAAACCGATTACAAGTGCGGGAATCCATTGGGATTTTGACTTATCGGTAAGGGCAACTGACTTTTTAGAGCTGTCTGCTTTTTTAAACTTAGGTGTGTTTTTTCGCTTTGTCATTGGCCGTGAAATGGTTCAAAAATAACTTTACATTCTTGATGGCCTCTTTTGCTACTACTCTTCGTTGCCGAAATACTCATTATGCTAAGGCATAACTCCGTTTTTGTCGCCTTGATTAGTAACAAAATAACCTAATCTAGAATGCCAATTTATTTATGCACAATTCCAATAAATATTGAATCGTGCGCAAATTCAATGCAATGATAAGGATTAGGATCAATAAAAGAATAACTTATAACATTTGGTTGCTTTTTTTAATTAATCCTTAGTTTCTTATTTCATATTCTTAGCTTGCTCAATCCAGTCTGCGCCTTTAATTATACCAGAAGGAACCTCGATAATCTTGATAATTTCGAAGATGTCATCGTCTGTAAGCTTAGCCAATTGTTCAAATTTGAAGATCCCGAGGGCATTTAGTTTCTTTTCAATAAAAGGCCCTACTCCACTGATTTTCTTAAGGTCATCTTTCTGCTTGGCATTGAATTCACCTAGGCGGTGAAAATCCAAGAGGTCTTTTCTCTTTTTGATGCGGTCAAAAACCTCCTCTTTTATCTTCTTTCGTTCAGAAGGCTGTTCTTTGATATTATTTTTTGTACTCAATAATTCCGTCAACAATTGATCATTAACTGTTTTCAGGCTCTCTACTTCCGTAAAGACAGCATCTCTTTCTTTGGTAACGGATACTAACTTTAGCTTCAACTTTTTATAACGGACCTCCCACTTTTTCTTCTTGGTCTTCCCTCTGCCCTCTCTGGCCAATTCATCCAACTCCATCACTTTTCTTTCTTTCTTGGATAAGGAATCCTGCAGGGCTTCATATTTGATTTTCCATTGCATCAATTCTGTTTGAATATCCAACAATTGTCTTTCTAAGATCTGTTGATTCAGTTCTCCGTCATCCGTTGACTGCTCCGCTTCTATAACCTCCATGCCTTCTGCAAAATGGACTTCCCTTTGCACCTTAGCTCGCTCCAAATCCTGATTCACCCGATTGAATTCCGCCATAAGGAATACCTTGTCCTTTGTCAATTTATTAAGCGAGCCCTGCAAAGAGTTCACCCGTTCTGTCAAGGTTTTATTCTCCTCTTTTAAAATTCTTTTATCAGAGTGAAAAGTACCGCTGTATTCTGACAGACGATTCAGTTCATCTTGCAAAGTAGCAATCTCGTTGTTTAACAGAAGTACTTCCTCCGAAGTATCCATTATGTTTTTCCGCGCGATCAACCAAGAAAGCCAACCACCAATTAAGGTAGCTCCCATCATGAGCAAGAAAACAGGTAAGGCGCAATGTAGCATTTTTGTTATTTAGTATTACTTACTTAGTATTACACTAAAAATAATTTCCCGATTTTTTTCGTGGAAACGATTATATAAACCACTCTCCCTCTGGTCGTTTTGATTTACATAATCGTTTCCAAATCGGGATTTAATTTTTCGTTGTTACTTAGTTCTCAATCTTAATTCAACTCTCCGATTCTTCTTCTTCGATTCCTCCGATTTATTTGCATTTAAAGGTGCCTCCTCCCCTCGGTATTCTATCACCAATCTTTTCGGATCAAAGCCGGAGCGGATCATAAACTTCTTCACATTCCTGGCTCTGGTTTCTGACAAGCTGAGGTTAGCATCTCCGCTTCCTCTATTATCTGTATGACCTGTAATTGAAATCTGAGCATTGGAGTTCTTTTGCAAAAAGGATTTGATGTCCTTTAAATAAGCCTCCAGATCGTCCGTTAAAATTAAATCGTATTCATTAACATCAAAATAGATATTCACCGGTTGGAATAAATCCTTTGACCGACTTTCTTCTCCGACTATCGGTGTATTTGGCCTTTCATTTACATTTTGAAAACGGAAGTAAACACCGCCATACATTAGTCCATTGGCAAAAGAAGCATTTCCAAAAGAACCGCCTTTTACTTTCAGCTTTTTCTTAGGTACCCCAAGATCCATCAAATAATCACGAATGGCACTTGCTCTGGCTTGGCCTAAATTTTCAAAGCCTGTACCATTACTTTCATTAGGGCTATAAATCCCAAAAAGGGTCAACTGCCGATCTGGCTCATCTTTCAAATGAGTAGCAAGCGTTTTGAAAGCCTCCTCTGTTGAAGACGGGATATTAGGATCAGCTCCGGATTTATAAAAGGAAAAAGTCTCCGTTGCTGTAATTTCATAATTCCCATCCATCAAGGACAAACCCGGCACTCCTCCTAGTGATGCATGAGCGCCACAATAGTTGGCGCCATACCACCAAGAACCTAGTCCCAACCAAAGGACTAAAACCGTCGCAGCAAAAGGTAAGCTCAATTTACTAAACATATATATAATCGTATTATGTTTTTATTTATAAACGGACTAAAACTTAAAGCAAGTATACAAAATTTACTTGAATTTTAAGCTTTAAGACTTCGTTGACATTCCTATTAAATATTAAATCTGTCTGACTGTAAGACAGATTTAATATTCATTAGATAGCATTCACATAATCTACTTAGTGAATGAGGTGTGTAATCTTAAAGTATGTTTTTAGGTGAGAAGGTGGAGACGGTGATATTGTATTGGCATACTAATACCTCTCTACTACCTTAAAGGTATTTCATTTGCTGGGAAAAACAAATAATTAGGACTTGAAATCTGAACTCTTGTCCTGAACCCCAACATATGGCTGGTAAAATGACGCAGACAAGGACTGAACGGCTTTAATCTTCAGAAAGCTCCACCATCAAAACGGCAAAATCGCCTCCGCTGATTTTATCAATTTTGATAGAATACCCCGGCTGGAGACTTATTTTCTCTCCCAAAAACAGGCTACTACTATCCTGAACAATGGCCTGACCCCATATTCCCAACTCAAAATGACGCTCTGAAATGCCACTCAGATATTGGAATTGACTGGCTGCAAGGAGAACCCAGTTCTCATCCGCCCCAAAAGTACCTGGTAATTTAAAATGAAAGGTTTGTTTAACTTTATTGCAGCCTTGTTGCAAAAGTTCCAGATGCATACCGCTTTCAAACCAGACTTGCTCAATTCCATCCATTCCTTTGATTTCCCACTTTTGACTATCGATCTTAGCAAAAGTTCCTTCGAAAACGGGTTGCGGTTTTCCATATTTACATTTTGTAAACGGGTCAGTCGAGTCACCTCCTGTTACACAAGACCATAGTAAAGAGCAACATAAACAGGATAGAAATATATATATATAAGACTTCATAAATGGGATTCAATTTAAAGACTAACGGCATTCTATTTGCCTAATGCAATGCATACCTTTTTGCTGAAAGGATAACCATAGAAATAAGGTTATTAAAAAGGAATGCTCTGCTTAAGCTCAGAGCATTTTTTTTTCATCTTCTCTACAACTCTACGATCTCTTTGCCTTTCCACTTGGTTTCATGTCGCTGTAAGTATGTTGTTAATAATTCCTTCTGCTGGTCTTCTGTTCCAACAGGCTTATCAGTGTAATTACCATTAATTTCTCGTTGCCGTTGCGCCTCAAAAAGAGTGACCGCGCAAGCAACAGAGATATTCAGGCTTTGCACCATTCCTTTCATCGGTATCAGGAAGTTTCCATCACAGTAAGAAAGTGCCTCTTTCGTCAATCCCTCCTTCTCATTGCCAAACAGAAAGGCAATCGACTGAGTCATATCTATCGCATGCATTCCTACAGCTTCTTCTGACATATGTGTTCCAAGAACCTTATCGTATTTCTTTCTAATGTGGGCAAAACAAGCATCTGCATCTTTAAACAGAAATACATCCACCCACTTTCTTGCTCCGGTTGAGGTTTGCTTATTCACGACCACTTTCTCTTTCACTAGATCCGGCCGGGTATGTAATATGTATAACTCTTTAATGCCTACTGCGTCACAACTACGCAAAACGGCTCCAATATTATGTGGGTCGTGTACATTCTCTAAGATGACCGTCATGTTGGTTTGCCTTTGTCTGACTACTTTTTCGAATTTTGCGTGGCGCTCAGGTGTCATCATAAAAGTTGATTCGTTAATTTATAATTTTTTAATTAGAGTTTATGCTGAAGTGCTGGATAAAAAGATCATTTGAGAACATACAAATTATTTTGGAATAAACTCTAGTGGGTACACTCAATTCGTGAAAACGTAGCGCTTTTGTTGCGCCGCTACGGTTACTTTTAAGCTAAATGTAAAAGTAATCTTTTTTAGCTTCTCCATCAAATAAGCGACCTTCGATTTTCTCTAATTCCAGCCCTTCAAATCACTTCGCTTAAAAGTCCATTCTGGCGTTTCTATTACCTCATGGATTTCTGTTGTACTATACCAGGGACTTAGCTTTTTGTTTTCTTTATTTTTTAAAACATGAAATTCCTGAGCAGGCATATATGATTGGCCGACCATAAATAGCTTCTCTCCTTTTTCATTGATGGCTACGTCTAACACCAATATCGCATGTCCCGGGAAACCGCCTTGAATGAATACGTCGCCAGCTTGGATCTCTTTTAATTTTTTTGACTTCAATTCTTTCGATAATGATGCTGTACCTGCATAGGTGAATATCTGACGGAGGTAAGCTTTGAAGTTGGAATAGCCGTTTGACACTTTTCCGTTGTTGACGAAATTGACTTTATTGCCATTGACTTTGGGACGCCTCCCCTTTCGCCAATCTTCGAAGGAAACTCGATCACCACTGGTATAATTGAAATGAATTTTATCATATGCTTTGGTGCTGTAATGGTACTCTGCCTGTAATCGCATGACTGCGTCAGCACATTGTTGGAGATCTGCTTTCCCTACATCCATATCAACGACTGCGTGGTGGGCAAACTGATTCCATTTCTTTGAACCGTCATGCAATTTCACCAGGTGCTGTTTTTCAAACAACGGTAGGTAACGGAGCCATTCGGCGAAACTGCCTTTGCCGACGTTCTTCCTTTTATATCCTTTTGGAACAGAAGTTCGATTGACGATGGTACTTGTGTTTTGATCTTTTGTTAACCAGGAATAACTTAGATAAGAGGGCGTTGGAATGGTTTTTTGTTGACTGACAACAGGTTTTGACTTTTTTGTATTCTTACTGTTATTGGCCTCAATTTTACTTTGTGTCGGGCAGGCGAAAAAGGAAAGTAGTAAGAACAGTAGGATGATTTGTTTCATGTCTTTTGTTTTTTGGTAACCGCAACGGCGCTACGAAAACGCTACGATTCCTATACGAATTAAGGTGCGTTAGCTCTCTGCTCTGTGTGAGCATACGATATAGTGAAGGTATATCAGGCAGAGAGTACCGAGGCCACAGAGCGAGATACTATAAAAAACGCAGGGTTTTCTATCAATCCCTTTCACTCACTTTGAGGTCCTTGCTATTACGTTCTTCTTATATAAAAAAACACCTCGAACGTAAATTACATTCGAGGTATTAAACAAAGCTAAGGCTTTGCTTATTGTTAGGACGTTTAATTATTTGGGTTAAGCCCTATTACTTACTAATCAGCCAATTGGAAATGAAAATGCTTAAATTGCAGGATATTCACATAGCTATTTTCATATCGCTCTATCTTGGAATAATCTTCTGGTTTGGCATCATTTGGTGCTACCGGTGACAAAGCAAAACGCGTATGTAACATGTCTTTTCCGTTTTGATCTATGGTTTTCTGGAATTGTGTTCCACCTTCAAATAGCTCCCTACCGAAGTAACGCATGACATCGTAGCCCACATAGGCCTCTTCTTCCGGAAGACTACCAAACTTGTAATAGAAATTTTGCTTAAAGCGTTTTACCTCATCAGAATCTGAGTTGATATCGGTGTCGCTGCTGACATGTAGGTTTAGATTTTCAAAATAGTCGTAACTGATTTGTTCAAAATTCATCCATTGTGGCATTCCGTAGAATACAACTTTGTTTTTTCCTTTGGCAATGCTGACATTACGCATCAACGAATAAATAAAAGATTCATTAGACCAAGAGGGAACAATAAATACCGTTGTTTTTCCAGAAAGAATATAAGGGGTTATATCCATTTCTGAAAAATCGATAGAGGCATCGGTTACAATGAATTCTTTTAAAGGATCTACATTGCTTTTCCCAGCGTGCTCCTGATTAGCGGTTTGAAAATATTGGAGTCGATTGGTTTCTGCTTTTTTATTTCGGCAAACTAAAACCAATTGTTCTGGCTTGTATTTATCAAGGGCATGTCTGGAAATAGTTTTGCAATGTTCTTCCAACCCTGGGCTCACTTGTAAGTAATAAGGATTGTCTTTCGCAATAGAAGTAGACGGACTCAAAGGAGAAACCATCGGCTTCTTTTTCGCTTTCGTATATTCAGCTACCAATTTCAGATTATTCTTAGAAATGGGCCCGATGATCAAGTCAGCGCAGGCTACTTTTTCATTTTCCAACAATTCACTTACAACTGACTCTGAAGCTTGCGTATCATGGACACTGACATTGAGCTTTACTCCTTCCTCGGACAATTCCGAGAATGCCATTTGCATACCACCGTAAAAATTAATAGCCAGTTCCGATTTTTGATTGATCCTTCCATCTAAGTCCTCAAAATTATTGGTCATAAAAGGAAGTAGGATTGCTACATTATATTCATCCTTTTTTACACCGATACCATCCCCAGAGCCATCCCCTGAACCATCACTGGTCATTGGAGGGGCGACATCGATACTGGGTTCCGTCCAAGCAATAGTATCCATGGTGCTCGCAGGGGCACTCGGTTCCTCCCATTTGCCCGATGCAGGATTGTAGACTCTAGAGCCTTTTATTTCTTCCAGTTCCTCATTTTCCTTTGACTTATCTTCACGAGGTACCTTTTTCAAGGCATCGCAAGAAGAGAGCATGAAAAATAGACTAGCCAACAGAAAGAGGCTTATGTTTTTATAAGCAACGAAATTATTCCCACTCAATCGTTGCGGGTGGTTTGGTACTGATGTCATATACTACTCTATTTATTCCTTTTACGTTGTTGATTATTTCACTGGAAACTGTTGCCAGAAATTCATGTGGCAATTTACTCCATTCTGCGGTCATCCCATCCATGGAATTAACAGCTCGAAGGGCAATCGTAAATTCATAGGTTCTTTCGTCTCCCATCACACCTACGGATTGTACGGGCAACAAAATGGTACAAGCTTGCCAGACCTTATCGTAAAGATCGTGTTTTTTCAAGTTATTGATAAAAACGGCATCTGCTTCTTGTAATAATTTTACTTTGTCTTCACTGACTGGGCCTAAAATCCGGATGGCCAAACCAGGGCCAGGGAATGGATGACGGTTTAAAATGTCAGGAGTGATATCTAACTCCGCTCCCACTTTTCTAACTTCATCTTTAAATAACATGCGAAGCGGCTCCACTATTTTCATTTTCATTTCCGGAGGCAAACCACCTACGTTGTGATGCGATTTGATGGTGACACTTGGGCCATGAACAGAAATGGATTCTATAACATCCGGATAGATTGTGCCTTGCCCCAACCAACTAAAATCATCTTGTGCAGAAGATTGTTCGTCAAATGCTTCGATGAACAATCGTCCAATTATTTTTCGTTTTTTCTCAGGATCAGAAACGCCAGCCAACTCAGACCAGAACTTTTGCTTTGCATCTATTCCTTTGATATTCAAACCCATACCTTCATAGGACGCTAGAACTTCTTCGTATTCGCCTTTTCTCAATAACCCATTGTCAATGAAAAAGCAATATAAATTTTTACCAACTGCCCGATGTAATAACATTGCAGCTACAGTGGAATCTACTCCTCCGGATAAAGCCATCAGGACTTTTTCATCTCCGATTTGCTTCTTCAGTGCAGCCACAGTTTCCTCTGCAAAAGCAGCAGGTGTCCAAGTACCTTTGCAACCAGCAATATCGATACAGAAGTTTTTCAACAATAGTTTTCCTTCCAAACTATGTGTTACCTCCGGATGAAATTGAATGCAATAAACAGGATGTATAAAGGCAGCTGCTTTTGAACGGAAGGCAGCTACTGGAATGTCATCAGTTCCGGCGAGTATCTCAAATTGTTCCGGCAATGCCATAATGGTATCACCATGAGACATCCAAACCTGACTGGAAGAAGAGACTTCCTTTAAGAAAGGATCATTCGTTCCATTTACGTTAAGTTTTGCCTTCCCGTATTCTCTTTTTTCGGAACGCTCCACTTTTCCACCAAAATAATTTGCAATATATTGCGCCCCATAACAAATGGCCAAAACTGGTCGTTCGTTAATTATTTTTTCGAGATTCGGATGTAATGCTTTCTCTTCCGTTACCGAAAAAGGGCTCCCCGATAATATGACGGCTTTAATAGAATCATCCAGTACTGGAATTTTGTTGTACGGAACAATTTCAGAGTAGATGTTTAGCTCCCGAATTCGACGGGCAATAAGTTGGGTGTATTGTGACCCAAAGTCAAGAATTAGTACTTTTTCCTCCATGCGGCAAATATAAGTAAAGTCAACATAAACAGCCTCCTTTTTCTATTTATTCCCTATCTTCGCTTTCTGAATGAAGGTTAAAAGCATATTAGTACTATTATCCAGTGGCTTATATTTTTTTGTTTGCCACTATTGCTATTGTTCCATCATCAAAGCGGCTTGTTACGGCTCTCCGACTGAAGTGGTTGCGACGATAGCTTCCGCTCCTATTCCGCTATCTTTTAGCTGGTCGAATGCAGCACCTATAATTACCCCTGGTTTTGATTCTGAAAAAACAGCTTGGTTAGTAGGAAAGTCGGAGGACAATATTTTAGAAATAACTGGTGAATATTCTTTGAAAGAAGAAAGCACTAAAGAATTCAATAATATGGGTTTAGCTCGTGCAGATGCCATTAGAAAATTACTGACACTGGACTTACCGGATGAACGAATCCGATTGAACAGTAAGGAAGTACAAAAAGAAGTGAATTCGGAAAGCAATTCTGCTCTTGGTTTTTCTGTAAAGTGGATACCACTAAGCGAAAATGGTTCTGAGGTAATTGACTTTGGTCAAAAAGCTGTGATTCTCTTTTCAACTTATTCGGATAAGAAAGATTCGAAGACTGTTATTAATGATTATTTGAGCGCTGTTGCTAAAAGGGTAAAGGAAAGCGGAGAGGTCATTTTCATTACCGGTCACACGGATAATGAAGGAACGATAAGGAAGAATCTTCGCTTAGCTAAAAACAGAGCGATGCGAATAAGAAGAATACTTCGACAAAAGGGTGTTGACCGCGAACAGATTGTTGTAAACTCAAAAGGAGAGCAGGAACCGATCGCTTCTAATGATACAGAGGCAGGGCGATATCAGAATAGACGGGTTGTTTTGGAGATTAAGTAGTTGGTGAACTATCTAAGCGCAACGACGCTACAAAAACGCAACGAAAGTATGCTGCTGCTCGCTTCGCTTGATTTTTTTTTCACAGCAACGAGCGCAAAGACTTTTTCAACTTCAAAAGCACCTCTACCTCAATTCCTTTAATGCGCAGAGGAATTCGTTAAGCGAACGATTTGAGGATCCAGATGAAGAAGAAGTTGAGGTTAACTACTTTCACGAACTGAGTGATTTGAAGTTGAACTTGAAAAAATAAAAATGGAAATCAAAATCAAAAAGCGCTCAGTTCGTGGATTTAACGTTTTGATTTCAAATAGTCCTACACACACATCCCACCGAACATTTCAATATTGGATACTATGAAACGGATTGCCACGTGCATACCCGAAAGCAACTATAATATTAGAAACTATGCTCAAACCGCATTACTTAATCAACTTCTGCTTGGAGTGTACGCTTGAGGTGTTGCCAGTCCTTACACTGGCCTGGCTGCTGGGTTGCCTGTTCTGGTATACTTATAACAGTGTACGTACAAATAAAACAAAAACAAAACTCAAAGGACAAGTTAAGAACTGGAAACAACAGGCTAAAAGTCTGGAGGAAGAACTTAGTACCGTTCACTTCGACTGGGAGTCGGTGAATACGGAATTAAAGAGTCTGCGTAATAATCATAAGGAGCTGGAAATTAGATATAAAGCTTTGGAAACCTTCAAAGGTACTTCGGCCAATATGATTTACGAACCAGTGCCTCCTCCAAATTCGCTGATCAAAGAAATGGAGGCAGCGGACCAAGCAGAGAAAGGATTGATTTATTTCTCTGTGAAAAAAAGTACCGCCGAGGCCTTCGACAAAGAACTTCCTAACAAAAGGAAGCCGCAAAAAATCATCAAAGCGAAAAAGAGAAGTCAGCGGGAGAACAATTATAACAATGTGTTTGTGCCTAGTAATTTAAGTATCATAGAGGGGCTTGGATCGAAGCTGGAAAAGCTACTTAAGGAAAATGATATCAGTACTTGGACAAGGTTGGCGGTGACTTCTGCGGCTGACCTCAAGGCCATATTAGCGAAGGCCGGCCCAAAGTATATTGTACACGATCCGTCGAATTGGCCACAACAGGCTGCGCTGGCACGGGTTGGTCAATGGGATGATCTGATTCTTTTGCAAAGAGGTTTGAGTGCGGCAAATAAATCAAAAATAAAGAAACGCTACAAGAAAATCAGAGGAGCGGAAGCTTATCGGCTTGATGATTTGAAAATCATTGAGGGCATCGGTCCTAAGATTGAGCAATTGCTAAAAGATGGTGGTATTGACAATTGGTCGAAATTAGCTTCGGCTACAGAAGCGGATATTATGCAGATATTGAATGCTGCTGGTGACCGGTATAGATTGGCTGATCCGGGGGCTTGGGCGAAGCAGGCGCGGTTGGCGAATGAGGGGCAGATGGAAGTTTTGAGGGAGTATCAGGAGGGTTTGAAGGGTGGGAAAGAGCGGTGAAATGTGTACTGTAATTAAAGACGTCGATCTTTTATGCTTAATAAGAACCCCAAATTCATTTCACTCCTGTCATTTTTCCTTCTAGCAACTTCCCTTCACCTCCATCCATCATTACTTCCAATTTCGAATAAATCTTCTCAGAAAAAAAATCTCCGTAAAAAACATCTTGCCCATTATCAATAAATATTTCAAGAATGAGATTAAGGTACTGTATTTTAAACATTATTGAAGTAACAACAATTTAGAATAAGTAACGGAATCACAAACCACAACTAAAGTGTAGATCCCTTTGGATATCCCCTGTAGATTTAATTGCTTGGAGTTACCACTTTGAGTATAGACTATCTTGCCCGAAGAATTATAAATTTCGACTTCAAATGAGCTGCCTAATATATTTGACTCAATAAAAAATATTCCTTTGTTTGGATTAGGTTGAATACTAATTCCCCCCTTGTCATTGGCGAGTGTAGTAGTACTGCTGGTTAGAGGAGCAAGTTTTACTATCCAATAATCAGCCATTCCATTATTACCTCCTACGTCGCCGTCATTTGATTCACTAAAGCCAGCAATGATATAGCCTTCATCTATAGTTTGTTGAACCCACCAAAGTCCCTCTGTGCCAGTCCCTCCTAAGTTTTTCTCCCACAATATTTCACCAGTTTGATTAACCTTCACAATCCAGTAATCAGAACCACCATTATTTCCTCCTACGTCACCACTGTTAAGTGACCCTGAATTTCCACCAATGATATATCCGCCGTCAATAGTTTGTTGGAGTGAATTGGTAAATTCATTATTGCTCCCACCATAATTCTTCTCCCACAATATTTCTCCATCGGAACCAAGTCCTACTATCCAATAATCAGAACCACCATTATTTCCTCCCACATCTCCATCATTGGAATTTGAATAACCGCATACGATATAGCCACCAGTAATAAGCTCCTCAACCGACCAACCGATTTCATCGTTTGATCCTCCTAGGCTCTTTTCCCACATTATTTCTCCATCCGAATTGAGCTTTACTATCCAATAATCAAAACCACCATTATTTCCTCCTACATCTCCATCATTGGATCTTGAAAATCCAGCGACAACGAATCCTCCATCTTCAGATTGTTGAATGTAACGAGCTGTTTCATTTGAAGATCCACCTAAATTTTTATCCCAAACTATCTCTCCATCAACATCTAGCTTTAATATCCAATAATCAGTACTTCCGTTATTCCCACTAACGTCTCCGTCACTGGAGCCAGAGTAACCAGAAACAATATAGCCTTCATCTGTTGTTTGTTTTATTGACCATGCAAAATCATTACTGCTTCCACCATAATTTTTTTCCCACATTATTTCTCCATCCTCATCAAGTTTTACAACCCAATAATCAGAATCTCCATTATTTCCTCCCACGTCTCCGTCATTGGATTTTGAATTACCACATAAAATATACCCTCCATCTGATGTCTGTTCTACATATCTAGCAGATTCAGAATCAGTACCTCCTAGGTTTTTTTCCCATTCCATTTCACCATTTTGATTAATTTTTATGATCCAATAATCCATAAACCCAGCATTCTCACTTATATCTCCATCAGTTGACTCGGTGGATCCTACCGCAATAAATCCCCCGTCATCTGTTTGCTGATTGAAAAACAAATAATCATTGTCACTTCCTCCAAAGTTTTTTTCCCATTCTATAGTTTGACTCTTTAGTTGAGGTATGACTAATACTATTAAAAGAAGGGGTAAAAGTATTTTTTTTATGGAAACCATTTTATTTAAATTAGATATTAACAAACTATCTACTCACGAAATATAACATTATATCCCATGAGTAGATAGTATTATTAAGAATTGTTATTCAACAATTAGGATCCTGCCATTATATTTAGTCCATGAAAAATTCGTGACTGAAATTGTTACTGCTGGATCTATTTTGAATTTACAACGTATCCGTTTTACGAACCACACCCCTCCTTCTCCCACCTCCCGGGCAACAACTCCTCCAGCCGTTTGATTGACTGCATCGGTATCCGCTCCAACACATCCTTCAGCCATTTAAAGGGATTGACATC
>JBLHRR010000136.1:0-16134 GCA_047626155.1 Saprospiraceae bacterium | reverse complement strand
TAATACGAGAACGAAAAATAGCTAAGCGATTAGGCGCAAATAAATTGTTAGCAATACTGAGAGAAGAGTTGCTTAGCCATGGTATATCTGTAGGGAATCAGAAGTTTTTGGATATTTTAAGAGCTAATTATTTATTAGTAAATCGCAAAAGTAGAAAGCCAAAGCTAACGGATAGCCGGCATAAATTACCTACTTATCCAAACAAATCGAGGAACTTACAGATAGATAAAAGTGAACTATTATTTGTGTCGGACATTACTTATATAAAGGTCTTTGATAGTTTTTGTTATCTGTTTTTAATAACAGATGCCTATTCAAGAAAGGTAATGGGTTATAATTTTTCAAGGCGGATGACTGCTAAATGTTGTGTAGTCGCATTGGAGCGAGCACTGAAAAGTCGTAGCTATCCTGAACGAAAATTGATCCATCATTCGGATCGAGGATCTCAGTATTGTGCGAAGGAATATGTAGATGTACTAAATGGTAATTCTATTGTTAGAGAAGGCGATCCTATTACTATTAGTATGACAGAAAATGGAGACCCCTTAGAGAATCCATTAGCGGAAAGAATGAACAGAACCTTTAAAGATACTTTTGGGTTAGATGAAAATTTTCCAACTTATGAAAAGGCAAATACTGCAGGTCGATTTATCTATCAAATACTACAATGAACGATTACCACATAGCTCTCTTGATTTGCTTACACCGAACAAAGCACACCATAAAACGGGTAAGCTGAAAAAGCATTGGAAATGGTACTGGAAAGAAAAAAAAATCCCAAGGCCTCCGGATAATTTTTATACTCCTCCGTAACCATTTCCTATGAATGAAACTACAAATATTACTATATTAGCTGTCAAGTTGTATTGATCCTTATTTTTGAGCTATAAAGCTATATTGATCCAAGACCTGTGACTGTAAAGCTATAGTGATTCTATTTTTTAACTGTAAAGTTATTTTGAGACGATATATGAATTTTTGATTTTGATTCACCTACCCCCTACCTCCCCAAAACAACCAACTTCCGCCACTCCCAAACCCCATCCAACAATACCCCAACCATATAAACCCCATTCGAAGCCTCCAACTTAGGAATCAAAAAGTGATTATTCCCAGCCTGCGCATACACCTCTTTCTCAAAAATCAAACGCCCACTCATATCCCGAATTACCAAAGGAATTCGCTCCGTGGAATTATTTCTAAAAGTCACGTGTACTTCTTGTTTAGCAGGATTAGGGAAGACATTTAAAGTCTCCAAGCTTTGCGTTTTTTCCTTTTCAATCTCCGAATCAGTATCACTCAAATCCTTATCACCTTCATCTCCCTGGAAACCACTGCCGCCACCAGGAGGACCATCAATAGAATAATCAACACAAAGCCTTGGAGCCGCATCTGAATCACCATCAAAGGATTCTGCGCTACGTTTTCCGACACCATCTATTAAAATCACAATAGCAGAAGTATCCGTAAAGCCCCAACGGTTAACTGCTTCCTGAATAACCGAAGCAATATTAATGGTTCGTTCCGCTACTTCAGATTTCCCTTTCTTTCTCCAATCCGCAGGTGTCCAGTCGACATTGGCAACCGTTTTTGGTCGACTACTAATATTGAAATCTACTTCTTCGAAAGCCAATGGATTAGCCGTTGCTTCGCCATATATTTTCAAGAGACTAGGGTTTTCATTGTCCGTAGCATCTGTTGTAAATTGAATATCTGCATGTTGGATAATTGCCCCAAAAGGAATATTCAAACCAGTAAAACGCAATCCGATAATCTGATTCTCGTTGTCTTTGACCAACTCTAAATCTCCGGATCCGATACCTACGTCTCCTTCATCGTCTTCTTCTGCATCATTGTCTTCAGCATTAATAGTAGAACAGGCATAAGTCATAGTCGCAAAAATACCTTCACAATCACAGTTGGAATTCCAAACATCATTGTATGTATTTGGATTGTTATCATCGCAAGGATCGCCATAGTAGGCAGAAGCGTCGTTACAGTCGTAGGTTTCTCCGGCACAGATGCAATCACTGTTGAAGGCATCGTCAAAAGTATCCGGGTCACCATCATCACAAGGAGTGCCTGGTTCTAATCCGTCTGGACATTGATCAACTTGGTCACAAGTACCATCATTATCGCTGTCGGTACAGAATGGATTGTATTCCATGCAAAGCACTACACCTTTGGTGGCATCTAAATTTTGAGAAATGGCTCTTCTTCGTCCAACTCCGTCAATCAAAAAGGAGATACTACTTTTGGGGGCATAACCTGGTCGGAAAACGATTTCCTGTATTAAGGCAGAAAGGTCACCTGTTCGTTGGGCGGCCTCGTTGTCGCCAAAGTTGCTCCAGTTAGGTGGTGACCATTGCACCACCGCATCTGTTTTTGGACGAGTAGATAAGTTGTAATTTTCACCAATGAAATTGTCCGAGTCGTCATTGTCCTCTGCGTAAATATTGTAGTTTGCAGGATTAATGTTAGAAGGAGTGTCAGAAGTGAATTGCAAATAAGCACTATTAATGGTTGCGTTTTTAGGGATTCTTAAATCAGAAAAACGAACGCCCACGATTTGGTAACTGTTGTCATAACCTAATTCCAAATCAGAACTCCCTGAACTGACATCCCCAAACTGATCTTCTTCCGCATCATCAGTGGTACTCAGCAAACCACGGCAAAAGGAAATAGGGCCAACTTGAACATTTGAAATAGCTGATTTTATATTTCCATTATTATCGGTAGCAATACATTTTAGCCGGTAAGCACCTAAAGCTGCTGGTGTCCAGTTAGAAGAGTATGGAGCAGCAAAGTCAGTACCCACTGAGTTGTTATTGACAAAGAATTCTACCTGAGTAACGGTACCATCACTATCCGATGCATCCGCTGAGATGATGATTTCTTCAATGTCTTCATAATAAGTTCCATTGGTTGGATTCAGCATGTCTACAATCGGAGGTTCTACTTGTTTGATGATCGTAAAATGATCGTCTATATTTCCATTAATATCAATGTAGTAACCGCTAAGTTCGAGTCCATTTATTTTTAAACCCAGAGAGCCATTCACCGCAGAATTATTGTGATACATAACCGGATGATCTAAAATGTGATTCTCAGAAAGAGGTCCGGCAGCTCCTGCACATAGGTAAACCGTCCCTTTTCCATCATCTGGTCCGCCAATAGATTTTACATAAGGAGAATCTCCATCAGTTCTTCCATCTCCAATATCCAAGGCCATAACATCCGGATCGAAGGTTGCAGAAATACCATAATGACCATTGATAAGCATAGAGCGTTGGTACACGTGACTGTGTCCGTACATAACCAAATCAACGCTAGCAGCTTCCAGGATAGGGACCATATTTTCCCGCATCAATTTTTCTTTGGTATTATTGTCAGAGTTGTTTCCGTTATATCCCGTGTATGGAGCATGGTGCAAAATGGCAATGATCCAATCTTTATCAGTTGCGTCAAGGTCTTGCTGTAACCAAGTCTTCATTTCACCACCTTCTAAAGGATCGGAGTCATGTGAGTTAAGAGAAACCATGTGAACATTTCCATAGTCGATAGAGTAGTAGGCCTCCGTTCCAGAAGCAACTCCCCCAGACTCTGCGTTTCGGGGGAAATCAAAAACATCAAAATAAACACCGGTTTCCGTTTCGCTATCAGCAGAACCTGCATCGTGGTTTCCATAAGCTGACCACATTACTGTATTGATTAATCGGTCCTCATACATATCTTCAAACCAACCTAATTGATATTCTTCATCCGTTCCATCTTCATAAGCATTGTCTCCAAGTAGCAACATCATATCAATGTGGTCGCCACCATTCCAATTATAAAAAGCATCACGGGTTTCTCTTTGGAAGTTGTCCTTTGAACCAGCATCACCAAGAACCCACAGGTTGATCTCTTGGTTGCTATTTGCTACTGGATTGGTTTTGAAATAATGATCGTCTGATTCTCCGGCAAGTTGAATGGTGCTACTTCCCACCGCATAGTAGTACTGAGTATTCGGCTGAAGCCCCGTAACCTCAATGTTATGCTCTGTGGTCAATTCATTGTCAGTGACAATATCGTTCATGTTGTCATGATAATCACCATACCAAACCCTTGAGTCCGTAGGGACATCGGTGCGCCATTTTATATGAATACTATTGGTGGTACTAAGTTGAAGGTAGGGACCTCTAATTACTTCTTGAGCAGAGCTAGTCGTAGATATGCAAAGAAGTAACAGTAGTAAGTGTGTTACTGAATGTTTTATGTACATGGGATGTAATTATGCAAGTTAATTATTTTGGCCTTTCGAGACGAAAAGGGGGATATGTCGGGAGAACCCTTTCCTATTTTCAAAAAAATAAAGCACTTACTCAAGCAAATTTGAATGGTTAATAACTAAAATGTTAGCTACCTACTTGTCCAATTTACTTCGTGCAAATATATGAAAATTATTTACAAGTGGTTTGACAAATTCAATCGCAACCTCAACCTCAATTTCTATTTCTATGCGATTAGTCCGCGAGTCACGAGAATTGATTTGTAGTTGTTTTTTTCTTATTCGGAGGGGGTGATTTAAGTCAAGTTCCTTTTGCTTTATGCAAATAAAGCTCCAATAGTTCACTGATTATGGGAGAATTGTCATTTTGTTGCCTCGCTCATAGAAATAGGTCTTATGCTTTAAGTAAGGGGAGGATATTTATGAGGCAGGTTAACATATTGTCACGAATTTTCACTTAGATAAAGGTCTTAAGTGACAACGAAAAATTAACTTTCTGATTTGGAAACGATTATGTAAATCAAAACGACCACAGGGAGAGTGATTTATATAATCGTTTCCACGAAAGAAATCGGGAAATTATTTTTGTTATAAATTAAGTAAATTTTTTTGATATAAATTTTGACTCTTCTCTTTGTGGTTAAAACCTCTTAGAGCCATGCGCGACCAAATAAAAAAGGGAACAAAAACCGAAGTCTTCATTCCCTTTTTCTTTTGTAAGAAGTTTTAATTACTTCTTCGCAGAATCAACAACAGCTTTGAAAGCCTCTGGGTGATTCATAGCTAAATCGGCTAATACTTTTCTGTTTAATACAGAGCCACTTTCAGAAAGGCCGTGAATTAAGCGAGAATAAGTAGTTCCGTGCATACGAGCACCTGCGTTGATACGAGCGATCCATAATCTACGGAAAGCACGTTTTTTATTTTTTCTATCTCTGTACGCGTATCCAAGTGCTTTTTCAACAGCGTTTTTCGCTACTGTATAAACTTTTGAACGGGCACCGAAATAACCTCTTGCGAGTTTTAAAATCTTTTTGCGGCGATTTCTAGAAGCCACATGATTTACTGATCTAGGCATAGTTGTGATTTTAGTACAATACAGGGATTCTTTCGAATTGCTTTAGTCCTGTATCCTCGTTAAAAAAATGGTTTGATTAGCGTAAGCAAAGAAGGTGTTTGATTCTCTTTACATCGCAAGCTTTAACGATAGAAGCATGGCTTAATTTAAGCTTGGTCTTCTTCGTCTTGTTACGCATCATGTGCGAAGTCTTCGCACTTCGACGCTTGATTTTACCGGATCCGGTCACCTTGAAACGCTTCTTAGCGCCGGAATGAGTCTTCATCTTAGGCATAAATATGCTTTTTTAAGTAAACAAATAAGAACATCTTCATGATCTTTAATGTGCTACTCGTAAGTGAAAAAAATAGCCTGCTTTTTTTAGCAGGCTGCAAAGGTATTGTTTTCGTCCGAGAAGGACAAATATTTTTTAAGATAAAGTCTTTTTATCTGTTCAATGCAGTAAAAGGCATTTTATATCGAACCAAAGAAGTCGAATCAATTCAAATGCACTTTATGGGGAAGAAATATAGGATTACTCCTTCTTTATTTCCTCTTTCTGCTCTTTTACTTCCTCAATCGGTTTCTTTACTGCCTCTATAGGCTTCTTTGATTCCTCAATCGGTTTCTTTGATTCTTCTACAGGTTTCTTTGATTCTTCCTTCTGCCTCTTTGGTCCTTCTTTCGGTTTCTTCTTAGAAAGACTCTTCGCTGATTTCTTAGGAGCGATGATAACAATCATTCTTCTACCTTCCATCTTTGGCAAAGCTTCTGCAGCGCCAATATCATCTGTTTCTTTCAATAACTTCAGTAAAAGCAATTCCCCACGGTCTTTAAAGACGATGGTTCTTCCTCGGAAGTGAACGTATGCCTTTACTTTAGCCCCTTCTTCCAGAAACTTGATGGCATGACGCAATTTGAAATCAAAATCATGTTCATCTGTATTCGGGCCAAAACGAATTTCTTTAATGACTGTTTTTACAGCTTTTGATTTGATTTCTTTATCCTTCTTCTTCTTTATGTAAAGGAATTTCTTGTAATCAATGATCTTACAAACAGGTGGGTCTGCTTTTGGAGAGATTTCCACAAGGTCAAGTTCAACCTCACGGGCGATATCTTGTGCTTGTCGGGTTGTGTAAACGCCTGGTTCAATGGTTTGACCTACGGCCTCACTTAGTTCTTCAAAGTTGTCACCAACAAGTCTGATTTGTGGAACTCTGATTTGGTGATTGATTCTGAATTTTGGTGCTTCCTCTCTGCGGGGATAAGAATTTCGTCTTTTAGCCAAATGAATTTAAATTTAATGAAAAAATGGTAATGAATTTTTTTAGAAATTTATCTAATGCTTTGATTTTGAGTCTACTAAGCTTCTAACGCGTAAACACTAATAATAGTTTTCCCAATCTGGGTATAAAGAAAGGGAAATTACTTGGGAAAAGGAAAATTGCCTTTGAAAAAATTTGATTGGAGGGTTTTGAATCCTATTTTTAAGATAAAAAAATCCCGAACCCCTCAAAAGAGAGATTCGGGACAAAGACCAAATCTAATTGATCCTATTTCTTCTTAGCTTCCGTATCCTCACCCTGCTTCTCAGCCAAGGTAATCACCAATCCTTTACCCTCTTCATCCATAGTCGCCTTGAGTTTAACTCCTTCAACTGGATTCTCATTCAGAATAAATTCTGCCAACGGATCTTCAATGTATTTTTGAATTGCACGGTGCAATGGTCTCGCTCCAAATTGTGGGTCAAAGCCTTTCTCCGCAACAAACGCCTTCGCATCTTCTGCCAGTGTCATAGTATAACCCATACCATCCAAACGCTTATGTAAGTCGGTCAAAGCGATCTCGATGATCTTGAAAATATCCTCTTTTCCTAAGCTGTTAAATACAACCACATCGTCAATACGATTCAGGAACTCTGGAGAGAAGGTACGCTTCAATGCATTCTGAATAATGGACTTAGAGTCGTCATCAGCTGATTCCATACGTGCTTTGGTTGCAAAACCAACACCTGTACCGAAATCTTTCAACTGACGAACTCCGATATTAGAAGTCATGATAATCAAAGTATTTTTGAAATCTACTTTTCTGCCCAAACCGTCTGTCAATTGGCCATCATCCAACACCTGCAAAAGGATATTGTAAACATCTGGATGCGCTTTTTCGATCTCATCTAACAAGATTACAGAGTATGGCTTACGACGAACTTTCTCCGTCAACTGCCCTCCTTCTTCATATCCTACGTACCCTGGAGGTGCTCCAATCAAACGAGAGACAGAGAACTTCTCCATATATTCAGACATATCCAAACGGATCAAAGTATCTTCTGAGTCGAAAATGTAGCGAGCTAATGCTTTTGCCAATTCCGTTTTACCAACCCCAGTAGGTCCAAGGAAGATAAAGGAACCAATCGGCTTAGAAGGATCTTTCAAACCAACACGGTTACGCTGAATTGCTTTGGTAATTTTCAAAATCGCTTCATCTTGACCAACAATCGCTTTCTGCAAATCTTCGTTCATGCCAACCAGCTTGTTGCTTTCGCTCTGCGCCACACGGCTAACAGGAATACCGGTCATCATAGATACGACTTCTGCAATGTGCTCTTCGTTAACAGGGTAGCGCTTAGTCTTAGACTCCTCTTCCCATTCTACCTTCGCAAACTCCAACTGACGCATCAACTTAGATTCATCGTCACGTAAGTCAGCTGCTTTTTCATACTGCTGATTCTTAACGGCTGCATTTTTCTTATCTTTTAAAGCCTCAATTTTCTTCTCCAATTCCTCAATATGCTCAGGAACGTGGATGTTTTTGAGGTGAACTCGCGCACCTACTTCATCCAAAACGTCAATCGCTTTGTCCGGTAAGAAACGGTCGCTGATATATCGAACACTAAACATAACACAGGCCTGAATGGCTTCATCAGAGTAAGTTACGTTGTGGAAATCTTCATATTTGTTACGGATATTCTTCAAGATGTTTACCGCTTCCTCTGGTGATGGCGGATCTACGATTACCTTTTGGAAACGTCTGTCCAATGCTCCATCTTTTTCAATGTGCTGGCGGTATTCATCCAAAGTAGAAGCTCCAATACATTGCAACTCACCACGAGCCAATGCTGGCTTGAATATGTTGGAAGCATCCAAGGAGCCTGTAGCTCCACCTGCTCCTACAATCGTGTGAATTTCATCAATGAAAAGGATAACATCTCTTGATTTTTCTAACTCAGTCATAATCGCCTTCATACGCTCTTCAAACTGACCTCTGTATTTGGTACCAGCAACTAATGCTGCCAAATCCAACATGACAATTCTTTTTCCGAAAAGAGTACGAGACACTTTACGCTGTATAATACGTAGCGCAAGTCCTTCAACGATAGCCGTTTTACCCACCCCAGGTTCTCCAATAAGGATCGGGTTGTTCTTTTTACGACGACTCAATATCTGAGAAACACGTTCAATTTCTGTTTCTCTACCGATAATCGGGTCGAGCTTATCTTCCTCTGCTAACTTCGTGACATCACGACCAAAGTTATCTAAAACAGGTGTACGAGACTTGGTATTTCCCTTACGCTGGTATCTCTGGCTTTCTTCTTCTTCGAAAGGTTCGTCTTCAGACGGCGTTTCGTTGTAGATTTCTGGTCCGTTGAAATCCATATCCTGACGTACATACTCCAGTTCAGATTTGTAAATTTCGTAATTTACATCAAACTGATTTAGAATATTACAAGCAAGGTTTTCGCTATTCTTAAGAATAGAAAGAACAAGGTGCTCTGGGCAAATTTCATCGTTGCGCATGTTTTTCGCTTCAAGGAAAGTTACTTTGAGTACTTTTTCCGCCTGTTTGTCTAAAGGAAGATTGCCAACATTTAAAGACGCTTTCGGAGCAAAACCACGTTTGACAGAGTCTTCGATGGTGTCTTTCAGCGCTTTAGTATTGACATCAAGTGATTGGAGCACTTTGAGTGCAAGAGATTGTCTATCTCTGATGATACCAAGGAGCAGGTGTTCGGTTCCGATAAAATCGTGACCTAAACGGATTGCTTCATCTCGGCTTTGAGAGATTACTTTCTTTACTTCTGGAGAAAATCGTCTATTCATGATGGATCTAGCCTTTTTTTGGTTAGATAAGGTTGAGGTAGAAAATAAACTATGTCTGTAAATCGGTAATCGAATACCCGGACTAATTCATTTTGAACTGCATCCTTAAAGGAATTTAGTATGTCATAACTGCCTACTTTAGCGTAGTAAGTTTATATGTTTGTTTCTTATTGGTATCTTAAACAATGTTTTCACTCGTAAGTTTTCTATTAGCATAACAAAGATGAAAACAAAGCTTATTCATAATAAAAAACAATAATAAACTTTCTGGCTAAGGATAACAACTATTAGTACTATTTAATTTTATATGTGAATTCGTATTGAAAAAATAATGCCATCTGTGGGTTTTAATCGTTGTGCTGCCATTGCGGCGTATGCAAAGCTCCTTCACGCATTTTTGGCATATATCCCTTGCTTTTTTAATATAGCTAACTGCCAAAACAGGTATTATTTTTTTTCGTGCAATCAATGAACGCTTATTCTTGTTGATTTATTAATTGGTTTGAGGAATAGCTAAGCTAATTGTCGGCGTTAAGAAACGAGTTCGTCTTAAGTAGCGTTTTTTACAAAAAAAACGAAGAAAAATATTAACTAGATTTTGAAATAAGAGTTTGACTAATAATGAATGGTGTACCGGATAGAGGGTTTACAAGGACAAAGATTGCTCAGCGACCACCCCACTCGAAAGGAAAACAGAAGAGAATAAAGTTTAGTTTATAAATATTCTACTATATTTGTGCTACGTGACAACATGTTATTAATTAATCTATTGAATATCGATTTATGAAATTTGCGTTAGATAATCAGGACAAATACACAGTTCTTTCTGTAATGGAAAAAAACTTGAATACGGAGGTCGCTCCAAATTTAAAATCTGAGTTTGTTATTTTGAGAAATAAAGGAGTTGCTAACCTTATCCTTGACTTATCTGCTACAGAATTTGTAGACTCCTCAGGGCTTAGCTCTATTCTTACCGCAGAGCGCCTTTGGAAAGCGGAAGAAGGTAGTTTTGTCGTAACAGGTGTTAATCATGATTCTGTCAAGAAATTGATTGCGATTACCAGACTGGATTCGGTGTTAACCATCATTCCTACTGTTCAGGAATCTATTGATTATGTGTTGATGGAAGAAATAGAAAGAGAGCTCAACGCTGGTAATGAAGAATGATTTTTCAACTAACTATACTAGGCTGTAACTCTGCAGTCCCTACCCCAGATCGATTCACTACTTCTCAGCTGCTTCAAGTTGGTAATCACGCTTACCTTATTGATGCAGGAGAGGGTATGCAATTGCGTCTTTCTCAATTTACTAAACAGTCCTCTAAAATTAACCAGGTTTTTATTAGTCACTTGCATGGAGACCATATATTGGGTCTATTTGGCTGGCTCACCTCCTTGAGCATGCGTGGGCGAAAAAAGCCTATGGATATTTTCTCTCCTCTTGGTTTACAGGAAATGATAGAGGTTCAAATCAAATGGACAGAGTCTTTTCTAAGTTACCCTATTAATTTTCATGTGGTTGATACGAGTGTCAGTACTCAAATATTTGAAGATGATAAAGTCACAGTACAAAGCATACCATTGATTCATCGAGTGCCGGCTTCCGGTTACTTGTTCAGCGAAAAACCGCATAGGCGAAATATGCGTCCTGAAAAAATTGAAGAATATAACATTCCGCATACGGAAATCAAAAAAATCAAGTCAGGAACTCATTTCACCACTAGTAAAGGCATTGTTATCCCGGTTGAAGAACTGCTCATGCCGCCTGCTAAACAACGGAGTTTTGCCTTTTGCTCAGATACCATTTATAACGAAGCAATCGTCCCAATCATAAAGGGCGTGGATTTGCTCTACCACGAAACTACCTTTTTGCACGAAGCACTGGATCGCGCTATTGCGACCAAACATACCACGGCTTTACAGGCTGGTATGATTGCAAAAGCCGCTGGAGCGGGGCAATTGATTACTGGACACTACTCATCACGGTATTATGATTTGCAAGTAATTGTAAGAGAGGCACAAATTCATTTTGAAAATACGGTGGCGGGAATGGATGGGGAGGTTTATGAAGTAAAAATGGAAAAAAGAGGAGCTTAGGGTTCGCTTTGTTTCTGAATCTATTGCTTCTTGTCCTTTGGCCACGTAAAAATCAAATGTACTTTGTATCTTTATCGAAGGTAATCTTCTAAGCTCAATAGACTTAAGAAGGTTGTAACTACTCTATTATTTCGATAAAAACAAAAACATGAAAAGAAGTGCCCAATACTTTTTTGTATTTATAGTGTTATTTTTCTCCACCTTTCTGACCAAAGCACAATTACCATATACCTGTGATTTTCTTCCGCGCATCGCTGTTGCCGGAGATAGTTGGGCGCAATACATGGCGGACGATGGTACTTATGCAAGCACCCTAAAAATGTATGGTCATGGAGACAAAGGATTTATTAGTGAAACCTTCGAAATTTCTATTGGTTGCACGGGTACACCCGGATCGAATGATTATGCCGTATCTGGAAGTGAGGCACGACAATGGGCAGATGAAGCAAACTATGATTATTTGCAAAATCTGATTGATGCATTGAATGATAACCCATCGGTTAATTATGTGGTGTTAAGCATCGGAGGAAATGACATACTTGCTGCCCGTTCCGGCGGCGGTTGGTACAAGAACATGGATATGGATGAGGCTGCTTCGGAACAGGCATTATTCAATACCATCACCGCGCATACCCAATATATTATGGACGAGATTTGGAGTCGGGCAAATGCGAATATTAAATTCATTATCAGCAGCTATGACTTTCCTAATTTTAATGTAGTTGGTAGCTTTCTGGGGTTTAATTACTGTGAACAATATGCCTGTCCGAAACGAGAAGACCTGAGTAGAGATGATAATGGTAATGGGCAGATTGATACGGATGAGCTAATCACAGATGCAGAGATCAACGCCATGATGAACGAAGTCGAGGGCATTCGAAAGAGCATGGCAGATGGGCACCCGAATATTTTATACGATAATGGAATGGGGCTGATGCATTATTACTATGGTTTTGATGACCCTGGTTATCCAGCATTTCCATCGGGGGAGGTTGATTACCCGCAAGGCGAATCTCCTTATGCAACGGGAGGGGATTTAGGAACACCTACGGATAGAGAAAACTTCAGAGGGGTTGCACTTTGTGGGCTCATCGGAGACTTCCCCGCAGATCCCATTCACTTAGATGAAGAGGGTTATCAATTTAAGATCAAAAACCAATTTGATAATATTTTCTTTGAAGATTTTAGAGGCCTTCCTGATGAAACGTTTTGGTCTGTTGGTTCCGAAGATGGTTATGTGGATGTATTGGAAGAGACGGCAACATCGGATGGAATTCGGATAGGAGACAACGATACCGGTTTTCCCTTTAGTTTGAATAATGAATACAGGGGCATCTTATCTTTTGATACCGAAGTACTCCCAGATAATGCGGTGGTCACTGGTGCAAGTTTGTACATTATCCGAAGTGGTGAAAATGATAACCCTTTCTTTTTTAATGATAGAAACCCAGTCCTGGATATTAAGAATGGTTACTTCGGTGACGACGTTGCTTTAGTATGGACAGACGGAGACCTAAATGCTGCTGCTGCTGACGCCACTAATATCGGTTGTTTTCACGGGCAGGCAGATGAAAACAAATGGGCCATCCGTGTTGATTTGGATGAGCCAGCTTTGGAACATGTTAACCTTATTGGAACGACGCAACTTCGGATGTATTTCGATTATGCCGATTTCTCGCCGGAGTATATTAATTTCTATGATGGCGATGGTGTAGCAGCATTGTTACCACCAGAGGTGGCAGCCCGGAATAATCCAACAAAGTATAAAACCAGAACCGTTAGAAGGTCAACTGGGGCTGATGGTCTTGAAAGAGAAGAAGTTATTGGAAGGGGAGAGCCCATAATCGAACGGGAAGGATTTGTCTATCAGGAAAAATTGAAGGGAGTCAGTACAGATGACAATGGAGATGTAGTGTTATCCTTTGTAGTGGTAGTCGCATTGGAGCATCCGGGATTGGCAAAGCACATGAGTGAAACTTATGGAGCTCCGGCAGATGGATACGCTCCCTTTTTAGATGTTACCTACCAGTTACCACTGCCTGTGGAATTATTGGACTTTAGGGCAGAGGCAAAAGAAAATGCAAGTTGGTTAGGATGGCAAACCGCTTCAGAATCTGATAGCAAAGGTTTTCATATCGAGCATTCTCTTGATGGTCGGGAATGGTCTGTACTGGGATTCGTATCCGCTCAGGGACAATCATCTGACTTACAACAGTATAGTTACATTCATGAGAATCCAATGTCGGGTGATAATTATTACAGGCTTAGAATGGTGGACTTAGACGGCCGTTTTGAGTATTCCGTCGCTCGATTGGTTCATTTTGAAAAAGAATATTCTTTGTTGTCCGTTCATCCAAATCCATTTAGTGATCAACTAAAAATTCGCATGGGCGGGCGTATTTCTGGAGCCGCCATTGTTCAGTTGACAGATGTGTTCGGAAGAATTGTATTAGAGCGAGCAATTGTTACAGGAAAAGGGGAGGAGGAGCTTAGGTTGAATGACCTCAACAATCTAAGTAAAGGAGCTTATTTCTTACGGATTTCGAACAGAGAAGAGTCTTTATCTTGGAAATTGTATAAAAAATAAAAGGCATTTAAACGAGAATCTAATAACTTTAAATAGTTGGTCACCTGTTAGTATTACACTAAAATCACTCTCCCTTTGGTCGTTTTGATTTACATAATCGTTTCCAAACCGGGAAGTTAAACTTTTGCCATCACTTACTGTATGAAATACACTAAATATTCTTAAATGACAAACCAGTCATTTATATTTGCTACATGAGACCAAGAGATGATCAAAAAATAGAAGCTATTTTCAATGCGACCTTAAAGCTGAGTGGTAGCTACGGCTTGTCAGGTTTGACGATGAACAAAATAGCAAAGGAAGCTAGGATTGCTCATGGTACTTTGTATATTTATTTTGAAAATAAAGAGTTGTTAATCAATGAGTTATACAAAAATATTCATAAACAGAGATCCTTTTCTAAAATGAGCACTATTGCCCATTTGCCCTTGAAAGAACAGCTCTGTTCCCTATGGGAATCTTCTCTGAAATATCGTTTGAACAATCCCTTTCTGCTCATCTTTGCCACTCCGTTTATCATTTCCCCTTTTATATCTCCAGAGTGCAAAAAGCTATAAAATCAATTCGATGGCTTTTTTGATAAAATGCTCAGGAAAGAAAGAAGGAATAATTAAGCGCGTAGACAATCAGATATTGATTGCAATAATCTACGGCTTTATTCAGGAGCTGTCCGTTCAGATGAAGAAAAGCAATACTAAACCTTCCAGTAAGATACTTGAAGAGTCCTTTTCCGTTTGTTGGGATGCCATAAGTATAAGTACAGAACCACCTGAAGGCAGAGCTGCTGGATGATTATTTCATTCGCTTAAAACGCATCACGGGTTGATCTTTGGATAATCGGGGATCGGTATTCTTATCTAACTTTAAGATGCCGTCTTCTGCTATACTATAAGCATACTCCCGCTTATTAATAATTATTTTATCCAACTTTATTTCGTAGGAATAGACATCAGGTTCAAAACCGAGATTGTTGCTTCTCTCCTTGTCCTTCATTGCCACAGAAATGGTTGATTTCTTAGAGTCTATTGCCCAAAGGATGTCTCCTTCTTCCAACGTAGGAATACCAGGCATGTAGGCGCTATAAGAAACCATTGTCCAACTACCATTCATTTTATCATTAGCCATATTTTCAGCCTTTGTCAATTTTGAATCATTGCAGGTCGCTGCGATACTGAGAATGCAGATTAGAAAAATATGTCAAATCCACTTGCGCGCGCTAAGAGGATATGGCATATTGTCAATCCAAAAAGCTAAGCTTATTTAGGATCAGTTATAAATGTAGGAAAATAAAAAGATATTAATGATTTTGACCGCTTTAATCTATCTTTATGCTTGCAAAATGAAGGGAAGTAAAGAGGGAGCAGAGCAGATTAATACTGATAAAAACACCTTTTCAATAATGACCGTAAAACAAGTCATCAAAAGTCTTCACCAATTAGCTGATCCTGAGAAGGTGGCCTTCAAACAAAAGAAATTTGGTGTCATTTCTAATAATGCCATCGGAGTTTATCACAAGGACTTAAAAGCGTTAGCTAAAGAAATTGGTTGGAACAAGGAACTGGCCTTGGCGCTATTCGATTCCGATATCTATGAAGCCCGTTTACTGTGCAGTAAGTTGTTCAAACCTAAAGAAGTTACGATTCCATTGATGGAAGAATGGGTAGTCACTTTCGAAAATTGGGAGATAACGGACTCCTTCTGCATGGGGCTCTTTGCGAAAAGCGAACATGCTGTTACAAAAATAAAAGAATGGACAAAACGGAAGCCAGCGTTTGAAAAGCGTTCCGGCTTCACCATTATGGCCGCCTATTGTATGGCCGATAAAAAGGCAGGTAATGAAGTTTACGAATCTTTCTTTCCCATTATCAAAAGAGAAGCAATAGACGAACGTATCTATGTGAAAAAGGCAGTCAACTGGGCCTTGCGAAGTATCGGAAAACGAAATGTGGATTTGAATAAACAAGCGATTGCTGTGGCTAAAGAAATTTTGAAAATAGAGAGCAAAACCGCTCATTGGATCGCTAAAG